>NZ_BAOQ01000034.1 GCF_000344155.1 Gordonia paraffinivorans NBRC 108238 | reverse complement strand
CGCGGGCACCCCGACCTCGCCCGAACCGCCGTCACGCCGGCCCGCAGCCGATGCGCCGGCGCCCGGCCCCGAGTCGCCCCGCCCCGAGTCGCCCCGCCCCGAGTCGCCCCGCCCCGAGTCGCCCCGCCCCGGGTCGCGTGGCCCCGCAACCCGTGGCCCGGAGATCACCGGCACAGAAGCCCGAGGTCCCGAGCGCAGCGGACCCGAGACCCGGGCGCCGAAGCCGGCTCCTGTCCCGGAACCGGCACCGGCCGCCGACTACGACGACATCCCGCTGCCGGACGAGCCGGTCGACGAGTACTCGGTGCCGCCGCCCGATGCGATGCCGGCCCGACCCCGGCCGCCGGAGCCCGCGCGGACCCCGGAACCGGAACCCGAGCCGGCGCCGTCCGGCGGGCTCGACCTCGAGACGGTGAGCAAGCGCTACCAGGACATCCGCGCCGCGGTGCGGTCACGCTCCAAGAGCCTCGAGCCGATGCTGTCGGCCGCGGTCATCGTCGCGCTCGAGGGCGACACCGTGGTGCTCGCCCATCCGGTGGAGGTCCTGGTCGGACGTCTCTCCGCGCCGCATGCGGTCGCGATCATCCGAGAGTCGCTCGCCGAGGTCTTCGGCGTGCCGCTCGACGTCCGCACCGTGCACCAGCCTCCGGGAGCCGCCGCACCGGCGGGGGCCAGGGGCGGCGGACCGGCGCCGAGGCAGCAGCCCAAGCCGAAGCCGTCTTTCTCTCGGCCGAGCCGAGGGCGGAGCCAGGGTGCGCCCTCGGCCCCGGCGCCCGAGCCGCCGCCGGAGCCGGAGGAACCCGAGCCGCCACGCGCCGACGAGGACATCCCCGAGGACGAACGCGCGGAGATGGTGGCCGAGGCCCGGACCGCCAGCCCCGACCAACGCCTCGATCCCGATCAGGTCGCGCTCGAGCTGCTCAAGTCCGAGTTGGGTGCCCGGCCGATCGAGTGATCCGCCGGCCCGCGCGGTCGGCGTGGTAGAACGCTGAGATGGTGTTGTCATCTGCCCGGCGCGCAGCAATGGTCGCCGTGTCGGCCGCGATGGCGCTCGCGTTCTCCGCCGCATGTGCGGGCGCAACGCCGGGCGAGGAGCCCCCGGCGGCCGGGACACGGTCGGCGCCCGATACCTCGGGAGTTGTGCACTCGAGCCCGGCCTCGCCTGCGCCGCAGTCGTTCTCGCCGACCCCGCGGCCCGCCGTGGACGACAGAGCGCGGGCACTCGGCTTCGTCGACGTGCGTACCGCAGTGCCCGACGCGGTCGTCGATCTCCGATACGCGACGCCGCGCAACTTCGTCGGTGAGCGGCTCTATCCCGCGAACGCACGGTGCCTCGTGCACGACTCGCTGGTACCCGGACTCCGCACCGCCGCCGAGAACCTGCGGGCACGCGGCGAGACTCTGGTGTTTTGGGACTGCTACCGGCCGCACTCGGTGCAGCAGCGGATGTTCGAGAAGGTCCCCGATCCGGCGTGGGTTGCCGCGCCCGGCCCGTACTCGACGAGCCACGAGTCGGGACGTTCGGTCGACGTCACCCTCGCCGCGCGGAACCCGAACTGCCCCGTGCACCGCCGCGTCGGTCCCGGTCTGTGCCCGGTCGACATGGGCACCGACTTCGACTCGTTCACCCCGAACGCCACCGCGTACGCCACGCAGGGGGTCTCTGCGTCGGCACAGGCGGCACGTGCGCGATTGCGAAAAGCGATGGCCGCCGGAGGACTCGAGGTCTACCCCGGTGAGTGGTGGCACTTCGACGGCCCCGGCGCCGACGTGCGGCGTCCGATCATCGACGTCCCGCTCGCCTGACCGCTCGTCCGGCGCTGGTCACGCCCGTCGCTGGGTGGCGTAGATGGTCAGCGTCCTGCCCCGGGACTCGGCGAAGTAGTCGGACCGGAAGCCGAGCGTTCCGTCGGGTCGGCGATCCAGCGTGATCTGCGACGTGACGCAGGGGCCGCTCGTGACCCGCTCGACCAGGCTGATCGTGTCACCCCGCCTCGACTCCTCGGACCAGGTTCTGGCACAAGGGATCTGGGGATACTCCACGGTGGACCGCACCGGATTGGACCCCGCGAAGGTCACCACGACGTCGAAACCGCTGTCGTCACCGGTCACCGCCCCGCGCCAGGTCCCGGTCAACGGCGCGCCCGCAGGCGGATTCACGGTCGTGGGTTGGGGGACGGGGGCCGGCCGCCCGTCGCCGGGCGTGGGTTGCGCGACGCGGGGTCGACGTCGCCGGACCCGCACGGTCGTCGTCTCCCGTGCCGATCAGGTACACCGCGCCGACCGCGATGATCGCGACGACGAGCAGCACCGCGCAGCCCGCGAGAATGTACGGCAGCGGGTTTCGGCGGCGCGGCGGTTCCGGGCGGGCGGGCCCGGTGTGCGCGGGTGGCGCTGCATGCGCGGGCGGCTCGCCGTGCACGGCGGGATACGGAGTCGGCGGCGGCGCGGCGTTCGGGTGCTGTCAGTGGCCGAGGGACGCGGGCAGGGGTTGTGCCCGGGGCGTGCGGTGCGCGGACGGCGGGGGAGTCCGGTCCCGGGCTCGGGCGAGAAGCGTTTCCGGCGCGCCCTGGTCGGCTGCGGACGGCAGGGGAGTGCGTGACCGGGCGTCGGAGAGGAGTGTCTCCGGCGCGGGGCGGTGGTCGGTGGGCGGAGGGGACGGGTGCTTGCGGAGGTCCACTGCCGGTGTTCCCGGCGCGTTCGGGTGGTCGGGGACGACCGTGGCCCGGCCGGCGTCCGAGAGTGCGGCCAGCGCTGCGTCCGCGAGATCGGCGCAGCTCGGGAAACGCTGAGCCGGGTCCTTCGCCAGCGCGCGGAACACGACGTCGTCGATGGCCGGGGCAGGTCGGGCCGTAGCGCGGTCACCCGCGGCGGAGGCGTCGTCCCGTGGGCGTTGACGAGCGCGAGCGCGTCGCGGCCGGTGAACACCTGCTCGCCGGTCAGGAGCTCGTACAGCACGCACCCGAGGGCGTAGATGTCGACGGCGGGCGTGAGCTCGGCGGCGGCGAACATCTCCGGCGCCGCGTAGGCCAGGGTGCCGACGACCATGCCGGTCTCGGTGAGCCCTCCGGCGTCGTCGAGCAGACGGGCGACTCCGAAGTCGGCGACGAGGACCCGGGGACGTCCGCGCGGGCCGATGTTCTCGGCCACCAGGATGTTGGCGGGCTTGACGTCACGATGGAGCATCCCGAAGGCGTGCGCGTGGTCGAGTCCGGCACCCGCCTGCGCGATGATGTCGACCGCCTGGTCGGCGGGCAGCGGCGCCGGCGCGGTTCGGAGCAGCTCGGCGGCGTCGGTCCCCTCGATGTACTGCATCGCGATCCACATGACGCTGTCGTCGACGCCCGCGTCGTGCACGGCGACGATGTTGGGGTGGTCGAGGCGGGCGGCGAGCTGCGCCTCGCGGCGGAACCGGTCGCGGAACGACGGGTCGGCGCCGAGGGCCGAGTCCAAGACCTTGAGCGCCTGGTTGCGGGACAGGCGTGGGTGGCGGGCCAGGTACACGGTACCCATTCCGCGGAACCGAGTTCGGAGATGATCGTGTATCCGGCGAGGACGTCGCCTGCACGCAGCGAACCCAATTGGACTCCTCGTCTGTGATCGGGGCGGATACGCGACGGGACCGCACTCACACAGGCGTGGAGGCGGCCCCGTCGACGAGGTCGATCTGTCCCGTCAGGCGTTCCACCACGGACGCAGCGGCACCTGGTGTCCGCCGCGCTCGTCGAGTTTGGTCGCCAGCACGTGATGGAGCTGGATGATGTTGCGGTTGAAACCGATCCGGCATCCGGCCATGTACAGGCCCCACAGGCGGGCGGTTCCCTCGCCGACCTCGGCGACCGCCTCGTCCCAGTGCTCGACCAGGTTGGCGTTCCAGTCCCGCAGCGTCATCGCGTAGTGCTCGCGGAAGTTCTCCTCGTGGATGACCTCCATGCCGCCGATGTCCTGCAGCTTGGAGATGATCTTTCCCGAGCCGGTGAGCTCGCCGTCGGGGAACACGTAGCGGTCGATGAACGAGCCCGCCTTGGCGCGGCTCGAGTTGTCGGGCCGGGTGATGCAGTGGTTCAGCAGCATGCCGCCCGTGCGCAGCTTGTCGCGCATGAAGCCGAAGTACGCCGGGTAGTTGCTCACGCCGATGTGCTCGGTCAGGCCGATCGAGGAGACCGCGTCGAAGCCGGACTCGGTGATGTCGCGGTAGTCGCTGTGGCGCACCTCCGCGAGGTCGCTCAGTCCCTCGTCGACGATGGCCTTCTGCGCCCACTCGGCCTGCTCGGCCGACAGCGTCGCGCCGAGCGCCTTCACCCCGCGCTTGGCGGCGTAACGGACCATTCCGCCCCATCCGCAACCGATGTCGAGCAGGCGGTCGCCCGGCTTGAGTCGCAGCTTCTCGAAGATGAGCCGGTACTTGTTCTCCTGTGCGGTCTCCAGCGACGCGTCGCGGTCGGGGTAGACGGCGCACGTGTAGGTCATCGACGGGCCGAGGACCCACTCGTAGAACGTGTTGGAGACGTCGTAGTGGTAGTGGATCACCTCGGCGTCGCGGGCCTTGCTGTGGCGCAGGCCCTCGGCGAAGCGGCGCCAGCGCGGGACGGCCTCCTGTGGTGGCGGGGCGATCGGCTTGAAGTGCTCGATGCCCAGCGACCGTGCGATCTGGGCGAGCTGCAGCGGCGACGGGCGGTGGAAGGACAGGTCCTCGGCCAGCGCCTTGAGCGCGGGGTAGGGGTCGCCCGGGTGTGCGCCGACCAGTTCGAGGTCGCCGGCGATGTAGGCGCGGGCCAGGCCGAGGTCGCCGGGTGCGGTGACGAGGTAGGTGGTGCCGCGCGGCGTCTTCAGGTTGAGGCCGTACTGGGCGTCGGCCGGGCCGGCGGTGCTGCCGTCGTAGGCCGAGATGCGGATGGAGAGGTTGCCGCCGAGGAGGGTCTCGAAGATCTCGGCGAGTGACATCTTGCCCGAGTGCGAGTCCGCACCGGCCGGTGCGTCCTTGAATGTCGTCATTGGCGTTTCACCGCTTTCGCATAGAGGTCCAGAAGGCGGCCGCGAGGGTCGTACCGCTTCTTCAGGAGCCGATAACTCTCACCGCCGTAGAGCTCGTCGAACTCGTCCGGCTCGTAGAAACTCTCGGAGTACAGCGACTTGTGGCCGTCGAGCTCGGCGACCTTGCGCTCGATGAGCCTGTTGGTGTGGCCCGGCTTGCCCGGGGTCACCGGCACCGCCGACCAGAAGCCGACGTTGACGTAGGTGCGACGCGGCTCCAGCGGGTACAGCGGCCAGGGGCGCACCGGGTCCGAACCCGGGAGGGCCGGCTCGCGAAGGCGCAACGGGCACAACCAGATCGGCTCGATCGGGATATTCTCCAGGAACCACTCGACGTACTCGGTGGTGCGCTCGATCGGCACCTCGATGTCCTGGACGACCCGTTCGTTGGGCGGCAGGCCCTTGCGGGCGTTGAGCCGGTCGGCGATGTTGTACTTGTGGTCGTAGGCGATGAGCTTCCAGTAGAAGCTGCTGCGCAGGTACTTCTTCGGCCACCACCGGCGGATCTTCGGGTTCTGCGCGCCGAAAGCCCTTGAGCACCAGAACCAGTCGGTGTCCCAACGCCACAGGTAGTCGTGGATGGTGAGACGGTCGGTGGTCTTGGACTGGATCGACCGGTAGTAGATGTCCTTCCCGGTGTAGTCGCTGACCGGGCCCTCCTCGTCGGTCTGGCGACCGAGCGTCAGATAGGACTCGAAGGCGGTGAACACGACCCCGTCGAGATAGTCCACGCGTTCGCCGTCGTAGGTCTTCTCGGTGACGATCCGGTCCATCGTCGCCTGGAGGTCGGCGATCGAGGTGAAGCGCACATGGCGGAGTGCGACAAACGGTTTGACCGGTTCGAGCTCGATCCTCAGGCGCACCGAGTAACCGAGCGTGCCGTAGGAGTTCGGGAACCCGTAGAAGAGGTCGGCGTGCTCGTTGGTGGGTGTGGCGGTGATGATCTCGCCGTCGCCGGTGAGGATGTCGATCTCCAGCACCGACTCGTGCGGCAGCCCGGAACGGAACGAGGTGCTCTCGATCCCGAGCCCGGTGACGGCGCCGCCCAGGGTGATGGTCTTGAGTTGCGGCACCACCAGCGGGGCCAGACCATAGGGGAGGGTCGCGGCCACGAGGTTCTCGTAGGTGCACATCCCCGCGACGTCCGCGGTGCGGTTCTCGGCGTCGACCGAGATCACCCGATCGAGCCCGGAGACGTCCAGCCCGGGATGTGGATTGGCTGCGCGCTTGCGGAAGAGATTGGACGTCTTCTTCGCCAGCCGCACTGTCGCGTTCGGAGGAATGGCACGATAACTGGCCAGCAGGGTGGACACCCCCTGGTCAAATGCCTCTCCCCCCATCTCCAGCCCAGAGCTCACCCGGCTAGCCTAGGACCTGATCAGTTCGCCCGCCAATCTTTGGTCCCGGAGGAGAGTGCAAACGTGCGCCAGATAACCGCATCGCAGTCGATCGACATCTCGGCCGCTCCCGATGCCGTCATCGGTGCCCTCGCCGACTACGCCGAGGTGCGTCCGGCGATCCTCTCCTCGCACTACCGCGACTACGAGGTCATCAGCGGCGGCAACGGCGACGGCACCGTCGTCCACTGGATACTGCAGGCCACCGAGAAGCGACAGCGCGACGTCCGGGCCGAGGTCAGCGTCACCCCCGACACCGTCACCGAACGTGACGCGAACTCGTCGATGGTCACCACCTACACCGTCGCGCCGTCGGGCAACGGCTCGAAGGTGACGGCCACCACCACCTGGAACGGCTCGGGCGGCATCGGCGGATTCTTCGAGCGCACCTTCGCGCCCCGGGCCCTCAACGGCATCCAGGCGGAGGTCCTCGGCAACCTCAAGAAGCGTCTCGAGAACTGAGCCGGCGCAGGCGCGGTCGGGCGCGACCCTCACCGCTCCCGATCCGGGACGGAGTCGACTCGACGCGGGTGGTGCTGCGGGCCGGTCCCGACACCACCGTCGGGGAGGCGCTGCTGCAGTCGCCGTCCCTCGCCGGACTCACGCCGGCGGACCTGCGCGCCCGGGCAGCGGCCGGTGAGATCGTCGACGCCGGCGGCCGGCCGGTCGACCTCGACGCTCCGTCGCAGGTCAACACCTCGATCTATCTGTACCGGGACCTGCCGGCGGAGGTCCCGATCCCGTTCGACGTGGAGATCCTCCACCGCGACGACAACATCGTCGTCGTCGACAAACCGCACTTCCTGTCCACGATGCCGCGCGGCAGGCACGTCACCCAGACCGCGCTGGTGCGGCTGCGGCGGGAGCTCGGCAGCGAGACCATCTCGCCTGCGCACCGGCTCGATCGCCTGACCGCCGGGGTGCTGCTGTTCACCCTGCGACCCGAGGTGCGGGCCGCCTACCAGGATCTCTTCGCCTCCCGCCGGGCGCGCAAGGAGTACCGCGCGCTCGCTCCCGTCGACGAGCGGCTCGCGGACACGGTCACCGTCTCCGACCGCATCGAGAAGACCGCGGGCGACCTGCGGGCCCGCGTCGTGGCCGGTCCGGTCAACGCGATCAGCGAGATCACCCTGGTCGAGCGGACCGCGCACGGCGGCGTGTACCGGCTGGTGCCGCACACCGGCCGCACCCACCAGTTGAGGCTGCACATGGCCTCGCTGGGGGTGCCGATCGTCGGCGACCCGCTGTACCCCGAGGTCCGTCCCGAACTCGCCGAACGTCCCGACCACGGCGACTTCTCCGAACCGCTGCGGCTCGTCGCGCACGCTCTCGAGTTCACCGACCCGATCGACGGCACGCACCGGCGGTACGAGAGCCGGCGGTCGGTGCTGCCCGAGAACCGTCCCTGAACTCCGCCCTCCAGCGCTCAGCGGATGCCCCATCGCCATCCGCTCCTTCCCGGGGGTGCTTTTCGGGGGGTCCATTCGCGGGCGGGAGCGATTCACGGCAGCGGCCGAGGATCTACCCTGGCCACCGTGAGCATCCGAGCGTCCTACGAGCGGCACCCCGACCTCGGGTGTGAGGCCGTCGTGTTCATCGACGACGAGTCGATGGCGTGCTTCCAGATCCAGCGGGATCTCACCGGCGGGCCCCGGGCCGACGAGCACTGCGTGACCACCGGGGCGAGCGCGCCGGTCTACGGCGGCATTGTCGAGTGGCGCCGGGTCGACGACCGGTTCGAGTTCTCGCTGACGCCCCGCGCGGGCCGTCTCTTCGGCGACAGCGTGCTGTCCTTCGAGGTCAGTCCGGTCGACGACGCGACCGTCGACGACATCGCCGCGCATGTCGACCGACTGTTGCGCTGACCCGGCGGCTACGCTGGACACCGTGACGCAACCTTTCGATCCCAGCGCATTGTTCGGCGGCGGCCAGGGCGGCGAGAACCCCATGGCAGGTCTGCTCGCCCAGGCACAGCAGATGCAGGAGAAGCTGCTCGCCGCCCAGGACGAGATCGCGTCCGCCGAGATCGTCGGTAGCGCGGGCAACGGCCTGGTCGCCGTGACCGGCAACGGCACCGGCGAGGTGACCAAGGTGTCCATCGACCCGAAGATCGTCGACCCCGACGACGTGGAGACCCTGCAGGACCTGCTGCTCGGCGCGCTCGAGGACCTCTCGCGCAAGCGTGAGCGGCTCGCCAGCGAGAAGATGGGTCCGCTGGCCGGAGGTCTCGGCGGCGGCATCCCCGGGCTCGGCGGCTGAGCCGGCCCGCCCGACGCTGACGACTCACTTCCGACGGCTCCCGAACGAAACCCGGACACCACGCGATGTATGAAGGACCGATCCAGGATCTGATCGACGAACTGGCCAAGCAGCCGGGTCTCGGTCCCAAGGGCGCGCAGCGCATCGCGTTCCACCTGCTCGCGGGGGAGAAGTCCGAGATCGATCGACTGATCGCGGCGCTCGGCCGGGTCCGCGACGACGTGATCTTCTGCGCCGAGTGCGGCAACGTCGCGGCGAACCGGCTGTGCCGGATCTGCTCCGACCCGCGCCGGGACGCCACCAAGATCTGCGTGGTCGAGGAACCCAAGGACGTGCACGCGATCGAGCGCACCAAGGAGTTCACCGGGCGCTACCACGTGCTCGGCGGCGCGCTCGACCCGTTGTCGGGCATCGGCCCCGACCAGCTGCGCATCCGCGAGCTGCTGCGCCGTCTGGGCAACCAGGCCGACGGCATCGACGTCACCGAGGTCATCGTCGCGACCGACCCCAACACCGAGGGCGAGGCCACCGCGACCTATCTGCAGCGCATGCTCAAGGACTTCCCCGGTCTGTCGGTGACGCGTCTGGCATCGGGCCTCCCGATGGGCGGCGACCTCGAGTTCGCCGACGAGCTCACCCTGGGCCGGGCACTCTCGGGCCGGCGCGTCCTCGCCTGAGCCGGGCGATGACCTCGTCGCTCAGGCCGCACGCCGCGGTCGTCGAAACCCGTCTGGACGACCTCGCCGATCAGCTCGACGCCGGGATCGTCGCCGTCGACGGCCCGTCGGGCGCGGGCAAGTCGACGGTCGCCGACCAGCTGGTGGAGCGTCTGCGGGATCGCGGGACCGGGGTGACGCTCGTGCGCACCGACGACTTCGCGACCTGGGACAATCCGGTCGCGTGGTGGCCCGAACTGGAGGCCGACATCCTGCACTCGTTCGTCCGACGCCGCGACTACCGCTACCGTCCGAGGGTGTGGCACGACGGGGTGGCGACCCCCGGCCCGGCGGTCTGGGTCGAGTGGCAGCCCCTGCTCATCATCGAGGGCGTGTCGTCGGCGCGCCGGCGTATCGCCGAGCGTCTGACGCACGCCCTGTGGCTCGACGGTGGCACCGCCGAGGAACGCCTCGAACGCGCGGTGGCACGCGACGGCGAGACGTCCCGCGAGCACCTTCAGCAGTGGCAGGAGTTCGAGCGCGGCTGGTTCGCCGTCGACCGAACCCGCGAGCGTTGCGTGGTGCTCGACCGTCCGTGAGATGCGGTCTGTGACACCGGTCTGCGACATCGGTCTGGGGCGGTCCGGTATCCGGCGGCTCCCGGGCCGCTAGGGTCGGGACATGGCCACCCGACGACGGCGGCGGTACCGCGATCTCGCCGAACTCGACGCGGACCTGATCGACTGCCGCGCGTGTCCGCGACTCGTCGCATGGCGCGAGCAGGTGGCGCGCGAGAAGCGCCGCGCATTCGAGAACGAGGAGTACTGGGGACGCCCCGTGCCGGGGATCGGTCCGGCCGACGCGCGGTTGCTGATCGTCGGCCTCGCTCCCGCGGCGCACGGCGGCAACCGCACCGGCCGCATGTTCACCGGCGATCAGAGCGGCGACTTCCTGTTTGCGGCAATGTATTCCGCGGGCCTGACCAACGAGCCGCACTCGGTGTCCCTCGACGACGGCCTGGAGCTGGTCGAGACCCGCATCACCGCCCCCGTGCACTGCGCCCCGCCGCAGAACAAGCCGACCGTCGACGAGCGTGATCGCTGTGCCCGGTGGCTGCACGCCGAGCTCGAACTCCTCGCCCCCAGCGTGCGGGCCGTGCTCACCCTCGGCCAATTCGGTTGGCAGTCAACGCTTCGCACGTTCGCCGCGCTGGGCTGGACGGTACCGAGGCCGGCACCGAAGTTCGGGCACGGGGTCTCGACGACGTTGACGCGCGGCGATGCGGCCCTCGAGGTGTTCGGCTGCTATCACGTCAGCCAGCACAACACCTTCACCGGGCGGCTGACCGCCGAGATGCTGGTCGAGGTCCTCGCGGCGGCCGCACGGTCGGCAGGGATCGATACGGCGGGGATCGATACGGCGGGCCGGTGAACCGGAGGGCGGGCTACTCCTCTTCGAACTGCGACTCCATCGCCTCGATGACCCGGTTCTCGTAGCTCTCGCGATCGATGAAGCGCGCCTCGAAGCCCTCCTCGGTGCGCTCGCCCGCGGCGACCGCCTCGGCCAGCGAGATAATCCGCCATCGGTGTTCGTCGTCGTCGCCGAGGCGGTGCAGGGTCTCGACCATCTGCTCGAGGACCTCGTCGTGCGAACCGGCGATCACCGACCAGTCCTCTCCGCCGTATCGCCCCGTCCACACGCCGTCCTCGCAGGTGAGGATGGCGTGCTGAATCACGTGCAGCACCCGGTTCTCGGTCACGGTGCACCTCCGTAACTCGCACACGTCGGTTGGTGCACATCCTGCCCCACGATCAGAGTGCGTGTGGGGCGATTCGCCAGAGGCGTCCTAGCGGCGGCGTCCCGCCGCCAGGCGCTCCCGGCGCAGCCGGTCGACCTCGGGAAGATCCAGCGGGGCAAGCGAATCGACGCCCATAGCGGTCGCGAGGAGATGGTCGGCGAGTTCGGGATTGCGGGCGAGGGCCGGGCCGTGCATGTAGGTGCCGATGACGCTGCCCTGCACGACTCCCTCGGTGCTGTCGCCGACGCCGTTGCCGACGCCGTGCTTGACCCGGGCGAGGGGCTTCGCGTCGGAGCCCAGCCTGCTGCCGCCGCGGTGGTTCTCGAACCCGGTCAGCGGCTGCGTGAGCGCGGGGTGGACGGGCTCGGTGACGAGCTCGCCGATGGCGCGCTTCTCCTGCGGGGACGTGGTCAGGTCGAACAGCGAGATGCCGTCGACCCGCTCGCCCGCGGACGTCTCGTACCAGTGGCCGAGCACCTGGATCGCGGCGCAGATCGCCAGCACCGGGCGTCCCGCGGCCGCAGCCTTCTGCAGCCCCGGATACCGGGTGAGGTGGCGGGTCGCGAGGCGTTGTGCGTAGTCCTCGGCGCCGCCGAGGGTGTAGACGTCGAGCGAATCGGGCACCGGGTCGTCGAGGGTGATGTGCACGACCTCGGCGTCGATGCCGCGCATGATCGCGCGCCGCTTGAGGACGAGGGCGTTGCCGCCGTCGCCATAGGTGCCCATGACGTCGGGCAGGACCAGCCCGATCCGGAGAGTCGACTCGCTCACTGTTCGCCCTTCCGAGCCCGCGCGGCGCGCTCCATCGCGACCCCGAGATCGCGGAACGCGGTGTAGTTGGCCAGCACCTCGACCCGCCCCGGCGGACACGAGGCGATCGCCTCCATCGGGTCGGGGACGGTGGTGTGCTCGGCACCCGCGTACAGCAGGCGCACCGAGAGGTCGGCGGCACGCTCGCCGGAGGCGACGACCTGCATCGTCTCGAAGGCCTCGAAGCGCACGTCCCAGAGCCACGACAGGTCCTCGCCGTCGGGGACCTGGCCGTTGACGGCGATCACCAGGCCGTCGGCGTCCTGGTCGATCATCGACAGCGCCTCCTGCCAGCCGGCCGGGTTCTTCGCGAGCAGGGTGCGGACCGAGTGGTTGCCGATCTGGTGCACGCCGTAGCGCCCGGCGACCTCGCCCACGGTGCCGACCGCGGCGACCGCCTTGGCCGGGTCGGCGCCCATCGCGACGGCCGCGGCGACGGCCTGCGTCGCGTTGCCACGGTTCGCCCGACCGGGCACCGAGAGGGTCATCGGGGCGGAGAAGCCGTCGGGGCCATAGATGTTCTCGTCGTCGAACCACCACTGCGGGGTGGGGCGGCGGAAGTTCTCGTCCCCGGTCGACCGCCAGCCGTCCCCGGACCGCACGATCGGCTCGCCGGTGCGAGGGCAGCTCACCGAGTCGCCCACCCAGCTCGCGCCGGCGGCGACCCAGATGACGTTCGGGGCGTCGAAGGCCGCCGAGGTGACCAGCACGTCGTCGCAGTTGGCGACGACGGTCGTCGACGGATGTTGCGCGATGCCCTCGCGGAGCCGTCGCTCGATCATGTTGATCTCCCCGACCCGGTCGAGTTGGTCGCGGGAGAGGTTCAGCAGCACCAGCACCTCGGGGTCGACGGCGTCGCTGACGTGCGGCACGTGCAGCTCGTCGACCTCGAGCGCGGCGTACGGCGCGGTGCGGGTCAGGGTGAGCGTGGCGATGATGCCGGCGTCCATGTTCGCGCCGTCGGCCTGCGTGGCGACCTCGCCGAGCTCGGCCATCGCCGCCGCGGCCATCCGCGTGGTCGTCGACTTGCCGTTGGTGCCGGTGATGATCGCGGTGCGCTTGCCGGCCGCGAGGCGGCGCATGATCTCGGGGTCGATCTTGGCGGCGACGAGGCCGCCGATCATCGACCCCTTGCCGCGGCCGGTGGCGCGCGACGCCCACCGGGCCGCCGCGGCCGCGGCCAGCGCGACCGAGGTGCGGACGGGTAGACGGGTGCCCCGGCGGGATGCGGAACCGGCGGACGATGGACGGTCGGACATGGCCACGAGTGTTCCACAGGCTCGCACGCCGGGTTGCTCGTGGCGGCTGCCGACCAGCAAGTAGGCTCTGCGGATGTGAGCCGCGACACGCATCAGACACTGTCCCTGCCCGCTCGACTCCAGGCCGGCCTCATGCGCGGGGCGTCGAAGATCCCGCCGGGTGTCCTGGCACTGGCCGGCCGGTGGGCCCCCACCAACTCCGACGGCGAGCGACTCGCCCCCGAGATGTTCGCCGTGGGCTGGGCCGCCGAGCACGTGCCGGGCGTCGGCCTGGGCAACGACGACGTCGCCGAGTCCCGCAAGCAGATCGACGATTCGGCCGCAGGCCTCGCCGAGGACCTCCCGCCCATGGCGGCCGAGGAGGACCTGGTCTTCGACGGCCCCGGTGGCGAACTGAGGGCCACGAGGTACCGGTCGAAGACCTCCTCGCGAGGCATCCTCCTCTACTTCCACGGCGGTGGCTGGGTCATCGGCAGCCGCATCAGCCACGACGGCTTCGTGCGTCGCCTGGCGCACGACACCGGCCTCGACGTCGTCTCCGTCGAATACCGGCTGGCCCCGGAGAACCCGTTCCCGGCCGCGGTGGAGGATGCGGTCGCGGCGTGGCGATTCGTCGTCGACGCGGCGCCGCGCTGGGGCGTCGACCCGCGGCGCATCGTCGTCTCGGGGGACAGCGCCGGGGGCAATCTCGCCACCGTGCTGGCGCGCGAGGTGCGCGGCGAGGACATCGCCCCGCTGCTGCAGCTGCTGATCTACCCGGTGACGGACCTGTCGAAGAAGAGCGCCTCGCGCCGGGAGTTCCCGTCGGGCTTCTTCCTCACCGAGGAGCGGATGACGTGGTTCAGCGACCACTACGTCCCCGACCTCGCCCAGCGCACCGACCCGCGGTGCTCGCCGCTGCTGGCCGACGACCTGAGCGGTCTGGCGCCGGCGCACGTCGTCGTCGCGGGCTTCGACCCGCTGCGTGACGAGGGCCTGGCCTACGCCGAGCGGCTGAAGGAGGCCGGTGTCCCGGTCACCGTGCAGCGCGAGGGCTCGCTGATCCACGGCTTCGCGAACATGACCCTCATCAGCCCCGACGCGCGGGCGGCCGTCGACCGGATGTGCGCGGCCGTGCGCGACGCCGTCACCGCCGCGCAGTAGGGGAACAGTCGGCCGAGTCGGGGCACGTAGGACCGGAACACACGGAGCGGAGAGCACCGGGGGTCAGGGGCACGCCGAGCGCGCCGCGGGCCGGGGCGCGGTCTCCCCGTCGGCCCGCCCTCCCCGGTCTGGTCCGGTGACGGGTTCGGGCCCGGTGGCCTGTGGGACCGGGGTCGGACGCACCCGCGGACGTGAGCGCGGGCGCGCCATCACGCCGACCGCGCAGCCGACCACGACGACGGTCGCGCCGATGATCTCCCCGACGGTGGGTACCTCGTCGAGGAAGACGAACGACGCCGAGATGCCGACGACGGGCACCAACAGCGACATCGGGGAGACGCGGCTGGCGTCGTTGCGGCTGAGCAGGAGCGTCCACAGGCCCGCGCCCACCAGCGTGCCGAGGACGGCGAGATAGATCAGTCCGCCGAGCGCGCGCAGGCCCGTCTCGGTGCCGATGGTCATGAGGGCGTCGATGCCTGCGGTCGGGCCCTCGACGATGAGGCTCACGACATAGAGGGGCGGACCCGCGACGACGGCCATCCACAGGGTCATGCGGAACGAGTCGTCGGGCTGCGCGAGGCGGCCGCCGATGTTGCCGATCGCCCAACTCAATCCGCCGAGGACGGTCAGCCCGATCGGGATGAGCGCTGCCGCGCCGATGCCGCTGCCGGTGGCGCGATCCCAGGCGATGACGCCCATCCCGGCCACGGCGACGAGGAGCCCCAGGACCTGGAGCAGCGTCATCCGCTCACGGAGGAACAGCACGCCGAGGACGACGGTGAAGGGGGCCGAGGTCTGCAGGACCAACGAGGCCAGGCCTGCCGGCATCCCGAGGTCCATCGCCAGGAAGAGGCAGATGAACTGCACGGTGCCGAATCCGGCCACGTACAGCAGGAACCACTTCAGGCGGACCTTCGGGAATCGGACGAAGGCGATGACCGGGAGCGCCATGACGGCGAAGCGCAGGGCGGCGAGGAACAGGGGAGGGAAGTGTTCGAGGGCGAGGTGGATCGCCACGAAGTTGAGTCCCCACAAGAACACCACGCCGAGCGCGAGCAACCGGTCACGAGAGGACATGTCCTTCATCGTCGAGGTCACGACGATGAAGGACAATCGAATTTAATCGAAGCCTTGCTGAAGTTCTCCTACAGAGATGGGTGCCCTACAGCGACGGCTCCGGCGGCATCACTGTTGCTGAGCGGCGGCGACCTTGGCGCGCACGTCGTCCATGTCGAGGCCCTCGACCGCACTGATGAGTTCCTCGAGCTGGGCCGGGGGCAGCGCGCCCGGCTGGTTGAACACCAGGATCCCGTCGCGGAACGCCATCAGGGTCGGGATCGACTGGATGCCCAGGCTGCCGGCGAGCTGTTGCTGCTCCTCGGTGTCCACCTTGCCGAAGAAGATGTCGGAATGTTCCTCGGAAGCCTTCTCGAAGACCGGGCCGAACATGCGGCACGGACCGCACCAGCTCGCCCAGAAGTCGAGCAGCACGATGCCGTCCTTCGTGACGGTCTCTTCGAAGGTTTCCAGGGTTACGTCATGTGATGCCATGGTCGGCACAACCATTTCCGACGCCCCGGCATTCCATGACCGTTCTGTTGATTCCGAATCCGCGCGGTGTCCGGCGGGTCCAGCCCGGCCGGGCACTCAGGCCGGCTTGTATGCCTCTCGCGCGAGAACACCCCACCCGACCAGCAGGGCGGCAACGATCAGCCCGGCCGCCAGCGGCAGCAGCGAGCCGTAGCCGAACCTCGCGGCGAGGGACGACGGGACCGTCGCGCCGACGATCGCGCCCGCGGCCACCGCGCTGTTGAACAGTCCCATCGCGGACCCCTGGCCGTCGAGGGTGAGGTCGGCGGCCATCTTGGTCGCGCCGATGTAGTCGAACGGGTAGCCCAACGCCACCAGTATGAGCCCGGCGATGCCGATCCAGGAGTCTCCCGACGGGTGCCAGATCCAGGCGGCCGTCATCACCGCCAGGCCGGTCAGCGTGATCAGCAGACCCGTGCGCAGGACCCAACCGCAGCCGTACCGGTCCGCGAGGCGCCCGCACACGGGATACAGGCAGGCTCCGACGACCGAGGCCAGCAGGTACCAGGACGCGGTGTGCGACGACGACACGGCGAAGGCGTCCTTCATCACCAGCGGCATCACGTTCAGGAAGGTCTGTACGGCGGTCATCGCCAGGAACCACGATGCGAGGAACCGGCCGAACGGTCCCCGCAGTTCGCGACGCAGGCCGCCCGGCGTCGGCAGTGCGGAGTCGGGGCGGGCGGGGTCGGAGCCTGCGGACGCCAGGTGGGGGAGGCGTAGCCGGCCCAGCAGGGTGCCGAAGATGATCACGACACCTGCGACGTACCAGCCGGTGTGGACATGGCCGTCGGCGAACACCGCTCCGATCGCCAGTCCCGACACCTGGCCCATGCCGAACACGAAGCGGAACCATCCGATGCGCTCGTCCCACTCGTCCTCCGGATGGCCCTCGGTGATGAACACGCTGCCCAGGGTCTGCACGGCTCCCGCGGTGGCACCGGCGACCACGGCCGCGACACACCAGCCGAGGAGTCCGTCGGACAAGCCGAACCCGATGGCCGCGACACCCATCAGGGGGAATGACCCGAGAAAGATCGTCCGCTGTCTGCCGGTGCGGTCGGCGATCTTCCCGATCACCGGCGCGAAGAGCTGGCCGCCGAAGAACGCGGCGAGCGCGGCGGCGACCGCCACCGTGCCCCGTGAGGTCACGGTCAGCGGGATGAGCAGCGGCACAATGCCGTTCACGAGCAACCCGGCGAGTGCATAGGCGCTGAACCAGGGCTCGATACTGCCCCGCATGCCCACCCGGGCCGTCTGCGGGGTGGTCGACGCCTCGCTCGTCATCACGGTCCTCACTCTCTCGGGAGACAACGCGCGACACCGTAGCCCGGGCGCGGCCCCTGATCGCAGCGCCACGAGCGAGCGGCACGATCGCAGCGCTGTTCTGGCACAAAGGGCCCCTGGCGGGTTCGCCGGGTACCTTGACCTCCATGGAGGTGCGCCGACTGCGTCTGCTGCGCGAGTTCGCCGACCGCGGGTCCATCGGCGCGGTCGCCGAGGCGCTGCACATGACGCCCTCGGCGGTCTCGCAGCAGATGAAGGTGCTCGCCGACGAGGCGGGAGTGCCGCTGTTCGAACCCGACGGCCGTGGCCTGCGGCTCACCGAGGCCGGGCATGCCCTGGTGCTGCGGGCAGACGAGGTCATCGCAGCGGTGGAACGTGCGCAGGAGGAGATGGCGTCGTACCGGTCGGGCAAGGCCCGCGTGCGGCTGGCGATGTTCCCGTCCGGGTCGACCCTGCTGCTGCCCAGCGTCCTCGATCGGGCCGCACTCGCGGGAATCGAGGTGGACGCGTTCCACCTCGACGTCGGTTATGCCGACGCCGCGCCGGCGCTCGCGGACTTCGACATCGTGGTGACCCACCGCGACGAGCGGACTCCCGCGGTCAACCACTCGCGGGTGCGGGTCACCGAGCTGATGCGCGAACCGGTCGACGTCATCGTGCCCCTCGACAGCCCGTTGGGCGCGTCGGATCGGGTCACGGTGTCCGAACTCGCCGAGCACGACTGGATCAGCGTCGAGGGCGGATTCCCCGTCGACGATGTGCTGCAGTCGATCTCGGCGGTGACCGGGGTCGCGCCGAGGGTGACGCAGCGGATGCTCGACTTCACCACCATCGAGGCGCTCGTCGCCGGCGGGCACGGTATCGCTCTGATGCCGCGCTTCGCGGTGCGGCACCCGGCGGTGAAACGCCTGGAACTCAAAGGGGTTCGGGCCGCCCGCGTCTACGAGGCGCTGTCGAGGCCCAGGTCGCGCACCGTGGTCGAGCGGGTCGTCGAGCAGATCGCGGCGGCGGCAGCGGAGCACTCCTGAACGACAAGGGCCGCCGGCCCACGCATTTCGCGTGAACCGACGGCCCTTTCGTGAACCCCGTGAGAGAGCGGGTCAGAAGCCGAGGCTCTTGCCCACGATGTCCTTCATGATCTCGGTGGTGCCGCCGAAGATCGTCTGGATGCGGGCATCCTTGTAGGCGCGGGCGACCCGGTACTCGTTCATGTAGCCGTAGCCGCCGTGCAACTGCAGGCAGCTGTCGATGACGCGCTTGGCGAGCTCGGTGCACCACCACTTGTTCTTGGACGCGTCGACGGCGTCGAGCTCACCGTCGAGCACGCCCTGTAGGCAGCGGTCGATGTAGATCTCGGCGATGTCGAGCTCGGTGGCCATCTCGGCGATGGTGAAGCGGTTGGCCTGGAAGGTGCCGATCGGGCGGCCGAATGCCTTGCGGTCCTTGCAGTACTGGACGGTCTCCTCGAAGACCGCGCGGGCGCCGGCGATGGCGCCGATGCCGATCGACAGGCGCTCGGAGGGGAGGTTCTGCATGAGGTGGTAGAAGCCCATGCCCTCCTGGCCGAGCAGGTTCTCGACCGGCACGCGCACGTTGTTGAAGTGCAGCTCGGCGGTGTCCTGTGCGCGCAGGCCCATCTTGTCGAGCTTGCGGCCGCGCTCGAAGCCCTCCATGCCGCGCTCGACGACCAGCAGCGAGAACGCCTTGTGACCGGCCGCGGGATCCGGGTTGGTGCGGCAGACGACCACCACGAGGTCGGCGTTGATGCCCGAGGAGATGAAGGTCTTGTTGCCGTTGAGGACGTAGTGGTCGCCCTCGAGCTTCGCCGAGGTCTTGATGCCGGCGAGGTCGGAGCCGGCGCCCGGCTCGGTCATCGCGACGGCGAGGATGGTCTCGCCCGTGGCGATGCCCGGCATCCAGCGCTTCTTCTGCTCTTCGTTGGCGAGGTGCACGAAATACGGTGCGACGACGTCGTTCTGGAGGCTCAGGCCGGGCGATGCGCCGTCGAACTTGGCGAACTCCTCGACGACGACCGCGTTGAAGCGGAAGTCGTTCATCGCGCCGCCGCCGCCGTACTCCTCGGGGATGTTGAAGCCGAGGAGACCGGCGTCGCCGGCCTTCTTGTAGACCTCGCGGTCGACGATGCCCGCTGCGGTCCATTCCTCGTTGTGCGGCAGGCACTCACGGATCAGGAACTGGCGAGCGGTTTCCCGGAGGGCTTCGTGCTCTTCTTCGAAGATGGCGCGTTTCATGGCTGCTTCCTTTCCTTCAGGCTTCGGTTGCTGTCGTTGGAGTCGTTGTCGGTGGCCTGGGTGTCGCCGAGGTGGTCGACGTTCTGCGCGCCCACGACACGCAGCGAGATCAGTGCGTAGGACCGGGCGACCTCGGCGGGGGTGCGGGCACCGGAAGGGCGGTACCAGGTCGTGACCGCCTGGCAGGCGCCGAACAGGTACCGCAGCACGTCCTTGATGTCCTCGTCGAACCGGAACTCGCCCGACTCGCGGCCCGCCTCGATGACCTCGGCGAGCATGTTCTCGGTCTCCGTGCGCATCGCGACGTAGTTCTCGCGGCGCGGGTCGTCGGCTGCGAGATGGCGGAATTCGTGTGCGACGCTTGCCAGTTCGAGGTCGCTCGTCATGTGCAGGACGATGGATTCGATGGCGTTGGAGAGCTTCTCCGACGGCGTGTCGCCGGCCTCGATGGCGGCTCCCACCCAGGCGAGGACCGAGGTCATCGCCGCTTCGAGGAGTTCGACGAGAATGCCGAGCTTGTTGTCGTGGTGGTAGTAGAGGGTCGGCAGGGAGACGCCGGCGCGCGACGCGATGTCGCGGATGGAGGTTCCGTGGAAGCCGCGCTCGTAGAACGCGCGCTTGGCGGCCACGAGGGTGGGCGGGAGCGGGACGGGTTCGCGCCGTCGCCAGTCCACGCCCTCGGTGTCGATCGTGAACCGCCGTGGTGCGGCGCCCTTGCCTGCCTCAGCCACGGTCGGTGGCGGTGACGGGGGCGAGCGGTCCGACGGGCCCCGACCCGGACGCGCCGGTTCCGGGCGTGCCGACCGTGGGGCGGGCGGGGTCGACGACTGCCGCTACGGGCATGGGTTCCTCTCGAGTGCGATGTCGGCGGTCGCGGCCGAGACACGTCGCAGGCGGGCGTCGTGTGTCGTCGCGAACGTGACCGGGCACGGCATGGCGCCCATCACTTATCTAACGATCGTTATACGGTTTAGCATGCCGTCGCCCGCGGATGCAACACCGCCACGGATCAGGGCGGAGAGGCTCGGGTGTCCTAGATCGCGCCCTTGGCGGGATCGCCGGCGGGGACCGCGGTGAAGGTCTTCACGTCGAGCGGTCCGGCGAGCAGGGGGGCGAGGGCCTTGCCGAGTTCGGCGAGCGCCGGCGCCTTGCTGTGCGCGCCGAGCGCCTCGAGGGATTCCCACCGCTCGATCATCACGAGATCGGTCGAGTCCCCGGTCGCCTCGTGCAACGCGTACTTCACGCAACCGGGCTCGTCGTGCACCTTCGGGATCGCGGCGAGCACGGCGTCGCGGACCGCCTGCTCCTCGCCGGGCTTGGGGGAGATGGTGGCGACGACGATGACCTCGGGCATGGGCGGGCTCTCCTCTGACGGGCGGACATTGATGTCGTCGTGAGGTTATGGGAGCCGGTGGCGTTCTCGTGGCGGTTTCGTCGAGAGCACGCGTCAGCGCCAGCCGAGGGCCGGTGCGACGTGGGTGAGGATCGACTCGATCACGTGCGCGTTGTATTCCACACCGAGTTGGTTGGGGACCGTCAGCAGCAGGGTGTCGGCCGCGGCGATGGCCTCGTCTTCCCGCAGTTGCTCGATGAGCTTGTCCGGCTCGTCGGCGTAGCTGCGGCCGAACCGCGCGACCGAGTTGTCGATGATGCCGACCTGGTCGGACTCCTGGCCGCCGCGACCGAAGTAGGCGCGGTCCCGGTCGTCGACGATCGCGAAGATGCTGCGGCTCACCGACACCCGCGGCTCGCGCGGATGGCCGGCCTCGACCCATGCCTTGCGGAACCGCTGGATCTGCTCGGCCTGCAGCTGGTGGAAGGGCACGCCGGTGTCCTCGGTGAGCAGCGTCGACGACATGAGGTTCATGCCCTTCTCCGCGGCCCATTCCGCCGTCGCGCGGGTGCCGGCACCCCACCAGATCCGGTCGCGGAGGCCGGGCGACTGCGGTTCGATCGGCAGCAGGCCCGGCGGGTTGGGGAACATGGGCCGGGGATTCGGCCGCGCGAACCCGCCACCCTCGATGACACGCAGGAACACCTCGGCGTGCTGGCGGGCCATGTCGGCGTCGGTGGAGCCCTCCGGCGGGACGTACCCGAAGTACTTGTAACCCTCGATGACCTGCTCGGGGGACCCGCGGGAGATGCCGAGCTGCAGCCGGCCCTCGGAGATGAGATCGGCGGCGCCGGCGTCCTCGGCCATGTACAGCGGGTTCTCGTAGCGCATGTCGATGACACCCGTGCCGATCTCGATGCGACTCGTCCTCGCGCCGATCGCCGCCAGCAGCGGAAACGGCGACGCGAGCTGCCGGGCGAAATGGTGGACGCGGAAATAGGCGCCGTCGGCGCCGAGTTCCTCGGCCGCCACCGCCAGGTCGATCGATTGCAGCAGCGAGTCCGACGCCGACCGGACCTGCGAGCCCGGGGAGTCCGACCAATGGCCGAAGGACAGGAAACCGATCTTCTTCATGATCGGGAGAAGGGCGCCGGGGCCGGTTTTGTTCCCGGCTACTCCTGTGACCCGCCGACGGTCGCCTGCTGTCGGTCGTCGGCCAGGGCCAGACTCTGACGAGGCCGGTTGCTCGCATCCGCCAGCGAGTCGAGGAACTGCTGTGCGGCCCACGTGAGGGTCTCGGGATCGTCCGGGAGCGTGGACTGCGAGTATCCGGTGAGCACGTAGTTGGCCCAGCTCGAGTACCGGTGGGCGGCGACGCGGTCGTCGAGCAACTCCATCGCGATGTCGAAGACGACCTGGTAGCGGGCGTGGTCGGCCATCTCCTGGACCTTGCGCACGTCCGGATCCATGTTGGCCCACGTGCGGATGGCCGCCTCGGCGTGATGGGGGAGGGAGACGGCGAACTCGATGAGGTCCCTCATCCGCTGCAGGGGATCGGCGACGGCCTGGACGGCAGCGACCTCGAGTTCGGTCCGGGAGGCCAGCCAGTGCTGGATGAGCTGGCCGGTGTAGTCCGACCAGTTCTTGAAGAAGTGGTAGAAGGAGCCGCTGGTGACCCCGAGACGCCCGCAGACCTCGGACAGCTTGAGCGCGCTGTAGCCCGAATCGGCGAGAATGCTGATTCCGGTCTCCAGGTACAACTCCCGTGTGGTGGCTGCCATGAGGTCACCGTATTCCACATCACGCATCCTGTGGGTCGAAGGGATGACCGATTTGTGCGCCCGACACACGCGTGCCGTCGCGGGAGCGCACAACGTGACGGGCCGGGACCGCGACGAGGATCGCCCGTCGCCGGTCCCGGCCCGATCGAACCGGTTGTTGTCGCGGTGTCGGCCTACGGGGCCCAGGTCCGCGGAGCGGCCTCGCCGTCGGCCTCCGGCGCCGAGGTGACGCGGTAGGCGCGGTTGACCGCCGAGACGACGGCCCGCAGGCTCGCGGTGGTGATCGACGACGCGATGCCGACGCCCCACACGGTCTCACCGTTGACCTCGGTCTCGACGTAGGCCGCGGCGCTGGCGTCACCGCCGGCGGTCAGCGCGTGCTCGCTGTAGTCGAGAACGCGGACGTCGTAGCCGATGGTCGACAGCGCGTCGACGAAGGCCGCCAGCGGGCCGTTGCCCGAGCCGGTGATCTCGCGTTCGGTGCCCTCGACCTTCACCACCGCGGTGATGTGGTCCTCGCCGCCGTCGACCTCGGCCGCGTCGACCCTCTGGCGCATGCGCTCCAGCGGCCAGATCGGGTGCAGGTAGTTCTCGGCGAAGACGTCCCACATCTCCTTCGGGCTGACCTCGCCGCCCTCGCCGTCGGTGATCTTCTGGATCTCGCGGCTGAACTCGATCTGCAGGCGCCGCGGCAGGTTCATGCCGTGGTCGGCCTTCATGATGTAGGCGACGCCGCCCTTGCCGGACTGGCTGTTGACGCGGATGACGGCCTCGTAGTTGCGGCCGACGTCCTTGGGGTCGATGGGCAGGTACGGGACGGCCCAGATGATGTCGTCGACGTCCGCGTCCTGCGCGTCGGCGTCGAACTTCATCTGGTCCAGGCCCTTGTTGATGGCGTCCTGGTGGCTGCCGGAGAACGCGGTGTAGACCAGGTCGCCGCCGTACGGGTGCCGCTCGGGGACGTTCAGCTGGTTGCAGTACTCGACGGTGCGACGGATCTCGTCGATGTCGGAGAAGCTGATCTGCGGGTCGACGCCCCGGCTGAACATGTTCAGGCCCAGGGTCACCAGGCACACGTTGCCGGTGCGCTCGCCGTTGCCGAACAGGCAGCCCTCGATGCGGTCCGCGCCGGCCATGTAGCCCAGCTCGGCCGCGGCGACGGCGGTCCCGCGGTCGTTGTGCGGGTGCAGGCTCAGGATGATGGAGTCGCGACGCTGCAGGTTGCGGTGCATCCACTCCACCGAGTCGGCGTAGATGTTGGGCGTCGCCATCTCGACGGTGGCCGGCAGGTTGATGATCATCGGGTTCTCCGGGGTGGGAGCGATGATCTCGGTGACCGCGTCGCAGACCTCCTTGGCGAAGCTCAGCTCGGTGCCGGTGTAGGACTCGGGCGAGTACTCGAAGCGCCAGTTGGTGTCCGGGTACTTCTTCTTCTCCTCCAGGACCAGGTGCGCGGCATCGGTCGCGATCTTCACGATCGCCGGCTTGTCGGCGCGGAAGACCACGCGGCGCTGCAGCACCGAGGTGGAGTTGTAGAAGTGCACGATGACGTTCTTGGCGCCACGGCACGCCTCGAAGGTGCGCTCGATCAGTTCCGGACGGCACTGGGTCAGGACCTGGATGGTGACGTCGTCGGGGATCGCGTCGTCCTCGATGATCTCGCGGACGAAGTCGTAGTCGGTCTGGCTCGCCGACGGGAAGCCGACCTCGATCTCCTTGTAGCCCATCCGGACCAGCAGGTCGAACATGCGCCGCTTGCGGGCCGGGCTCATGGGATCGATCAGGGCCTGGTTGCCGTCGCGCAGGTCGACCGCGCACCACAGCGGCGCCTTGGTGATGACCTTGTCGGGCCAGGTGCGGTCGGGCAGTGAGATCTTCTCGACCTCGTCGGCGAACTGCCGGTAGCGGTGGACCGGCATCGCGGAATTGCGCTGCGGATTCCAGGAGGGCTGGTCGGCGGGGATCGGGCCGGAGGGCTCTACGATGCGGCTCGCGCCGGACGAAAAGTTGTCTGCAGGTGACATTTCGGGGTCATTCTCCGTGTCTGAGTGGAAAGTGACCGGCGCATGAAAGGGCCCCGCGACGGAGGGCCGGTCGTATCAGACCCCGCCGCGGCAACCGAGGAGGAGTGCACGCTGCATGCATTCGACTGTACTCCTCGGTGCAAGAGGAACAAAATCGCAGGTCAACCGTATCGCTGGACCCTCCGAGATTCGAATGTGACCCCTCTTCGGGGGGGTGGTCGGGACTTGGTGTGAGCCACACCATATGACCTACATCTCATCGGGTCGAGCGAGTGACGGAGTTCATCGGAGGGCTCGGTTTCGCCGACCGGGGATGGACGGGCCACCCCCAGCCCGGACCCGACGACGGCCGTTCAAACCCGAAGCGGCCGACCGCCAGCAAAGGACGACGCCAGTGACCACCACCCCCGCAGATCCACCGAGCGCCGACTTCCCGGCCCTGCAGCCGCCCGAGGCGGCGCCCCCGAAGAAGACCAGCCTCAAGCGCGTGGCCGCGGCCAGCTCGATCGGCACGACCATCGAGTTCTACGACTTCTTCATCTACGGCACCGCCGCCGCCCTGGTCTTCCCGACCGTCTTCTTCCCCGCCGCCGACGAGGTGACCGGCACCATCGCCTCGTTCGCGACCTTCGCCGTCGCGTTCTTCGCCCGCCCGGTCGGCGCGATGTTGTTCGGGCACTTCGGCGATCGCATCGGCCGCAAGCGCACCCTCGTCTGGACCCTGCTGATCATGGGCCTCGCGACCGTCGCGATCGGCCTGCTGCCGGGCTACGAGACCGGCGTCTTCGGCATCGCCGAGTCGGGCATCGGCATCGCCGCTCCCATCACGCTCGTCGTGCTGCGCTTCCTGCAGGGCTTCGCGGTCGGCGGCGAATGGGCCGGCGCGACCCTGTTGACCGCCGAATACGCACCTGCGGGCAAACGCGGCCTGTACGCGATGTTCCCTCAGCTCGGCCCGGCCTTCGCCTTCTTCCTGTCGAGCCTGACGTTCCTGATCGCGTCGCTGACCCTGGGCGAGACCAGCTCGGCCTTCCTCGAGTACGGCTGGCGCGTCCCGTTCATCCTGTCCTTCGCGCTCGTCGCCGTCGGACTGTGGGTCCGCCTCGCCGTCGCCGAGACCCCGGTCTTCCGGGAGGCCCAGCGCCGCAAGGCACTCGAAGGTGCGTCGAACGAACCCGCACTGCCGTTCCTGGATGCCTTCCGGTACCAGTGGAAGGAGATCCTGATCGCCGGCGGCGCGCTCGCCAGCCTGTTCTCGCTCTTCTACATGGGCACCGCCTTCCTGACCAACTACGGCACCAAGAGCCTCGAGCTGTCGCGCACCTTCGTGCTCAGCGCCGGCATGATCGCCGCCGTGATCTTCGGCCTGTCGACCGCCGCGTCGGCCATGTGGTCCGACCGGGTCGGACGACGCCGGGTCATCCTGACCTCCTGCGCCGTGGCCGTCCCCTGGGTGCTCATCCTGTTCCCGATCCTCGATCTGGGCGGCGGCTTCGCGTTCGTCGTCGGACTCGTCGGCACGCTGCTGATCTTCGGCATCGCCTACGGCCCCGCCGGCGCGCTCCTGCCCGAGCTCTTCGAGGCCCGCTACCGCTACACCGGTGCCGGGATGGGCTACAACCTCGCCGGCATCCTCGGCGGAGCGATCCCGCCGCTCATCGCCGGGCCCGGCGCGATTTGGGTGGGCGTGCTGCTCGCCGGCCTGTCGGCGGTCAGCGTGATCTGCACGATCGCCATCGTCGAGACCAAGGACAAGGCGATACGCGAGGAGGGCGCTCTCGTCGAGGATGAGTCGGAGCCGGCTCTCGTCGGCTGAGCATCCCTGCGGCGCAGCATCTTCCGCCGACATGAGAACATCCCCGTCGGACCGCTCGGTCCGGCGGGGATGTTGCGTATGGGGCCGCGTCGGTGTGCCGGGTGTCAGTCTCGCTCGCCGAACGCGGGCGTGCCCCACTGCCCGGCGAAGGCGACCTCGCTCAGCGGCAGGCGCGACCGGGGCTGTTCGTCGCGCTCCCGGATCTCGTCGGGCAGCGTGGCCGGATCGGCCGGGACGCCGATGGCGAGCAACACCAGAGGACGCTGGTCCGACGGGATGTCGAAGGCGCGGACCGCGGCCGCCGCGTCGAACCCGGCCATGGGGTGTGCGTTGAAGCCGACGGCGACGGCCTGCAGGCTCATCTGGGCCACGGCGAGTCCGAGGTCGACGGCCGCGTAGGTGTGCTCCTTCGGGTCGTCGGGGCGGTCGGAGGTGCAGACCAGAATGAGTGCGGCCGACCGCGGGGCCCACCCGGCATTCCCGCGGGTGAGCGTGCCCACGAGCGTGTCGAAGGTGTCGTCCCCGCGCTTGCCGACGACGAACCGCACCGGCTGGAGCCGCCCCCAGGTCGGCGCCCAGCGGCCGGCGTCGACGATCGTCTCGAGGTCGTGGACGGAGATCGAGGCGCCGGGGTCGTAGCCCCGTGCGCTCCAGCGGGATTCGATCAACTCATGCATGTCCCGAGGGTAGAGGGGCGGCGCCCCCGGACTACTTGGGCTCGCGCATGGCGAAATACACCGCGACCCCGAGGACGGCCAGCGCGATCCCGGCGGTGAGGGACGCCGCGTGCATGCCGTCGACGTAGGCCTGCCGCGCGGCGCTCGCGAGCCCCTCGCCCGGCGACCCCATGTCGAGGGCGCGCAGGAGTGTCTCGCCGAGGGTGTCGCCGAAATCCCACCCGTTGCGGTGAGAGCGGAAGATCAGTGTCGCCAGTGAGCCGAGCAGCGCCAGGCCCAGGGCGTTGCCCAGCTCGAAACTGGTCTCGGAGATGCCGGAGGCCGAGCCCGCCCGTTCCGGCGGGACCGCCCCGATGGCCACGACCGACACCAGGCTGAACTGGATGCCGTAGCCGACGCCGGCGACCGAGGTGCACAGCAGGTAGACCCAGATCGGGGACGAGGTGGTCAGCGCCAGGAGTCCGAGATTGCCCACCGCGGCGAGGCCGATGGCCAGCAGGAACGCGGCGCGCGTGCCGATCAGCGCGGCGACGCGTGAGGCCCCGACGGAGAACACCGCGACGGCCACCGCCATCGGGAGTCCGGCGATCGCCGCGGCGAGGACGTCGTGACCCATCACCGACTGCAGGTAGACCCCGGTCAGGTAGGACATGCCGCCGAGCGCCGCCATGCCGACGAGTGCCACCGAGATCGCGCCGACGAACTGCAGGTTGCCGAAGAGCTTCAGGTCGAGCAGCGGCGCCGGGGCGCGGCGCTGCCAGACCACGAACGCCGCCAGCATCACGACGCCGACGATCCCGACGGCGACCGTCGTCGCGTCCATGCCGTCGCTCGCGAGCGTCTTCACGGCGTAGACCGCCGGGAGGATGCCGCCCATCGACAGCACCACGCCGAGCACGTCGAACCGCGCGTCCGACGGGGCCTTGAACTCCGGCAGCAGACGCGGACCGAGGATCAGCAGCACGGCGAGCACCGGCACGTTCATCAGGAAGACCGAGCCCCACCAGAAGTGGTGCAGCAGAACGCCTCCGACGACGGGGCCGATCGCGCTTCCGCCCGCGAACGCCGCGGTCCAGACACCGATCGCCCGGCCTCGCTCGCGGGGATCGGAGAACATGTTGGCGATCAGCGACAGGCTCGACGGCATCAGCGTCGCACCGCCGACGCCCATCAGGGCGCGTGCGGCGATGAGGATGCCGGCGGTCGGTGCGAAGGCCGCGAGGATCGACGCGAGTCCGAACACCGTCGCCCCGGCCAGCAGGATGCGCCGCCGGCCGATCCGGTCGCCGAGGTTCCCCATCGTGATGAGCAGGCCGGCGATGAGGAAGCCGTAGATGTCGAGGATCCACAGTTGCTCGGACGCCGACGGGGCGAGCGAGGCGGTGATCGACGGGATCGCGAGGTAGAGGACCGAGACGTCGAGTGCCACCAGGAGGACGGGCAGGGTGAGCACCGCCAGACCCAGCCACGTGCGTCGGTCGGCGGTGTTGGCGACCTGCCGATCGGACGAGGCGAGGTGGGCTGACACTGGATGCTCCTACGAGATGGTCACGGGATGGTCATGCCGCGTACGGCGTACGCGGACCAGGTTACGATCATGAGTACGCTGTACGCAATCGAGATGTTCCCGGTCGGTGAGGAGGGGCCACAGGTGACCACGGGCACGCCCAGGCTGTCGCGGTCGGCCATCGTCGACGCGGCGATCCGGCTGGCCGACGAGGGCGGGCTCGCGGGCCTGTCGATGCGCAAGGTCGCCGACAGCCTCGGCGTCGGGGCGATGTCGCTTTATCGGCACGTCGCCGACAAAGAGGCCCTGCTGCTCGCGATGACCGAGGAGATCGGGCGTCTGTATCCGTACCCGGTCGAGACGTCGCCGCCATGGCGCGAGCGGGTGCGGATCGCGGTGGACGTCGACTGGGAGCTCTACGCGCGGCACCCGTGGGTGGTGCTGGCCTACTCGTCTCCGCGCAACAGCTACGGCGAGGATTCGCTGGAATGCCTGGACTGGTTGTCCGCCGGCTTCCTCGAGCTCGGCGTGGACATCGAGCAGGCCACCGACATGGCCCTGTCGGTGTGGAGTTTCGTCCAGGGTGTCGCGCTGGCCGCGGTCGGCGACGAGCTGCTCGCCCAGCAGGTCCGCGGCGAGTCCGGCCCGGACGCGCCCTGCCTGACCGACGTGATCTCCGGCAGGTCCGACGCGGACGTCCCGCCGCACCTGGCCCGCCTCGCGGGCCGGCCCGACGCGACGCGGCTCCTCGACCCGCGGGCCCGGCTCGACGCCGGGATCGATTACCTCTGCGCGGGATTCGAGGCCTCCGCGCGTTGACCCGGCGCGGCGGCCCGCCGTCCGGCATCCGCATCACATGGCGTGCGGGAAGACCGTCAACATGTGCGCGCCGAACCACGAACTCCCGATCACGATCGGCACCACGATCAGCGCCGCGGTGACCCGCCGCATCCGGGCGAGCGCCATCGCCAGCGGGATCAGCAGGACGAAGGCGGGCAGCAGCAGGCGGGGCCGGCTCATCATCAGTCCGCTCGACAGGACGATCTGCGCCACGAGCAGGGACCCGAACAGCAGCACCGGCCACGGCACCCGCGACCACACCGCGACCCCGACCATCGCCACGGTGCTCAACACGATCCACGAGGTCGCCACCGGCGGAACGTCCGAGGCGTTCACCAGCTGATCGTTGACGAAGTTGAATGCCGCGACACCCCAGTCGAATTCGGTGTCCCAGCCCTCGGTCTGGATGCGGAACCAGCCGGTCGGGGAGCCGGTGTGAGCCCAGACCACTCCGAGGTAGGCGAGGTAACCCATGGGGCTGATCACGATCGCGGCGACGGCGCGGAGGCGGTCGGCGCGGGTCGCGTCGCCGGATCCGCGCGCCTGCCAGAGGTATACGGCGGCCGCCAGGATCACCACGCCGATGATGACCGCGGCGGTCGGACGGCACAGGCCGCACAGGCCGGCCATGATGCCGGCGAGCAGCCAACGTCGCTCCAGGATGCCGACGAGCGCCCACGTCGCCAGGGCGCAGAACATCGCCTCCGTGTAGGCCATGTTGAGCACGATCGACATCGGGGTCGCGGCGAACAGCGCCGCGAGGAACAGCCCGGTCGCGCGCTCCGGCGCACGACCGATGGGGGAGTGCCCGGCCATCAGCCGGGCACACACCATGCCCAGTCGGGCCGCGCCCACCGCTGCCACGCACCCGAGGACGAGATTGAGCGACAGCGCCGCCCCGAAGGGCGTCACGCCGGGAAGCCTCGCGATGAGACCGACCAGATACGGGTAACCGGGGAAGAAGGCGTAGGCGGTGTCGGAGGTGTGGATGCCGCGGGCGTCGGTCAGCGTCACCGGCACGCCGCCGTAACCATGCGTGGCGATGGACAGCATCCACTGGCCGTCCCATTTCGTCAGCGCGTCGCCCAGCGTGGTGTGGCGCAGGTCGGCGAAGCGGGCCAGGACGAGGATCCCGACCGCGCGGATGACCAGGTACACGGCCAGGGCGTCCAGCCACCAGCGATGGCGTCGGAGTCGTTCGGCGTGCGGCGGTGTCGTGGTCGCGGACTCCGCCGCCGACTCCCCGGCGCGATGGTCACCGCGCTCCTGCCGGTCGGGGTCTTCTCGACGTCCCGCATCGTCGACGTCGGTTCGGGTGGCCACGGCAGCGATCCTAGGTGGTGGCGTCCGGGTGTCGCCCGACCGATGTATGCGCCTGGTCACACTGCACCGGGTGACCAGGTCAGAGCGGTTCCCGGATGCCCGGTAAGGTTGTCCGAAGCAAGCTGACGTCTATCGAACCGGCGCGAGAGCCGGCGGGAGGTAACTCGACGTGGCCCTCGTGGTGCAGAAGTACGGCGGATCCTCGGTCGCGACGGCCGAACGCATCCGTCGCGTTGCCGAGCGCATCGTCGAGACGAAGAAGCAGGGCAACGACGTGGTTGTCGTCGTCTCGGCGATGGGCGACACCACCGACGAACTGCTCGACCTCGCGCAGCAGGTCAATCCGACGCCGCCGCCGCGCGAGATGGACATGCTGCTCACCTCGGGCGAGCGCATCTCCAACGCGCTGGTCGCGATGGCCATCTCCTCGCTGGGCGCACAGGCCCAGTCGTTCACCGGTTCGCAGGCCGGCGTCATCACGACCAGCAGCCACGGCAAGGCCAAGATCATCGACGTCACGCCGGGACGCGTCCGGAGCGCCCTCGACGAGGGCAAGATCGTCCTCGTCGCCGGCTTCCAGGGCGTCTCCCAGGACACCAAGGACGTGACCACCCTGGGCCGCGGCGGCTCGGACACCACCGCCGTCGCGCTCGCGGCCGCGCTGAACGCCGACGTCTGCGAGATCTACACCGACGTCGACGGCGTGTTCACCGCCGATCCCCGCATCGTCCCCGACGCCCGCCGCCTCGAGAAGGTCTCTTTCGAGGAGATGCTGGAGATGGCGGCCTGCGGCGCCAAGGTCCTGATGCTGCGGTGCGTGGAATACGCACGCCGATACAACGTTCCCGTTCACGTGCGCTCGTCGTACTCGACCAAACCCGGCACGATCGTGGCCGGATCGATGGAGGACATTCCCGTGGAAGAAGCCATTCTCACCGGCGTCGCACACGACCGGAGCGAGGCCAAGGTCACCGTCGTCGGCCTCGACGACAAGCCGGGCTACGCGGCGAGGGTGTTCCGCGCCGTCGCCGACGCCGAGATCAACATCGACATGGTCCTGCAGAACGTCTCCAAGGTCGAGACCGGCAAGACCGACATCACCTTCACCCTGCCGCGCGAACTCGGACCGGTCGCGGTGGAGAAGCTCAACAAGCTCAAGGAAGAGATCGGCTTCACCGATCTGCTCTACGACGACCACATCGGCAAGGTCTCGCTCATCGGTGCGGGCATGAAGTCGCACCCGGGCGTCACCGCCACCTTCTGTGAGGCGCTCAGCGACGCCGGCGTCAACATCGAGCTCATCTCCACCTCGGAGATCCGGATCTCGGTCCTGTGCCGCGACACCGAACTCGACGACGCCGTGCGCGCGCTGCACCAGGCCTTCGACCTCGGCGGCGACGAGGAAGCCGTCGTCTACGCCGGAACGGGGCGATAGGCCATGGGTGTGCGTATCGGAGTCGTGGGCGCGACCGGGCAGGTCGGCGCCGTCATGCGAAAGCTGTTGGAGGCGCGCAACTTCCCGGCCGACGAGGTGCGGTTCTTCGCCTCTCCGCGGTCGGCGGGGAAGAAGCTGCCGTGGAAGGGCGGCGAGATCGTCGTCGAGGACGCGGCCACCGCGGACCCGGCCGGTCTCGACATCGCGCTGTTCTCGGCCGGCGCCACCATGTCCCGCGAGCAGGCCCCTCGCTTCGCCGCCGCCGGTGTGACCGTCATCGACAACTCGTCGGCGTGGCGCAAGGATCCCGATGTGCCGCTGGTGGTCTCGGAGGTCAACGGCGAGCTGGCGAAGAACCCGCCCAAGGGCATCATCGCCAACCCCAACTGCACCACCATGGCCGCCATGCCGGTCCTCAAGCCGCTGCACGACGAGGCCGGCCTGCAGCGCCTCGTGATCTCCAGCTACCAGGCGGTCTCCGGTAGCGGCCTGGCCGGAGTGCAGGAGCTCGCCACCCAGGTCCGCGCCGTCGCCGACGACGCCGAGAAGCTCGTCCACGACGGCTCCGCCGTGGAGTTCCCGGCGCCGAACAAGTACGTCGCGCCGATCGCGTTCAACGTTGTGGCCCTTGCCGGCTCGCTCGTAGACGACGGCTCCGGCGAGACAGACGAGGACCAGAAGCTGCGCAACGAGTCGCGCAAGATCCTCGGCCTGCCCGACCTGCTCGTGAGCGGCACCTGCGTGCGCGTGCCGGTCTTCACCGGGCACTCGCTGTCGATCAACGCGGAGTTCGCCAACCCGCTCTCGGTCGAGCGCGCCCAGGAGATCCTCGCGTCGGCGCCCGGCGTCGAGCTCACCGACGTCCCGACCCCGCTGGCTGCGGCCGGCAAGGACCCGTCGCTCGTCGGACGCATCCGTCAGGACCCGGGCGTGCCGGAGGGGCGCGGCCTCGCGCTGTTCGTCTCGGGCGACAACCTCCGAAAGGGCGCTGCCCTCAACACGATCCAGATCGCCGAACTTCTCGTCTAGTCGGCGGCGTCACCGGCGACGGCCTCGGCCGCCTCGGTGATGATCGAACGCATCGACGCCTCCGCGGCTTCCGGGTCGCGGAGGCGTATTGCTCTGGCGACATCGTCATGCAGCGCAATCGCGGCGGGATTGGGTGTGGGGGGCATCATCCCGTGATGGGTGCGTCCGGCGAGGACCTCGCCCACCACGTCGGCCAGGGAACGGAACATCTCGTTGCCGCTCGCCTCGAGCAGGGTGCGGTGAAAGACCTTGTCCGCCTCCAGGTATGCCTCCAGGTCACCGTCGCGGCCGTGGACCGACATGTCCGACACCGCGGCCGCCAGGGTCCGGCACTGGTGCTCGTCCGCGCGTTCGGCGGCAAGTGCGGCGGCCACGGGTTCGAACCCCCTGCGCAATTCCGAGAGCGTCGCCAGGAACTCGGCGCGGTCGGCGCCGTCGAGCCGCCAGCGGATCAGGCGCGGGTCGAAGACGCTCCAGCGGGTCCGCGGCTGGATGGTGCTCCCCACCCGGCGCCGTGACTCGACCAGGCCCATCGACTCCAGCACCCGGATCACCTCGCGGGCGACCGTGCGCGAGATGTCGAAGTCGGTGCAGATGGCGTCGAGGGTGAGCACACTGCCCGTCGGCTGTGCCCCGGAGACGATCCGCCGGCCGATCGCGGCGAGGACCTCGTCATGGAGCTCCCCGGCGCCGCGTGTGTTCTGACTCACCGAAACATCTTCTCATTTATGGAGGCGCTGACCAATAGGACTACGTTATGCGGGCCGGCACTTGCAAAAGTATGACTATTGCGGCAGGCTGCGTGATCAGCAACACAGTGATGTGAGGAGTGGGCATGGGATCTCCGGTGGTCGTGATGGGCGTTTCCGGGTCCGGTAAGTCGACGGTCGGCGCGGCGTTGGCACAGCGCCTGCGGGTGCCGTTCGCCGACGCCGACGACTTCCACTCACCGGAGAACATCGCCAAGATGTCGTCCGGGCAGCCCCTCGACGACGCCGATCGTCGCCCCTGGCTCGCGGACATCGGAAGGTGGCTCGCCGAACACTCCGACGGCGGGGTGATGAGTTGCTCCGCGTTGAAGCGGTCCTATCGCGACCTGCTCCGTGAACATGTGCCCTCGGTGGTGTTCGCCCACCTCGAGGGCAGCGTCGAGGTCATCGCCCGCCGTCAGGCCTCCCGCCCCGGGCACTTCATGCCCAGCGCCCTGCTCCGGTCGCAGTTCGACACCCTCGAGCCGTTGGACCCCGCCGAGCGCGACGTCACCGTCGACGTGGATCGAGACGTCGACACCATCATCGACGACCTGGTCGTCGCACTTCCGGCCGTCGAGGAGAACTGATCATGCTGTCGTCCACCGTTCTTCTCGCCGCCGGCGCCGACCTGCCCGAACCGGTCGCCCCGGGATGGCAGCTGGTCGTCGCGGCGCTGGCCGGCATCGCGGTCATCGTCGTGGCCATCACGCTCGCCAAGGTCCATCCGTTCCTCGCGCTCGTCGGCGGCGGCGCGACCGTCGGGATCGTCGCGGGTGAGTCGATCCCGACCGTGCTGGACTCGTTCACCAGCGGATTCGGCTCCACCGCAGCCGGTGTCGGCATCCTCATCGCGCTCGGCGCGATGTTCGCCAAGCTGCTCGCCGACTCCGGGGGCGCCGACGAGATCGTCGACACCATCGTCGGGCACGCCTCCCCGCGCATGCTGCCGTGGGCGATGGCCCTGGTGGGGGCGGTCATCGGCCTGCCGATGTTCTTCGAGATCGGCCTTGTGCTGCTGATGCCGGTCATCTACCTCGTGGCCCGCCGCTCCGGTCTCGGCCTGATCCCGGTGGGCATCCCCGCGCTCGCGGGCCTGTCGGCGATGCACGGCTTCGTGCCGCCCCACCCCGGCCCGCTGGTGGCCATCGACGCGCTCGGCGCCGATCTCGGCCTCACGCTCGCCCTCGGCGTGGCCGTGGCGATCCCGACGATCATCGTCTCCGGTCCGCTGTTCGCCACGGTCGCCGGCAAATGGGTGCAGGTCGAGGCGCCGCACACGTTCGACGTCGATCCCGACGACGGGCCGGCCACCCGACGGCCGTCGTTCGCGATCACCATGTTCAGCGTGCTGCTGCCCGTCGTGCTGATGCTGGGCAAGGCGCTGGTCGAGATCTTCATCGACGACGAGGACCAGGTCCTTCGTCGTGTCCTCGACATCCTGGGTACCCCGCTGATCGCGTTGCTCATCGCCGTCGTGGTCGCGATGTTCACCCTCGGCCGCGGGTCGGGAATGGACCGGCAGACCATCTCGCGATGCACGGGCGCGGCGCTGCCCGCGATCGCCGGCATCCTGTTGATCGTCTCGGCGGGCGGCGGGTTCAAGCAGGTCCTGGTCGACACGGGCATCGGCACCCTGCTGGCCGACTGGGCCACCGGCGCGAACGTCCCCGTCCTCGTCCTCGCCTGGGTCCTCGCCGCGCTGATCCGCCTCGCGACCGGTTCGGCGACGGTCGCGACGATCACCGCCTCGTCGCTGATGCTCGGTCTCGTGGACACCCTGGGCTCCGGGGAGATCTCGCTCGTCGTACTCGCGATCGGCGCCGGATCGGTGTTCCTCTCGCACGTCAACGACGCCGGCTTCTGGCTGGTCAAAGAGTACTTCGGCATGAGTGTCGGCCAGACCTTCAAGACCTGGTCGATGATGGAGACCCTGCTGTCGGTGAGCGGCCTGGTCGTGGTGGTTCTGCTCGGGTTGGTGATCTGACCGGCCGCACCCCGGCCGGAGATCGTCCCTGGAACAGGCCCTCGGAGATCGTCGACGTACGGTCGGCGGACCTTCTCAAGGGAGCGGAATCCAGGGGCCTTTTCCAGTAGCTTGACGACTCATGAGGAGAGCCCGGCCCCGAATCGCCGCCCTGGTGCTCGCCGTCGTGTTGTCGATCGCGTATCCCGCGGCAGCGCAGCCGGATACGACGACGAGCGGGCTCGGGCCGTCGGACACCTCGCTGATGCACGGCGACCCGGCGTCCACCGACTCGACCGGGCACCGCGGGCCGGGACGCGGCGCGCGGCTCGCGGCGTCGTCGGTGCCGGGCGGTGCCTGCGCCGCGACCTTCATCGGTTCGGACGGCATGCCGGTCTCCCTGTGCACGCAGTTCGTCGGGACGTCGCCCCCGGCCTTCGCGGCCCCGTCCGTCGTCCTCTTCGACCCGCGCACCGCGCAACCGCTCGCATCGAGGCAACTGGTCAAGGGCGGGCTCCTCGGCGGCGTGTACGGCTATCTCGACGACCGCGACCGAGTCGTCGTCGCGGACGGAACCAACTCGATTCTCTTTGTCGCGCACCGGAAGAGGGCCGCCGACTGGGAGGTCTACGTCGACGACCGGATCGATGTCGCGCGGCACATCCCGCCCGGCGACGCGATCACCGGTCTGGCGCCGGATCCCGACGGCCGCATCTGGTTCGCCACCACGCGCGGCGTCGTCGGCGTCATCGACCGCGACCGGGTCGTGACGACCACGAGGCTCCCCGCCGGCGAGGAACTGGGAAACGGGTTGTCCGTCAGGCGGAACGGGGTATCGATCCTCACCACGCACGCCCTGTACGAGATGCGGGCGGACGACGGTCGCGCGCCGGCGGTGGTGTGGCGCCGCGCTTACGACCGGGGGCGGGGCCGTAAGCCGGGGCAGCTCACCTGGGGGTCGGGGACCACGCCGACGTACTTCGGTCCCGGCGGGGACGGCTGGGTGGCCATCGTCGACAACGCGGACCGCCCGCAGTTGCTGGTCTTCCGCAGCGAGGACGGGTCACAGGTGTGCCGGATGCCGGCGTTCGGCCGGTCGGGGCAGGGAACGGAGAACTCCCCGATGGCGTGGGGCGACTCGCTCGTCATCCCCAGCACCTACGGCTACCAGTACCCGCCGATGGCGGTGACGGGCCCGTCGATCCCGGCCGACGCGCCGTTCACCGGCGGCATGACCCGCATCGACGTCTCCGAGGCCGGGTGCCGCCGCGTCTGGGAGAACTCCGACCGCGTCGCCACCCTGCCGAAGCTGTCCCGCGCCGACGGGCTGATCCACGCCCTCGGCTACGGCCCGGCGGTGCCGGGGCTCCCGCAGCAGGTGGGGCCGGTCGACTACATCGCGACCGAGTTCGCCACCGGTCGTCGGGTCGAGACCCGGCAGGTGGGCACGGGCCCGTTCGACGAGCCGTTGGAACTGACCGGGACCATCGCCGCCGACGACTCGCTCTGGCAGGCGACCGTCGGCCGGATGCTCAAGATCGCGCCGGGCGGCTGATCGTCGTTCTGTGCTGGGGGCGTGCTCGTGCCGGGTGTCCGCTCACCCTGCGCCGTTCCTGTGACCCCTCGTCACACCCATCACCTTACTGTGGGGTAAGTTACTCATCCATGAAACTCAAGTCGGGAATGAACATCGCGTCCCGCCGCAGGTCACGCCTGCGTCTGGGCGCGACGGCGGGGGCGGTCGCAGCGGCATGCGCGGCCGCGGTGATCACACCGAGCGCCCCGCTCGCGAACGCAGCCGATTTCTACACGCCGCCGGCGAAGATCGCCGGTGAGCCGGGGTCGGTCATCCGCAGCCAGCCGAGCGTACTGAGCCTGCAGATCCCGGGCGTGCCGGGGCAGTGGCCGGGAACCGCACGCAAGGTGATGTACACCTCCACCTACCAGGACGGCTCGCCCGCCGCGGTGACCGGAACCGTCGTGGAACCCACCGCGCCGTGGCAGGGCAGAGGGCCCCGCCCGACCGTCGTCATCGGCCCGGGCACCATCGGGCAGGGCGACCAGTGCGCCGCATCCAAGCTCATGGGCCTGCCGATGTCGGTCGACATCACCAAACCGAGCCTCGGCGTGAACTACACCGCGCCGGAGATGTACTACATGCTGCTCAACGGCGTCCGGGTCTTCGTCACCGACTACATCGGCCTCGGCACCCCGGGCATCCACACCTACGTCAACCGGGCCGAGACCGGCCACGCCATGCTCGACGGCGCCCGCGCGGCACTGCGGATCTCGGGTGCGCCGGCCGACGCGCCGGTCGGGTTCGCCGGCTACTCGCAGGGCGGCGGCGCGGCCGCGTCGGCCGCGGAACTCGCCGCGACCTACGCACCGGACCTCAACGTCAAGGCCACCTACGCGGGTGCTCCGCCGGCCGACCTCGAGCGGGTCATCCCGGCCATCGACGGCTCCACGATCGCCGGCGCCATCGGCTTCGCGGTCAACGGGCTGACCGCCCGCTATCCCGAGGTCGCCACGGTGGTGGAGCGGGAGACCAACCGGTCCGGCAAGGCCGCGCTGAAGCAGCTGTCCACCAGTTGCATCGCCGACATCATCCCGGCCTTCGGGTTCCAGCAGACCAGGAACTGGACGCGCACCGGGGAGACCCTGTCCGCGCTCATCGACCGGTCGCCGGGTGTCAAGAAGATCGTCGACGAGCAGCGCATCGGACGTCTCAAGCCGAACGCGCCCGTGTTCCTCGAGGGCGGCCTCAACGACGACGTCATCCCTCACGGGCAGGTCGCACAGCTCGCCGCCGACTGGCGCGCGCAGGGAGCCGACGTCCGGTTCGTCACGGACCCGACACCGCCGATCCTGACCAAGTCGATCGTCAACCACGTGGTCCCGATGCTCGGCACCTTCGTGCCCGGCATGGAATTCCTGCTGGGCGAGTTCCGGAAGTAGGGAACCGAACCGATCGTCGACAGGGCCCGCCGAGTCGCTCGGCGGGCCCTGTCCGTGCGAGGAACGCAGATGGCAGGATCGAGGAATGAACGATCCGCACGGACCGGCGGGCGGTGCCTCCGGGGAGCACCCCGACCGCGACCCCGAGCGCATCCCGACCCAGGCAGAACTAGACGCGGAGGACCTCGCCGAAATGGCGCGGTCGTCCCGCGACCGCGAGCAGTCCGCGCTCTATCCGTCGAGGCCGGGCGATCCCGGCCCGCCGCCGGCGGCACTGGCGCTGCACGCGCGAGTGACGTGGTGGGGCGCGGCGGTCGTCGGGCTGGTCCTCGCGGTCTACGGATTCCTCAACCTCGGCGCCATCACCGACGACCTGCGTGAGCGGCTGCTCGAAGGAGTGCGAACCGATCCCGCGAACTCCGCCCCCGAGGCGCAGGTCGACACCCTGGCCGGGTTCTTCCCGCCGTTCATGCTGCTGATGATCGTGGTGGTGCTCGCCATCGAATACCCGTTGCTCATCGCGGCGGCCACCCACCACAGCCGCAACAGTCGCAACTTCTTCGTCGCGATGGTCGTGGTGCATCTGCTGTGCATCCCGATCGGCGTCGACCTGCTGTTCCGCTACCCGGACATCCCGTCGGCGATGGTCGTCCTCTCCTACCTGCAGTTCGCGCTGGTGCTCGTCGCGGCACTGCTGACACTGCGCCGATCGGTGAACCGGTGGCTGCCGGAGTCGACCCGCATGCGCCCGAGCCGGATGCTGCGGGGCCGCTGACACCCGCGGCCACCGAGACCAGGGGCCGCCGACACCAGGGGCCGCAGACACCAGGGGCCACCGACACGTCCTCGCGCCGGTGTAAGCCCCGCCACCAGGCGGTTTGGCCGGAATGAATCCGGGTACAGAGTGGTTGGAAAGAACGTTGGTTCTTCTCGTCCCGGTGCCGCTCGTGCGCGCTGATGCGCGGGGGCCGGCACCGAGGCACCACTCATCTGAAGACCAGGAGGATCCGGCAGATGACAATCGAACCGGTGTACACCATCTCATCGAAGGCGTCCGGCGGCGGGCGCGACGGCGAGGTCGTCTCGGCCTCCGGGCAGATCGACCTCGATCTCCGCATGCCGAAGGAGATGGGCGGAAGCGGTGAGGGCACCAATCCGGAGGAACTGTTCTCCGCCGGTTACGCCGCGTGTTTCCTCGGCGCGCTGCGCGCCACGTCGAAGCAGGCGGGTAATCCGGTTCCCGACGAGTCGACCGTGAAGGTCACCGTGGGCATCGGCAAGGACCCGTCCGACGGCGGCTTCGGCCTCACCGTCGGGATCGAGGTGTACATCCCCGGCGTCGACGAGGCGAAGGCCCGGGAGCTCGCGGAGAAGGCACACGAGTTCTGCCCGTACTCCAAGGCCACCCGCGGAAACATCGACCACAAGGTGACCGTTGTCGTCTGACCCGACCGGTCTTCACCACCCGAGGCAGGGCCGCCGCCCACCAGGTGACGTCCCTCGCCTCATGCAGCCCGATATGACAGGAAAGGAAGTCATCATCATGGCCACCAACCCCATCACCAGCACCCTCAGCGACGAGCAGAAGGCGGTCGCCGGCAAGGCGTTGCAGGACACGCTCGTCGATCTCATCGACCTCACCCTGATCGCCAAGCAGGCGCACTGGAACGTCGTCGGCAAGCAGTTCCGCTCCGTGCACCTCGACCTCGACGAGCTCGTGACGGTCGCGCGTGAGTTCACCGACGCCGCCGCCGAGCGCGCCACCGCGATCGGCGTCAGCCCCGACGGTCGCGCCGAGACCGTCGCGAAGACGGCCGGCACCAAGGGATTCGGCGAGGGCTGGACCAAGGACACCGACGTCGTCGAATCCATCGTCGCCAACCTGAAGGCGGTCATCGACGGCCTGCGTGAGCGCATCGGCACCACCGAGGAAGCCGATCCGGTCACCCAGGACCTGCTCATCTCGTTCGCGTCGAAGCTCGAACAGCTGCACTGGATGTGGCAGGCGCAGGTCGCCTGACCCGAGATACCACTCTCTCCCTCTCACAGACGAACCCCGCCGGGCGCACCGGCGGGGTTCGTCGTCTCGTGCCGAGGACGGTGACCGGCGTCAGTCGTCGGAAGTCGTCTTCTCCGGCGCGGCCGCGGGCGTCACCGTCTCGTCTGCGGCGTAGGAGTCCTGAAAGGAGACGCGCGGGGTCGACGCCGAGTGGTACAGCGCGATCCCGGCGAAGACGAGCGTCGACAGCGCGAAGACCGCCGACGCCGCGATCAGGACGATGTGCACGACGGCGGGATACACCCCGTCGAGAGAGTCGACCGCGAGCGCTCCCACCGCGGTCAGCGCCGCCCCGAGGAATGCCCAGGCAGCGCTGCGAATCCACGGCGCCACCACCGACGCATAGAACAACCGCTGGTAGATGGTGAGGGAGAATTCGTCCACTGCGGCCAGCCGGACCTCGTCGTCGCCGGCGAGATCGCGCAGCTCACGTGCAAGAACAGTCTGCTTCTGCAGGGTTGCGGCCTCCCGCTCGCGATAGCGCACGAACGCCGCCACCGCGAACGCCGACGCGAGGAGCCCCAACCCGACCATCACACCCCAGTAATCCACGGCTCACACGCTACAACGACGACCATCCCGCCAGGTGAACCAGGTCACAGGAGTGGGCGTCGTCGCCGGTCACCGGCGGGACGGTCGTCGGGGGGTCGTCGCTGCTACGTTGGGCGGTCGTCGGCCCACACCGTCGACGTACATCGACGAACGGAGGGGATGCGCGGGTGAGGTTTCGCCTGATGGGTGCGGCGATCGTCTGCGTCCTCGCCGGACTGCTCCTCGGTGCCTCGGCTCCCGGTGGATCGTCGACCGGGGCCTCGCCGTCCGGGCAGGTCGTCGCCCGCGCCCCAGACGCCGCCGACGCAGAGGCCCCCGAACCGGCGAGCGCCGCACCGGAACTGCCCGGCGGCGGGCGAACCGTGTTCCCCAAGCGGCGGATGGTCGCGCTCTACGGCTCGCCCGGGGCCCCTGCGCTCGGTCCGCTGGGACGGCAGGGCGTCGACGAGTCCATCGCGCGCGTCCGCGCGCTGGCCGCCGACTATCAGCGATTCAGCGCCGAACCCGTGATCCCGGCGTTCGAGATCATCGCGACCGTCGCGTCCGCCGAACCGGGGGAGGGGTCGAACTACACGAACATGATCGACCCGGAGGAGCTGCGTCCGTGGGTCGAGGCCGCGGGACGGGCCGGGGTGTACGTGACCCTCGACCTCCAGCCGGGCCGGATGGACTTCCTGTCGCAGGCCCGGCGTTACGCCGACCTGCTGGCGCAGCCGCACGTCGGCCTGGCGCTCGACCCGGAATGGCGGTTGCGGCCCGACCAGGTCCACCTCACCCAGATCGGATCGGTGGGTGCCGACGAGATCAACCGGACGTCGGACTGGCTGGCCGGGCTGGTCCGCGAGCGCGGGCTGCCGCAGAAGTTGTTCGTGCTCCACCAATTCGACCCGGACATGCTCGCCCACCGGGAACGGATCGTGACCGGCCGGCCCGACCTGCAGGTCGTCCTCCACGCCGACGGGCACGGTGAGCCCGGGGTGAAGCTCGAGACATGGCGCAGATTGCTCGCCGATCTCCCCGCGGGGGTGTGGATGGGCTGGAAGAATTTCTACACGGAGGACTCACCGACCTTCTCGCCCGAGGCGACCATGGCGGTCCGGCCGACGCCCTGGTTCATCTCGTACCAGTAGGGGGCACGGCCTCTGCCGGTTCCGGGTCCCCGGGCCCGGACGCTGCGGACGAGGAGGAACAGACGGTGACCACCGTGGATCTGGCGGCCTGCCCCACCAGGGGCGAGAGAGCGGACCCGCTCGCCATCCTCGCCGCACAGGCCCGCGATCGGGTGGCCGACCTCATCCCGGTCCGGCACGCCAGGATGGCGGCGACGCCTTTCACCTTCTATCGCGGCGCGGCCGCGGTGATGGCCGACGATCTGGCGCGGACGCCGAACACCGGCATCATCACCCAGCTCTGCGGCGACGCCCATCTGAGCAACCTCGGCCTGTTCTTCAGCCCCGAACGCCGGATGGTCTTCGACCTCAACGACTTCGACGAGACGCATCCCGGCCCCTTCGAATGGGACGTCAAGCGACTCGCGGCGAGTTTCGTGATCGCCGGGCGCAACAACGGGTTCGACGACAAGACCAACCGCGCGATCGCCAAGACCGTCGCAAAGGCCTACCGCCGCACCATCAGGCGGAGCGTCTCGATGACCACGCTCGATTGCTGGTACGCGGGAATCGACGTCGAGTCGGTGATGGCCGAGATCGGCCCCATGCTCGACACCTCGATGACCAAACGGACCCAGAAGGCGTTGCGCAAGGCCCGCCACCGCGACAGTGCGCAGGCACTCGCCAAGCTGTGCGTGATCGACGAGGCCGGCAGGGCGCACATCCGCAACGATCCGCCGTTGCTGGTTCCGCTCGCCGAGCGGTTCCCCCGCGACACCGCGAACGTGCTCGCCGACCGGGTGCGCGAACGCGTCGAGTCCTATCGGGCGTCGCTTCCGTCGCACGTCCAAACCCTGCTCGCCCAGTTCTCCATCGTCGACATCGCGTTCAAGGTCGTGGGCGTCGGCAGCGTCGGCACGCGCACGTGGGTGGTCCTGATGATCGGCAAGAACCTCGACGACCCGCTGTTCCTGCAGGTCAAAGAGGCGCAGCGCTCGGTCCTGGCCGACCACGTGCCCGCGCCGGGCTTCGACAACCAGGGGCGGCGCGTCGTCGAGGGCCAGCGTCTCCTGCAGGCGGCGAGCGACCTGTTCCTCGGCTGGTCCACCGGACTCGACGAGTCCGGCAAGCGCCGCGACTTCTACGTGCGACAACTGCGCGACGGTAAGGGCTCGGTCGTCGTGGAGGCGCTCGAACCCGAGGGCATGACCCTGTACGCCAAGCTGTGCGGACTCGCGCTCGGTCAGGACCACGCCCGCACCGCCACCCGGTTCGACATCGCCCGATACCTCTCGGAGACCAAGGGTTTCGCCGGCGCCATCGCCGATTTCTCCGTCGCCTACGCCGACCTCAACGAGGCCGATCACGTGCAGATGACCGCCGCGATCAACCGCGGTGAGCTGGAGGTCCACGACCTGGTGGTGTGAACGAGTCGCCGGCGTCGGGGTGTCCGTCGACGCCGGCGGCTGTGGTACCACAGACGAGGGGCGAACCCCGCAGACACGGACCGACCGAGGAGAGAGCGCATGGACGACGCGACGTTGCGGGAGCGGGTGCGGGAGTTGATGCCTCGTGCGAAATCCGATCTGGCCGAGATGGTGGCGTTCCGGTCGGTCCACGACCCGAAGCAGTTCCCGCCGGAGGAATGCGACGGGATCGTCGAGTGGCTGCTCGGCGCCTTCGGCGAACTGGGTTTCGACGACGTCGCCGCGCACGTGACGAGTGACGGCTCCAAGGCGGTGACAGGACAGATCCCGGGTCCGGAGGGCGCGCCCACCGTGCTGCTGTACTTCCACCACGATGTCCAGCCCCCGCTCGGCGAGGACGAATGGGATTCCCCCGTATGGGAATTGACCGAGCGGGACGGTCGCTGGTACGGCCGCGGCGCCGCCGACTGCAAGGGCAACATCGCCGTGCACCTGACCGCGCTCCGGGCACTCGCCGGAGACCTGGGCGTCACGGTCAAGATCGTCGGCGAGGGATCGGAGGAGCAGGGCACCGGCGGCCTCGAGCACTTCGTCGTCGAGAACCCGGAACTGTTGCGCGCCGACGCGATCCTCATCGCCGACTCCGGCAACTTCGCGGTCGGCAAGCCGAGCCTGACGACCACGCTGCGCGGCATCGCGAACGTCGACGTCACGGTCGAGACGATGGGGTCGGCCATGCACTCGGGCATGTTCGGCGGCGCCGCCCCGGATGCGCTGGCCGCCCTCATCCACATGCTCGCGTCGCTGCGCGACGAAGACGGAAACACCACCATTGCCGGCCTCGACGCCGATCAGAAGTGGCCCGGCGTCCAGTACCCGCCCGAGCAGTTCCGTTCGGATGCAACGGTTCTCGACGGGGTCGACCTCGCCGGCTCGGGCACGGTGTCGGACATGGTGTGGGCGCGGCCCGCGGTGACCGTGCTCGGCATCGACTGTCCGCCGGTGGTCGGGTCGTCGGCGGCCGTCCAGCCCCGGGCCCGGGCGCGGATCAACCTGCGGGTGCCGCCGGGCATGGATCCGACGCAGGCGCAGGACGCGCTGATCGCGCACCTGGAGAGTGTCGCCCCGTGGAACGCCCGGGTGTCGTTCGAGCGCGAGGCGGTGGGTTCGCCGTTCGTCGGCTCGACGTCGGGGCCGGCCTACGAGACGCTGACCGACGCGTTGTCGACCGCGTACGGCACCGAGGTGGCCATCCAGGGGCAGGGCGGGTCCATCCCGCTGTGCAACGTCTTGCAGGAGACGTTCCCCGACGCCGAGATCATGCTGTTCGGCGTAGAGGAACCGCAGTGCCTGATCCACGCCCCCAACGAGAGCGTGGCCCCGGGAGAGATCGAGCGGATCGCGCTGGCGGAGGCGATCTTCCTGCGCGACTACGCCGCGCTGGCCGCCCGGAAGGGGTGAACCGCAGGCCCCTCGGCGCTACCCCGCGCCGGGGTCGTCGAGTCCGCTGAAACGCCGCAGCAGCAGGTCCTTCACCTCGGCACGGCTCGCCGCGACCAGGATGAACGCCGCCTCGCGATGGAGTCGCTCCGACGCGTAGCCGCGGATCAACGACGACCCGCCGTGCGCGGCGACCAGCGTGGACGTCGCATCGAGGGCGAGTTGGGCGGCGTCGGCGCGCGCCGCCACCAGGGCGTCTGCGCTCACGCCCATCGCGGTGTCCAGCGCCGATCGTGCGGCGTCGGCGCGTTCGCGCAGCCGACGGGCGGCATGAGGGAGGGCGGAGGCGTCCAACAGCGCGGCGCAGCGGCGGATCAGCCCGAACGGCAGCGTCCCGTTGATCCGGATGCCGGCGGTCTGATTCGCGAAGAAGTCCTCGCGGGTGACCCGGGTGACCACCCGGGCATCGGGGACGAAGAGGTCGGCCACGTGCAGGGACACGGTCGAGGTCGCGTTCGCGGCCGACAGCTGCATCGGGATGACCCGCACCCGGTTGCGCAGGTCGGTGAGCGGCAGGATCGTGGCGACGACGTCGTCGGTGTCCACGTCGCGAGCGGAGATCTGGAAGAGGTCGACGATGTCCCAGCCGCTGACGAACGGGGAGTGCCCGCTCAGCACCCAACCGCCGTCGACCCGCCGGGCCGTCATGTGCGGCGGGGTGCGCACGGCGCCGGAGAACGCCACACCGGCGCGGAGCCGGCCACTGACCGTGGCGTCGAGCAACTCCTCGCGCAGGGCGGTGTTAGTCGAGCGGGAGAGGGAGATGACGACCCCGTGGTGCTGGAGCCAGGCGAACGACGTCGACAGGCAGCCGCTGGCCAGGACCTCGAGGATCTCGATGACCTGGGGGAATTCCAGCCCGGGGCCGCCGGCCTCGGGCGGCGCGGCGATGCCGAAGAGTCCGGCCTCGGCCAGCGCCCGCCAGTGCGAGTGCGGGATGACGCCGGAGCGGTCGACCTCGCCGGCGGCCGGGTAGAGGATCTCGTCGGCGATCCGGTACGCCTCGGATCGCAGCGCGATCGCCCTGGCGGCCGGGTCCTGCGTGCTCACATCCTCACCCTACGACGGAAGACCCGGGTCGACGGCCGACCTGCCCGACCCGACGCGTGTGAGTACGAAGGTGGGCATTTTCGCAGCACAATCCCGTGACAAGGTCCTTCCGAATTGGGACCTAAGGCCCAAGACCGGCACCTGGCCCGTCGGTAGTGTCTCAGATTGGGTGGGAGCATAACCTCTCTCATGGAAGGGAATCACGTGGGCCCAGGTGCCAATGGTCGTGACGTGCAGCTGACGAGGCCCGTCGGAGGTGCCGTTTCGCAACGCGAACCGCTCTCCCGGGCCGGGGTGTCGGATCTGCGGACGAGTGAGCGGTACTTGCGCGCCGCCGTCGCCGACCTCATCGAGCGCAATTTCCGTGATCCGGACTTCAGTGTGGAGGTCATCGCCCGGCAACTCCACGTGAGCCGGCGTCACCTGTACCGGGTCCTGGCCGGGAGCCCGACGTCGCTGGCCGAGATGATCGCCGAGCGTCGTCTCGAGTGGGCGCGGAGGCTCCTCACCGGTCCCGGCAACCTCAAGCTCGAAGCAATCGCACACGCATCGGGCTTCGCGTCGACCGCGACGATGCGAAACCGGTTCCGCGCGAAGTACGGGATGACCCCGGACGAGTACCGCCGGGCCGCGGCGGCCACCAAGGCCGAAGCCAGCTGAGACGATTCAGGGCAAGCACCACCTCGGGTGCTTGCCCTGAATTCTCTGTGAGAGGTCTGCCCGTCAGGTGGTGCGTGATCGCGCACGGTGTGCGGGATTCGGCGACGCCACTGTGGGATCAGACGGTGCCCCGGCGGTTCAGATGGCGCACAGCGGCGAGTAGTCGTTTCGTCCGCCGGTGGTCGGCGAGATCAGGAACGTGCACGGGTTGAAGCCAACCCGCTCGATCTCCTTGGTGAGGCGGCGCAATTCGGCGTCGGACACCACCTTGTCGCGGGAGAGGAGGAATCCCGACGCGCGGCTCGGGTCGCCGACGATCGAGTACTTGTAGGGCGCGTCCGGGGAGTCGCCGTCCTCGAGATGGGCGACGATGTAGTTCGGTGCCCCGTTCGGGTTGATGCTCGCGGGGGTCTGCGGGAAGCGCACGCTCAGAGCGGCATTCGACGTCGTGTCCACGACGGTCGCGCGTCCGACGACGCCGCCGCGCATACCGGTGGGGCCGGTGCACTGGTTGTCGACGCCGATGGTCTTCGCGTCGATACGGGTGTAGAAGGCGCTGGTGTCGCGGGCGCATGTGACGCCCCAGAACGACGGGACGGTGGCCAGTTGCCACCACTTGCCGAGGTAACGATCCACCTCGAGATTCTGCACCGGTGCCAGCGGGGCCGCGGCCGCGGAACCGGTCCCGGCCGCGAATCCGATGGCGACGACGATGCCGGCGACAAGTGCGGCCAGGGTGCGTACGACGCGCATGATGTTCCTTTCGTGGGGCCGAATCACCAGTGGTTCGGTCCGGCCCGCACGACGGATGGGTCGTGCACCCCGGCGGCCTTCGTCGCCGGCATCGGTCAGTTGTGGCCCGGAGGTCAGGTCACAGGTTGTAGGCGCGATCGGGGTCCCAGGTCGACACCGCCCAGATGACGATGAGATCCAGGACGATGATCAGGATCGCCCACGCGGGATAGTACGGCAGCCAGAGGAACTGCACGACGATCGACAGCGATGCGATGACGATGGCGGCGACGCGGGCCCAGTCGGCGCCGAGTGCGAGGCCGCCGGCGATCAGGACGCCGATGATGCCCAGGATCAGGTGAATCCAGCCCCACGCGGTGAGGTTGAACTCGAAGATGTAGTTCGGGCCGATGACGAACAGCTCGTCGTTGGCGATGGCGGAGATGCCCTGGAAGATCGACACCAGGCCGGCGACGAACAGCAGTGCCGCGGCGACGATCGAGATGCCGAAGGCGAATCCCTGCTTCGCAGCAGAGTCGATCTGCTTGTCGGTCGGGGAGCTCATGAGGAGTCCTTTCGCTCTGAGAGCGCCGCCGCCGCCCTCTTCGAGAGCGCTCCGCGACGGCGCCGTGGGTGATGAAGCGGGTCGAACGTAGCCGAGAATGCACCCTCGGACACGCACCGCACAGCGTTTCGGCCACTTCCGGCACAGGTTTGACCAGGCGATTTAGTACTTCGCGGGGGTGGGGTATAAGCTATCGCAGGCTAAACCGCCACGGGGTGTGGCGCAGCTTGGTAGCGCGCTTCGTTCGGGACGAAGAGGTCGTGGGTTCGAATCCCGCCACCCCGACAAGAGACCGGGTCCGCCGGTCGACACAGAATGTGTTGGTTGAGACACAGCAGAGAGACCCCGGTCCGCGAAAGCGACCGGGGTCTCCTCGTATCCGAGAGTGTCAGTCGTCCGGTTCGGACGAGAGTCGGTCGCCGATGTGGGCGATGATCTCCGCGTCGTCGGAGTGGAAGCGGTCCACCTCTTCGCCGCCGTCGCACCGCAGCAGCGCGACGGTGACCCCTCCCGAGTCGCGGTGGACCACCCGCCAGGACGCCCCGAGATCCTCCCAGCGTCGGAGCTCGTCGAGGGTCACCGTTCCTCCCGCCGTCCGGTCCTCAGCAGCCCAACCGGCGCGCCAGATCGAGCAGATCCGTCGCGTGGACGTCGTTGTCCGGTGATCCCGAGTCGTCCTTGGGTGCACCGCCCCACTCGTCGGGGCGTTCGACGAACGCGGTGCGCAGCCCGAACGAGCGTGCCGCGTCGAGGTCGTTCTGGTGAGTGGCCACCATCATCACCTCGGACGGCTGCACCTCGAGCAGCTCGGCCAGGCCGCAGTAGGTCTCACGCGCGGGCTTGTAGTGGTGCCAGAGGTCGGAACCGCCGATGACGTCCCAGGCGAAGTCGTTGTGCCGGGCCATGTCGGTCAGAAGCGCCACGCTGCCATTGCTGAGCGCGCACACGATGAATCCTCGCTTGAGCCGGCGGATGCCCTCGGCGGCGTCGGGCCAGCCGGGGATCGTCCGCCACGCACGCACCAGGGCTCGGACCTGGTCGTCGTCCGGTGCGACGCCGAACAGTGTCGCGACGTCGTGGAGGGTCTCGGTCTGCAGGTCGTCGAGGCCGCGCCAGCCGAGTTCTCCCGACTCGACACGGGCGAGGATCGGCGCATAACGGCGGCGCCACTCGCGGGTGAACTCGGCGGCGTCGACCTCGGGCAGGATTCGGGCGACGGCCCCGGAGATGCCGGTGAACCAGTCGGTGACCGTTCCGAAGGTGTCGAAGGCCAGGACCTTGACGCCGGCGGCGCTCATCCCGGGGTGACCTCCGGCCGCCGCCCGCGCATCACAGGGACTCTCGGGCCAACTGCGGGAGGGACTGGTCGGCGTCGAAGTCGGCGTCGCCGTGCGAGACGGGCGTCAGGGTCAGCAGGCTCGCCTCTGGGCGGCAGCAGAAACGCGCCGGCGCGTACGGCGAGGTGCCGAGGCCCGCACTGACGTGCAGCTTCATCGAGGCGCCCCAGTTCGAGGGGCCCTTCACCCGGGACCGGTCGATGTGGCAGTTGGTGACGAGCGCGCCGAGGAACGGCAGGCACAACTGCCCGCCGTGGGTGTGCCCGGCCATGACGAGGTCGTAACCGTCGGCGGCGAACCGGTCGAGGACGCGGGGTTCGGGCGAGTGCGTGAGGCCGAGACGCAGATGTGCCAGCGGGTTGGGCCGGCCGGCGATGGTCTCGTACCGGTCGCGCTCGATGTGCGGGTCGTCGACGCCGGCGGCGACGATGCGCACGCCGCTCACCTCGAGCTCTCGCACGGTGTGCGTCGCGTCGAGCCAGCCGCGTTCGGTGAAGGCCGCGCGCAGGTCCTGCCACGGCAACGGGTCGCCGTACGTGCGCTGGTGGTCGGTCTTGAAGTACTTGAACGGGTTCTTCGGCTTGGGCCCGAAGTAGTCGTTCGATCCGAACACGAAGAGGCCGGGCCGGCTCAACAGGCCGCCGAGGGCCTGGATGACCGCGGGCACGGCCTGAGGGTGGGCGAGGTTGTCGCCGGTGTTGACCACGAGATCGGGCTCGAGCGCCTCGAGCTCGGAGATCCAGGCCTGCTTGAGGCGCTGCCTGGGCATCATGTGGATGTCGCTGATGTGCAGGACCCGCAGCGGGGAGGCGCCGGGTTCGAGCACGGCCATCGTGGTGTGGCGGAGCGCGAAGGCGTTGCGCTCGATGACCGTCGAGTAGACCAGCCCGGCGGCGGCGAGTCCTGCGGCACCCGCGAGTGCTCGCGAACCGACACCGGAACCGGACGAACCGAGGCGTGAACGGCGCAGGCGTGCGAAGTCGAGGTCGGAGTGCTGCATCTGTTCAGGATACGCATTTGCCGATGCACACCGGATCGGCTCGCGGATGGCGATCACCGCCCCGGCCCGCCGACCGTCCGCAGTGCGGGGTCGGCGGGCCGAGGCGGTGATCGTGGTCCGGTGGCCGGGGCGGGGCGCCGGTGTCAGCCCGGGAGCTGGATCACGACCGGCCCGACACCGGGCACGACGACGGTCGTCTCGGTGGGTCCGTTGCCGCTGTCACCGCCGGCGCGCCGGCCGTTGCTGACGTAGATCGTCACGGTGCTGCCGGGCATCGCCGAGTCCGACGGCGCGGTGAACACGACGGTCCCCTTCGGGCGGCCGCTGTCGACCTCGAGCTCGTTGACCCGGAAGCCCGACTGCTGCAGGCGCGAGGTCGCCTCGCTCGCGGTCAGGCCGCTCACCTGGGGGATGCGCCCGCGGTCGGTGCCGTTCCAGTACGCGCGGTCGATCGGGGGCAGCCGCACCGGCCCGAACTTGGTCGCGATCGGCTTCATCGCCTGGAACCACGTGCGTGCCGGTTCCATACCGCCGTAGAGGTCGCCGTCGTAGCAGGACCGCAGGGGGCTGGTGCACACGCCCTGCGGGTTCGGGCCGTCGCTGTAGACGTAGGCCGCGCCGGCGATCTGGTTGGTGAAGCCGATGAACGCCGAGCTGCGATGTGCCTCGGTGGTTCCCGTCTTGCCCGACATCGGCAGGGTCCAGCCGGCCGACCCGGCGGCGCCCGCGGCGGTGCCGGCGCCGATGTGGTCCTTGCTCAGCGCGTTGGCGAGGGAGTCGGCCAGACCCTTGTCGACGACCTGCTCGCAGCCCGGCGGGGTGAACGGCACCGACGTCAGCGCGCGCTGGCCGTCGGGCCCGATCACCGGGTTGCCGTACTGGTCGCGCTTGACCCGGCTGATCGACTTGATCGGGTTCGGCGGGCACCACACGCCGCCCGAGGCGATGGTCGCCGCGACATTGGCGAGTTCGAGGGCGTTCAGCGGCAGCGGACCCAGGGTGAACGAGCCGAAGTTCCCGTCCTTGACGTACTGGGCCATGCTCTTGTCGCCGTAGCCCGACGAACCGGGGATCGTGTACGAGCGCAGACCCAGACGCACGGCCATGTCGACCGCGGGCTTCACCCCGACCTGCTGCAGGAGCTGCACGAACGCGGTGTTCGGCGACTGGGCGAGTGCGTCGGTCACCGACATCGAGGCCGGGTACCGTCCGTCGTTCTTGACGCAGTAGGAGTTCTCGGGGCAGCCGAAGGCCCCGCCGCTGTTGCCCATGCCCTGCACGGAGACGAAGCCGGGCACCGGGATGCTCGACCCGGCTCCGAGCCCCTTCTCCATGGCCGCCGCGACGGTGAAGATCTTGAACACCGACCCGGCGCCGTCGCCCACCATGGAGAACGGCTGCGGCTGCATGGTCTCGCCCGCGTCGAGGTTCAGGCCGTACCGGCGGCTCGACGCCATCGACAGCACATCGTGTGACTTGTCGCCGGGGCGGATCGTGCTCATCACGTCGGCGACGCCGTCGGCGGTCGGGCTGGCCTGGGCCTTCACGGCCCGGTCGGTGGCGCGCTGCACCTCGGGGTCGAGCGTGGTCTGGATGATGTAGCCGCCGCGCATGACCGAGTTGCGCGAGATCCCGTTCTCGGCGAGGAACTGCAGCGCGTAATCGCAGAAGAATCCCTCGTTGCCCGCTGCGATGCAGCCCTGGGTCGGCGTCTTGGGGCGCGGGAGCACGCCGAGCGGCGTGTCCTTGGCCGCCTCCAGCTCGGCGCGCCGCTCCGGGAAGTTGGCGATCATGGTGTCCAGGACGATGTTCCGGCGCTCCAGCGCGCCCTCCGGGTTGGTGTACGGGTTCAGCGCGGAGGTCGACTGCACCATGCCGGCGAGCATCGCGGCCTGCTGGACGTTCAGGTCCTTGGCGGGGATCCCGAAGTAGGTCTGGGCGGCGGCCTCGATCCCGTAGGCGTTGTTGCCGAACGGCACGACGTTCAGGTACCGGGTCACGATCTGCTTCTTCGCCTCCTGCTTGGCGGCGGCGTCGTCGAGTCCCTTGTCGCGCTTGGCCTGGTCGATGAGGCTCTGCTCGAGCGTGAGCGCCATCCGGACCTCACGGAGCTTGCGGGCCGGCGTCGTCTCGACCGCGGCCTGGCGGTCGGCCTCGGTCCGGGCCAGCACGAGCAGCTGATAGTTCTTGATGTACTGCTGATCCAGCGTCGACGCACCTTGTTGGACCTCGCCCGACGACGAGTTCTTGAGCGCGGCGCGGATGGTGCCCTTCCAGTCGACGCCGTCGTGCTCGAGGAAACGGCGGTCCTCCACGGAGATGATCGCGCGGATCATGTCGGGCGAGATGTCGTTGTAGCCGACCTGGATGCGGTACTGGTCGAACAGCATCGCGATCGGCTTGCCGTCGGCGTCGGTCATCGTGGTGACCTCCGGCAGCGTTCCGTTCAGCAGTTCGGAGGAGACGTTCTCGACCGCGGCGGCAGCCCTGTTGGAGACGACACCTACACCGCTGGCCACCGGGTAGAGGAGGCCGGCGACGAGAATGCCGGCCAGCAGGCTCGCCCATGCCAGTGACCACAGCTTCTTGGACATCACCCCGACAGGATACGTGCGATCCGGACGAACATCGTCGTGCCTCGCTCCCGGGACAGTCGCCTCCCGCGACGCCGGGGCCGGGATGCATCGTCCCACGACAACGGCCCGCTGATGCCCGCCGAAGGGGGTCCGCGCAACCCTCCGATCGGATGAGTTTGCACGGTTGTCCCACTTTCTTCAGCCGCAGGGGTTGCGGACCAATGCACAGATCCCTAGATTGAGTGCAGAATGTGACTTACATAACAGTTTGTTGTAAATGTGGCCTGAGCAGCGCGTTGAGTCTCGACTTCGGGGCCATGCACAACACGACGAGTAGGGGTGGCGGATGGCGACAGCTGCAGTTTCCAGCGGAGAAGATCGTCTGGCCTGGGTGGCCAAGGCGCGGTGTCGGGGAGGGAACCCGGATGATCTGTTCGTGAGGGGCGCAGCCCAGCGCAAGGCTGCGACGATCTGCCGGCACTGCCCGGTCCAGCTCGAATGCGGGGCCGATGCGCTCGACAACCGCGTCGAGTTCGGCGTGTGGGGCGGTCTCACCGAGCGTCAGCGCCGCGCCCTTCTCCGTCAGCATCCCGAGGTGACGTCCTGGGCGGCCTTCTTCGAGGCCCAGCGTCGCCGCCAGCGGGCCGACGCGGTCTGATCCCCGCGACGCCTCACAGACGAGAACATCGGCTCGACCGGACCTGCCCGGTCGAGCCGATGTTCGTTGCGAGGCGTTCTTCGTGAGGTGTCCGCGAGTCGGTGACCCGGGCCGTCGGCCGGCACGGGTCACCGCGAGCCGTCCGGTCAGCCCCTGCCCGTGATCTGCTCGGCCACCGCGCGCAGGGCCGTCATGTCCGCGACCTCGAAAGGCAGCGCCGGGACCCCGACGATCGGGACGCGCGGATGCGACGCCGTGAACCGCTGCAGGAGATGCAGTTCCCGCTTGCCGGTGGCGGCGCGGTCGGCGTGGATCTGCAGCACGCCGCGGGTGAGGTCGTCGGTGATCGACTCGAGCGCCACCAGGGCGGCCTCTTCGTGGATCGACGTCAGGTTCGGGTGCGTCCGGTTGAGGATCAGGCCGGCCAGCGGCATCGACTCCTCCGACAGGCGGTCGACGAAGAACGCGGCCTCGCGCAGCGCGTCGGCCTCGGCGGCGGCCACCACCGCGAACCGGGTTCCGGGCTGCTTGAGCAGCTCATAGGTCTTCAGCGCGCGATCCTGGAAGCCGCCGAACATCGAGTCCAGCGACTGGACGAAGGTCGCGACGTCGCGCAGCATCTCGCCGCCGATGATCGTCGACACGCCCCGCATCGCCAGGCTCATCGCGCCGGTCACCATGCGGCCCACGCCGCGGCCGCCGCCGACGAGCATCTTCATCAGGCGGCCGGACAGGAACGACCCCAGGCGCTGCGGGGCGTCGAGGAAGTCGAGCGCGTTCCGCGACGGCGGGGTGTCGACGACGATGAGATCCCAGTGGTTCTTCTCGAGCAGCTTGCCCAGCTTCTCCATCGCCATGTACTCCTGCGTGCCGGAGAACGAGGACGCGACGGTCTGGTAGAAGGCGTTCTGCATGATCGCCTCCGCCCGTTCGGGTGTCGAGTACTCGAGCACCATCTCGTCGAAGGTGCGGCGCATGTCGAGCATCATCGCGTCGAGGCTGCCCTTGCCCTCGATCGGCACCGGCTGCGGCTCGTTGGTCAGCTCGCTCATCCCGAGCGACTGCGCGAGGCGCTTGGCGGGGTCGATGGTCAGCACGGCCACGGTGCGCCCCTGCTCGGCGGCGTACATCGCCATCGCCGCGGCGGTCGTCGTCTTGCCGACACCGCCTGCACCACAACAGATGACGACACGGGTCCCGGGGTCGGTCAGGACCGCCCCCATCTTGAGGTCGAGTGGCATCAGGCCCCCGCTTTCTGGAGAAGGTTGGCCAGCTCGTAGATCGAACCGAGGTCGATGCCGTCGCCGAGCGACGGGAGCTCGAGCATCGGCAGCTCCACCTCGTCGAGCTGTGCCTTCGCGATCTGCTGCGCCTGCAGCCGGGTGGCGTGCTCGATGGTCTCGGTGAGCAGCCCCGACAGGTCGCCCTCGGCCAGCTTGAGGCCGGCCGCCTTGAGGTTCTCCTCGATGCGGACCGCGTCGATGCGGCCCTCGGCGATCTCGTCGATGGAGTCGGCCGGCAGGTACGGCGGGCTGACCCGGTTGATGATCAGGCTGCCGAGATTGAGGTTCTTGCCGCGCAACTCGTCGATCGCCTCGATCGTCTCCTGGATCGGCATCGCCTCGAGCAGCGTCACCAGGTGGACGACGGTCTGCTCGGAGTGCAGCAACTGCGCCACGCCCTCGCTCTGGCTGCGGATCGGGCCGGTCTTGGCCAGGTCCGCCATGGCCTGGGTGACGTCGAGGAAGTTGCCGATCCGGCCGGTCGGCGGCGCGTCGACCACCACCGCGTCGTACACCGGATTGCCCTGCTTGTCGGTGTGGATGACGCGCTCTTTGATCTTGCCGGTGAGCAGCACGTCCCGCAGGCCCGGCGCCACGGTGGTCACGAAGTCGATGGCGCCGATGCGCTTCATCGCCCGGCCCGCGAAGCCCAGGTTGTAGAACATGTCGAGGTACTCGAGCAGCGCGTGCTCGATGTCGATGGCCAGCGCCGACACCTCGCCGCCGCCCTCGGCGGTGGCGATCCTGGTGTCGGCCGGCGGGAGCGGCGGGATGTCGAACACCTGCGCGATGCCCTGCCGCCCCTCGGTCTCGACGAGGAGCACCTTCTTGCCGTCGGCGGCGAGCGCCAGCGCGAGTGCCGCCGCGATGGTCGTCTTACCGGTTCCGCCCTTGCCCGAGACGAAGTGGAGACGCGCACGCGATGCCGCGTCCGGCCACTCGTTGTCGACGGTGACGGAGGAGTTGTCTGTCACGCCGGAATCGAGGGGTCCCCCCGCCCCGGAACGTGCGCCTGCTTGATTGGCCACCGCAACACCATATCCATTGATCGCCTGCGGATAGGCTGAGTCCATGAGTGAAGTGACTGCGTGGGAATACGTGACCGTGCCGCTGCTGACGCACGCCACGAAACAGATCCTGGACCAGTGGGGTGCCGACGGCTGGGAACTGGTCGCGGTGCTGCCCGGTCCGACCGGCGAGCAGCACGTGGCCTACATGAAGCGACCGAAGGGCTGATCATGGCGTCTACCTGGACCGATCGTCTCGCCGAACTGGGCATCACCCTGCCCGACGTGGTGCCGCCCGTCGCCAGCTACACGCCGGCGGTGCGCACCGGGAACCTCGTTTACACCTCGGGCCAGCTGCCGATCGTCGCCGGCGAGCTGTCCGTGCGCGGAAAGGTGTCCGACGGCGCCGAGGGCGTCGTTCGGCCGGAGGCGGCCACCGAGGCCGCGCGCATCTGCGCGCTCAACGCCCTGGCCGCGGTGAACGCGCTCGTCGGCATCGACTCGATCGTGCGCGTGGTCAAGGTCGTCGGCTTCGTGGCCTCGGCCCCCGGCTTCACCGGTCAGCCGCAGGTCATCAACGGGGCCTCCGACGTCATCGGCGAGATCTTCGGGGACGCGGGCGTGCACGCTCGCTCGGCCGTCGGCGTCGCGGAGCTGCCGCTGGGCGCTCCCGTCGAGGTCGAGCTGATCGTCGAAGTGGCCTGACCCCCTGGACGTCGCGCTGCTGATCGTCGCGGCCGCGGCAGCCGGGTGGGTCGACGCCGTCGTCGGCGGTGGAGGACTCGTCCTCATCCCCGCGATGCTGATCGCCCAGCCCGGCCTGCCGACGGCGACGGCGCTCGGCACCAACAAGCTCGCGGCGGTCTTCGGGACCGCGTCGGCCGCGTGGCGCTATGTGCGGCACGTCCGCATCGACCTCCGGCGGCTTCTCCCGGTGTTCGCCGCGGCGCTGGTGTTCTCGGCTCTCGGTGCGCTGGTGGCGATCTCGCTGCCGACGGAGATCTTCACCCCGTTCGTGCTGGTGATGCTCGTCGGCGTGGGGTTGTTCGTCGCGCTGCGACCGGGCTTCGGCGGGGACCTGTCGGCGGGGCCGCGGTCGCGGCTCTCGACCATCGCGGGCCTGGTGATCACCGGGGTCGTCATCGCGTTCTACGACGGGGTGATGGGCCCGGGCACCGGGACCTTCCTCATCATCAGCCTGACCGCGCTCGTCGGGACGTCGTTCCTGGAGAGCTCGGCGATGGCCAAGGTCATCAACACCGGGACCAACCTCGGTGCGCTGACGGTGTTCGGGCTGCAGGGCAACGTGCTCTGGCTGCTCGGGCTCGGTCTCGCGGTGGCCAACATCGCCGGGGCCCAGATCGGGTCGCACATGGCGATCGGGCGCGGTAGCTCGTTCGTGCGCTGGGTGTTGCTCGTCGTCGTGGTGGTGATGGTCGGCAAGCTCTCCTACGACCTGGTCACCGGGTGAGGCCGCGTCGTGGACTCGCAGGCGCTCCGCGCGACGCCGAAGCGGCGGCCCGCGCCGGTGCGAACCGCCCACGCCGTCGGCGGCGACCGGTGATGCTGTGAGGGTGAGGGCATCGACGGCGACGGCCGGGCGGATTGCGGTCCAGCGCCGGACCGTCGCCCTGCTGTGCCTGGTCCAGGTGCTGGCCGGGATCTCGATGGGCGGTGCGCTGGCACTCGGCGCGATCATCGGAGAGCAGCTGTCCGGCAGCGAATCGTTGGCGGGCGTCCCGACGACCGTGCTCACCCTCGGCGCGGCCGCGGCGGGGCTGCCCCTGGCGTCACTCGCCTCGGCTCGGGGGCGGCGGCCCGCGCTGACCACCGGCCTCCTGATAGCGGGAACCGGGGCGCTGCTCGTGGCCTTCGGCGTCGACGCAGAGTCCTTCTGGCTCATGCTCGCCGGGATGTTCGCGCTCGGATCGGGCACCGCCGTCAGTCTTCAGTCCCGTTTCGCCGCAACCGATCTGGCGGCGCCCGAATCGCGCGGCCGGGATCTGTCGCTGGTGGTGTGGATGACGATGGTCGGCGCGGTCGTCGGGCCGGCGCTGGTGCCGGCCGGGGCGGAGGTCGCGTCGTTCCTCGGGATGGCCGATCTCGCCGGGCCGTTCCTGCTCGGTGCATGCGGATGTGCCTGCGCTGCAGCATTTCTCTTCCTCGGGTTGCGCCCCGATCCGCTCCTCGAGGCCGGCGGGGGAGTGGCGTCGTCGTCGACCTCCTCGATCGCCGCGGGTCTCGCCGCGATCGTGCACTCGCCTCGCGCGCGTGCCGCGGTCGCCGCGGTGGTCTCGGCGCATGCGGTGATGGTCGGGGTCATGGCGCTGACGCCGGTGCACATGCACCACGGCGGTGCGTCGGTGACCGTCGTCGGGCTGTCGATCAGCGCGCACATCGCCGGGATGTACGCACTCGCCCCGGTCATGGGTCTCCTCGCCGATCGGGCCGGTCGGGTTCCGGTCGTCCTCGCCGGCCAGGCGATCCTCGTGGGCAGTTGCGTCCTCGGTTTCGTCTTCTCCGGGTCGCAGGCGGGCCTGGTGGCCGCACTCGTCCTGCTCGGCATCGGATGGTCGGCGTCCACGGTCGCGGCGTCGACGCTGTTGACCGATTCCATCGAGGGGTCGAGTCGGGCTGCCGCGCAGGGTGTCTCGGACGCCTCGATGAGCCTCGCCGGTTCGGCGGCGGGTGCCCTCGCGGGGGTCGTGGTCGGCGCGTTCGGGTACCCGGTCCTCGTCCTGTCGGCCGCGGTGATCGCGATACTGACCGCGGCCTATGTGGTGGTCGACGGTGCGCGCGGTCGTCGTGCCGGAGATGTGGCCTAGAGTTCGAGACATTCGACGCCGAGAACGGGATACGGCCGGACAGGGAGAGGTGAGGGTGTCGCAGCAACTCGTGGGGCGGACCGGCATCGTGACGCTGTCGATCCCCGGAGGTGAGCAGCTCGGCGAGGTCGAGCTGTCGTTCGCCGGCGGCACCGAGCGCTTCCTGGCGCGCGCGACCGAACCCATCGAGGTCGACGCCGCGGTGCTCGTGGTCGGCGAGATGCCCGGGCGCGTCGTCGATGTCGAGCGGTGGACGAGGCTGCCGGGCCTGTAGGACATGCCGGTGGAGCCGGGCCTGTGGATGCAGGACCGTTGCCGGCCGTTCGATGAGGCAGGATGAGTCCGATGGTCTGCGGTCCGCGCGTGATCGTGCGTGACCGGATGGATGTCGCGTGACGCCCGCCTCGCATCTGTCGCGGTGCGCCGGAGCGAGGAGCAGGCGGCACACCTACGACGACAAGGGGAAATCACATGCTCGGTTACTACGTCCCGGAGCCCGACGAGGCGATGCTCATCTCGGGTGGCAAGACCCAGATCGACGGTGCGCCGTTCGATGTGGTGGTCGGGCACGGCAAGTGGGTCATGCCGTTCTTCCGCAAGGTGCGCTTCCTGTCGCTGGCGCTGCACGAGGCGTCGATCCGCGAGGTGTGCGTCACCACGCAGGGCATCCAGTTGAACGTGCGCGCGGTGATCGCCCACAAGGTCGGCAACGACGTCGCGTCGATCGTCAACGCCGGTCAGCGCTTCATCTCCGAGCAGGAGAACGAGATGAATCAGCTCACCGGCCAGATCTTCTCGGGTCATCTGCGGTCGATCGTCGGCTCGATGACCGTCGAGCAGATCATCCGCGAGCGCGACACCCTCGCACGTCAGGTCCTCGAGGCGTCCAAGCGGGAGATGGCGTCGATCGGGCTGGTCGTCGACTCGTTCCAGATCCAGTCGATCGACGACATGGACTCCGGCTACATCAACGCCCTCGCGGCCCCGAACATCGCCAAGGTGCAGCGCGAGGCCGCCGTCGAACGCGCCCGTGCCGACCAGGAGTCGGCCAAGGCGCAGCAGGAGTCGCTGCGCAACCAGGCCGACTACGAACGCGAGACCGCGATCAAGCGCGCGGCGATCAAGGCCGAGACCGACAAGGCGAACGCCGAAGCGGCCCAGGCCGGTCCGCTCGCCGAGGCGCGGGTCAACCAGGAGGTCATCAAGGAGCGCTCGGTGCTGGCCCAGGCGCAGGCCGAGCTCCGCGAGCAGGAACTGATCTCGGAAGTCGTCAAGCCGGCGGAGGCCGAGGCGCGGCGCCGCGAGATCCTGGCCGAGGCGGAGGCCAAGGCCACCGAGATCCAGTCGGCGGCCATCGCCAAGCACAACCGGATCGCGCTCGACCAGCAACTCATCGAGGCGCTGCCGGCGCTCGTGGGCGAGGTGTCGAAGGGCCTGGGCAACGCCAACCTGACGGTCTTCAACGGCGCCGAGGGCGTCAACGAGATCATGACCGGCGTCATCACGCAGGGAGCCGCGCTGCTGAAGAGCCTGCAGGAGCAGGTCGCGAGCGCGGTCGTCGACGAGACCGATGGCGACACCCCGGTCGAGGGGCGGCAGGTCAGCGGGAGCTGAGCGGATCCCCGAGCACTCGGTACACCGGGTGCTCGGGAGCGATCCGGGCGAACTCGTCGAGCGAGGCCTTCGGCCCCAGCCCCAGGTGCGGACGCGCGCCGGGGGCAACGGCCGCATACCGCCGCAGGATCGGGGCGCGCTCGTCGGCCGGGACCTCCTCCAGACGCACCGGTTGCTCGTCTCCCTGGCGGATCAGCGTTGCCCGACGCGCGTTGGCCTCGATGTTGCGGACCCAGTTCGCCTCCCGGCCCAGCATCGACACCAGGTAGTCCGCGCCGTCGAGGTCCGCGACGGCGATCGGCACCGTGGTCGGCTGCCCGGAACGTCGTCCGGGAACGCGCAGCACGGCCGCCTGCGGCACCCGCGATATACCGCGGGCGTAGAGCCAGGCATCGAACCGGTTCGCCCATCGCATGACGCGTCCCGGTCGGCCGTCGCGATAGAGGAACCGTTTGAGTCGTCCGGCGGCGTCCGCCGCCTGTCGCTTCAGGGGCGCCACATCCGCGATTGTAGGAGGCGTGGCGGATGTTTCAAGGTCGTCGGAAATCGGGGTCGCCGCGCGTCGAGATCGCGTGATCCCAAGGTCGCAGGCCATCGTTCGGCAACCGACCGACGAGGTGCTCCGATCCTCGCGAGCGGATTCCCGCGGTGAACGGCGTCCCGGCCGTCGGCAGTCGTTAGGCTCGCAGGTATGAGTGCACCGAACGACGCCCCCGCCCATCCCGCCTACGGGGTGCTGCGCGAGGTCACGCCCTTCGCCTCGGTTCTGTTGTGCGACAACTCCGGGATGATGGAGCTCGACGGCACCAACACCTACATCCTGCGGGCGCCGGGCAGCGACGAGTGCGTCGTCGTCGATCCCGGTCCGCCGAAGTACAAGCACCACTCACGTCAGCTCGCCGAGATCCCCGGCGTCGCGCTGACCCTGGTCACCCACCGGCACTTCGACCACACCGGCGGGATCAAGCGTCTCCACAAGCGGACCGGCGCACCCGTGCGTGCCCGGCTGGACAAGTACTGCCGCGAGGCGCCACCTCTGCGAGACCGCGAGGTCATCGAGGCCGCCGGGCTGCGGATCACCGTGCTGCACACCCCCGGTCACACCGGTGACTCGGTCAGCTTCCTCGTCGAGCACGAGGACGAGCGCGCGGTGCTCACCGGCGACACCATCCTGGGGAGCGGCACGACCGTCCTGGATCCCACCGACGGCGGGCTGCGCGACTACCTGAACTCGCTCAACCGGCTCATCGTCGAAGGCGAAGGGGCGCGGCTGCTTCCGGCGCACGGCCCCGACCATGACGACCTGGGACCGGTGGCGCGCTTCTACAAGTCGCATCGCGAGGAACGCCTCGACCAGATCGTGTCGGCGCTCGACGAGATGAAGATGAGCCCGCACGAGGCGAAGCCGATGAAGGTGGTGCGCAAGGTGTACCGCGACGTCGACAAGAAGTTGTGGCCGGCGGCCCGGATGTCGGTGAAGGCGCAGCTGGAGTACCTGCGCGAGGTGTACTGATCCCCACGGGTGATCCGTGGCGGCGGGCCTCACCCCGGGACGCGGCGTCGTCGCCCCGTCGAACAGACACGGATACGAGAGACGCCGCCCGCCCCGTGGGGCGAGCGGCGTCTCTCGTCGTTCTTTCGGGTGCCTGCTCCGGGTCGTGGCGTCAGCGGGCGCGACGCGCCAGGCGCTCGGAGTCGGCGATCAGCACGCTCTTGCCCTCGAGTCGCAGCCAGCCGCGCTGCGCGAAGTCGGCCAGCGCCTTGTTCACGGTCTCGCGGGAGGCGCCGACGAGCTGGGCGATCTCTTCCTGCGTCAGGTCGTGGGTGACGCGGAGGGCGCCGCCCTCCTGCGTGCCGAAGCGCTGCGCCAGCTGCAGGAGCTGCTTGGCGACGCGGCCGGGCACGTCGGTGAAGATCAGGTCGGCGAGGTTGTTGTTGGTGCGACGCAGGCGGCGTGCGAGCACGCGCAGGAGCTGCTCGGCGATCTCCGGGCGGTCCTTGATCCAGGCGCGCAGGGCGTCGCGGTCCATCGACACCGCGCGGACCTCGGTCACCGTCGTCGCCGACGAGGTGCGGGGGCCCGGGTCGAAGATGGACAGCTCGCCGAACATGTCCGACGGTCCCATGATCGTCAGCAGGTTCTCGCGGCCGTCCGGTGAACGGCGACCGACCTTCACCTTGCCGGACAGGATGATGTAGAGACGATCGCCGGGCTCGCCTTCATGGAAGATCACGTGTCCACGAGGGAAATCCACGGGCTGAAGCTGCTTGGTCAGCGCCGCGACGGCAGAAGGCTCGACGCCCTGAAAAATGCCTGCCCGCGCCAGTACTTCTTCCACCTAGGGAACCTTTCTCGAAAACTCTGCTACAGCCACGTGTTGAGATCGCGCCCTTGGATACGCTACCCCGCGCATCAGCATATGTGTTGAATGGGTCACTGACGGCGCATTGGAGTGTGTGTCTGCGCAATGGCCTGTCGCGACCTCACGAACAACGGGCGAACCGGACACAATCCCGAGTTTAGTGACGTGAAGAACGTCCTGCGGAATCGGGCATCCCGTCGACCGCGACGGAGGGGCCCGGGGGAGGGTCCGGGCGACCGGACGTCAGCTGGCCCGTTGCGGAGAGGTGGCGCGGGAGGGCGGGGACTGGATGCGCCGCGGCCGCAACTCGTGCAGCTCGGCGGATTCGGCCAGGCGTGACGGCGCCCCGGCGTTCTGGGAGCCGGCGCGGTCGATGTAGTCGTCGACCTCGTCGTTGGAGACGGACACGCGGTCGACCCGGGCCTGCAACTTGTCCATGCCCATGGCGAAGAGCATGAGTACGGCCGGGAACAGCAACGCTGCGAGACCTTGCATGGGGACCAGTAAACACAATCGTCCCCGCGGATTCCGCATCGAAATGGCCGACGTCACTGACTTGTTACCTGACCGTAGGTTCGGGCCGAACGACTCCGACGGGTGTCCGGGCGGGTGTCGGAGCCGGCGGCAGAACACTTCTGACCGGCGACGATGCGGCCGCGGAAGAGGGGTCGTCGTCGGGCGCGCCCGGCCGGGTGGGCCGGGGTCGCCCGTCACCTCGCTAACCTGAATCCCGTGAGCGCACGCAAGGCTGCGGCCGCGGGCAGGTCCCCGGCCCGCAAGCAGGAGACCCGACTGGGACTGGTTCGCCGCGCGCGCCGCATGAACCGGGCGCTCCAGGTCGCCTTTCCGCACGTCTACTGCGAACTCGACTTCACCAACCCCCTCGAGTTGTCGGTGGCGACGATCCTCTCCGCCCAGTGCACCGACGTGCGCGTGAACCAGACGACCCCGGCGCTGTTCGCGAAGTACCGCACCGCCCGCGACTACGCCGAGGCCGACCGCACCGAACTCGAGGAGTTGATCCGCCCGACCGGCTTCTACCGGAACAAGGCGAACTCGATCATCCGGCTGGGCCAGGAGCTCGTCGCCCGGTTCGACGGCGAGGTGCCCCGAACGCTGCCGGAGCTGGTCACGCTCCCGGGGTTCGGTCGCAAGACCGCGAACGTCGTGCTCGGCAATGCCTTCGGTATCCCCGGGATCACCGTCGACACCCACTTCGGGAGACTCGTCCGCCGCTGGCAGTGGACCGACGAGGAGGACCCGGTCAAGGTCGAGCGCGCAATCTGCGAGCTCTTCGAGCCCAAGGACTGGACCGACCTGTCGCATCGGGTGATCTTCCACGGGCGGCGCGTATGCCACGCCCGCAAGCCCGCCTGCGGGGTGTGCATCCTCGCCAAGGACTGTCCGTCGTACGGCACCGGACCCACCGACAAGATCGAGGCCGCCGCCCTCGTGAAGGGCCCCGAGCGGGAGCATCTCCTGCAGCTGGCCGGACTGGCGGAGCCGTGACCGACGCCGAGAGCCGCGCAGACGCCCCGGAGCCCGACCCGACGGAGGTCCCGCCGGCCGGGGGCGGGAGGTTCCCGCCCGCCGCGCGCTGGACCGTCGTCTTCATCGTCGTGATGGTCGCGTTGATCGTGGCCATCTGGCCTCGGGGAGACGACCCGGACCCCATGACCTCGGCACCGCCGTCGGCGAGCGGCCAGCGTCCGTTCGACGCCCCGGCCGACGAGAAGCGGGTCGCCGAGGCGCGCGCCGCCGCGGAGCTTCCCGACTGCCCGGTGACCGGGCTGCCGGAGAGTCCCGGGTCGGTGCTTGCCGGGATCGTCGAAACCTGCCTCGGCACCGGCGCTCCCTACGACCTCGGCGCCGCGACCGCGGGCCGGCCGCTGGTGGTCAACGTGTGGGCGCAGTGGTGTGCGCCGTGTAAGACGGAGCTGCCGTACTTCGAGGAATTCGCCGCCAAGGCGGGCGGCCGCGTGACCGTGCTGGCCCTGCACGCCAAGGAGGGCGGCAGCAACCCGTTCTTCCCGCTCACCCTGCTCACCGAGATCGGAGTCCAGTTGCCGGCAGTGCTCGACACCGACGGCCGCGTCGCCGCCGCCGTCAACGCGCCCCGGGTCTTCCCGTCGACGGTCTTCCTGCGGCCCGACGGAACGGTCGCGAAGGTCTACCCCGGCGTCTTCGACAGCCCGCAGGAGATCGCCGACGCGGTCGAGGAGTACCTGGGCGTGAAGGTGGCGGTATGAGTACCGAACCCCACGTCGGCCCCCTCGTGGGCCCCGAGGAGATCCCGCCGTGGCTGCGCACGCTGACCGGCGACGTCTTCGCCGTCACCGAGGCGGTGAACAACCGAGGCGGCGACCGCACCCGCTGGGCGCAGATGTTCCGCCGCGATCGCCGGTCGGCCGCGGTCCTGGTTCTGTTCTCCGGCTCGTGGGATGCCGCCGACGACCATCCCGGCGGGGTCCCGGCCGACGCCGAGGTCCTGCTCACCGAGCGGGCGGCGACGCTGCGACAGCACAGCGGCCAGGTGGCGTTTCCCGGCGGCGCCGCCGACCCGGGCGACGACTTCCCGGTCGGGACCGCGCTGCGCGAGGCGGAGGAAGAGACCGGCCTCGACGCATCCGGCGTGCACATCCTGGCCAACCTGCCCAGCTTCCCGGTCCCGCCCTCGGGCTTCGACGTCGTGCCCGTGATCGCCTGGTGGCACGAGCCGGGCGAGGTCCGTGCCGTCGATCCGGGGGAGACGGCACGCGTCGACCGCATCCGGCTGCGTGATCTGCTCGCGCCGGAGAACCGCTTCCAGGTGCGGCGCTCGGTCCTCGGCGGCAGGTTGTACCAGGGGCCGGCGTTCTTCGTCGACGGTCTGCTCGTCTGGGGATTCACCGGCGGACTCATCGCCGCCATCAGCGAGGCGTCGGGCTGGGACCGTCCGTGGGACAAGGACGACGTGCGGCCGCTCGACGAGATGATCGAACTCGCCGGCAGCCGACAGCAATCGGGTTTCGAGGCGCTCCACCCGCGCGAGACGGCCGATCCCGGTGAGCTCGACGCCCGGCCCGGTGGTGGATGATGACCGGCTCCACCTGGGTCGACGTCATCGTCATCGGGATCGCGCTGCTCGCGGCGCTGAGCGGCTACCGCTCCGGTGCGGTGGCCTCCGCGCTCGCGTTCATCGGCGTCGCCCTCGGTGCGGTCGCCGGCCTGTTGCTCGCACCGCATCTCATCGAGCACTTCGACGACCTCCGGATGCGGGTGCTCCTCGGTGTCCTCGTGCTCGTCGTGCTGGTGGTCATCGGCGAGGTCGCGGGCATGGTGCTCGGCCGGGCCGCCCGCGGAGGCATCCGGTCGCCGGGCCTGCGCGCCGTCGACAGCGCGGTCGGCTCGATCCTGCAGGTGGTCGCGGTGTTGCTCGCCGCGGGACTGCTGGCCATCCCGTTGCGCGAGTCGGCGGACCCGGCGATCGCCGGTGCGGTCCGCGACTCGAAGGTCCTGACCGGCGTCGAGGTGCTGTCACCGCAGTGGGTCAACGACCTGCCCGGTGAGTTCAAGGCCCTCCTCGACAGCTCGGGACTGCCCAAGTTCCCGTTCGTCTCGACGCCGTCGACCAACGTCGACGCGCCGGATCCCGCGCTCGCGGATCTTCCCGTCGTGCGGCAGGTGCGACCCTCGGTCGTCAAGATCGAGGGTGTCGCGCCGAGTTGCCGCCAGGCGCTCGAGGGCAGCGGATTCGTCGTCTCGCCCGAGCGGGTCATGACCAACGCGCACGTCGTGGCCGGCACCGAGCGGCTCGAGGTCGAGACCAGCACGGGTGCCCGGCTGCCGGCCAAGGTGGTGCTCTTCGACAGCGACAACGACATCGCGGTTCTCGACGTCCCGGGCCTGCGCGCTCCAGCACTCCGATTCGCCTCCCGCGCGGCGTCGACGGGAGACGACGCCATCGCACTCGGCTTCCCCGAGGCCGGTCCGTTCACCGTGAGCCCGGTGCGCGTGCGCACGACGTTCATGCACACCGGCGACAACATCTACCGCAACGGAGAGGTCACTCGCGAGGTGTATGCGGTGCGCGGCTCCATCCGCCAGGGCAATTCCGGTGGGCCGCTGATCAACTCCGACGGGGAGGTGCTCGGCGTCGTGTTCGGCGCGGCCGAGAACGCCGAGGACGAGACGGGGTTCGTGCTCACCGCCCGACAGGTGCGCGCCGACTTCGTCGAATCCGAGCGGCGAAGCGAGCGGGTGAGTACCAGGAGCTGCGTTCTGGCCTGATCCGGCGGGTCTTGCGGACGGCGGCGTCGGTGGTCGCCTCCGGCTCCGAGCGCAGGAACTCCAGGATCGCCTCGGTCACCGCCTCCGGCCGCTCCTGGTGCACGAAGTGGCCGCCGCCCTCGATCTGCCGGTACGTCTGGTGGGCCGCCCAGCGGTGGCCGTCGGCCATCGCGTCGCTCAGGATGTACGGGTCGTCGCGCCCGCGGAGCGCGAGCACCGGCAGATGCAGCCGCTGGTCCATGAGCTCCATGAACCGCCAGCCGTCGGGGCGGAACTGGGACCGGTACGCCCAGCGCCGGTACTCCAGGCTGCAGTGGGCGACGTTCGGGATGAGCATCGCCGAGCGGTTCAGCGCGACGGTGCGGGCGTAGTCCTCGGTGCCGCGCCACGACGCCGACGCCCGGTGCGCGAAGTAGTCGGCGATGAACGCGGCGTCGTCGCGGGTGACCTGGCGCTCGCCGAGACGCGGGAGCTGGTTGCGCAGGAACGGCACCAGGAACTGCGACCGCTGGGCCCGGTCGCGCAGCGCGCGGTGGCGCAGGGCTCGCGGATGCGGGGACGCGACGACGACGATGCGGTCGACGACGCGCGGATGCAGGGTGGCGGTCGCCCAGCACACGAGACCGCCGTCGGAGTGGCCGATCAGCGTCGCGCTGGTGTGCCCGAGCGCGCGGATGAGTCCGTTGGTGTCGCCGGCCAGTGTCCAGCCGTCGTAGCCGCGCGGCGGCTTGTCGGTGTCGCCGTACCCGCGCAGGTCGACCGCGACCGCACGGTAACCGGCATCGGCGAGCGCGGTGAGCTGATGCCGCCAGCTCCACCAGAACTCGCCGAACCCGTGGAGCAACAACACTAGTGGGCGGTCGGCGGGGGTCCCGGCCGGTTCGACGGCATGGAACCGGACACCGTTCGCGCGGACGTCGAGATGTACCCAGTCGCCGGGGAGACGAACGCTCGAGGGGTCAGGCGCCTCGCTCACTGCTCAGCCTTCGCGCGCGGGAGGGATCCTCGGATGCGCGGTCTGGCCGGGCCCGGCGGCGCCGCGGTTGGGCAGGACGGTCTGCAGCTCGTTGACCGACTCGATGGTCTTCTTGGGGCCTCTGACCTTCTTGAAGAAGATGTAGCCGACGAACGCGGCGAGGCAGGTGACGACGACCAGCACCAGGAAGACGATCAGGAACGCCAGCCAGCGCGGCAGGAACTCGTCCAGCAGTTCGGCGAGGAAGAAAAAGAAGAAGAAGCTCGAGTACAGCGCCATCACGCCGGCCACGATCAGCAGGCCGGTGCCGGCTCCCGCCTTCTTCGCCTCGCCCACGATCTCGGCCTTGGCGAGTGCGACCTCTGCACGGAACAGCGTCGACATGCTGGTGGTCGCATCCTTGACCAGGCTTCCGATCGTCGGCTCACCACTCGGACCTGCGTTCGGGTCGGAGAGCGGGATCGACGGGACGGAGTCCCGGCCCGCTTCGGGCAGGCCGTGCTCGTTGGGGCTCACAGAATCCTCCGTTGTTCGGCTGATGGGCATATGTTGCCATGCGCGCGGCTTCGGGGTGGCGGCCCACCCGAGGAGCCGCCGCATCATCGCCCCGAAACAGCAGGTGCGCCACCGGCGTGAGAGCCGGTGGCGCACCCGATGGTCGGCAGGCGCCGCGGAACGCTATGCCCGCTTCGAGCGGATCGCCTCGAAGACGGACGGGTCGACGAGGGTCGAGGTGTCGCCGAGCTCGCGGCCCTCGGCGACGTCCTTGAGCAGGCGGCGCATGATCTTGCCCGACCGGGTCTTGGGCAGCTCGGGCACGATGTTGATCTCCCGCGGCTTGGCGATGGGGGAGATCTCGACCGAGACCTGCTCGCGCAGCTCGGCGATCACCTTCTCGCCGGTGTCCTCCACGCCCTCGCGCAGGATGACGAAGGCGACGATGCCCTGGCCGGTGGTCTCGTCGGCCGCGCCGATGACCGCGGCCTCGGCGACACCGGAGTGTCCGACGAGCGCCGACTCGACCTCGGCGGTGGAGATGCGGTGACCCGACACGTTCATCACGTCGTCGACGCGGCCGAGGACCCACAGCGCGCCGTCCTCGTCGTAGCGGGCGCCGTCACCGGCGAAGTACCAGCCCTGCTCGGCGAACCGCGACCAGTAGGTCTCGCGGTAGCGCTCCTCGTCGCCCCAGATGCCGCGCAGCATCGACGGCCACGGCTGGTCGAGTACCAGGTAGCCCTGCTCGCCGGCGCCCACCGGGTTGCCCTCGTCGTCGACGATGTTGGCGCTGATGCCCGGCAGCGGACGCATGGCCGAGCCGGGCTTGGTCGCGGTGACGCCGGGCAGCGGCGAGATCATGATCGCGCCGGTCTCGGTCTGCCACCAGGTGTCGACGATCGGTGCCTTGCCGCCGCCGATGACCTCGCGGAACCACTTCCACGCCTCGGGGTTGATCGGCTCGCCGACGCTGCCGAGCAGGCGGATCGAGGACAGGTCGTGCGCCTCGGGGATCTGCTGGCCCCACTTCATGAAGGTACGGATCAACGTGGGCGCGATGTAGTAGATCGTGACGCCGTACTTCTCGATGATCTCGAAGTGGCGGTGCTCGTTGGGCGAGTTCGGGGTGCCCTCGTAGACCACCTCGGTGGCTCCGTTGGAGAGCGGGCCGTAGACGAGGTAGGAGTGGCCGGTGACCCAGCCGATGTCGGCGCCGCACCAGTAGACGTCGCGGCCTTCCTTGTGGTCGAAGACGTAATGGAAGGTGTAGCTCACCTGGGTGAGGTAGCCGCCGGAGGAGTGGACGATGCCCTTGGGCTTGCCCGTGGTGCCCGACGTGTAGAGCAGGAACAGGGGGTGCTCGGCGTCGAAGGCCTCCGGCTCGTGGGTGTCGGACTGCTTGTCGACGGTCTCCTCCCACCAGACGTCGCGTCCCTCGACCCAGTTCAGATCCGGGTCGTGGTCGGTGCGGCGCACGACGAGGACCTTCTCGACCGACTTGGCGGCGTCGTCGCCGCTGCCGAGTGCCTCGTCGACGTTGGCCTTCAGCGGGGCGGGCTTGCCCCGGCGGAACTGGCCGTCGGTGGTGATGACGAGCTTGGCCTCGGCGTCGTCGACGCGCGAGCGCAATGCGCCGGCGGAGAAGCCGGCGAAGACCACCGAGTGGGTCAGGCCCAGGCGGGCGCAGGCGAGCATCGAGATCAGGGCCTCGGGGACCATCGGCATGTAGATCGCGACGCGGTCGCCGGCCTTCAGCCCGATGGAGGCGAAGTAGTTGGCCGCCTTGGAGACCTCGGCCAACAGTTGGCTGTAGGTGATGTCACGGGTGTCGCCGGGCTCACCGACCCAGTGGATGGCGACGCGATCGCCCTTGCCGGCGGCGACATGACGGTCGACGCAGTTGACCGCCACGTTCAGCTTGCCGCCGACGAACCACTTCGCGAACGGGGCGTTCGACCAGTCGAGGACGTCGGTGAAGTCGGTCTCCCAGTCGAGGCGGCGCGCCTGTTCGGCCCAGAAGCCGAGCCGGTCCTTCTCGGCCCGGTCGTACAACTCGGCGGTGCCGTTGGCCTGTGCGGCGAACTCCTCGGACGGTGGATAGGCCTGAACGGTGGTTGAGGACATCGGTTGTAAGAGCCTTTCGCTGTCGACGGCCGGACCACCCGACGGTGAGGGTGATCCGGACGGATGACGGATCGCTGTTGTGAGCGTAGTCACCCCACGTTGCAACGGGGTACCCGTCCTCCGGTGAGCGAGTCCGATACGCGACGAACGGCGTGCTCACCGCGATGAACGGCGCGCGGGTCGGGACCCGGTCGGGACGAAGGGTATATCGCGGTCGTTCGACGGTTCGGTGCCGCGTCGGTTTTCGAAACGGTGACTAACAATTCAGGTCGGATCGCACCGGTCGGGTGCGCGCATCTATCGTCGGATCGTGACCAACGACCCCCTGGCCCCGCTGCTGGATCTGCCCGGTGTCGCCGACGCCGCCAATCGCGCGCGTGACGCGCTGTCGGCCGTGCATCGGCATCCCGCGAATCTGCGCGGATGGGACAAGACCGCCACCGAGGCGTCGTGGCGGGCGGGCCGGTCGTCGGCCGCGATCGACGGGGGCAGCGTCGAACTGCGGCGCGACGGCGATTTCGACGACCCGATCCTGGCCGGGGCCATGCGCGTGTCGCAGGCACTCGACGGGGAATCGCTCGAGAACCTGATGCGCGTGGTGCGGCGGGCGCCCGCGCAGGCGCTGGCCCGGTTGCACACGCTGGCCGCGGCCGATTTGGTCGACGACGCAGAGGAACTCGGACGCCCGCGGACTGAGACGGATATCGCTTCGCGTCTCGATCTGCTGGGCCAGTTGATCACCGGCGCCACCTCGGTGCCGGCGCCGGTGCTGACGGCGGTCGTCCACGGGGAACTGCTCGCACTGGTGCCGTTCCCGACGGCGAATGGTGTTGTCGCGCGCGGCATGGCGCGACTCGTCTCGGCGGCGACCGGTCTCGACCCGCACTGCCTCGGCGTCCCGGAGGTCACCTGGTTCAAGCGCGTGGTGGACTACCGGCGGCTTGCCGACGCATTCGCCGCCGGCACGCCCGACGGGCTGCGGGAGTGGCTGCTGTTCTGCTGCGAGGCCCTCGAAGCCGGTGCGGCCGAGGCGAAGTCGATCGCCGACGCGGCTCGGGGCAAGTAAGGGGCCGGGGAAGACGAAGACCCCGGACAGCACTGCGGGCGGCCTCCCTGTCGTCTCCGACGAGGTTGCCGCCCGCGTAGCACGGACTCAAGTTACCAAGCGTGCTTGGTGGGTTGTGGTCACCGCCTCGGCGAGGGATCACGAGTCAGGGGCGTGCCGTCCACATGCTGCCACTTCGTGGGCCGAACGTCCCGGGCTTTCGCCGGCGGGACGAGGCTGTGGCGCATCTGGTGTGACGGTCGTGTCTCCTGGCCATGATGTCGCAGGCGCACAACGCTTTTGCCTTTATGCGGCGTGCTCCGCGTGGGTGCTTGCCGCCCGTGCTGGGAAGTGCTCGGAGCGGGGGCTCGGTCCTTCTCTTCCGGATCGGGCTTGGCCTTCCGAACTTCCGTACCACTGTTGTACACCGTGATCGCGGTCACATCAAGCGATTGGGCCCGAAATGTCGCAACACCCGAGGTTTGGGGCGGAATCTGCTGTATGCCAGGGCATTCCGGCCCGAGGTGCGACGTGTCGGCGTTCTGGACCCTGGCGCTGCCGCACCGGGGGCGTCGGGTGTGGCCGGGTTGCTCGTCGAGGGTTCGGCGGGCGTGGTTGGACCTGGCCGGCCGATGTCCTCCTCGATGCGCGCGCCGAGCCGCGCGCATCGAGGAGCTCCTCCGGAGGGGCGTCTCTACGCGGGTTCACCATCGCAAAGAATGATCATGAAAACGAATTTCGATCGTTTCGGCAATTCGCGGGTTCGTGAAGCGCGGAATCAGAACAGGAATTCGCGAAAAGCGGTTGTTGTGCTTGCAAAGATTCCGTAGGCGTGTGTATAGTCCTTTACACCGGTTTGATACCGGCACGTTTCAGCCCGACCCCCCGGGGCTGAAACGCGACAGCCCCGGCCTCCTCCCCCCCTGGCCGGGGTTGTCTTCTATCTACGGTCTTTTTACCCGGCACTTCTCCGATGCCGAACGATCTCTCCACAGGGGTTCGCAGCGCGCCTTCTGTCGTCCACAGTCGTCGTCTGATCGCCGTTGCGCGTCTCCGGGCGGGCGAGGATCGCCGTCATGTACGACGTAAGTTCGACGACTACGACGGCCGCGCATTGAGGCCCCGTCACGCCCGCCAGCCGCCTCCGCACCGTGCAGATCCGCCGACGTCGCCGCGATCGGCGAGGGTCACTCGGATGGCCTCATCTCGACGCATGGCACCAGCCCGAAGTGAAGGAAGGCTACTCATGAGACCGGGCGACTGTCACCCGCGCGCACAGCGCACCGCATCCCAACTATCCAGCCCCCGCTCCCACGCCGCCCGTGCCAACGCTGTCCGGTTGGAGACCCCGACCTTGATCAACGCCGACTCGACATGGGACCGAGCCGTCCGCACTGAGATCCCAAGGGCATTGGCGATCTCGTCGTTGGGCCAGCCTCGGGACACCAGGCCCACGACGTCGAGCTCGCGGGGCGTGAGACCGGCAGGTGGATCGGTGCGCCTGAGTGTGATGAGAACACCGTCGCCTCCGGCGTCAGCGCGAATCGACCACCATTGGCCGTCGTCGCCGCGTCTGCGGAACCGCAGCGGGGGCGAACCGGGTGAGAGAAGCGTCGCGACGCGACGGAGAGCAGAAGCGTCGAGCGGACTCTCCGCTGAGTCGCCAAGGCGGGGCTCCACGCGTCCCGGTGACACATGAACCACAACGTCGGCAGACTCGGGGTCCGGACGGATCTGCGGGGCGGCGAGGCCGGCGAGCTCGGCAGCGAGCATCGTCAGCGCCAGGCGTGCGTCGTCGGCCAGGGCTCGACCATGTAGCGAACTCATCGCCACAAAAGCCGGGCGAGGATGGGAGCCGGTGTACCGGCCGAGCGGAAGCGTGATACCTTCGTGAAATCCGCAGGGGCGCAAGGCTTCCTGATAGGTGATGGTGTCGCGGACGTCGAATGGCAGATCGATGAAGCGGAGGGCGACGCGTCTCTCGATGGCATACCGGTGCCCAGCACACTCGAACGCATGGGTCGTGGCGATGAAGTCGGCCACCTCGGTGGGGTAGTCAAGGTTGACGATGATCGGTTGCCGGGAGCTGGCCAGAGTGCGCTGTCTGCCGATGAGCGCCGCGCAGTCGAAGCCGAGGCCGTCGCGAAGCATTCGGACAGGCTCTTCGATCGGTGCCTCGCCACGGCCGGCCGCGCGGACGCTGTCGGCGACGCGCACCCACCAGGTCACGTCTGTGCTCACTGGACCTCCTGATGGAGTCGTGGTCGAGGCGTGCGGTCACCTCGGCTATTCGGCCGATGTGCTGTGGAACACAGCCTGCCATTGTCAAGGCGGTCCGGCAATCGAGGTGCCGGGCGCCTGACGATTTGAGGAGAATCCCATGAACATCGAGGAGTACGCCGCGCTCGATGCCACCGGCCTGGCCGAGGCGATCAACTCCGGTGACGTCACCGCCGACGAAGCAGCCGAGCTCGCGACCGACGCGATCAACGCCGTGAACGCCGAGCTCAACGCGGTGGCGACCGGTCCTTTCGACCGACCGCTCGACTACGCTGCCGAGGGACGATTCGCCGGGGTTCCGTTCGCCATCAAGGACCTGGTTTGCCATGCCGAAGGTGTTCCGACGCGCATGGGCACCCGGATGCTCGGCGATGGCGTGACGCCGCCGGCCGACACCCACCTCATGGAGCGGTTCCGGGCGGCCGGCCTCGCAACCGTCGCTGCGACCACGACCCCGGAGTTCGGCTATAGCGCCAACACCGAGGCTCTCGCCTACGGCCCGACCCGTAATCCGTGGGACACCGGCCGCAGCGCGGGCGGTTCCAGTGGTGGCTCGGCAGTCCTTGTCGCCGCCGGGGCTCTCCCCGTCGCGCATGCCAATGACGGCGGCGGATCAATACGGATCCCTGCGGCGGTCAACGGCCTTGTGGGTCTGAAGCCCAGCCGCGGCCGGGTTCCGCTCGGTCCCGACCTCGATGCCAATGCGCTCAGCGGCCTGGCAATAGAGTTCGCCGTCACCCGTTCGGTGCGCGACGCCGCCGCACTGCTCGACGAAGTCGCGGTCGGCTACCCGGGTGACCGCTTCATCATCGCCCCGCCGGAGCGGCCGTTCGCGTACGAGGCCGGTGCCGATCCCGGCCGGCTCCGCATCGCGCTGCACACGGACGCCTGGTCGGGGACCGCGGTCGATTCCGAAGTCGTCGCGGCAGTCGAGGAGGTCGCCCACACGCTGGAGGCTGCTGGTCACCTGGTCGACCGCGCGACGCCCAGCCTCGATTGGGAGCCCTTCCTCGAAGCAACTGCAGTCACGTGGTCGGCGTTCCTGGCCGAATCAGTCGCGGGAGTCGAGGCCATGACCGGCACGTCGGCCGGTCCCGACAACCTTGAGGCCACGACTTGGGCGTGCGTTCAGTACGGTCGCGGCCTCACGGTCCTCGATCTGGCCGGCGCCAACGCCCTCTTCGTCAGGATCTCCCGGACGGTGGGAGAGTTCTTCGGCGACTACGACGTCCTGCTCACACCGACAACCAACTACCCGGCGATGGAACTCGGCTACCTAAACGCCAACGACCCGGATCTCGACGCCCTGGGCTGGACCCAGCGGATCTTCGATGTGTTCTCATTCACGCCGCTGTTCAACACCACCGGCACCCCGGCGGTCAGCCTGCCGCTCGGCCAATCCAGCGACGGCCTGCCCATCGGCGTCCAGCTGGCCGGACCGATGTGCTCGGAATCGATGCTGCTGCGGGTCGCCGCCCAGCTCGAAGCGGCGATGCCGTGGCGGGACCGGCGGCCGGCGGTGCATGTGACGACGGTCTGACCGCGTCGCCTGGTCGCTCGCCTCAGCTACATGAGCCGGGCGATCAGGCTCTCACCGCTGGCTGTTTGAACCGTCCTGGGTCGGATGGAGACCTGGTTTAGGCCACCTCCGCTTCGGAGGCGACGGTCTCACGGTAGCGCGTCTCGTACTCGACCGGCGGGCAGTAGCCGATTGCCGAGTGCAACCGTTCGGTGTTGTACCAATGCACCCATGCGGCGGTTTCGCGTTCGACCTCGGCTCGTCCGGTCCAGGATCGCTGGCGGTCGATGAGTTCGCTCTTGTACAACCCGATCGTCGATTCCATCAACGCATTGTCCAGGGCATCGCCAACTGAGCCGATCGAGCCGGCCAGGCCGGAGTCGCGTAGCGCCTCGGTGAAGGCGAACGAGGTGTATTGACTTCCCGCATCGCTGTGATGAATCAAACCTGTTGCAGTAAAGGAGAAGTCGGTCCTTCTTCGGGTGAACAGGGCCTGCTCGAGAGCGCTGGTCACCAGCGGTGTCGTCTTGCTCGTCATCACCCGCCAACCCAGGATCCCGCTGACCCCTGACCAGACTCCGTGAGTCCGCGGTGGGCATGTGACTACCGGCCCGCCGTGGCGGCGAGCGCGGCGTTGCGCCGGCACCGCGTTGCTTGACGTGGACCCCACAGCCGGCAGGTGGGTTGTCCTGAGTCATGCCCCCATCGTATTCTTTGACTGACTGATCAGGTAATGATTGGAGAATGGTGCCGAGACGAGCTGATCCGGAGCGGATCGCGCAGAAGCGGGAGCAGATCGCCGTGGAGGCTGGCCGTCTGTTCGCCGCCCAGGGCTATGACCGCACGAGCGTCGCGGAGGTCGCCAAAGCGGTCGGCACGAGTCCGGCCAGTGTCTTCTACTACTTCGAGGACAAGGCTTCCTTGTTCCGGGCGGTGTTCGAGCGTGACCTGCCTGCCGCCGAGGCGTTGATCGCCCGTCATGTCGAAGCGCCCGACCCGGTGACGGCGATCTTGGACGTACTCGACGCCCTGGCCCGAGACGCCGCCGACCCGTCGGCCTCGGGCATGCTGATCGAGCTGCTACGCCGCGCTGGCGATGACCCCGAGCTGCTCGCCGTGGTGGGGCGCACCGCAAACGTCCTACGTGAGGGCTTGGCCGCGCTGATCTCTCGCGGGATCACCGAGGGAGCCATCGACCCGGACCTGGACGCCACCGAGACGGCGGCCTGGTTGCAGGCCATCGTCGATGCGACCTATCTCAACGCCCGTCCAGGGCACTCCCCACATATCGAGTTGCACCGCACCGTGCTGGGTTACCTCAACCCTCCGCAAGGCCGCCAGGAGGAACCTAATGGCTGAGAACACCGTCAACGTATCGATCCCACGGCGATGGATCGTCGGCATGCACGCGGCAGGCGCACTGCTCGGCTTCGGTGCCGCCTTCGTCATCGGACCGCTCGTGACCTGGCTGCTCGGGCTCGCCGGTGACGCACCCGGTCCGCTGCGCTTGGCTGCGGGCCTGCCCCTGGTCTGGGCGATCCCGGTACTCACTCTGGCTGGGCTCGGTGTCGGGTTCTGGTTCGCCAAAGAGTGGCAGAAGGAGAACGGCACCATCACAACCACTCCCGAGGGAGTGACGGTGCACCGTGCCGGGAGCAACCGCTACGTCGCTCGTGAACGCATCGGCGGTGTGTTCACCGACGGTCGCGACCTTATCGTCACCGACAGCGCCACGAACGAGCTGCTGCGCGTCAATACCGACAAGGTGCTCGTCGACAGGCTGCGCGACGCCTTCGAACGCTTCGACTACCCCTGGCAAGGAACACGAGACCCCCACGACCACGCCTTCGCCACCTGGGTCGACGGCAGCGGGCTGCTGGATGCCCGCACGCACGACCTCCTGCGAGCCCGGCAACGTGCGCTGGCCGACAAGCGTCCCGGCGCCGCCGAGGACGCCCGAGACGAACTCCGCAACCTCGGCATCGCCGTACGCGACCGCCACGGCGCTCAGCAGTACCGGGTCATCGGGCGCGGCGAGTAGTAGCCAGTCGACAGAGGAGAATTCGAACGCATGCATCCGGCAACCCGCTCACGGACTGTCGTGTAAGAGCCCCGAGATCCCTATGCGAGGCCTGAATGAGTGCCAGTTCAGTTGCGGGTAATGAGGTTGGTGACAGCAGCTGAACCGATCAGCGGTCGGCTTGGCTGTATGCGGTAGCTGCGGGGGTGTCGCGTGAAGGTGGCGGAGTAGAGCTGAAACGCGACAGCCCCGGGCTC
>NZ_BAOQ01000035.1 GCF_000344155.1 Gordonia paraffinivorans NBRC 108238 | reverse complement strand
ACCACGTCGCCAGGTCGCGGGTCACGACGTGATGTTGCTCGCCCATGCCGGGCGGTCGAGCGCGAGCACACACCCCGACGCCCCGCAATTCAATTCAGCGAACCAACTCGGCGTCCATATTCACTCTGTCGAACAATCGGCAGGAAATCAGACCACACCCGATTTCACACATTCTCGAGTCGTGGTTAGTGTGGCCCCCATGGGCCAGCATCATCCGATCGAACCCGATTTCAACGCCGCCACCGACGAGAAGCTGGCGGCCGCCGCCCACCGGCGCCAGATCATCACCTACCTGGGTGTGATCGCGTCGCTGGCAGCGCTCCTGGTGATCCTGCTGCTCAACATGTGACGTCGGCCCTCAGCCGAATCGTCCCGAGATGTAGTCCTCGGTCTCCTTCTTCGACGGATTGGAGAACATGGTCTCGGTGTCGCTGATCTCGACCAGCTGACCCGGCTGACCCACCCCCTCGAGGTTGAAGAACGCGGTCTGGTCGCTCACGCGCGCGGCCTGCTGCATGTTGTGGGTCACGATGACGATCGTGTAGTCCTTCTTCAGCTCCCCCATCAGATCCTCGATCGCGAGCGTCGAGATGGGGTCGAGTGCCGAACACGGTTCGTCCATCAGCAACACATCCGGTTCGACGGCGATGGCCCGGGCGATGCACAGACGCTGTTGCTGACCGCCGGACAGGCCGCCGCCCGGCTTGTCGAGACGGTCCTTGACCTCCTCCCACAGGTTCGCGCCGCGCAGGCTGCGCTCGGCCACCTCGTCGAGCACGGCCTTGTTCCGGACGCCCTGCAGGCGGAGGCCGGCGACGACGTTGTCGCGGATCGACATCGTCGGGAACGGGTTGGGGCGCTGGAACACCATCCCGATGGTCGCGCGGACGCTCACCGGATCGACGTTGCGTCCGTAGATGTCCTCGCCGTCGAGCAGAACGCTGCCGGTCGCGTAGGCGCCGGGCGTCACCTCGTGCATGCGGTTGAGGGTCCGCAGCACCGTCGACTTTCCACAGCCCGACGGCCCGATGAACGCGGTGATGCAGCGGGGCGGGACCTCGAGGGTCACGTCCTTCACTGCGTGGAAGTCGCCGTAATAGACGTTCAGGTCCTTGATGTCGAGGCGCTTTGCCATGACGTGAGTTTCCGTTTCTCGCAGGGAATGGAGGTCCGGTATCGGACTCAGGAGGACTTGGGCGCGAACAGACGCGCGACGAGCTTGGCGCCGAAGTAGACGAGGGCCACCAGGATGACCAGGCACAGCGCCGCGCCCCAAACCCGGTCGAGGGCGCCCGGGCCGTTGTTGTACTGCTGCACCATCATCAGCGGCAGCGATTCCTGGTTGCCGTCGAACGGATTCCAGTTCATCGCGCGGGTGGAGCCGACCAGGATCAGCACCGGGGCGGACTCGCCCATGACACGAGCGATGGCGAGCATCACGCCGGTGACGATCCCCGAGAGTGCGGTCGGCAGGACGATTCGCACGATCGTCTTCCACTTCGGGATGCCGAGCGCATACGAGGCCTCGCGCAGATCCTGAGGGACGATCTTGAGCATCTCCTCGGTCGCCCGGACCACCAGCGGGACCATCAGCAGCACGAGCGCGATCGCGACGACGAAACCGGACCGCGGCAGGCCGAGGGTGGTACGCCACACCGCGTAGACGAACAGCGCCGCGACGATCGAGGGCACGCCCGACAGGATGTCCACCATGAAGGTGGTGATCTTGGCGAGCCACGACTTCGCGGTGGCGTACTCGACGAGGTAGATGGCGACGAAGATGCCCAGCGGGATGGAGATCGCGGCGGCGAGCGCCGTTTGGATGAGGGTGCCGACGATGGCATTGGCGGCACCGCCGCTGCGTTCGGGCAGCGTCCACCAGTCGATGTCGAGAAGCGGTTCGATGCCGCGGATCACCAGTGTCGAGACCAGCCACACCAGGGGCACGAGCGCGACGAGGAGAGCGAGCACGACCGCGATCCGAACGACGTGGTCGGCGACGCGGCGTCGCCTCGCCATCGGCGCGAAGCCCGACGGCTTCTTGACCGGGTCGGCCGCGTGCGGGGAGGTGGCGACGGTCATGGTCACTTCTTTCCGGCGACCACCGCGCGGGCGGCGGCGTTGACGACGAAGGTCAGGACGAACAGGGTGAGGCCGGCCGAGATGTAGGCACCGGTCTTGGCGGGCGAGTCGAACTCCGCGGCGTTGTTGGCGATCTTGGTCGCGAACGTCTCGCCGCTCTCCATGAGGTCGAAGTCCATGGGTCCGGCCGTGGAGATGATGAGCAGCAGCGCCATCGTCTCGCCCAGGGCGCGACCGAGGCCGAGCATGCAGCCGGAGATGTATCCGGAGAACCCGAACGGCAACACCGCGAGCTTGACGACCTCGAACTTGGTCGCGCCCAGTGCCAGTGCCGCCTCGCGATGACCCTTCGGGGTCTGCATGAACACCTCGCGGGTGACGGCGGTGATGATCGGCAGGATCATGACCGCCAGCACGATCCCGGCGGTGAGCAGGGTGCCGCCGGTGGACATGTTCGCGACCTGCGTCGGCTCCTGGAAGAAGGGCAGGAACCCGAGATGCCCGACGAGCCACTCGTTCACGGGCACCATCGCCGGGCCCAGCACGAGGATGCCCCAGAGGCCGTAGACGATCGACGGGACCGCGGCGAGCAGGTCGACCGTGTAAGAGATAGGGCCGACCAGGCGCTTCGGCGCGTACTCTGTGAGGAAGATCGAAATGCCCAGGGAGACGGGCATGGCGAGCATGAGCGCGATGACCGAGACGACCACGGTCGCGTAGAACAGCTGCGGGATGCCGAAGGCGAGCCGGTCGCCGGTGGTGACCCAGTCGCCGGTGTAGGTGAAGAAGTTCTCCTCGTTGTCCAGCAGCGACGGGACCGCCTGCGCGAGGAGGAACACCGCGATGAGACCGATGACGACGGAGACCAGCAGGCCCGAACCCACCGACAGGGTGCGGAACACCCGGTCGGCGATCCGATGACGGGCCCCGACCTGCAGACCGGCAGAACCCGTGCCGTCGGGGGATTCTCCGGGCGCGCCGGTCGCCGGCGGGACCGCGTCATCCTCGGTGGTCGGCGACGTCATGTGTGTTTCTCGTACCTCTGCTCTGGTCATCGGGTCTGCTCCCCGGTCTCACGGGCCGTCCGGACCGCCTCAGGCATTGCCGTCGCCGGCGAGCGCGTCGACGCTGGCCTGCAGTCGGGCCTTGAAGCCCTCGGGAACAGGCACGTATCCGAGCTCCTCGAGACCGGCCTGTCCCTGGTCGAGGATCGCGGTGAACGCGTCCTTCAGCGTGGTCGAGGTCTCGGCGTCGTCGTAGCCCGCCGAACACACGATGGAGTACGGGGTCAGCAGCAGCGGATAGGCTCCCGGGGTCTTCGACGCGAACAGGGCGTCGGTGTCGACGATGAGGTCCTTGCTGCCGGGATCGGCGAAGGTCAGCGCGTCCAGGGCCTTGCCCGCGCTCTGAGTATCGAGCGCGACCGGTCCGGCGCCGAAGTCGATGTCGGCGATGCCGAGATCGTTCTCGGTCGCGAAGCCCCACTCGACGTAGCTGATCGAGCCCGGGGTCTTCTTGACCGTGTCGGCCACCCCGGTCGACTTGGACGCGCCGGAACCGACATTCCGCGGCGCGAACTCCTTGCTGTGCTCGTACGGCCAGTCCGCCGGCGCCGAGGTCTGCAGGAAACGCTGGAAGTTGTCGGTCGTGCCCGAGCTGTCCGAGCGGTAGACGGGCACGACGTCGTCACCGGGCAGTGCGACGCCCGGGTTGAGGGCGGCGATCGCGGGATCGTTCCAGGCGGTGATCTTCCCGTCGAAGATCTTCGCGATGACGCCGGGCGTGAGCTGCAGCTTGTCCACGCCGTCGAGGTGATAGGCGATCGCGACCGGCCCGACCACGAGCGGCAGGTGCCACGGGTCGTTGCCGTTGCAGCGCGCCTTGGCCTCGGCGACCTCGTCGGGCTTGAGGGCCGAATCCGAGCCGGCGAAGTCGACGTCGCCGGCGATGAACTTCTTGATGCCGTCGCCCGACCCGCTACCGGTGTAGTCCAGGACGATCTCGTCTTCGTCGGAGAGGATCTGGCTGAAGTGCTCCATCGCCTTCTGCTGGGCGGTGGACCCCTCGCCGCTGACCGTCGGGGTGCCACCCCCGCTGCACGCTGTCACCAGGCCCAGAACCGCGATCGCCGACGCCGCCAGTGCGCCGTTCCCCTTGATCTTCACCGCAGGTGTTGCCTTTCCGTAGTAGGTATTCGCGCACCCGAGGTGCGCAACGACCTCGGACGTCCCGTGGAAAAGCTAGGCCCGCTCGGTGCACGGAACCCCGACGGAAGGTGAACGGAGGGTGAACCCCTGCGGTCGGCGTGGTGGCGAAGGCTCTCAGCCGTAGGCGACGTCGACCGCGTACCGCGAGAACCCGAGACGTTCGTAGGTGCGCAGGGCGGCGGTGTTGTCACCCTCGACGTAGAGGTTGATCTCCCGGACGCCGCGCCGGGCGAGATGATGCAGCCCGGCCAGGGTCAGCAGTCGCCCGAGCCCGCGGCCCTGGGCCTGCGGGTCGACACCCACGATGTACACCTCGCCGAGGTCGGCGTCGTGCAGCTTGGTCCAGTGAAATCCCAGGAGCGTCTGGGGATCTGAGGCGTCGAAGGCGAGGAAGAGCCCCTCGGGATCGAACCAGTCCGACCCCACCCGCTCGGCGATCTGGTCCATCGACCACCCGCCCTGCTCCGGATGCCAGTCGAAGGCGGCGTTGTTCACGCGCAGGATCTCGGCGTGGTCCTCCGGCCCGGCATAGGTGCGCAGGACGATCGACGGGTCGACGACGAGTTCGGGGAGTTCATGCCCCTCCCCCACCGGCCGCCGCAATTGAAGGAGCTCGCGCCGCTTCTCCAGTCCCATCGACGTCGCCAGCGCGACGGCAGCGGGCAGATCGCCATGGGCCCAGACGCGAACCCCGTTCGGCCCCAACGCCTGTGCGGCGCCGAAGGCGGTGTCGAGCAGCGCCCGGCCGAGTCCACGCCGCCGATGGTCGGGGTGCACGACGGCCTCGATCATCGCCGGCTCACCGTCGCGCCCGGGCACGATGTTCGCGTAGGAGGCGTCGGTCCAGACGTGCACCACCGGCGAATCCTCGCCGGCGTCAATGGCTTTCACCGCTTCGTCGGACAGCGGAGCGACACCGTCGACCGCCGTGGCGGCATGCACCATCGCGTGCGCGGACTCGGCGACGTCGGCCGGCAGCGCACCGCGATGCACCCGTGGCCGCTCAGTTCCCGGCACCGGCATGCAACTCCTCGTCGAACGAATCCGGACCGTCGAGGCCATCGGCGAAATCCGCGTCGGCCTCGACCGCGGAGGCGTCGGTACCCGCGGACTCGTCGGCACACTCCGGCATCGGCGCACGCCCCTTGGTGGCGGGGCGCACCGCCTTGTAGCCGACGTTGCGGACGGTCCCGATCAGCGACTCGTGCTCGCTGCCTAGCTTGGCGCGCAGGCGACGCACGTGGACGTCCACGGTCCTCGTGCCGCCGAAGAAGTCGTACCCCCACACCTCCTGCAGCAGCTGCGCACGGGTGAACACGCGACCCGCGTTCTGCGCCAGGTACTTCAGGAGCTCGAATTCCTTGTAAGTCAGATCGAGGGGCCGACCCCGCAGTCTTGCGGTGTACGTCCCCTCGTCGATGACCAGTTCTCCCAGCGTGACCTTGCCGCTCGTCTCCTCGGCCGTCACCCCCCGGGTTCGCACGACCAGCAGGCGCAGTCGTGCGTCGAGCTCCGCCGGACCCGTGCCCGGCAACAAGAACTCGTCGATCCCCCAATCCGCGTTCACCGCGACCAGTCCGCCCTCGGTCAGCACCGCGGCGACCGGCACGGAGGACCCGGTGCTCCCCAGCAGGCGGCACAGCCCTCGTGCTGCGGCGAGATCAGCCCGCGCGTCGACCAGCGCCACATCCGCGTTGCCCGCCTCCATCAGCGAGGAGACCTCGGTGGGGGCGACACGCACGTTGTGAGCCAGCAGCGACAACGACGGCAGGACCGAATCCGGATTGGGATCGGCCGTCAACAACAAGAGATCCACCTAGCACTCCGATCTCGTTTTCGTCCCCGTCCCAGACCAACCAACCCGCTCACCACGCTGTGAACGCCTCCACACACACGGACAAGAATTGTTTACTCTGCCTTACCAGCGTGTGCGGGATAGGTGACAGAATAACGCCATCGACTTACTTCACCGTTAACAAGGCAGACCGGGGCACCGGGTGGTCCCGAGGGAGAGGGAGGACCTGGTGAGCAGGCCGGTCGTCCGGAAATCCCTCGTCGTCGCGGTCGCGGTGGTCGTGGTCGCGGCCGTGGCGGCCCTTCTCGCCGACGTCGCCACGGCGATCCGCAGCGAGCACCGGCTCTCCGTCGCCATCGCCGAATCCCCCCGCGTTCCTTACGATCCCGAGGTCACGCTCGCCGGCTTCCCGTTCCTCACCCAGGCCGGCGACGGCCGCTATTCCGGGGTGACGATCGCCGCGAAGGGCGTCGAGCTCCCCGGCTGCGAGCCGCAACGGGGTGTCTGCCGGGCCGAGCTCGGGGCCACGCTGGGCTCCTTCGACGGCCCGGAATGGGGGCGATTCTCCGGCAGTGATGTTCTGCACACTTCGTCGATCACGGCCTACACACGCCTCGACGCGGTCACCCTCGCCCGCTTCATGCGGATCACCGACCTCACCCTGAGCACCCCCGCCCCGGATGGAAAGGCAGGTGGCGGCGGCCCCCAGGACGGCGTCGTGTCGCGGTCGGAGGGGGTCGTGCTCACCGGCACCGTGGCGCTACCGCCGTCGGACGGGCTCGACCCGCGGAATCCGCCGTCTGCGTCGGACTACGACGGCCCGAAGGTGAAGGTGAGCGTCGCCGTGGACCTGTCGGTGACCGACGGCGCGCTGCGCATCCGCGCCACCGACTTCTACACCGGACCCGAGCGGCATGTCGCCGCCGACGTCCCGCCCGGGATGCGCGCGGCCGTCCTCGAGCGGTTCAGCATGACGCTGCCCCGGTTGCCGATGGCCTGGGGCGTCGAGCCGGAGCGCGCGGAGAGCTTCGGCGGCGACATCCAGCTCGTCGGGGCGTCGGGCCCGGCCGTCGTGCGGCCCGACGAATTCTGACCCCGTCGGCTTTTGCGCAGGTCACCGCGTAACCCACCTGGGCATTCGGCGTCCGGGGAACACTGTTGTACCCTCGTGGGCATGCAACAGCGCCGTGAGTTGATGCTCACCCGTCGCCGGGCGATCGACTTCTGTCGAGTCGCCTGTTGTTGCTGTCGCACGCACCGCTGACGGTGTGGCATGACATGCGCTGCCCCGCAGCACATCCATGCGCATCACCGATGACGACGGGGTGCGTTTCTCCCGAGGCCTGAGTCCTCGTCTCTGCGCGCGTTCCGCTCGCCATCACCAGATCTGAGCCGTGGGCCGGTTGCCTTCGTGCTCGCGTGTTGTTCACCGCGGGTTGTCCCGCACCACCTTGGTCGATCGATCACAGAGATAACCATCCGAAAGGAACCAGACATGGCACGTTCCGATGTCCTGGTCAGCGCCGATTGGGCTGAGCAGAACCTCAACGCCGACAAGACCGTCTTCATCGAGGTCGACGAGGACACCTCGGCGTACGACGCCGGCCACATCCCCGGCGCCATCAAGCTCGACTGGAAGAAGGACCTGCAGGACGGCGTCCGTCGCGACTTCGTCGATGCCGAGCGCTTCTCGAAGCTGCTCTCCGAGCGCGGCGTCGCCAACGACGACACCGTGATCCTCTACGGCGGCAACAACAACTGGTTCGCCGCCTACGCCTACTGGTACTTCAAGCTGTACGGCCACAAGGACGTCAAGCTGATCGACGGCGGCCGCAAGAAGTGGGAGCTCGACGGACGTCCGCTCTCGAGCGAGACCGTCACCCGCCCGGCCACCGACTACAAGGCCTCCGAGCCCGACCTCAGCATCCGCGCCTTCCGCGACGAGGTCATCGACTCCATCGGCAAGAAGAACCTCGTCGACGTGCGCAGCCCTGACGAGTTCTCCGGCAAGATCCTCGCCCCGGCCCACCTCCCGCAGGAGCAGGCCCAGCAGCGCGGCCACATCCCGGGTGCGATCAACATCCCGTGGTCGACCACCGCGAACGAGGACGGCACCTTCAAGTCCGACGAGGAACTCGAGGCCCTGTACAAGGAGAAGGGCTTCGACGACAGCCGCGAGACCATCGCGTACTGCCGTATCGGCGAGCGCTCGAGCCACACCTGGTTCGTGCTGACCGAGCTGCTCGGCAAGAAGGGCGTCAAGAACTACGACGGCAGCTGGGTCGAGTACGGCTCGCTGGTCGGCGCCCCGATCGAACTCTGAGAAAGAAAGTAAGAACTATGTGTGCTGCACCCAAGCAGGGACAGAAGCTGCCCGCCGGCGTCGACGTGGAGAAGGAGACCGTCCTCACCGGACAGGTCACCGACGGCTCAGGCAACCCGGTTGCCGGCGCGTTCGTGCGCTTGCTCGACTCGACCGGCGAGTTCACCGCCGAGGTCGTGGCCTCGCCCACCGGCGACTTCCGCTTCTTCGCCGCCCCCGGCACCTGGACGCTTCGCGCCCTTTCGTCGGTCGGCAACGGCGACGTGAAGATCAGCCCCGAGGGCCCCGGCATCCACGAGAAGGACATCGTCGTCTCCAAGTGACGATGATCCGGTCGTGACGCCTCGCGACCCATGACGCAACCCGGTCACCGTTTCGGTGACCGGGTTTCGTCGTTTTCCGGCCCGTTTTCGCACCTCCGTCGCCAGGGTCCGGATGAACGGGGTCGGCCGGCGCGGGTTAGAATCTACTCGTGGTTCTCTTCTTCGAAATCCTGCTGATCGTGGCCGCGGTGCTGATCACCTGGTTCGGCCTCTACACCCTCTACCGCCTCATCACCGACGAGTCGTGACGACGCCGACCGGCGCCGGTGAGCCCGGCGACGAGACGGCCCCCACCCCGTCGGACACCGGCGCGACGAGCAACGGAGCCGATCCTGCCGGCGACACCGTCCCCGCGCCTCGTCGTTCCGGTGACGAGGCGATCAGTCAGGCCGAGGCCCGGGCGCAAGCGTCCGGCAGCCGGGAGCGCAACATCCCCACTTGGGACGACCTGCCGATCCCGCCGGACACCGCCAACCTGCGTCTGGGTGCCGATCTGCATCCCGGCCTGCTCGCGCTTCTCCCCCTCGTAGGCGTGTGGCGCGGCGAGGGCGAGGGACACGACCCCACGACCGGTACGGACTACCACTTCGCCCAGCAGATCGTCGTCGCCCACAACGGGCAGAACTTCCTCAGCTGGGAATCGCAGTCGTGGGTCATCGACGATGACGCGAACTTCGTGCGTCCGGATCTTCGCGAGACCGGATACTGGCGGATCGGCGAGGACGACACCATCGAACTTCTCCTGGCCAACGCAGCCGGGGCGGTCGAACTCTTCTACGGCGCACCGCTGAACCAGACGTCGTGGGAGCTGACCACCGACGTCGTCATCAAGACGCAGACCGGGGTCCAGACCGGCGGCGCCAAGCGCCTGTACGGCATCGTGCCCGACGGCGACCTCGCCTACGTCGAGGAACGCGTCGACGCCGACGGCGACCTCACCCCGCGACTGTCGGCCAAGCTCCGCCGTCACGTCGGCTAGGTCCGCACCCCGACCTCAGCTTCCCTCGCCACGGCGCACCGACGTGCGCAGGTGGACGATCTCGTCCGCGAGCTCACGCACGTCCGGGTCCGACGAGCTCACCGCCGCTTCGTACGGCCGCCACGACGCCGACGACATCACCCGGTCCGACGCCGCGTGCGCCGTCTCCGTCTCCCCGACCAGGTCATCGAGTGCGTCTGCGGCCGCGACCAGATCCGCCCTGGGCACCGGCCGCCGCAACGCCGAGATGCCGGTGATCCGGTCGGCGATCCGCTCGGCGGCGGTGACGAGCGGAATCCAGGACCAGGCCTCGGCACCGGCCGGCGGCGGCTCCGACAACGTGCGCTGCAGGTGCACCCGGGTGTCGAACAGACGCCGGTACGCCCGCCGGCGCTCGGCCGTCACCCGCTCCGCCGCCGCCCCGTCGGCAACGCCCCTGAGGTAGGCGGCCAAGGCCTCGATCGCCGCCGCGAACGCCACGTCGACACGTGGATGCCGTTGCGACGGCCAGATCAGGTAGCCGAAGACGACGACGATGAGTCCGCCGATGACCGTGGTGATCAGGCGCGCTTCGCTGATGTCGAGGACCGACTCGTGCGGGACGACCGCGTCGATGAGGAGCATGATGAGCGGCGTCAGGAAGACCGCCTGCCAGAGATAGGACCGGGCCATCGCCCACGGCAGGCAGGCGGCGAGCACCGCGATCGCGAGGGCCTCGCCCCCGGAGGTCGTCAGCAGGGCACCCACGACGACCGCGATCGCCGCGCCCGCAACGGTTCCCAGGCTGCGCAGGACGGCGCGGGAGAAGATCGAGCCCAGATCGGGTTTCATCACGAGCGCGACGGTGAGCGCGATCCAGTAGCTGTGCGCGACCGGGAGCAGATAGAAGGCGGCATAGGCCAACCCCGTGCACAGCGCGAGGCGTGCCGCGGAGGAGACCAGGGCGACACCGGGCAGGGCGAGACGCGCGCGCTCGGCGACGGGGAGCTCGTCATGTGCCGGACCGGCGCGCCACAACGCGTCTTCGAGCATGCGCACCCGGATCAGGGTGTCTCCGGTGGCGTCGATAGGCGTCAGCGGTCGACGACGCATCACCGCGGCCGCGCCCTCCTCCAGACGATCGGCCGCACGCGCGCACAACTCGGGGTCGGCATCATCGGCGAGCAGGCGCGCGAGCAACTGATCGGCCGCGCGGACAACCGTCGACGCGCGGACATACTCGGGCGTGGGTCCGTGGGAGGTACCTCGCGACGCGATCCCCATGGCGTCGAAGGCGTCGATCGCCGCGATCGCGCGGGCACGTGCCGCGGCGAGATCGGCCGTGCCGTCCGCGCGGCACCGGGACAACGCGCCGAGCGCACGGATCATGTCGGCCTCGGCGGAACGCTGGGGACGACGCGGGTCGACCACCACCTCGACCGCCAGGACCAGTGCGTAGATCGCCGCGCCGACGACGAACAGGGCCGCCGCCTTCCAGTACGGCGCAGCCGCGGGCACGCCGATCGCGATCGCCGCGATGAGCATTGCCTGCATCGAGCCGACGGAGAAGGTGCTCGAGTACCCGCTCCCGACTCCGCAGGCGAACGCGATGACGGCCATCACCACGACCGTCAGCGCGTGCGGCGCGTGCGAGAGTTCGCCGAGAAAGTAGGCGGCCGCAGCGAGCGGCGTCGTGACCGCGATCTGCCGGAAGCGGACCGGATAGGCGACCGACCGCTCACCGGCGGCGAGCAACAGGGTGCCCATGCTGATCCACATGCCGATCAGCGTCTGGTCGCAGAGCGCACCGATCAAGAGCGGACCGCCGACCGTGATCGCAGCCCTGATCGATCGTCCCGTCGGCCACGTGGCGGGCGCGCAGGAGAGCAGCGTCCGAAGCCAGATCGAGGGCCGCCACGGCGCCTGATGGGTCCCAGGACGTGCAGTCACCACTGCCGGTCTCCTTCTGCGGTCTGGGCTTTCTCGCCTCTGGAGACTCGAACAGTAGCAGCGCGGCGCACCTGCGGAGGCGAACTCGGTGCCGCAAATCGGACACCCGTCTCGGACCGCACGCTTCGTCGGATCGGCTGTGGTGGGAGCTGGGGAGTCGTGCCGGGTGCCGACATGGAACGACCCCCGCACCGTGCTCGCAGAGCACCGGAGCCGACCGGACCGGGTCGGGATGCGGGGGCCGGGTGACCACCTGGTATTCGCTCGCTGCCGGCGGTGACCGCAGTTCTCACTGGGGTCGGTTCCGCCGCCTCGGCGACACGAATGCCACGCGGTCAGCAGCTAGCGGGTGGTCACCTCACATGTCCGATGAAAACTCACTACCAGACCACCTCCTTCCCTGTGTACCAGCGAAGCTACGCCCACAGAGACCGCCCCGCAATGGATATTTCCGAGCCCCCGTGCAGAACGTGGGCCGAGGCGTATTCCCGGGCCTGCGTGGGGTGACCGTGGCGGGGGACCCGCCGACCGCCACTGCGAACGGCGCAGTGTCAGGGAACGGGCACGGGCTCCGGCGCCGGAGACGACGACGGCGCCGTGGACTGCTGCCCGGGCAGCGGCTTGGCATCCGGCGGCAGCGATTCGACGACCTCGATCTTGGACCGGAACGTGTCGTCGGTGATGACCTCGATCTGGTTGATCATCCAACGGTCACCGTCGCGTCGCATGTCGAAGGTGAGCCGCGACGGGTTGATGCTGACGAGTTCCTTCTTGCCGCGGGTCACCGACTGATTCATGAAGATCAGCACCTTCGAGGTGTCGGCGGTGTTGGTGACCACGCCCGCGTCCTGGATGGTGACCTCGGAGACGACCTGTTGCTTGCGCACCTCGGCGGCGAGATTGCTCTCGGTGACCAGCTTGGAGTACTCGGGCTTGGCCGGTCCGGTGAGCACGCTCATCGACTTGTCGATATGCTCGCTGACGTTGTCGGCGTCGTAACCGAACATCGTTGTCGCATAGTCGCGAGCCGCGGCCAGCGAGGACTCGCGGGCCTCCTCCACCGATCGTCCCTCGGCGTACCGGTAGCCGAGGAAACCGGTCACCACGACCGCGGCGACGGTCAGGACCGCCAGGCCGATCGCGGCCAGGCGGCCCTTGCTCAGCACCGACCTCCTGGTGCCGCCGGGGCGTCGGGGCCGTGCGCCCTGGTCGGCGACCGGCGACGCGGGGTTCTCCGTGCTCTTCGGGTCGGTCATCACGCCACCCACTCGAAGTCGGTCATCTTCAGTTCACCGTTGATCCGGGTCATGTCGACGCGCCAGCGGAACACCTTCTCCTGCGACGGGATCTGTCCGTCCAGCGACCGTTGGTGCCAGCCGAAGACCATGATCACCGATCCCTCGTCGGGCTCGGCTTTGGTGACCGCCGAGCTGAGGATGATCGTCTTGGTCTCGAGCTTGCCGTCGCGGACGAGCGAGGCCACCTGGGAGATGTTGTTCTGCACTTCCTCCTTGACCTTGCCGGAGGTGTCCTTCTGCACCGACTCCAGCGTCTGGTCGACGGTGTCGGGGTTCATGCTGGTGAGGTTGAGCAGGACCTGGGAGGCGAAGGTGGAGTACTCCGCGCGCAGGTCGTCGACCTCGTCCTGATGGGCGATGCCGAGCGCGAAGACGATCGACGCGACCGCGCAGACCGCGATGATCACGATCGAGAGGACCACGCCGACGACCGTGCGCGCGGAGGTGCGCCCGGAGCCCTTGTAGCGGACCCCGGACGACTCGGGCCCGGTGGCGGCGAGGCGCGCGCGCCGACGCTCGCGGTAGCTGATCGTCCTCTCGACCTCGGAGGGATCGGGCGCGGCCTCCTCGGCGAAGTCGTGCGAAACGGGGTCCGTTCCCGCGGCCGGCTTGTCGAGCGAGACCATCGACGCGGCCTCCTCGCGACCCGTGCCGGCCTGCGCGACCTCCGCCCCGGTGACCTCCGAGGTGCTGTTCTCGGCCCGGTCGTCCTCGTCCGCTGCTGCAGCGGCGGAGGTCTCCGCCCGCGGCGCCGAGCCGGCGACCGGTTTCCCGGCCTTCTTCGACCCTCCCCGACCGCGTCGGATCGGTGCCGACCGGACCGGGCGCCTACGGCTCGCGGACCCGCCGGCGGCCCGCGCCTCGACCATCTCTTCCGACGTGTCGGCGGCACCGGCTGGGGTCGTCGTCGACACGTCCGGCGTCACGAACTGACCGTCCCGCTGATCATCTTCTGCCATGAACTGCTCTGTACCTGCCCCCCACGGCCGGTTCCGGCGTTGTAGGTCTTTCCGTCGGGACCGATGAAGTCACCCGACTCGGGGTCGTATGTCGTGGCGTACACCGCGGGCTCCGGATCGAAGTCCTTCGGTGTGCCCGGTGTCACGGTACCGAACGATGCGGGCTTCCATTCAAGGCCGCCCGGCAGGCCACTCTGGAAGGGATCGACCGACCCGGGGAGCGGTTTGTACCCGGTCCGGCACTCGGCCGGCGTCGGCGCGCGGCGGCCCGGGAATTCGGCACACGGGTAGTTGCGGGCTCCACGGACGGCGATGTTGGAGTTCTGCGGCACCCGGCACAGCATTCCCGGCGGCAGTTCACGCGCGTCCTGCGCGGACTGGAAGCGCCACTGCTCCTTGGGCAGGAAGCCGATGTTGCACGTCGGACGGTCCTGGAAGCCGAGCGAGAAGTTCACGTTGGCGCCGAAGTTGTTCGTGCCGGTGTTCAGCGCGGTGATGAGCGCGGCGGTCAGACGCGGGTAGAGCACCAGGATCTGCTTCCAGTTCGCCAAGTACACCACCTGCGTCTGCGCGATCGTGCCCAGGTTCGAGACCAGCAGCGGGTACGAGCCGCCGAGCGACTCGAACAGCTGCTGGCTCTTGGACGCCGTCGACGGCCCCTTCTGGAGGATGTCGCCGATCTCGGGGCGGTTGGCCCGCAGCTGATCGGTGAAGGCGGTGACGTTCCGCGTCCAGGCGCGGATGTCGTCGGCGGTGCGCGACTGGGTGGCCAGCAGCGGCGCGCCCTGTTCGACGAGGTCGATCGTGGTGTCGGTGTTCTTGTTCGCCTCTCCGATGAACAGCGCCATCGAGTCGAGGAGACGCTGCAGCGCCTCGCCGGTGCCGTTGAACGCCACGAAGGCCTCGTCGACGAGGGCCCGGAGCTTGGTGTCGCCGATCTCGTCGAGCAGCAGGTTGGCCTGGTCGAGCATGGACGAGATCTCGACCGGGACGCTCGTCACCTCGAGCTCGGAACCGTTGTGCAGGTACCCGGTGGGGGCGTTCGCAGGCGGATCCTGCGGCGGGGCGAATTCGACGAACTGCTCGCCGATCGCCGACACGCTGCGCACCGATGCCTCCGACGACGCCGGGATCTTCGCGCCGTCCTCGATGGTCAGCGTGGCCTGCACGCCGTCCGCGGTGAGCCGGACGGACTTCACCTTGCCCACGTAGACGCCGCGGTAGGCCACGTTGGCGTTCTGGTAGAGCCCGCCGCTGGTGGGCATGTTCAGCTTCACGTCGTAGCTGCCGATACCGAACATCGACGGGATGCGGATGTAGAACAGCGCCATCGCGACCATCGCGATCACGGTGACGATCGAGAAGATGAGCAGCTGCATCTTGACGAAGCGGGTGATCTTCATCAGCGGCCACCCTCCTCGGGATAGTCGGGAACCGTCGGCGGCGCCGTCGGCGAGGGAACCTGGACCGGCGGGATCAGGTTCGCCGGAACCGGTTCGGCGGAGTCGGGCAGCTTCTCACCGCCCGGGATCAGCGGCGCCGTGAACGGGTCGAGGCCGCGCGCGGCCGCGCCCGCAGGCTTGCCGAAGACGCCCTCGGGACCGGTGACGCCCAGGCTGGCGAACATGGTCTCGTTCATGCGGTCGATCGTGAGGTCGAGGGTGAGGTCGGAGTTCACGAAGTCGCCCTTGACGATCCGGCGGATCGTCGGCTCGTAGAACGGGAAGGTCAACAGGATGTTCAGCGACTGGGTCATCGCCGGCCCCGTCTGCTGCAGCTGGTCGAGCGCGGGTTCGATGCCCTTGACGATGGTCACGATGTCCTCGGAGTTGGCGTCGAGGATGTCGTTGGCCGTCTTGGACAGCTTCGACACCGAGGCGAGGGTGTCGAGGAACTGCTGCCGCTGGTCGACGAGGAGCTGCAGGATCTGCGGGCTCGCGTCGAGCGCCCGCTCGATGGTGCCCTTCTGCTCGTTCATCGTCTGCGACAACCGGTCGAGGCCCTCGGTCGCACGGATGATGTTGTCCTTCTGCGCGTTCAGGTCGGCGACGAGAGTGTTCAACCGCGGGATGAGCTTCTTGATCTGCTCCTCGCGACCGCCGAAGACGTTGCTCATCTCGTGCACGATGTCGCCGAGCTGCGAGAGACCGCCGCCGTTGAGGACCACCGACAGCGAACTCAGCACCTGCTCGGTGCTCGGGTAGGTGCAGGCCGCCACCTGTTGCGCGGCGTTGATGTCGGGAACCGCGGGCACCGACGGGTCGGTGATGATGTTGGACTGCTCCGGGCACTTGGTCAGCGGGATCTCGTCGCCCGGCTGCAGCCGGCCACCCTCGGGGTCTGCCGGCTGGACGATCTCGAGGTGCGTCGAACCGAGGACGCTGGTCATGCCGACCATCACGTGCGACCCCTTGGGCACGATGACGCCCTTGTTGAGGCGGATCGTGACGAGGGCGTTCCAGTCCTTGACCTCGATCTTGCCGATGCTGCCGACGGTCGCGTCGTCGATGAGGACCGGAGCGTTGTTGACCAGGCCCGCGGCCGACGGGATGAGCGCGGTGATCTGGTACGAGCCGTTGCCCGTGCCCTCGGCGCCGGGAACCGGCAGCGAGTTCGGTCCGTCGAAGGAGCATCCGGCGAGCGTCGTGACGAGCGCGGTCGCGCCCGCGACGAGCCCGGCACGCGCGCGCCCCGACCGGGAGCGGAACGGTTTCATCGGTCACCCCCGAACGGCACCAGCAGGTTCCCGAGCGGCGTGTTGCCGTTGTCCTTGCGGGTCTGGGCGTCGATGCGCTGCACGCCGGCCTGCGCACGCGCCTTCACACTGGCGTTCTGGTACTGGATCTGGCTGGGCAGGGCATTGGCGCCCTGGACCGGATTCGCCAGGAACGGCGGGTAGTTCATCGAGATCGACGACAGCACCGGCGCCAGGATCTCGACGCACTTGTCGATGTCGACCTGCGAGGTGCCGGGCCGGTTGGTGGCCTCCATCGAGCCACACAGCAGCGTGATCAGGTTGGTGCCGTTGGCCAGGCCGAACACACCGGACAGTGAGCCGGACAGCGGGTTGTAGATGTTGTAGAAATTCGCGAGCTGGTTGGGCGCCGAGTGCAGCACGCCCCGGACCTGTTCGTCCTTGTCCGCGACGATCTTCGTCGACGCCGCGAGCCGCTCGACCGACGACGCCAGTGCGTCCTTGTTGGTGTCGATGAAGTTCTGCACGTCGGTCATCGCCGAGTCGAGGCCCTTGAGCGCCTCGTCGAGCTCGGTGGTGTTGTCGGCGAGGACCGAGCTGACCGAGGCGATCCGGCCGTTGAACTGCACGAGCTGCTCGTGGCTCTGAGACAGGGCGTCGGTGAGCTTCTGCAGGTTCTGGATGGTGGCGAACAGGTCACCGCGGCCGGCGGAGAGGGTGCCGATGACCTCGGACATCTCGGTGATCGACTTGTTGATCGCGGCCCCGTTGCCCTGCAGGTTCTGGTCGAAGACGTCGATCGCCTCGGCCGCCGTGCCGCGCTGGTCCCCTTCCTCCGGGCCGATGGCCTCGGTGAGGCGGGTGAGCTGGGCCTTGATGTCGTCCCACTCCATCGGCACCGCCGTGCGCTCCATCGGGATGTCGTAACCGTCGGGCATGACCGGACCGCCCGAGTAGACGGGGGTCAGCTGCACGAAGCGTCCCGACACGAGGCTCTGCGCGACGATGACGGCCTTCGCGTCCTCGGGCACCTTGATGTCCTTGTCGACGCGCAGCTCGACCTTCACGTCGTTGCTGCGCGGCTGGATCCTGGCGACACTGCCGACGTTCACGCCGAGCACGCGCACCGGGTCGCCCTCGTAGAGGCTCGCGACCGAGGTGAAGTAGGCGGTGTAGGTCTTGGTGGTGGTCTTCACGAAGACCTTCCAGCCGACGACGACGAGAGCGACGGCGAGGACCGCGGCGATCACACCGAAGGCCACCTTGCGTCCGATGGTCATGCTCACCTCCCTCTCGTGGTCGGCACGGGCTTCGGATAGGTCGGCGTCGGCAGCGGGCCGCGCGGGCTGTCGGTGCCGTCGGGCGGACCCGGCTTGTAGTAGTCCGGGATCAGCGGGAAGCCCGAGTACATCAGCGACTGCCACACCTGCGGGTACCGGCCACGCAGCGCGTTCAGGAAGATCGCGGTGTAGTCGCCGAAGGTGTTCAGGCCGACCAGCGAGTCATAGTTCGGGCCCGACGCCACGGCCTCGCCGAGCGTGTTCGCGAACGGCCCGAGCCGGTCGATGGTCTCCTTCAGGTCCTTCTCGCTGTCGGTGAGGATCGTCGCTACGCGGTCGAACTTCTCGAGCACCGGGGTCAGCTGGGCGTTGTTCTCGGCGATGAACCCGCGCAGCTGCGTGGTGAGGTCGCCGATGCCCGAGATCAGCTGCTGCAGCGCATAACGCCGCATCTGGATCTCGCCGACCAGCGCGTTGGCGTCGATGAGCAGGCGGTTGATCTGCTCGTTGCGATCGCCCACGATCTTGCTGACCTGGTTGGCCTTGGCGAGCAGGGCCCGCAGTTCGTTGTCGCGGTCGGCGACGGCCTTCGACAGCCGCGCCACGCCGTCGACGGCTCCCTGCACCTGGTCCGGGGTCTCGGAGAAGGTGACGGTGAGCGTCTTCAGTGCGCGGTTGAGCTGGTCGGTGTCGGTCCCCTCGATCGTCTCGGTGGCGCCCTCGAGCGCATCCTGCAGCGAGTAGGGGGCGATCGTCTGTCCGAGCGGGATCTCACCGCCGGGCTTGATGCGCTCGCCGCCGTGCGGGATGACCGTCAGGTTGCGGCGGCCGAGCACGGTCTCGGTGCGGATCGCGGCCTGCGTCTCGTCGCCCATCTCGATGGTGTCGTCCATGCGGAACGTCACCTTCACCTTGGTGCCCTGCTCGGTGTCCGCGAGCTCGATGCCCTCGACGGACCCCACCTGGACACCCGACACCTGCACGATGTCGCCCGTGGTGAGACCGCCGGCGTCGTCGAAGTAGGCGCTGTAGGTGCTGATCGGCGACAGGTACGGCAGCTTGTCCATCTGCATCGCCGTGATCACGACGAGCGCGACGACGACGATGCCGATGACGCCGACCTCGGCGCGGCTGCGCCCACCGCGCTTGACCTCGCGGGCGGCGTCGGCCTCCGCGGATTCTGTTCTGCGGGAAGAGAACAACCCGCCGAAGGGAAGACTCATGAGCCGTCACACCTTCCGCCTGCGCGGGTGGTGTCACCCATCACGTTGTTCGAGGTGTAGAGAATCGTCTGGCCGCCCGGCGCCGGGAGCAGCAGGCGCAGCCGGCAGAAGTAGATCTGCAGCCATGCGCCGTAGGAGCCCAGGTTCGACAGGACCTTGTAGTCCTCGGGCAGACGCGAGATCAGGTTCCGGATGAACGGCTCGGCCGCGAGCAGCTCCTCCGAGACCCGGCCCGTGTTCGTGATCATCGACTGCAGCGTCGGACGGGTCGTCTGCAGCAGGTCGGCCAGACCGTTGGTGACCTTGGAGGTCTCGGTCAGCGCGGTGCCGATCGTGCCCTTCTGCTCGGCGAGCCCGGTGACCAGCTGCTGCAGCAGGTCGACCGAGGTGTCGAGTCCCGCGCGGTCGCCGTCGAGGGTCGCGAGCGTGGTGTTCAGGTTGTCGATGACGTCGCCGATCAGCTGATCGCGGTCGGCCAGCGAGTTGGTGAACGACGCGGTGTTGGCCAGCAGGGTGTTGAGTGCGCCGCCCTGCCCCTGGAACACCGCGATGAGCGAGCTGGTCAGCGCGTTGACCTCTTCGCCGTTGAGGGTGCGGAACAGCGGCTTGAATCCGCCGACGAGCTTGTCGAGATCGAGCGCCGGCTCGGTCTGGGTGACGGGGATCTGCGCGCCGTCGGCCAGGAACGTGGAGGTGTCACCGGTCCCCTGCTGGAGTTCCAGGTACCGGTCGCCGGTGAGGTTCTCGTAGCGGATGAGCGCCCGCACCGACTTCGGCAGCGGGTACTTCTGGTCGACCGAGAAGGTCACCACGGCCTGGTTCTCGCGGTTGAGGTCGACGTCCCCCACGGCCCCGACCTCGACGCCGGCGATCTTGACCTTGGCGCCCGACTTCATCGACGAGGCGCTGGTGAACACCGCGCTGTACTCGTTCGAGGCGCCCGACCGGTAGCGGCTGAACACCACGACCAGGGCCACGAACACCATCAGCATCACGACGGCGAACACGCCGAGCTTGATCAGGGTCGCGCGAAACGCGCGTGCGCGACTATCCACGAGGCGGCTCCTCGAACAGGATCTGGAAGAGCTTCTTCGAGTTCACCTTCGGCTTGGTCCTCGGCTGGTAGGGCTGGGGAGCGTTGTCGATCACGTAGAACGGCGCGTGCTCCGTGCTGGCCGGATCCCCGAGGCCGTATCCACAGGTGGGCGGCCCCTCGCCGCGCACCTCCGGCAAGTCGTACGGGTACTGGTACGGGTCCTTGCCGGGGAGCAGGCTGGCGTCGAGCATCAGCATGCCGTTGCGCTCGCCCATGAACGGCGCGGCCACCTCGCCGGCCACCGCGCCGGCGGTCAGGAAGCACTTGATGCCGGGCGAGTTGTATCCGAGCAGGTCGGCGATCGGGTTCAGGTCCGACAGGGCGCCGATGAGCGTCTTCTTGCTCGGCGCGATCACCCCGTCGATGGTGTTGGCCATCCCCGTCGCGTTGATCAGCAGCGCATCGAGGTTGGAGGTGTTGTCGACCAGGGTGTTACCGACGACGGTGAAGTTGTCGACGGTCCGCATCAGGTCCGGCATCGAGTCCGCGTACACGTTGGTGACGGTCGCGGCCTCGCGGAACAGCCGGTTGAGCGCGGGCAGGTGCCGGTTGGTCTTGCCCAGCATGGACGTCAACTGTTCGAGTGCGACGCCGATCTCGTCGCCCTGCCCCGACAGCGCGGTGTCGATGGCGCCGAGCGTGGCGTTGAGCTTCTCCGGCTGGAGGTCGGCGAGCACCGCGACGAGCTGCTGGAAGACGGTGTTGAGCTCCACGACCACCCGGTCGGCGGAGATCTCGGCACCCGCCCGGAGCCTGCCCTCGGGCTCACCCGGCACCACGAAGTTGACCGCCTTGGCGCCGAAGATGGTGTTCGACTTGATGTCGGCGACCACGTTGCCGGGGATCTTCGACATCTCGCTGTCGCGGATGTCGAGGGTGAGGACCGCGTTGCCGTCCTTCTCGGAGATCTTCGCGACGCGTCCGACCTCGACGCCGCGCAGCTTCACCTTGGCATCGGGGTTCATCACCAGGCCGGCGCGTGGTGCGACGAGGGTGACCTGCTTGGTGCCGGTGAACATCCCGAGGAAGGATGCGCTCGCCCCTGCGATGAGTGCGATCAGCACCGCGACCATCGCGACTGCCGCCAGTCGGCGGGTTGTCCGTGACCGTTCCTGTCGTCTGCTCATGTCAGCCCGCCAGGTTGAAGTTGCCGTCCGCGCCGTAGATGGCGAGGGAGGTGAGCAGGGTGATGACGACGACCACGACCAGCGAGGCGCGGACCGCGTTGCCGACCGCGACGCCGACGCCGACCGGGCCGCCGGAGGCGTTGTAGCCGTAGTAGGTGTGGATGAGCATGACCGCCACCGCCATGCAGATGGCCTGCACGAACGACCACAGGATGTCCGACGGGATCAGGAAGGTGTCGAAGTAGTGGTCGTAGACGCCCGGTGACTGCCCGTAGAGGAACACCGTGGCGGTGCGGCTGGCGAGGAACGATGCCAGCGAGGCCAGCGCGTACAGCGGGATGATCGCGATCAGGCCGGCGACGATACGGGTGCTGACCAGGTACGGGATGGACGAGATCGCCATCGTCTCGAGGGCGTCGATCTCCTCCGAGACGCGCATTGCACCCAGCTGTGCCGTCGCACCGGCCCCGATCGTGGCGGCCAGCGCGATGCCGGAGATCACCGGCACCGCGATGCGCACGTTGATGAACGCGGAGAAGAAGCCGGTCAGCGCCTCGACGCCGATGTTGGCCAGCGAGCTGTATCCCTGGACGGCGATGGTGCCGCCGGTGAACAGCGTCAGAAAGCCGACCACGACGACGGTGCCGCCGATCATCGCCAGGGCGCCGGTGCCCATGGAGATCTCTGCGATGAGTCGCAGCGTCTCCTTCTTGTAGTGCTTGATCGCCCGGGGGATCGCGATGATGCTGTCCCAGTAGAACAGCGCCTGGTCGCCGATCTGGTCCCAATCCTCGCCGGCCCGCTTCACGGCGACTCGCGCCGTTCGGAGTCGTGTGGTGAAAGGCAATACCATCGCTCAGCCCGCCGTTGCCTTGAGGCCGACGGCGGTGACGACGACGTTGACGACGAACAACGCCATGAACGAGTACACGACTGTCTCGTTGACGGCGTCGCCGACACCCTTCGCGCCTCCCTTGACGTTGAGCCCTTGGTAACACCCAACCATGCCGGCGAAGAGTCCGAACAATGCGGCCTTGACCATCGAGATCATCAGCTCCCCGAAGCCCGTGAGCAACGTGAGGTTCGCGACGAAAGCGCCGGGGTTCACGTCCTGGAGATACACCGAGAAGATGAAGCCGCCGCCGATGCCGATCGTGCAGACGAGGCTGTTGAGCAGCAGCGCCACCAGTGTCGAGGCGACGATGCGCGGCACCACCAGACGGTGGATCGGGTTGATGCCGAGCACCTTCATCGCGTCGATCTCCTCGCGGATGGTGCGGGCACCGAGGTCTGCGCAGATGGCGGTCGCGCCGGCGCCGGCCACGATCAGCACGGTGACGATCGGACCGATCTGGGTGATGGTGCCGAGGGCCGCGCCGGCTCCCGAGAGGTCCTGCGCGCCGATCTCGCGCAGCAGGATGTTGAGCGTGAAACTGACCAGCACCGTGAACGGGATGGCGACCAGCAGCGTCGGCACCATCGACACACGGGCGATCGCCCACGACTGTTCCACGGTCTCCCGCCACTGGAACGGACGATGGAACAACTCGCGCGCCGAATCGACGCCGAGTGCCACGAAATCACCGATTCCCCCGAGGGGCGTCGCCAACTTGTTCAGCACAGGCTCACCCCCTTCGCCCTCTAACCATCGCGAAACCTACCACGCACAAACCCGACGAAATGGTCAGTTCATCAGGGCGCTGGCCGAGAACGTGCGTCCCGGATCGCGGTCGGCGAAGTAACCGGTCAGGGTCTTCGCGAGATCGTCGGAATCCCAGGCGTCACCGTCTGCGGTGAACACCTCGTCGATGGTGGGGGCCGCCATGAGGGTGACCTTGGGGCCGTAGACGACGAACACCTGTCCGGTGACGTTGTCCGAATCGGGTCCGGCCAGGTAGGTGACGAGCCGGACCACGTGTGCGGGATCGAGCGGGTCCACGCCGTCGGCCGGGGCCTCGCCGAAGACGGCGGCGGTCATCGCGGTGCGCGCCCGCGGGCAGATGGCGTTGGCCCGGACGCCGTACCGCTTGAGTGCGCGCGACGCGGACAGCGTCAGCGCGGTGATGCCGGCCTTGGCGGCACCGTAGTTGGCCTGTCCCTCGGGACCGAGCAGGCCGGCCTCCGAGGACGTGTTGATGATGCGGCCGTAGACCGGGCCTCCCGCGGCCTTCGACGCCGCGCGCCAGTGCGCTCCCGCGTTGCGGTTGAGCAGGAAGTGCCCGCGCAGGTGCACGCGGATCACCAGGTCCCACTCGTCGTCGGTCATGTTGAACAGCATCTTGTCGCGGACGACGCCCGCGTTGTTCACGACGATGTCGAGTGAGCCGAGCTGATCGGTGGCCGCGGCCATGATCGCGCTCGCCGTCGCGGACTCGCTGATGTCACCCGGCACCGGGATCGCCCGACCGCCGGCCGCGGTGATCGTGTCGATGACATCGCTTGCGTCGAGCGCCGCCTGCAGGTCGTTCACCACGACCGAGGCCCCTTCGGCGGCGAGGCCGATGGCCTCCGCACGTCCCAGACCTGCACCTGCTCCGGTGACGACCGCGACGCGCCCGTCCAACGAGTTACCCACCCACATCCTCCTGAGACTCAAACTAGAACTTGTTCTAGCACAGGTTCCCGTCCGGATGGAACCAAACGGAAATCCGGGCCGACTCAGCCCTCCTCGAGGGAGAGCGCCGACTTGGGGCAGTTGGCCACCACCTGGCGCAGTTCCTCTTCACGCTCCTTGGGCACCTCTTCCTGGAGAATGACCAGGTAGTCGTTGTCGTCGAGGTCGAAGAAGTCCGGGGCCATCCCCACACAGATGGCGTTGGACTCACACAGGTCGAAATCTGCCTTGATACGCATCAGAACCTTCTCCTCACGGGCTCGCCGCCTGTTGACTGGGCTGTGATAACAGGTTAGAACGTGTTTCAGAAACTGGACGAGCCCCTCCCCAATACTTGACCACATGCGGGGTTCGGGCGCCAGACATCACACCGACGGAGTTTCGATGCGTATCGCCTACACCGATGAACAGTCCGAGCTCCGGCGGGAGCTACGCGCCTACTTCTCGAACCTGATGACCGAAGAACGTCGCGCGGCCCTCGCCGGCGGCGACGGCGAGCTCGGCGAGGGCGACGCCTACCGCGACGTCGTCGCGCAGATGGGCGCCGACGGCTGGCTCGCCCTGGGCTGGCCGACCGAGTACGGCGGGCAGAACCGCTCGATGATGGACCAGCTCATCTTCACCGACGAGGCGGCCATCGCGGGCGCCCCGGTTCCGTTCCTGACCATCAACTCGGTCGCGCCGACGATCATGCACTACGGCACCGAGGAGCAGAAGTCGTACTTCCTGCCGCGCATCGCCGCGGGCAAGCTGCACTTCTCCATCGGCTACTCCGAGCCGGGCGCCGGCACCGACCTCGCGGCGCTGCGGACGACCGCGGTCCGCGACGGCGACGAGTACGTCATCAACGGCCAGAAGATGTGGACGAGCCTCGTCCCCTACGCCGACTACATCTGGCTGGCCTGCCGCACAGACCCGTCGACGCTGCAGGAGGGCGGCAAGAAGCACAAGGGCATCTCGGTGCTCATCGTGCCGACCACCGCCGAGGGATTCAGCTACACCCCGGTGCACACGCTCTCCGGAGTCGACACCAGCGCCACCTACTACCAGGACGTGCGGGTGCCGACGTCCGCGCTGGTCGGCGAGGAGGGCGGCGGCTGGCCGCTGGTGACCAACCAGCTCAACAACGAGCGGGTCGCCCTGTGCAGCGCGGCGCCCATCCAGACCGCGCTGCGGGAGACCATCGCATGGGCGCAGCAGACCAAGACCGGCGACGGCCAACGCGTCATCGACGCCCCGTGGGTGCAGCAGAACCTGGCGAAGGTGCACGCGAAGGTCGAGTTCCTCAAGCTGATCAACTGGAAGATCGCCTCCGCCGCGAGTTCCGGCGGCGCGCCGTCGCCGGCCGACGCCTCGGCCACGAAGGTGTTCGGCACCGAGTTCGCCACCGAGGCCTACCGGCTGCTGATGGAGGTCGTGGGTCCCGCCGCGACGCTGCGTCAGGGCAGCCCCGGCGCGCACATCACCGGTCGTCTCGAACGGTTCCAGCGGACCTCGCTGATCCTCACCTTCGGCGGCGGCACCAACGAGATCCAGCGCGACATCATCGCCATGCTCGCCCTCGGCCTGCCGCACCAGCGTCGCTGATCCCTCGAGAGACAAAGGCACACTCCCATGGACTTCTCCCTCCCCGAATCCGGCAACGACGTCCGCGGCCTCGCCCGTGACATCGCCACCGCCGTCAGCACTCCCGAACGGGTCGCCGAACTCGAGGCGTCGCGTGCTCCGATCGACTCCGACCTCTGGCGCGAACTCGGCGCCGCCGGACTCCTCGGCCTCGAGGTCCCGTCCGCGGTCGCCGGTGACTCCGGCGGCGACCTCGGCATCATCGAGAATGCGCTCGTCGCCACCGAACTCGGCCGCGTGCTGGCCCGGGTTCCGTTCGCGCAGCACGCGATCGCGGCGCTGCCGGTGATCGCCGAACACGGCTCGCCCGCGCTGCGCGACCGGCTCCTGAAGGCCGGTGCATCCGGCCAGACCACGGTGACGGTGGCGATCGAGGAGGATCTCGGCTCGCCGTACGACTCCCCCGCCACGACGTTGTCGGCCGACGGCACGCTGAGCGGCACCAAGGTCGACGTCCCCTACGCCGAGGCCGCGGACGTGGTGCTCGTCGACGCAACGGGGCCGGACGGCGTCGTGGTGGTCGCGGTGGACGCGAAGGCCGCGGGGATCACGGTGACGCCGACGCCGTCGACGGGCCTGATCCCCACCGCGCAGGTCGATTTCGACGCAACCCCGGTGGAGTCCGACGCGATCTGCGCGGGCAAGGCCGCGGCCGACGCACTGTGGGCACGTGCGACCCTCGCGATCTGCGCCGAACAGACCGGCGTCGTCGAGCGCGCCCTCGAGCTGACCGCCGAATACGCCCGAGAGCGCGAGCAGTTCGGCCGTCCGATCGGTTCGTTCCAGGCGGTCGCACAGCGTCTCGCCGACGGCTACATCGACGTCCAGGGCCTGTCGCTGACCACCACCCAGGCCACGTGGCTGCTCGCGAACTCCGACAACACCGCCGAGATCCACAACGCCATCGCGACGGCCAAGTTCTGGGCGGCCGAGGCGGGCCACCGGGTCGCGCACACCACCGTCCACGTGCACGGCGGCGTCGGTCTCGACACCAGCCATCCGGTGCATCGGTACTTCCTGCGCGCCAAGCAGAACGAGTTCACCTACGGATCGGGCACCGCGGCCCTGCGCGGCCTCGGCGCCGACCTGGCCGACACGCCGGCGTGACCGCGCCGGGCCCGGTGTCCGCGAACACGGTCCCGGCGAGCATGGTGACGCCGCGGTCCACCGTCGCCGACCTGCTGGCCGATCTGGCCGGCGTCGCCGACCGCGGTGTCTACTTCGAGGGCTCGTTCACGCCGTGGGCGCAGCATCTCCGCGATGCCGCGATCCGCGCCGGCGCCCTGCGCCGGTGGCTGTCCGGAGACAGGCCGCCGCACGTCGGCGTCCTGCTGCCGAACACCCCGGAGTTCAGCGCGTTGTTCGCGGCGGCGGCCCGCCACGGCCTCGTCCTCGTCGGACTCAACACCACCCGTCGCGGCTCCGCGCTGGCCGCCGACATCGCCCGGTCGGATTGCCAGATCGTGGTGTGCGGCACCGACACCCGCGACCTGATCGCCGATCTCGATCTCGCCGGGGTCCGCGTCGTCGACGTCGACGGACCGGAGTGGTCGGAGGCGGTGCGGCGGTCCGATCCCGCAGAGGTCGTCGAGGCCACGCCCGACGACCTGCTCATGCTGATATTCACCTCGGGCACCACCGGCGACCCGAAGGCGGTGCGATGCACGCACCGGACCTTCGCAACCAGCGGTCAGATGCTCGCCGAGCGATTCGGGATCGGCTCCGACGACGTCGTGTACCTGTCGATGCCGATGTTCCACTCGAACGCGATGATCGCCGGATGGAGCGTCGCGGTGTCGGGCGGGGCCTCGATCGTGGTGCGCCGCAGATTTTCCGCGAGTGGATTCGTCGCCGACCTGCACCGCTACGGCGTCACCTTCGCCAACTACGTCGGCAAGCCGCTCAACTACATCCTCGCCACCGAACCGCATCCCGACGACGCGTCGAGCTCGCTGCGGATCATGTACGGCAACGAGGCGTCGGCCGTGGACCGGCAGCGCTTCGCCGCGCGGTTCGGTTGCCGCGTCGTCGACGGATTCGGTTCCACCGAGGGCGGTGTCGCGATCACCCGTACCCTCGACACCCCCGACGACGCGCTGGGACCCCTGCGTCCGCCGACCGCGGTCGTCGACGTGGAGACCGGCGAGCCGGTGCCGCCCGGGGTGATCGGCGAGATCGTCAACTCCTCCGGGCCGGGCCTGTTCAGCGGCTACTACAACGATCCCGACGCGACCGCCGACCGGATGCGCGGCGGCGTCTACCACACCGGCGATCTGGCCTGGGTCGACGACGCCGGCTACGTGCACTTCGCCGGACGCCTCGGCGACTGGCTGCGCGTCGACGGCGAGAACCTCGGCACCGGCCCCATCGAGCGAATCCTGCTGCGCCATCCCACGATCCGACAGGTCGCCGTGCATGGAATCCCGGTGGAGATCGGCGACGAGATCGAGGCTGTCATCGTCGCCGACGGCGATCTCGACCCGACCGAGTTCGGCGAGTTCCTCGCCGCCCAGGACGACCTCGGCCCGAAGCAATGGCCGCATCGGGTACGCATCGTCGACGCGCTGCCCGAGACCGCGACGTTCAAGACGGTCAAGCGTCTGCTGGCGCAGAACGACGAGCCGCCCACGTGGCGGCGGGCGGGTCGCACATTCCGCTGACCGGGCGCGGCGGCGGCACCTGTGGACAGCCGGTGGAGACCGGCGCGTCACGGAACTGACGTGGGGCGTCCACCAGAGGAGAAGTGATGTCCACGTCGCGCGCGTCGGCCGACGAGTCCGACCGGGGGTCCGGGTCAGCTCACCTATGCGGCCCAGACGCTGCCGGTCCTCGCGCAGGTGTGGGCGATGATCGGGATTCCCGCGGTACTCGATGAGAACCAGCTGGCGGCCTTCCTGACCATCAGCACCACGTCGCTGGTCGTCGGGCTGTGCATCCTGCCGTCTGGTCGCACACGGCCGTGGGGACGGACTCTGGTCGCCTCGGCACTCCCCGCACTCCTGATCGTGGGCCTCGTCCTCCTCGTCGACTACCTGTGCACCGACGTGTGGGCGACCGCGCTCGCAGCCTGAACCCGCGAACCCGCCACTCCGGAGAACCCACCACGTTTCGGTGGAGCAGCCCCTGATGTCAGGGTTGGCGCCACCGAAACGTGGTGGTTCAGCGGGTTTCAGCGCAGGGTCTTGTTCATCCGCGCGACGGCCTCCTCGTACTCGCTGACCAGGTCGGCGATGAGGTCGGCGACCGGGGTGATCGCGTTACAGCGCCCGACGATCTGACCGGCGGGCATCGCGACGACGTCGGGGTTGTCGGCCGCGGAGATCCGCGCATGCGCTTCGGCGACGAGCAGGTTCTGCAGCGGCATCGGCAGCGGCTCGGGCGCGTTCTCGGCATCCCAGGCGTCGGTCCAGCGAGTCTTGAGCAGTCGTGCGGGCTTGCCGGAGTAGATCCGGCGACGCACCGTGTCCCGCGACGTCGCCTTGAGCAGCGCCTGCTGCACCGTCGACGGCTTGTCCGAGCCCTCCGGCACACCGAGCTTGTATTCGGCGGCCGTCAGCCAGTAGGTGCCCATCCAGACGCCCTGTGCGCCGAGGGCGATGGCGGCGGCGATCTGCCGGCCGCTGCCCACGCCGCCGGCGGCGAGCACCGGCGCACGGTCGCCGACCGCGTCGACGAGTTCGGGCCACAGGATCATCGAGGTGACCTCGCCGGTGTGTCCGCCGCCCTCGTAACCCTGCGCGATGACGATGTCGACGCCCGCCTCGACGTGGTGCAGCGCATGATCTTTCGCTCCCGCGAGTGCCGCGACCAGGACGCCGTTGTCGTGGGCGGTCTGGATGACGTCCGCCGGCGGCGAACCGAGCGCGTTGGCGATCAGCTTGATCTGGCCGTACTTGCGGCGGTGCTCCATCGCCACGTCGACGTGCGAGCGCGCCACCGAGTGCAGCCAGCCCAGCACGCCGGCGTCGACGCGCTCGCCGTTCGGCAGCGGCGGCACCCCGAGGTCGTCGAGGGTGCGCTCCACGAAGGCCTTGTGCTCCGGCGGGATCATCGACTGCAGGTCGACCTTCGACCCCTCGGTGGGGATCTTCGCCGGCATCACGACGTCGACGCCGAACGGCTTGCCGTCGGTGTTCTCGTGCATCCACTCGAGAACGGCGTCGAGCTCCTCGGGGTCGTTGAACCGCACACATCCGAGCACGCCGAGGCCACCGGCCCGGCTGATCGCCGCAGCCACATCCTGGCTGGGCGTGAACCCGAAGATCGGGTATTCGATGCCGAACTTCTCGGCCAGTTCAGTACGCATCTCTCACTCGTTTCCGGCGCGTGCGCGCCATTACAGGGCTTCGTCAGCGGGTCGTTCGGCGGTGACCGCCGCTCCCCATCGATAGTCGGGTTTTCCTGCGGGCGATCGCTTGATCTCGTCGACGAACCACACGCTGCGCGGGCACTTGTACCCGGCGAGCTCCTTGCGGACCACGTCGTTGAGGCTCTCCAGCGAGGGACGTGCCCCGTCGCGCGCGGCGATCACCGCGGCGACCCGCTGCCCCCAGCGTTCGTCCGGGACGCCCACCACGACGGTGTCGAACACGTCGGGATGCGCCTTCAACGCACCTTCGACCTCCTCCGGGAACACCTTCTCGCCACCGGTGTTGATCGACACCGAGCCGCGGCCGAGCATCGTGATGGTGCCGTCGGCCTCGATCGTCGCGTGGTCACCCGGTATCGAGTACCGCACACCGTCGAAGACCTTGAACGTCTTCGCCGACTTCTCCGGGTCGTTGTGGTAGCGCAGCGGCACGTGCCCCGACCTCGCGAGCACGCCGACCTCGCCGCTGCCGGGCTCCACCGGGGTTCCGTCCTCGCGCAGCACGTGGGTCTCGCTGTCGGCCTTCACCCGGGGGCCGCCGGTGTGCGGGGTCCCCTTGGACACGATGCCGAGACCGCCGAAGCCGGTCTCCGACGACCCGATCGCGTCGACGATGACCGCGTTCGGGAACCGCTCCACGAACTGCTCTTTGACCGACGGCGAGAACAGGCACGCCGACGACGCGATCGACACGACGCTGGACAGGTCGTACTCCCTGCCCTCGCCCAGCGCCTCGATCATGGGGCGTCCCATGGCATCTCCGGTGATGAAGATGACGTTCACCTTGTGCCGCTCGACGACCTCCCAGGCCGTCGGGCCGCTGAACTCGGGGTACACCACCGCTTTTCCGCCGGCGAACAGCGACTGGAACACCGCCCACTGCGAGCCGCCGTGGATGAACGGAGGGATCGGATACCGCACCAGCTGGCCGCCCTCGGCGCCGGTGCGGGCGAGATGCCACTCGTCGGGCACGGGTTCGCTGGTGTACCAGTCGATTCCGCCGCCGAGGACGCGCCACACGTCCTCCTGCCGCCACACGACGCCCTTCGGCTTCCCGGTGGTGCCGCCGGTGTAGAGCATGTAGAGGTCGTCATTGCTCCGCTCCTCGAAGTCGCGTGCGGCCGGCGACACGGCGATCGCGTCCTCGTAGCGGATGGCGTCTCCGTGACCCGCGCAGCAGAGGTCCGCCGACGACCCGTCCTCGATGGCGATCCGATGTTCGATGGAAGGCGATTTCGGTAACGTGTTGCAGACCCGCTCGGAGTACCGCCGCTCATGGATGAGCACCTTCATGCCGGAGTCGGTGAAGATGTGCTCGAGCTCCGGCTCGACGTAGCGGTAGTTGACGTTCACCATCACCGCGCGCGCCTTGAAGATGGCGACCATCGCCTCGACGGACTCGATGGTGTTTCTGCTGTATAGACCCACTCGATCGCCCGGTTTCACCCCGAGCTCGCGGAGCTTGTGGGCGAGCGCGTTGGACCGCGCCTCGAGCTCGGCGTAGGTGCGGCCGCGATCGCCGGATTCCAGCGCGACCCGCTCGGGAACCAGGTCGACGGCATGCTCGATGAGATCGGCGATCGTATAGGCCATGGCACCAAAATTAGAACGTGTTATCGTTCTGGGCAAGTGCCTACGACGACCCCGGAGACAGTGATGACCACAGCCACCCCCGCCGAGTCCGTCACCACCGACAAGGCCCCCGAGTGCCTCGTCGAGAAGCGCGGCCACGTCCTCATCGTCACGATGAACCGGCCGGAGGCCCGCAACGCGCTCTCCACCGAGATGATGCGGATCATGACCGAGGCGTGGGATCAGGTCGACAACGATCCCGACATCCGCGTCGCGATCCTCACCGGCGCCGGCGGCTACTTCTGCGCGGGCGCGGACCTGAAGAACATGAACAAGAGCGCCCCCGGCGACACCGTGGACTCCGGCGCGTGGAACCCCGCGTCGCTGCCCGCTCTGCTGAAGGGGCGCCGCCTCACCAAGCCGCTGATCGCCGCGGTGGAGGGCCCCGCGATCGCCGGCGGCACCGAGATCCTGCAGGGCACCGACATCCGCGTCGCCGGTGAGAGCGCGAAGTTCGGCGTCTCCGAGGCTCGTTGGGGTCTGTACCCGATGGGCGGCAGCGCCGTCCGACTCGTGCGGCAGATCCCCTACACCGTGGCCTGCGACATCCTGCTGACCGGCCGCCACATCACCGCCCGCGAGGCGCTGGAGTACGGACTGATCGGGCACGTCGTCGAGGACGGCAAGGCCCTCGACAAGGCTCTCGAACTCGCCGAGCAGATCGCCGCGAACGGCCCGCTGGCCGTCCAGGGCATCCTCAAGACGATCCGCGACACCGAGGGCCTGCACGAGCTCGACGCCTTCGAGATCGACGCGAAGATCGGCGTCTCCGTCTTCAAGTCGAAGGACGCGAAGGAGGGACCGCGGGCATTCGCCGAGAAGCGCGCCCCGCAGTTCTCCGGCGAGTGAGGACCACCGGACCCCGGTGAGAATCCACACCGCCCTCTTCGGGCCGCAGCAGGCGGCCGAACGCGCCCGGGCGCTGCGAGACGTCGGGATCGACGGCATCTTCACGTTCGACGGCCCGCACGACGTCTTCAGCCCCTTGTTCGCCGCGGCCGCCGTCGACGACGTCGCGCTGATGACGAACGTCGCCATCGCGTTCCCGCGCAATCCGATCACCGTCGCCCATCAGGCCAACGACCTTCAGCTGCTCAGCGGGGGACGTTTCACGCTCGGGCTGGGCACCCAGATCCGCCCGCAGATCGAGAAGCGGTTCGGGGTGCCGTTCGAGCGGCCGGTCGACCGGATGGTGGAGTTCGTCGCCGCACTGCACGCGATCTTCGACGCCTGGAACAACGGCACGCGGCTGAACTTCGAGGGCGAGTTCTACACCCATCGGCTCATGACGCCGATGTTCAACCCGGGCCCGAATCCTCATGGTGTGCCGCCGATCTTCGTCGGCGCGCTGGGGCCGCGCCTGACCCGCGCCGTCGCCGAGCACGCCGACGGACTGCTGGTGATGCCGTTCACCTCCGACGCGTTCGTCCGCGAATCCATCCTGCCCCGGGTCGACGCGGGGCTCGCCGCATCCGGGCGGCGTCGCGAGGACTTCGCGGTGGTGCCGGAGATCATCGTCGCCACCGGCCGCACCGAGGAGGAGTTCGAGACGTCGGTGGCCGCCACACGACGGCTGCTGTCCTTCTACGGCTCGACGCCCGCCTACCGCCCGGTGCTCGAACTGCACGGCTACGGCGATCTGCAGACCGAACTCAACCTGCTGTCCAAACAGGGCCGCTGGGCCGAGATGGCGGGACTCGTCGACGACCGGCTCCTCGAGCTCATCGCCGCCCACGGCAGCCCGCGCGACGTGGCCGCCACCATCCGCGCCCGCGCGCACGGCATCGCCGACGACGTCGCGGTCTACCAGCCGTTCCCGCTCGCCGACGAGACCCTCGCGGAGATCATGGAGAGCCTCGCGGAGTAGGCCGGCATACCCACGCGGCGCCTCGTCGGATCGCGGGTTCGCATGCGGTCTCGCAGGACTCGCGCGCGCGTGTGCCCGAGGCGCCGGTCCTGCGCGGGCTCGGGCACACGCGGTGCGCTCACACCAGCGTCGCCAGCTCCCGGATGGTCTCGACGTCGCGCGCGGTGACCATCAGCATCGTGACGCCGGCCGCCTCCCACTCCTTGATCTGCGCCCGCACCTCGTCGGCCGTGCCGACGAGCATCGTCTCGCGAACCATCTCGTCGGGGACCGCGGCGATCGCCTCGAGCTTCTTGCCGCTCAGGAACAGGTGCATGATCTCGTCGACGGCGTCGCCGTACCCCATGCGCTTGTACAGCTCGGCGTGGAAGTTCTTCTCCTTGGCGCCCATTCCGCCGACGTAGAGCGCCGTCGACGGCCGGTAGCGGTCCACGGCGGAGGCGACGTCGTCGGTGATGACGACCTGCACGGTCGCGGCGACCTCGAAGTCCTCGCGACTCCGGCGCGCACCCGGCCGCGCGAATCCCTCGTCGAGCCAGGCGTTGTACTGCTCGGCGAGACCGAGACTGAAGAAGATCGCAAGCCACCCGTCGGCGATCTCCGCGGTCTGCGCGACGTTCTTCGGCCCCTCGGCGCCCAGCCAGATCGGGATGTCGGCCCGCAGCGGATGGGTGATCGGCTTGAGCGGCTTGCCGAGCCCCGTCGCGCCCGGCGCGTCGGCGGGGTACGGCAGCGGGTAGTGCGGGCCTGCGTTGGTCACCTTGTCGGTCCGGGCCAGCACGTCGCGCACCACCTGCACGTATTCGCGCGTGCGCGCCAAGGGCTTTGCGAACGGCTGCCCGTACCAACCCTCCACCACCTGCGGGCCGGAGACCCCCAGCCCGATGATGTGGCGGCCGCCGGACAGGTGGTCGAGGGTGAGCGCGTGCATCGCCAGCGAGGTCGGCGGACGTGCCGACAGCTGGGCCACCGCGGTGCCCAGCCGGATCCGCGAGGTGGCCGCGCCCCACCACGCCAAGGGCGTGTACGCGTCCGAACCCCACGACTCCGCGGTGAACACCGCGTCGAACCCGCATTCCTCGGCCGCCGCGATCAACTCCGGCGCGTCCGGGATCGGATCGGCGCCCCAGTAACCGAGCTGCAGACCGAGCTTCATCGCCACTCCCCTCTCGCCGGACCGCAACATGTTCCGCGGCCTGACATGCATCTTGTGTCCAATACTAGAACGTGTTCTACTCGAAGACGTGAGCATGAGCGTAACGTCTCCGGCCGCCGGCAGTCCCGTTGCCGAGGTGCCCGAGCCGAAGTCCCCCATCCTGACCGCTCCACTGATCAACTCGTTCGACTACACGCGATCCCTGGGTCCGGTCCTCAGTCGGTTCGCGCTCGCACTGCGCGACGGCCGCATCGTCGGCTCCAAGGGCAGCGACGGCAAGGTGAGCGTGCCGCCGGTCGAGTTCGATCCCGTCACCGGAGCACAGACCACCGAGATCGTCGACGTCTCGACCGTCGGCACCGTGACCACCTGGACGTGGCACGACGCCCCGTCGCCCGGCCAGCCGCTCGACAAGCCGTTCGCGTGGGCGCTGATCCGCCTCGACGGCGCGGACACCGCTCTGCTGCATGCGGTTTCGGTCGATTCGCCCGCGGACATGTCGACCGGCCTGCGGGTTCACGCCGTCTTCCGCGCCGCCCGCGCCGGCCGCATCGACGACATCGCGTACTTCGCGCCCGGCGAGACCCCGGAGACCGCGCCGGCGAACACCGGCGACGAGATCAAGGGCGCCGAGGAGGGCCGCGTCGTCATCAAGACGCCGATCACCACCGAGATCACCCACTCGGCCACCGAGGAGGAGTCGGTCTACCTCGACGGCCTCAAGAAGGGCAAGCTCATCGGCACCCGGATCGGGTCGGGAGTCGACGCCGGACGCGTGTACTTCCCGCCGCGCGGGGTGAGTCCGGCCGACGGCGCGCCCGCCGTCGAGCACGTCGAGCTTCCCGACACCGGCATCGTCACGACCTTCTGCATCGTCAACGTCCCGTTCCAGGGTCAGAAGATCAAGCCGCCGTACGTGGCCGCCTACGTGCTCCTCGACGGCTCGGACATCCCGTTCCTGCACCTGATCCTCGACTGTGAGGCCTCCGACGTCCGAATGGGCATGCGGGTCAAGGCCGTCTGGCTGCCCGAGGACCAGTGGGAGCACTCGATCGGCAACATCAGCCACTTCGCGCCGACCGGGGAGCCCGACGCCGACTACGAGACCTACAAGGACCACCTCTGATGACACTGCCACCGATCGCGATCATCGGGTTCGCCCACAGCCCCAACGTCGAGGGCACGCACGGCACCACCAACGGTGTCGAGATGCTCATCCCGTGTTTCGACAAGCTCTACGCCGAGCTCGGGATCACCCGCACCGACATCGAGTTCTGGTGCAGCGGATCGTCCGATTATCTGGCCGGACGCGCGTTCTCGTTCATCTCCGCGATCGACTCGATCGGCGCCGTGCCGCCGATCAACGAGTCGCACGTCGAGATGGACGGCGCCTGGGCGCTGTACGAGGCCTGGGTCAAGATCGCCACCGGCGAGGTCGACCTGGCGCTGGCCTACGGCTTCGGCAAGCCCACCGCCGGCAACGCCGATCAGACGCTCGCACTGCAGACCGACCCGTACACGGTCGCGCCGCTCCATCCCGACGCCCGTTCGCTGGCCGCGCTGCAGGCGCGCGCCGGTATCGACTCCGGCGCCTGGACCGAGGCCGACATGGCCGAGATCGGCGCCCGCACCTTCGGCGGATCGGTCGACGAACTGCTCGCCGCCGACTACGTCGCCGATCCGCTGCGCCGTCATGACATCGCGCCGTACACCGACGCCGCGGCCGCGGTCGTGATCGCCAGCGAGCGCAAAGCCCGTGAGCTGGTGGCCAATCCGGCGTTCATCACCGGCTGGGACCATCGCATCGACTCCCCGAACTTCGGCGCCCGGGACCTCACGGTCTCCCCGTCGACGTCGCTCGCCGCCGACACCGCCTTCGGGGACTCCGACCGCGCGGTCGACGTCGCCGAGATCCATGCGCCGTACTCGCATCAGGAGATCATCGTGCGCAAGGCGCTGGGTCTCCCGGATTCGGTGCGCATCAACCCGTCCGGCGGCGCGCTCAAGGGCAACTCGCTGTTCTCCGCGGGACTGCAGCGCATCGGCTACGCCGCGCACGAGATCCTCAGCGGCAACGCCGAGACCGCCGTCGCACACGCCACGAGCGGCCCGCTGCTGCAACAGAACATGGTGGTCACCCTGAGTGGCCGCAATTCGGGAGGCCAGAACTGATGGGACACAACAACCGTGCCGCCGTGATCGGCACCGGCCAGACCCGCTACGTCGCCAAGCGCTCCGACGTCACGATGGCGGGCATGGTCCGCGAGGCCATCGACGCCGCGCTCGCCGACGCCCAGACCTCTCTCGACGACATCGACGCGATCGTCATCGGCAAGGCCCCCGACCTCTTCGAGGGTTCGATGATGCCCGAGCTGGCGATGGCCGAGGCGATCGGCGCGGTCGGCAAACGTCTCATCCGCGTGCACACCGCCGGGTCGGTCGGCGGTTCGACCGCCAACGTCGCGGCGTCGCTGGTCTTCGCCGGCGTGCACAAGCGAGTCCTCGCCGTCGCCTGGGAGAAGCAGTCGGAGTCCAACGCCATGTGGGCGCTGTCGATCCCGGTGCCGTTCACCAAGCCGGTCGGCGCGGGTGCGGGCGGCTACTTCGCGCCCCACATCCGCGCCTACATCCGGCAGTCCGGCGCACCCGAGCACATCGGTGCCATGGTCGCCGCGAAGGACCGCCGCAACGGCGCGCTCAACCCGCTGGCGCACCTCCACCAGCCCGACCAGAGCATCGAGAAGGTCATGAGCTCCCAGATGCTCTGGGATCCGATCCGCTACGACGAGACGTGCCCGTCGTCCGACGGCGCGTGCGCGGTCGTGATCGGCGACGAGCAGGTCGCCGACGCCGCGGTGGCCGACGGCAACCCGGTCGCGTGGATTCACGCCACGGCCATGCGCACCGAGCCGCTGTCGTACGCGCACCGCAACGTCGTCAACCCGCAGGCCGGCCGGGATGCGGCCGCGGCCCTCTGGAAGGCCGGCGGCATCAGCAGCCCGATCGACGAGATCGACGCCGCGGAGATCTACGTGCCGTTCTCGTGGTTCGAGCCGATGTGGCTGGAGAACCTCGGCTTCGCGCCCGAGGGTGAGGGCTGGAAGCTGACCGAGGCCGGGGAGACCGAGATCGGCGGCCGAATCCCGCTCAACGCCTCGGGCGGTGTGCTCTCGTCGAATCCGATCGGCGCGTCGGGCATGATCCGGTTCGCCGAGGCGGCGATCCAGGTCATGGGCAAGGCGGGTGCGCACCAGGTCGAGGGCGCCCGGAAGGCCCTCGGTCACGCCTACGGCGGTGGCTCCCAGTACTTCTCGATGTGGCTCGTCGGAGCGGACAAGCCGCAGCACTGACCCGCCTCCCCGCCCGGGGCAGACGCCGAATCGACATCGCCCGCGACGTCGGTTCGGATCGGCGACCTCATCTAGGGTCGCCGATCCGGGCCGACGTCGCGGGCGATGTCGTGTGTGCCGGTGTTCCCAGGTGCTGACCGACGCCTCGCCGCCGGGTCGGGTCGCCCTCGCCCCCTACGAAATCCGTTCGGGCAGAGCGCAGGCCGCGCCGTCGGACATCCCGGTGGGGCGAACCCCCAGCGACTGGTTGAGCCGTGCCCGCTGGTTCTCCCAGGCGACGGCCATCGCCAGCTCGGCGATCTGCGTCTCGCTCAGGTGGTCCTCCAGTCGTCGGCGCACCTCGGCCAGGTCGTCGGCGATCGCCGGGGTCGACGTCATCGCCTCGGCGAAAGCGATCACCAGCTTCTCGACCTCGTCGTAAGCGTCGGAGTGCCGGTATGACGGGAGATCCCGCAGCTGACGCTCGGTGGCCCCGGAGCCGACCGCCAGCGCCGACCCGATGTCGAGGCAGAACTCGCAGCTCACCATGCCCGCCGCCTTGAGTTCGGCGAGCTCTTTGAGTTTCGGGTCCAGCCTGTTCGACAGCAGCATCGCCGTCTCCATCCCGAGAGTCGCGCCGCCGACCAGGGGCCGGCGCACCAGATGCCGGGCGAGGTCGGTGCGATGGCGTTTGGCCCGGCCGAACGCGCGCAGGTACGCCCAGGTTCGCTGCAGTGCTCTCATGTCCATCCCTCCCGTCCGGCGCGCCGACGACACCCGGCTCCGGACGACGCCATGATCGGCCGGCCCACCGCGGGCGCGGGTGGTGCGCGCCGATGTCCTCACCCCATCGTGCGCTCCTGTCCGCGGTCGCACAGTCGTTGAGAAGGAAGTCGGCTTCGCCCGAAAACGCTGCCCGAAGCCGAAAACACCACGGGCGGGACGGGTGGTGGACCCGTCCCGCCCGCGGCGGATGGAAGTTGTACCCCTCTCAGGCCTTGCGCACCGAGTTGATGGTCTTCTCGACCTCCCAGTAGGCACGCAATGCCGACAGCTTCCCGTCATCGTCGGCGCGGTAGGTGAAGACACCCCGCGCCTCGGAGATGTGCCCCGCGATATGGGTCACGATCTTGCCGATGTAGGCGACCTCGTTGCCGCAGATGATCTCCTCGTCGAACTGGAAGTCGATGCGCTCGGTGTTCGCGATCGACTTGTCCCAGAACTCCGAGATCCGCTCGCGCCCCTGGAATCCGACACCCTCCGGGTCGAACATCGAGGGGCCGACCGGGTCCTGGACGATGGCGTCGGCCGCGAAGTTGTCGAGCCACGCCTGCTTGTCCCGGACCTCCACCGCTTCCCGCGAGCGCCGGCCCGCGACGACCGCGGGATGGTTCTCGCGGTCGATGCCGAGGTAGGCCGGCGTCGGATCGGTCGCGGTCACTTCGTCCCGTAGTCGACGCGCAGTTCCTTGACGCCGTTGATCCACCCGTGGCGGAGACGACGCGGCGCGGCGACCTTGGTGATGTCGGGGACGATGTCGGCGAGCGCGTTGAACATCAGGTTGATCTCCATGCGCGCGAGGTTGGCGCCGACGCAGAAGTGTGCGCCGTTGCCGCCGAAGCCGACATGCGGGTTCGGGTCGCGGAGGATGTTGAAGGTGAACGGATCCTCGAAGACGTCCTCGTCGTAGTTGGCCGAACCGTAGAACAGGCCGACGCGCTGGCCCTTCTTGATGTCGACCCCGCCGATCTGCGTGTCGCGCTTGGCGGTTCGCTGGAAGCAGTTCACCGGTGTCGCCCAGCGGACGATCTCGTCGACCGCGGTCGCCGGACGCTCACGCTTGAACAGCTCCCACTGATCCGGGTGGTCGAGGAAAGCGTTCATGCCGTGGCTGATCGCGTTGCGAGTGGTCTCGTTGCCCGCGACGGTCAGCAGGATGAAGAAGAAGCCGAACTCGGTCTCGTCGAGCGACTGGCCGTCGATGTCGGCGTTGACCAGTGTGGTGACGATGTCGTCACCCGGGTTGCGGCGCTTCTCCTCGGCCATCTGGTAGCCGTAGCCGAGGATCTCGGCGTTGGCCTGCTGCGGATCCGTGTCGTAGTCCGGATCGTCGGCGTTCATCATCGAGTTCGACCAGTTGAACAGCTTCTCGCGGTCCTCCTGGGGAACTCCGAGGAGATCGGCGATCGCCAGCAGCGGCAGGTCGACGGCGACGTCCTTGACGAAGTCGCCGCTGCCCTTTTCCGCCGCACGGGTCACGATCTCGCGGGCCGCCGCGTCGAGCTTCTCCTCCAGCGAGTGCACCGCACGCGGGGTGAACAGCTTGGAGACGAGCTTGCGCAGGCGGGTGTGCTCCGGCGGATCGTGGTTGATCAGCAGCGCCTTGGTGATCTCGATCTGCTCGGGGGACATGTCGTCCTCGAAGCGCATGATCACGCCGTTGGCGTTGGTCTCCCAGTCGTCGTTGTTCTTGGAGATCTCGCGGATGTGAGCGTGCTTGGAGATCACCCAGTATCCGCCGTCGTGGAAACCGCCGCCCTTGCCGGGAAGCTGCGCGTTCCACCAGACCGGGGCGGTCTTGCGCAACTGCGCGAACTCCTTCACGGGGAGGCCCTGCTCGAGCAGGTCGGGGTTGGTGAAGTCCCATCCCTCCTGCTCCATGAACGCGGCCTTCTCGACAGTGTCGTCGGAAGGGCTCACGTGCGCAGAATCCGCCGTCGTCGGCTCACTGCCGATCGGGGCACTCTGGGCCTGGGTCACGTCACACCACCTCGCTGGAGATTTAGAACCTGTTTCAAATTCATTAGACCACATTGTGACACAAGCGACATCCCCCGATGAGAACTCGTTCTAGTTTTCACTGGACAAACCGTGGCTCACCTGCGACATCTGGCATCGAACCTGTCACAATCAGTTCGTCGCGACCCTCGCCCCGAGGAGGCTCCACCCCGTCGGACGCCCCGCGTCCGAACGCTCGAATCGGCCGGTCATGGACGCAAACATAGAACATGTTCTAGTTTGGATGCACGGCCTCGGCACCTCCGTCGACGAGCCGTGCCCCGAGGATGGCGGACCGGGTCCGCCGGCTGACGAAGGAGTGGGAATGGGCGTTCCGGTGATCGTGGAAGCTGTGCGTACGCCGATCGGCAAGCGTGCGGGCTGGCTGTCGGGTCTTCATGCCGAGGAGCTGCTCGGCCTCACGCAGCGCGGGCTCCTCGAGAAGGCCGGCATCGACCCGGCCCTCGTCGAGCAGGCCATCGGCGGCTGCGTGACCCAAGCGGGCTCGCAGGCCGGCAACGTCACCCGCAAGGCGTGGCTGTCGGCGGGACTGCCGGAGGGCACCGGCGCGACGACCATCGACGCGCAGTGCGGCTCGGCGCAGCAGGCCAACCACCTGATCGCCGGGCTGATCGCCACCGACGCCATCGAGATCGGCGTCGCCTGCGGCGTCGAGACGATGTCGACGGTTCCGCTCGGCGCCAACGTGGGCACCAATGCCGGCCCGTACCACGCGGATTCGTGGAACGTGGATCTCCCCAACCAGTTCGAGGCGGCCGAGCGGATCGCCCAGCGCCGCGGCATCACCCGCGCCGACGTCGACGCGCTCGGCGAGCGCAGCCAGCGTCTCGCCAAGCAGGCATGGGACGAGGGCCGCTTCGACCGCGAGATCCTCTCCGTCAAGGCGCCCGAGCGCACCAAGGAGGGCGAGTTCACCGGCAAGATCCTCGACGTCACCCGCGACCAGGGCCTGCGCGAGACCACCCTCGAGTCGCTCGCCGCGCTCAAGCCGGTCGTCGAGGGCGGCATCCACACCGCCGGCACGTCGTCACAGATCTCCGACGGCGCGGCCGCGATCCTGATCATGGACGAGACGAGGGCACGCGAGCTCGGACTGACGCCGCGCGCCCGCATCAAGGCGCAGGCGCTCGTCGGCGCCGAGCCGCACTACCACCTCGACGGCCCGGTCCAGGCGACCGAGCGCGTGCTGGCCAAGTCCGGGATGTCGTTGTCCGACATCGACATCGTCGAGATCAACGAGGCGTTCGCATCGGTGGTCCTCAGCTGGGCGCAGGTGCACGACGCCGACATGGACCGGGTGAACGTCAACGGCGGCGCCATCGCCCTCGGCCACCCGGTCGGCAGCACCGGCTCGCGCCTGATCACCACCGCGTTGCACGAACTCGAGCGTCGCGACGGCCAGACCGCACTCATCACGATGTGCGCGGGCGGCGCCATGGCCACCGGAACCATCCTCGAACGGATCTGAACCCATGCCTCTCATCGACCCGAACAACAAGCCGAAGCAGCTCGACTCGCCCATCGTCAGCAAGATCATCAAGCTGGGGTCGCGAGCGCACACCGCGGTCTACAAGGCGACCGGCGGTCGGGTCGGTGAGACCTGGCGCATCGGTGCGGGCCTCAAGAAGCCCGCACCGGTGTGCCTGCTGACCACCATCGGCCGCAAGTCCGGTCAGCCCCGTACCGCGCCGCTGATCTACCTGCGCAAGGGCGACACCTTCGTCGTCGTCGCGTCGCAGGGCGGCTCGGCCAAACATCCGGCCTGGTACCTGAATCTCCGCGAGAACCCGGAGGTCACCATCCAGCTCGGCAAGAAGACCTTCGACCTCGTCGCCCGCACCGCCTCGGATGCCGAGCGCGAAGAGCTGTGGCCCGAACTGGTGAAGGTCTACGAGGACTACGCCACCTACGCCGCATGGACCGACCGCAAGATCCCGGTGGTGATCTGCGAGCCACGTGGAGCGGGCCGGTAGGCGTTCTCCTCGCGTGGGGAATGTCGTCCGACCGAAGGTCTTTCCCGCCGAACCCGATGCCGGGGCGCATCCGTTGCTAGATTTCCGCCATGTTCCGGGACACGCTCGGCGGCGCCCACCCTCCGCAACCGTCGGGAAGACGACCACGCAGCCGTGCCGGTCGCGGCCTCACGATCGCGGCCGCACTGGCCACCTGCCTCGTCGCCGCCGGCTGTGCGATCGAGGTGGACGGAAGCGGTAGGGCCGCATCGGGTGCGCGCGACGTGCAGCCCAACCCGGTGCCCACCGTGGTCGTCCTCGACGCGTCGGACTCGATGAACACCGACGACGCCCCCGGGCCTCGACTGGCCGCGGCCAGGGCCGCCGTGACCTCCCTGGCGACCGGTCTGCCCGACGGGACGCCGTTCGGCGTCGTCGCCTTCGGCTCGCAGATGCCCGCCGCGTCGACTCCGCAGGCCACCGGTTGTGCCGACGTCACGACGCTGGTCCCCCTCGGCCCCCTCGACCGCGAAGGGGTCGACCGGGCGCTCGCCGGGCTGAAAGCGCAGGGCTTCACCCCGATCTCGGCCGCCCTGGAAAAGGCCGCGGCCCAGTTGTCCCCCGACGAGCCCGCGTCGATCGTGCTCGTCTCCGACGGAGAGTCGACGTGCGAACCTCCGCCGTGCGACACCGCCGAGGCCATCCACCGTTCACATCCCGACGTGACGATCAGCGCCGTCGGCTTCCGCACCGACGACCCGTCGCTGGTGTGCGTCGCCGAGAAGGGCGGCGGGCTGTTCGTCACCGCCGACAACGCCGCCCAACTCAGCTCGCGACTCGCCGCGGCCCAGAACGCCGAAGCGGCCCGGAGCCGCCTGAGCCCCACCGGACGGGCGGGCATCGACATCGGCGCGACCCTCGCCGACATCCGGGCGACGAACCCCTCCTTCCCCGCCTCCGGCCGGGCCGAGGGCCGGGTGACGATCTACCGGTGGCTCGACTGCGACTACGGTTTCGACGGCGACGTCCTCGTGTCGATCTCGCCCGGCGACCCCCCGGGCAGCGCGGGTACCACCATCGACGGGGTGTCCCGCGGAACCCCCGGTTCACGGGCGGTCGAGCTCTACGGCGAACCGCTCGAGGACGCCGACGGGGTGGCGGTGTTCACCGCAGACGAGGCGTCCGGAACCGCCTATCGCATCGGCTACGAGGGCGCCGACGCCATCGCCAAGGGCACCGTCACGACCGTGATCCTGTGCCGATGCCTGCCGTCGAAGACCTCCGACACGAGCGACGGACCCGAGCTGGTCGAGGTGGTGGCCGTCGACGGCTCCGGGCGGCCGATCAACGGGTTCAGCGTCGGGTCGACCCGCGGGTCCTTCCACGATGTCGGCTACTGCACCCACGCCATCGGCGCGCTGACCACCGGCGTCTACCACTGCGGCGCCACCGTCGACTCCGCCAGCGCGTGCTGGCCGTCGGGTTCACAACTGCTGTGCACCCATTCGCCGTGGGTCACCGAACTTCGGTCGTACTCGTACTCGGGCCGGCTGCCGACGCTGTCGGCCCCGGACCCCGAATCCAGGCCCTGGGGACTCGAACTCGAGGACGGAAGCCGGTGCGCGGCGATCCTCGGCGGCGCGTTCTCGCCTCAGCCGCAGGGCTTCCTCTACTCCTACGGCTGCAAGCGATCCTCCGGATCGGATCTGATCGTCTACCAGGACCCGGAGTCCGAGGAGCTCTTCGACAAGTCGGGCTCCGGTTGGACCGTCTGGGCCGGTCCGCCCGCCGCTACGGCGACGCCGACGAAGGTCACGAAGATCTACCGGCCCGCCGCGCAGTGAGACCGACCGGTCCGACGCCGACCCGAGCAACCGGCCGGTTCCGCTCACCGCTTCCGTTCCCGCTCACCCGATATGCGTGAGCGGGAACGGAAGTCGTGAGCGAGGACTCGACCCCTAACCGACCCCGCGCTCGGAACCGGCCCAGTACTGGGCGCGCAACGCCTTCTTGTCCGGCTTGCCGAGTGCGGTGAGTGGCAACGACTCGGCGAATATGACCCGCTTGGGCGACTGCACCGCGCCCTTGCGGTCCTTGACGGCCTGCTGGATCTCCGCGGTGATCCGCTCCTTGGCCGCGTCGTCGGCGTCGACGTCTGGGCGCAGCACCACCACCGCGGTGACCGCCTCGCCCCACTTCTCGTCGGGCACGCCGATGACGCCGACCTGGCCGACGGCGGGATGTTCGGCGACGACGTCCTCGACCTCGCGCGGGAACACGTTGAAGCCACCGGTGACGATCATGTCCTTGGTGCGGTCGACGATGTACCAGAAGCCGTCCTCGTCCTCGCGCGCGACGTCGCCGGTGCGCAACCAGCCGTCGCGGAAGGTCTCGGCGGTCTGTTCCGGCAGGCCGAGGTAACCGCCGGCGAGAAGTGGCCCGGCGACGCAGATCTCGCCCGGCTCACCCTGCGGGACCGGCTTGTCGTCGGGACCGAGCAGCGCGGTGCGCAGGAACGCCGACGGCCTGCCGCAACTGGAGAGCCGGCGCTGGTCCTCGCCCGGACCCGGGTGGTCGTCCTTGGCGAGGTAGCTGATGACCATGGGGGCCTCGGACTGGCCGTAGTACTGGGCGAAGATCGGGCCGAATCGCTCGATGGCCTCGGCGAGGCGGACCGGATTGATCGGGGACGCACCGTAATACACGGTCTCCAGCGACGACAGGTCGCGGGTCCGCGAGTCGGGATGATCGAGCAGCGCGTAGAGCATCGACGGCACGAGCATCGTCGCCGTGATCTTCTGCTCTTCGATGATGCGCAGCACCTCGGCGGGGTCGAACTTCGAGAGCACGACCATCGACCCGCCCTTCATCAGGGTCGGGATGAAGAACGCGGCGCCCGCATGCGACAACGGGGTGCAGAGCAGGAACCGCGGATGCTCCGGCCACTCCCACTCGGCGAGCTGGATCTGCGTCATCGTCGCCATCGCGCGAGCTGTGCCGATCACGCCCTTGGGCTTGCCGGTGGTGCCGCCGGTGTAGGTGATCGACACGACGTGATCCGGCGGGAGATGCGCGGCGACAAGCGGTTTCGGCTCGAAGTTGTCCGCCTCGGCGATGATGTCGCGACCATGGGCGGCGAGTTGTTCGGGCACCGGGCCGAGCGTGAGGATCTGCTTGAGGCCGGGGACCCGGTCCAACAGGGCGGCGGCACGTTCGACGAACATCGGGACCGGGTCGATGACGAGCGTCGAGACCCCGGCGTCGTTGAGGACGTAGGCGTGGTCGTCGAGCGAGCCGAGCGGGTGCAGCGCGGTGCGGCGCCAGCCCTGCGTCTGCCCGGCGCCGATGACGAACAACACCTCGGGACGGTTCAGCGACAGCAGCCCCACCGCGGTGCCGGTCCCGGCGCCGACGCTCTCGAAGGCCTGGATGTACCGGCTGATCGCGTCCGCCATCTCCCCGCCCGTCATCTCGGTCTCCCCGAGTGACAACACCGTGCGCTTGGCGTGACGCTTGAGCGCGGCGACCATCAGGTCGCCCATGTGCGTCCCGCCGCGGAGGTGATCGAAGTCGGTCGGTGCGGTCGTCGTTCCCTCGTTCGTCATGCCCCAAGACTAGGACGTGTTACAGATCCAGGAAAGAACTCCCACGAAAATTGCGGTTCTGATCCATAGAACTTGTTCTAAGTCCGCCGCTTCCGGCGCGCCGACCGATACCCGCCGGGACCTGAGTTGACCTAGGATCGGTCCATGACTGATCTCGACCTGGCCACCACCCGCCGCGACATCGCCGACGCCCTGCTCACCGCCCTGGAGCGTCGACACGAGGTCCTCGACGCCATCGTCGACGCGGAGAACCACGCGGAGGCCGTCTCCGCGATCGCCGATCTGCTCGGCAAGTCCCAGCTCGGCGCCGAGGCGATCCTCGACATGAAGCTCAAGCAGCTGACCAAGGACGAGCGCCGCAAGAACCAGGCCGAGCTCGACGATCTCAACAACGAGATCACCTTCACCCTGGCGCAGCGTCCGGCCAGCAGCGGCGACACCCTCGAGCTGCGTCCGTTCGACCCGGAGGCCGACGCCGAGCTGTTCGCGCTGCGGACCGAGGACATCGGCACCGCCGGCGACGGTTCGGGCGCGCCGGCCGGCGACGTCACCGCCGAGATCAAGGCGGCCACCGACCGCGTCGATGCCGAAGAGGCCGTGTGGCTCGTGGCCACCGACGGCGATTCCAAGGTCGGCCTGGTGTTCGGCGAGCTCAAGGACGGCGAGGTCGACCTGCGCATCTGGATCCACCCGGAGCATCGCAAGCGCGGTTACGGCATTGCGGCCCTGCGGAAGTCGCGGTCGGAGATGGCCGGATACTTCCCCGGCGTGCACCTGGTCGTGCGCGCCCCGTCGGCCTGACGCCCCGTCCGACGAAGACGTCCACCGCCCCTCGGGGTGGTGGACGTATTCGTTTCCGCGCGGCTTGTGCGGCTAGTGCTGTCGGCGCGGCAGGCCGAACCGGGCGACGATCGCGCGGATCCGGTTCTCGTCGTCGACGACGAAGGTCTCCGACACCTCCGCGCCGAGTTTCAGGGCCTTCGGCCGCACGTGCACGACGTACCGCGTGGAGACGGTGTGGCCGTCGACGGTGGCCGTGAAGTCCGAGATCCGGTGGATCACACGGAATTGCGGTCCGCGTGCGAGGCTGCGCGCGATGTGCGGCCCGTTGCGACCGGTCTTCAGGCCGAACTCGACGCGCGTGCAGTCCGGATGCAGCGACACCCCGGAGGGATCGTGGCTGACCAGGGCGTCGACGTACGCCCTGGCCGCCGCCAGGAGTTCCTCGTCTCGCCGTGAAGCGGTCACCGCGGACCGGTCACCGGGCGCCGTAGACCGGCATCGGGACCGGCGCCTTGGCCACGATCTCCTCGACCACCGGACCGAGTTCGGCGACCTCCCACCGAGCGCCCTTGTCCCGCTCGACACTTCGCTGCCAGCCGTCGGTGACCGAGATCTTGCCGCCCTCGATCTCGAAGACCCGGCCGGTAACCGAGCCCGCCTCCGGCGAACCGAGCCAGACGACGAGCGGCGAGACGTTGGCCGGGTCCATCACGTCGAACGACCCGTCGGCGGGCGGCGCCATCTGGGCGGCCATCGCCTCGCCGGCGCCCAGGGTCATCTGGGTGCGCGCCGCCGGCGCGATCGCGTTGACGGTGACGCCGTAGGAACCGAGTTCGGCGGCCGCCTGCACGGTGAGTGCGGCGATGCCCGCCTTCGCGGCGACGTAGTTGCCCTGGCCGATCGAACCGTAGAGACCGGCGCCCGAGCTCGTGTTGACGATCCGGGCGACCGGGGTGCGGCCCGCCTTGGCCTCGGCCCGCCAGTACGCCGCGGCGTGACGCAACCCGACGAAGTGCCCCTTCAGGTGCACACGGACGACGGCGTCCCACTCGTCCTCCGACAGCGACACCAGCATCCGGTCCCGGACGAAGCCGGCGTTGTTGACCAGGATGTCGAGGCGACCGAAGTTGTCGAGGGCGGCGGTCACCATCGCCTCGCCGTTCGCCCACTCGGCGACGTCGCCGACCTGCGCGACGGCCTCCCCGCCGGCGGCGCGGATCTCGTCGACGACCTGATCGGCCAGGTCCTGGGCGTAGTCGTTGACGACGACCTTGGCGCCGTCGGCGGCGAAGGCGAGCGCGTGCGCGCGGCCGATCCCCTGCCCGGCACCGGTCACGATGGCCACTCGACCCTCATTCGACTTGCTACTCAAGGTGTTTCCTTTCTGAACTGCGAAGAATCGGTGGCTCGCCGGACGTCTAGACGGAGTTGCCCGCCGTCGCGGCGTCGAGAAATGCGGGCTTCTCCCCGCCCCCGTGGACGGTCAGCGTCGACCCGCTGATGTATCCGGCCAGCGGCGACAACAGAAAGGCGACGGCGTTGCCGACGTCGGCGGGCGTCGCGAGCCGGCCCATCGGGATGGTGGCGCCGACCGCCGCCACCCCCTCGTCGTCGCCGTAGTGCAGGTGCGACTGTTCGGTGAGGACCGGACCGGCGACCACCGAGTTGACCCGCACCTTGGGCGCCCACTCGACGGCCAGCGAGGTCATCAGGTTGTCCAGGCCCGCCTTCGCCGCGCCGTAGGCCGACGTCCCAGGCGAGGGCCGGTGGCCGCTGACGCTCGAGACGTTGACGATCGCCCCGCCGTCGGCCTGCTCCTGCATGACCGCGTTGGCCGCCTTGGCCACGGCCAGCGGCGCCAGCAGGTTGAGGTCGACGATCTTGCTCGCGAACCGCACCGAGGCGTCGGCCGCCAGCGCGAACGGCGAACCGCCGGCGTTGTTCACCACGCCGTCGATCCTCCCGTTGCGGTCGACGATCTCGGCGATCATCGCCTCGACGGCGCCGGCGTCGCGCACGTCGCACGAGACGAAGGCGACGTCGCGGAGGTCCTCGGCGAGGCTGTCGGGATTGCGGCCGCAGATGACCGGCACGGCACCCGCCGACGCCAGCACCCGGGTGATCCCGGCGCCGACACCGCGCGCACCCCCGGTGACCAGCACGACCTTCCCGGCCAGGCCCAACTCGACCTGTGACTGCGTCTGCATGGGTGCTACCCTACCAAACAACCAAGCACTTGCTTGGTCAGTGCTTGTGCAGCCGCCGTGGTTGCCCCAAGCAGCGACGAGAGGAGCACGCGTGCCGATCACCACGACACGTACCGAAACCGGCATCGTCACCGTCACGGTCGACTATCCGCCGGTCAACGCCCTGCCGTCGGCCGCATGGTTCGAACTCGCCGACGCGATCACCGACGCCGGCAACGACCCGGCGACCCACGTCGTCGTCCTGCGCGCCGAGGGCCGCGGCTTCAACGCCGGGGTCGACATCAAGGAGATGCAGGCCACCGAGGGATACGACGCCCTCATCGGCGCCAACCGCGGGTGCGCCGCGGCGTTCGCCGCCGTCTACGACTGCGCGGTCCCGGTGGTCGTCGCGGTCAACGGGTTCTGCGTCGGCGGCGGCGTCGGCCTGGTCGGCAACGCCGACGTCATCGTCGCCTCCGACGACGCGGTGTTCGGCCTGCCCGAGGTCGATCGCGGAGCCCTCGGCGCCGCAACGCATCTCGCGCGCCTGGTCCCGCAGCACCTGATGCGGACCCTGTACTTCACCGCGAAGAACGTCACCGCCCAGCAGCTCGAGCATTTCGGCTCCGTCTACCGCGTCGTCCCGCGCGAGCAGTTGCTCGACGCCGCGATGGAGGTCGCCGGCGAGATCGCCGCCAAGGACACCCGCGTCATCCGCGCGGCCAAGGAGGCCATCAACAACATCGACCCGGTCGACGTGAAGGCCAGCTACCGCCTCGAGCAGGGCTACACCTTCGAGCTCAACCTCGCCGGCGTCGCCGACGAGCACCGCGACGCCTTCGTCGCCACCGGGAAGCCGCTGGCCGAAGCCAAGTCCGGATCGACAGCCTCGACCAACGGAGGACACGCCTGACATGCCGACCGACAAGACCAGCACCCTCGACGACGTCATCGGTGAACTCCGCGACGGGATGACGATCGGCATCGGCGGCTGGGGTTCCCGCCGCAAGCCGATGGCGCTCGTGCGCGCTCTCGCCCGATCCGACGTCAAGGATCTGACCGTGGTGACCTACGGCGGACCCGATCTCGGATTGCTCTGTGCCGCAGGCAAGGTCCGCCGCGCCTACTACGGCTTCGTGTCGTTGGACTCGGCGCCGTTCTACGACCCGTGGTTCTCCAAGGCTCGCACCAACGGCGAGATCGAGGTGCGCGAGATGGACGAGGGCATGGTCAAGTGCGGCCTGGAGGCCGCCGCCGCCCGGCTCCCCTTCCTGCCCATCCGCGCCGGACTCGGCTCCGACGTCCTGAAGTTCTGGGAGGGCGAACTCAAGACCGTCGAGTCCCCCTACCCCGACCCCGACGGCCGGACCCAGACACTCATCGCCATGCCGGCGCTCAAACTCGATGCCGCATTCGTGCACCTGGATCTGGCCGATGCCCACGGCAACGCCGCCTACACCGGGGTCGACCCGTACTTCGACGATCTGTACTGCGCGGCCGCGGAGCGTCGTTACCTCGAGACCGATCAGCTCGTATCGACCGAGGTCCTGGTGAAATCCGTTCCGCATCAAAGGCTCCTGCTCAACCGCATGAACGTCGACCGGGTCGTGCACACCCCGAACGGGGCGCACTTCACCTTCGCCGGGGACTACGGGCGCGACGAGAGGTTCCAGCAGTTCTACGTGGCGTCGGCCAAGGACCCCGAGGCCTGGAAGGCGTTCTCGCGCAGGTTCCTCGAGGTCGACGAGCAGACCTATCAGCGCGAGGTCGCCGCATGGCAGGACGACCAGAAGGAGGACGGACAGTGAGCACCGCAGAAACCCAGGCGCCCGAGTCCACCGAGGCCGCCACCCGCGCCGAGTACTGCGTGGTCTCCTGCGCCGAGATCTTCCGCGGCGCAGGGGAGATCATGGCGTCGCCGATGTCGCCGGTCGCACTGCTCGGCGCACGACTGGCTCGCCTGACCTTCGAGCCCGATCTGCTGATCACCGACGGCGAGGCGCTGATCCTCGCCGACACCCCGCCGATCGGCAAGACCGGCGCCATCGAGGGGTGGATGCCGTTCCGCAAGGTGTTCGACGTCGTGGCGTCGGGCCGTCGCCATGTGGTCATGGGCGCCAATCAGATCGACCGGCACGGCAACCAGAACCTCTCGGCGTTCGGGCCGCTGCAGCATCCGACGCGTCAGATGTTCGGCGTCCGCGGCGCTCCCGGGAACACCATCAACCACGCCACCAGCTACTGGGTCGGCCGCCACTCCTCCCGAGTCTTCGGGGAGTCGGTCGACATCGTGTCGGGTGTCGGGTACGACAAGGTCGACCCGGACAACCCGGCCTTCGACGACCTGAACATCCACCGCGTCGTCACCAACCTCGGCGTCTTCGACTTCGGCGGCCCCGACCACACCATGCGGGCGCTGTCGCTGCATCCGGGGGTCACCGCCGAGGAGGTGGCCGAGAACACCGGGTTCGAGGTCGCCGGCCTGGCCGACGCGCCGGAGACCCGTCAGCCGACGGCCGAGGAACTCTCGCTCATCCGGGACGTGCTCGACCCCAAGGGAATCCGCAACAGGGAAGTGAAATGAGCGCTCAACCGACACCGGCGCGCGCGGCGTCGCTGCGCACCCCGTTCACCGAGCTCGTCGGCATCGAGTACCCGATCGTCCAGACCGGGATGGGCTGGGTGTCGGGCCCGTCGCTGACCTCGGCCACGTCGAACGCCGGCGGCCTCGGCATCCTGGCGTCGGCGACGATGACCTACGAGGAGCTCGAGGCGGCGATCGCCAAGACGAAGTCGCTGACCGACAAGCCCTTCGGCGTCAACATCCGCGCCGATGCGACCGACGCGCCGCAGCGGATCGACCTGCTCATCCGCGAGGGCGTCAAGGTGGCGTCGTTCGCCCTGGCCCCCAAGCAGGAGCTGATCGCCAAGCTCAAGGACCACGGCGTGGTGGTCATCCCGTCGATCGGGGCGGCCAAGCACGCGGTGAAGGTCGCGTCGTGGGGCGCGGACGCGGTCATCGTGCAGGGCGGCGAGGGCGGCGGCCACACCGGCCCGGTCGCCACCACCCTGCTGCTGCCGTCGGTCCTCGATGCCCTGGCGGAGAAGGACATCGACATGCCGGTTGTCGCTGCCGGCGGCTTCTTCGACGGTCGCGGCCTCGCCGCGGCGCTCGCCTACGGCGCGCAGGGCGTCGCGATGGGAACCCGATTCCTGCTCACCTCCGATTCGGCGGTCCCCGACTCGGTGAAGCAGGAGTACCTCAAGCGCGGACTCAACGACACCGTGGTGTCGGTGAAGGTCGACGGTATGCCGCACCGGGTGCTGCGGACACCGCTCGTCGAGGCCCTGGAGAGCGGCAACTCGGTCAAGGCACTGTTCGCAGCTGCCCGTAACGCCAACGAGTTCAAGCAGATGACCGGGATGCGTTGGACCAGCATGCTCAAGGACGGCCTCTCGATGAAGAAGTCGGGCGAGCGCACCTGGCAGCAGGTCATCATGGCCGGCAACACCCCGATGCTGTTGAAGGCCGGCCTCGTCGAGGGTGACACCCGCGCGGGTGTCCTCGCGTCGGGCCAGGTGGTCGGCATGATCGAGGACCTGCCGAGCTGTGACGAGCTGATCCAGTCGATCATGCATGAGGCCCACGAGCGCCTCAAGGTCCTCGCCTCCCTCGGCTGACCCGGGTATCGGGGTGAGCCGGGCCCCAGCAAAATCGCACCTTCGCTCCAGAATCGCGAGTTCCAGCTCGCGATTCTGGGGCTGAACCCGCGACTTCATCCCGGCTGCTGGAGAAGGCCCGGAGCGAGCGGAGGGCCCTCACGAGCCCTCCGGTAGGTTCGCCTAGTGACTACTCCCGATGTTCTGCGGCTCGAATCGGTCGACTTCGTCCGTCAGGGGCGCCCGATCCTGTCCGATGTCCACTGGACCGTCCGCGCCGGCGAGCGCTGGGCCCTCATCGGCCCGAACGGTGCGGGTAAGTCGACGATCCTGAGTCTCTGCGGTGCTCAACAATTCCCGACGCACGGCACGGTGGACGTCCTCGGACATCGGCTCGGTCACGTCGAGATCCGCAGGCTGCGCGAGTCGATCGGTCACGTGAATCCCCGACACCCGCTGCGCTCACCCCTCACCATCCGCGAGGTTGTCCTGACGGGCGCCACCGGCACCACCGAGCTCATGAACCACTGGACACCCGACACCGCGACTCTCGCGCGGGCCGACGAACTCGTCGAGACACTCGGACTCGGTACCCTCGCCGACGCTCCATGGACGAATCTGTCGCAGGGTGAACGCGGCCGGACGCTCATCGCCCGTGCGCTGCTGCCGAACCCGCGGCTCCTGCTGCTCGACGAGCCGTCGACCGGCTTGGACGTCGCTGCGCGCGAACGACTCCTGTACACCGTCGACCGGCTGCACCGGTCCCACCCCGAGCTGGCGACGGTACTGGTCACGCATCACCTCGAGGAGTTGCCCGAGACCACGACGCACGCCTTGCTGGTGTCCGGCGGGCGGGTGCTCGCCGCGGGACCTGCCCACGACGTGCTGACCACCGAGCTCGTCACCCGCTGCTTCGACTACCCGATCGAGATCGAGCATCGGGACGGGCGGTGGTCGGCGCGAGGAGCGTCCTGAAGAACGTTCCCGAACTCAGGATCGCGACTACTCGGGTCACGGCGACTCGGGTTGCGCCGGTCCGGGTGGGGCGGCGCGGGGTACGACACCGGTTCCGACCGCGCCGGTTACGACGACGCGGCGAGCGTCCAACCCGCGGCGGCCGCGCGCTGGTTCCAGAACTCGCGGTAGCGGCCACCCCGGGCCAGCAGCTCGCCATGGGTGCCGATGTCGTCGACGCCACCTCGGTCGTCGAGCACGACGATCTGGTCGGCCGCCACCACCGTCGACAGCTTGTGCGCGATCACGAGCACGGTGCTGCGGTCGGCGAGCCGGCGGATCGACTCGGCGACGTGGGCCTCGTTCTCCGGGTCGAGCGCGCTGGTGGCCTCGTCGAAGAGGACGATCGGCGCGTTCTTCAGCAACGCCCGCGCGATCGAGACACGTTGACGCTCACCGCCGGACAGTGCCGATCCGCCTTCGCCGACGACGGTGTCCCAGCCGTCGGGCAGTCGTTCGACGATGGAGGTGACTCCGGCGGTCTCGGCGGCCGCGCGGATCTCGGCGTCGGAGGCGTCGGGCCGGCCGAGTCTGATGTTCTCCCACAGGGTGTCGTCGAACAGGTAAACGTCCTGGAACACCTGCGACAGCTGACCCATGAGCCGGCCGGTCTCCTGGTCGCGGACGTCGACGCCGCCGACCTTCACCGAGCCGCCGTCGACGTCGTAGAAGCGGGCGATGAGGCGGAAGATCGTGGACTTGCCCGAACCCGACGGGCCGACGAGTGCGGTCATCGTGCCGGGGGCGGCACGAAGTGTCACGTCGCGCAGCACCGGCTTGTCCTTCTCATATCCGAAGGTGACATGCGACAACTCGACGGCGCCGGGCTCGACGATGGGCTTGGGCACGTCCGGCGCAGGCATCCGGTCGGTGTCGAGAACGCCGGTGATGCGGTTGATCTCATCGGTCGACATGCGCAGCGTCGATCCGAGTTCGGCGAGTTCGCCGATCGGACCGAAGAACCGCGCCGCCAGACCGAAGACCGCGATGAGCAGGGCGGGTTCGACGTTGCCGGACACCGCGAGCCACGCGCCGTACGCGAGCACCGCGCTGAACACGACCTGCACCGTCAGACCGTTGAGCAGGATGCCGAGGATCGACCGCCACAACATCGACCGGCCCACGCGGGCCTGACGACCCAGCGCCTCGGCAAGCGGGGCGTGCGCGGAGTCGGCGGCGCCGAAGGCACGCAGCACGGCCTGGCAGCGGGCGTACTCGATGACGCGGTTGTTGACCGTCACGGCCTCGGCGCGCTTGCGCCGCTCGGCCTTCGAGAGGAACTTGCTCGAGAGCTTGCCGACGTACATCAGCACGAGGCTGCCGGCCACCATGAGCAGTCCGATCCGCCAGTCGAAGACGCAGATGCCGATGACCACCACGATCGAGCTGACCGTGTTCACCACGACCGGAGTGATGTAGTGCGCGCCGGTGCTTCCCACGAACATGGTGCCCTTGACCGCGATCTGCGAGACCTCGCCGATGCGCTCGCGGGTGAACCAACCGAGCGGCAGCGTGACCATGTGGTCGCCGAGTCGGTGGTGCAGCATGCGCATCGCGTAGAGCGCCATGGTCATGCCCTTGATGGACTGGACGTAGGCACTGACCGCACAGATCGCGACCAGGATTCCCAACGGCCACAACCAGGCCGCGGCACCGGAGCGGTCACCGGTGAGCAGGTTCTCGGCGATCGGGACGAGCGTCAGCATCGCGAGGCCCTGGGCGATGCCGTAGACGAGGACCCAGCCGAGGAAGACGACCATCCGGGCGCGCTCGGAGCCCAGAATCGTGTAGAAACCGCGGATCATCGTGCCACCCCGTTGCTTTCGATCATGCTGTCGTCGCCGCTCGCGCCGCGGGCGATCTTCTCGTCCTGCCGGGTGGTGCCGGCCTCGTAACCGGCCCACATCATCGAGTACAGACCGCCCTTCGCGAGCAGTTCCTCGTGCCGTCCCTGTTCCACGACGCGTCCGCGGTCGAGCACGACGATGTTGTCGGCGTGCGTGATCGAGCCGAGCCGGTGTGCGATGACCAGGACGGTGCGCCCGACCATGAGGGCGCCGATGGCCTTCTGGATCTCGGCCTCCGACTCGGGGTCGGCGAACGCGGTCGCCTCGTCGAGCACCAGGATCGGGGTGTCGGCGAGAAGTGCCCGCGCGATCGAGACCCGTTGCGCCTCACCGCCGGAGAAGTGGGCGGCGTCACCGACGATCGTGTCGTAGCCGTCGGGCAGGTCCAAGATGCGGTCGTGGATCTGCGCGGCGAGTGCGGCGTGGTAGACCTCCTCGTCGGAGGCCTCCGGGCGTCCGAGCCGGATGTTGTCGCGAACCGACATGGTCAGCAGCTGCACGTCCTGCAGCACGAAGCCGACGTGGCGGTACAACTCCGACGTCGCGATCTCGCGGACGTCGACGCCGCCGATGCGCACCGAACCGGAATCCGGGTCGCCGAAGCGCGGCAGCAGCGTCGCCAGCGTGGACTTGCCGCTGCCCGACGGGCCGACGAGCGCGGTCACGGTGCCCTCGCGCAGGGTCACGCTCACCCCGTCGAGCGCCTTCACACCGGAGGGCACACCGAGGCGCGGCGGGTAGGTGAAGTGGACGTCCTCGATGACCACGTCGTGGCCGTTGGGGACCTTCGGGTTCTCGGGGATCGTCAGTTCGGGTTCGGCGAGCAGGTCGGCGATGCGCAGCGCCGCGGCCGACGCCTGCTGGCGGGTGTGCACCGCGGTCGACACGGTCAGCAGCGCGGACGGCAGGACCATCGCGATCAGCGTCGAACCGACCAATTCGATCGGGCTGACCCAGCCGTTGTCGACGAGCCAGTACCCGACACCCAGGTTGACCAGCAGGATGAGCGGCGCGGAGATGAGCACCGTGGTGATGGCCTGGACCCGCAGCATCGGGCCCATGTAGCCGGCGAAGTCGTCGTTGAACTCGTCGGCGGCCTCGATGAACCGCCGGTGCGCCTTACCGGTCTGGCCGAAGGTCTTGACCACTGCCACGCCGTTGATGAACTCGACGATGGTGGCGCTGATGCGCGCGACGCCGCGGTCCATCTTCTCCATCTCCGCGGTGAGGTCGCGGGCCATCCACGAGTACGTCAGCGCGTACAGCGGGACGGTCGCGATGGCGAGCAGACCGAGGCGCCAGTCCAGCACGAAGCAGTAGACCAGGGCGAAGATCGGCGAGAGCACGGCCGCGGCCGCCTCGACCTGGGCGTGTGCGACGAGGTAGTGCAGGTCGGCGACGTCGTTCTGCACGGACTTGCGGACCGCGCCGGAGCTGGTCCGGCTGAACCAGCCGAGCGGAAGCCGTCCGAGCTTGTCGGTGATCCGGATGCGCAGCCGCGCCTGGAGATCGAGGTCGGCGAAGTGGGTGATCGCCAGCGCCAGGAAGCTGAACAGGGCACGCGCCGCGAGTCCGCCGACGACCAGCCACACCACCAGCCAGACGCGGCCGGTGTCGAGCGTGCCGGGCGCCAGCAGCGTGCGGCCGAGTTCGACGATGCCGATGTACGGGACGATCGTCGCGGCCGAGGCGAGGATCTGGACGAGCTGGGCGAGGATGATCCGTCCACGCACCGGGGCGAGGATGTCCGCGAGCGCCGCGGCCTTCGCCTTGGCCTCCGCACGGGCGTTCTCCCGGACGGTCTTCGGATCCTCCGGGGTGCTTGCGGACTCCTGTGTGGGGGTCGGTGTGGCGACGTCTGTTCCGCCGATAGTCATAGGCGAACCTTAGCCGCCCTCACCTGCCGCGAGAAAGGGAACCCTAACCTCGCTCAGCGCGGCAGGATGCCGTCGAGCACGATCGAGAGGTACTGATCGGCGATCTTCTCCACCGACAGCGCGCCGCCCGGGCGGTACCACCGGACCGCCACCCACACGGTGTCCCGCATGAACCGGTACACCAGTTCGACGTCGAGGTCTGGACGGAACTCCCCCTCGTCGACGCCGCGCTGCAGCACCGCGTGCCACAGCTGCCGGAATTCGACGTTCAGCTCGGAGATGTAGGAGAAGCGTTCCTGGCTCGACAGCCGCTTGGCCTCGTCCTGGTAGATCGCGACGGCGTTGCGCTCGGCGTCGATCGATTCGAAGGACGCGATGACGAGGCGACGCAGTGTTTCGGTGGCCGACAACCCGGCCGCCGCGATGTCGCGGTACTTGGCGAACAGCTCGTCGAGGAAGCGGCGCAGGATCTCGTCGACCATCGACTCCTTGGAGTCGAAGTGGTGATAGAGACTGCCCGACAGGATGCCGGCGGCGTCGGCGATGTCGCGGACCGTCGTCGAACGCAGGCCGTTCTCGGCGAACATCCGGCCCGCGGTGGCGAGCAGCTCGTCACGGCGTGACGAGTTCTTGGTCGTCTCGGCACCCGAAGCGGTTTTCTGACCACGTGGTGACACGCATCCTCCTGGAGAGTCTGCCCATCACCCTAGCAAGCGCTTGGCCGGGAACATCGTGAGATGAACCCGGCCAAGCGATCATGCCAGTCGTATTTCAGGGTCGGCGCACCGGGCGCCCGACCGGATCAGGCGCCGAGGCGCTTGCGCACCTTCTTGATCGCGCGGTTGTTGAAGAACTTCCACAGCTTGAGCTGGTTGTCGGTGAGCTTGGAGTCCTTGGGCAGGAACGGCGGCGACATGAGGTCGGCGACCGTCATCGGCAGCGTCGAGAACGCGACCGCGCGAGCGTGACTGAAGGTCTCGAAGCCGGTCTTACCGTGGTAGCCGCCCATGCCGGAGCGGCCGACGCCGCCGAACGGCAGGTCGCCGCTGAACAGATGGATGGCGAAGTCGTTGCCGTTGATCGAGCCGCTGCGGGTGTTGTCGGCGAGCTTCTCGAAGCGGTCGTTGCGGTCGCCGCACCAGTACATGGTCAGCGGGTGCGGGTGCGAGGTGATGTGGCTGATCACCTCGGTGATCTCGCGGTACGGGTAGACCGTGAGGACCGGACCGAAGACCTCGTCCTCCTCGATCTTCATGCCGGCCTTGACGCCGGTGAGCAGCGTCGGCGGGATCTTGCGCCGCTCGGCGTTCGGCAGGGGCTCGCCGCCGGGGATCACCTGACGCTTGGTGGCGCCGAGCTGCTCGGCGTCCTCGATCAGGCCGACGATGCGCTCGTAGTTCTTCTGGTTGATCGTCGACGTGTACTGATCGTTGTCGAGGATCGTCGGGAACATCTCGGTCCAGCGGGCGATCACCTTGTCGGTGAACTGACCCAGCTTGCTCTCCGGGACGAAGACGTAGTCGGGGCACAGGCAGACCTGGCCGCCGTTGACCATGCGGGCGTCGGCGAGCATCGTCGCCGCCTTGTCGATGTCGGCGTCGATGTCGACGACGGCCGGGTTCTTGCCGCCGAGCTCGAGGGTGACCGGGATCAGGTTCTTCGCGGCCTCCTGCGCGACCGACGCGCCGACTTCGGGCGAGCCGGTGAAGAACATGTGGTCGACCTTGAGCTTGGCGAAGTCCGAGCCGGAGCCGTGCTTGGAGGTGACGACCGCCAGCTCCTCGATGGAGAAGTAGTCGGGCGCGTGCTTGGCGATGACGTCGGTGGTGCGCGCGGTGATCGACGACGGACGCATCAGGACGCGGTTACCCGCGGCGAAGGCCGAACCCGCCGGCACGAAGGTCAGCTGCAGCGGGAAGTTCCACGGACCCATGATGCCGACGACGCCGAGCGGGTCGTGGCGGACGCTCTGCTTGTAGCCGAGCAGGCCCTGGATCTTGGCGTACTTGGTCTCCTGCATCCACTCCTTGACGCCGCGGCGCTGGTGGGTGAGGTCGATCATGCAGCCCGCGACGTCGGCGGCCAGCGACAGCTCACGCGGACGCGTGCCGAAGTCGGCGGCGAGCGCCTCGGCGATCTCGTCGGCGTGGTCGAGGAGGAGTGCCGAGAGCCGGGTGATGCGGTCGATGCGGGTGTCCGCGTCCGGGATGCCGTCGCGCAGGAACGCGGCCCGCTGGATCTCGACCAGTTCGGTCAGTGTGTATTCCTCCGACGACACGCCACGCTTGGCGGTCGCCGCTGCAGTGCTGGTGTGCTCAGCAGGCTTGGTCATCGAGATCCCCTCAGGTTCTTCGTGCTGGATCTGGGTCCTTGGCATTCGGTTGGAACAAAATGCTCCACTTGTCCCACACAATAGTATGCGCCAGGTCACACCAGTATGCGCCACGTCACAAGTCACATGTGGGAACATCCGTTGTCAGAAGTGTACGGGGCGGAAAAGACAAGGTCGAGACCATCCCGGATGTAGGGAAGGTCTCGACCCTGCCGTGTGGGTACTGGTCAGCCCAAGCGCTCGATGATGGTGACGTTGGCGGTCCCGCCGCCTTCGCACCCGCGGCTGACCGCCGCACCTCAGCCCAAGCGCTCGATGATGGTGACGTTGGCGGTCCCGCCGCCTTCGCACATCGTCTGCAGGCCGTAGCGGCCGCCGGTGCGCTCGAGTTCGTTGAGCATCGTCGCGAACAGCTTGGCGCCGGTCGCGCCGAGCGGGTGGCCGAGGGCGATGGCGCCGCCGTTGGGGTTGACCTTGGCGGGGTCGGCGCCGGTCTCCTTCAGCCAGGCGAGCACGACGGGCGCGAAGGCCTCGTTGATCTCGACGACGTCGATGTCGTCGATCGACAGGCCGGTCTTCTCGAGTGCGTACTTGGTGGCCGGGATGGGCGCCGAGAGCATCATCACCGGGTCGTCGCCGCGCACGGACATGTGGTGGATACGGGCGCGCGGGGTCAGGTTGTGTTCCTTGAGCGCGCGCTCGGAGACGACGAGGGTGGCCGACGAGCCGTCGGCGATCTGCGACGCCACCGCGGCGGTCAGTCGCGACCCCTCGGCGAGCACCTGCAGGCCGGCCATCTTCTCCAGCGAGGTCTCGCGGGGGCACTCGTCGACGACGCAGTCGCCGAGCGGGACGTTCTCGTTGTCGAACTTGCCCTCGGCGATGGCGGCCCGGGCGCGCTCATGGGATTGCAGCGCCCAACGCTCCATGTCCTCGCGGCTGATGTCCCACTTCTCGGCCATCATGTCGGCGCCGATGAACTGCGAGACCTGCGCGTCGCCGAAGCGTTCCTGCCAGCCCTTGGATTCCGCGGTGGGCGTGGTGAACCCGAATTCCTTGCCGGCGATCATCGCCTGCGAGATCGGGATGGCGCTCATGTTCTGCAGACCGCCGGCGACGACGATGTCCTGGGTGCCGCTCATGACGCCCTGCGCGGCGAAATGGATGGCCTGCTGGCTGGACCCGCACTGGCGGTCGACGGTGGTGCCGGGCACCTCGAGCGGCAGTCCGGCGGCGAGCCATGCGGTGCGCGCGACGTTGCCGGCCTGGCCGCCGATGGTGTCGAGGCAGCCGAACACGACGTCGTCGACGGCGGCCGGATCGATGCCGGTGCGCTCGACGAGCGCGGAGATGATGTGGGCGCCGAGATCAGCCGGGTGCACCTTGGCGAGCGAGCCGTTGCGCTTGCCGACCGGCGTGCGGATGGCGTCGACGATGTAGGCCTGGGGTGTGGACATGGGCGGGACTCCTTGCTTCTCTACGGGAAGGTTCGTGCGGGGCCGGTGATCAGGCCCGCTGGCTGGAGATCGAGACGACCTCGCCGGTGAGGTAGGTGGTGTAGTCGCTGGCGAGCATGGCGACCGTCGCTGCGACCTCCCACACCTCGGCGGCACGGCCGTAGGCCTCCTTGGACGCCAGTTCGTCGAGCAGTTCGTCGCTGGTGACCTTGGCGAGGAACGGGTGCTTGGCGATCGACGGGGCGATCGCGTTGATCCGGACGCCGACGTCGGCCGCCTCGAGCGCGGAGCAGCGGGTCAGCGCCATCACACCGGCCTTCGCCGCGGCGTAGTGCGCCTGTCCGCGCTGGGCGCGCCAGCCGAGGACCGAGGCGTTGTTGACGATCACGCCGCCGTGCTCGACAGAGCCGAAGTAGCGCAGGGCGGCCCGCGTCGCGCGGAAGGTGCCGGTGAGGGTGATGTCGAGGACGCGGTCCCACTCCTCGTCCGTCATCTCCGCGACCGGGGTCTCGCCGCCGAGGCCGGCATTGTTGACCAGCACGTCGATGCGGCCGAGTTCGGTTGCGGCGTCAGCGATCAGGGCGTCGACCTCGGCGGTCACCTGGACGTTGCAGGTGCGCTGGGCGACGGTGCGCTCGGGGAACTCGGCGCTGAGTCGCTCCGCGGCCTCACCGAGGCGGCGCTCGTGCCAGTCGCTGATGAGGACGTCGGCGCCCTCGAGGAGCGCGCGGCGCGCCGAGGCGAAACCGATGCCGGTGCCGGCGGCCGCGGTGACGACGACCTTCTTGCCCAGCAACAGGTTGTGGCCGGGGGTCTCGGCCGGCGGGGTGGCCAGCGGCGAGATCACGTGGGTACCTGCGTCCGTTGCGGTCATTCAGCGAGCCTCTCGGGGAAGGCCGAGCACACGCTCGGCGATGATGTTGCGCTGCACCTCGTTCGACCCGCCGTAGATGGTGTCGGCGCGGGTGAACAGGTAGAGCCGTTGCCATTCGTCGAGTTCGACGTGTTCGGGGTCGGCGATGTCGTTGGGTTCGCCCTCGACGGTCGTCGGCGGACCGATGAGCGCCGGAGCCCCGACGACGTCCATGGCGAGTTCGCCGAGGTCGCGATGCCAGTTGGCCCACAACAACTTCGAGACCGACGCCGCGCCCGCCTGGCTGGTGACGTCGCCGTCGAGCGTCCGCTGCGCGTGGGCTCGCATGACCTTGAGCCCGATGTCGGCGCGGACGAGGCGCGAGGCGATCTCCGGGTCGTCGACGGCGCCGTTGGAGCGGGCGAGGTCGGTGAGGTTCTCGAGTTCGCGCGCGAACCCGACCTGCTGGCCGAGTGTGGAGACGCCGCGTTCGAACTGCAGCAGACCCATCGCGACCTTCCAGCCGTCGCCGGGTTCGCCGACGATCAGGTCGGCGTCGGTCTCCGCGTCGTCGAAGAAGACCTCGTTGAATTCCGATGTGCCGGTGAGCTGTTGGATCGGCCGCACGGTGATGCCGGGCTGGTCGAGCGGCACCAGCAGGAAGCTGAGGCCGGCGTGACGCGACGACCCCTTCTCCGTGCGCGCGAGCACGAACACCCACTGCGCGACGTGGGCCAGCGAGGTCCAGATCTTCTGGCCGTTGATGATCCACTTGCCGTTCTCGAGCCGCGCCGAGGTCGAGACACCCGCGAGATCGGAGCCGGCGCCGGGTTCGGAGTAGCCCTGCGACCACAGTTCGGAGACGTCGACGATGCCCGGCAGGAACCGCTTCTTCTGCTCCTCGGTGCCGTAGGCGATCAGCGTCGGACCGAGGAGCTCCTCGCCCAGGTGGTTCACCCGCGCGGGCGCGTTGGCGCGCGCGTACTCACGATGGAAGATGATCCGCTGTTCCAGGGTGGCGCCGCGGCCGCCGTATTCGGTCGGCCAGCCGATGCAGGTCCAGCCGGCGCGAGCCAGGTGACGGTCCCATTCGAGCCGCTCGGCGAAGAACTCGTGCTCGCTGCCCGGGCCGCCGCGACCCTTGAGGCCCGCGAACTCACCCGTCAGGTTCTCCTCCAGCCACGAGCGAACCGCGGCGGCGAACTCGTCGGCGGCCTTCGGCGTCGACTTGGCCCATTCGCCCAGGTCGACGCCACGATCCGCAAGATTGATCGAGGTCATTTCGCTAGCATAACCCACCAAGCAAGTGCTAGGTTGGGCGCATGGCGCAGACCTCCGTACTCGCGAGTCTCCCCACGATCACGACGCCGGCCGCGTTGCACCACGCCGCCGAGAGCTGGACCGACGGTATCGCCATCGTCGACCGCCAGTGGCACGATTCGTCTCAACCGAACGTGGAACTGACGTGGGGACAGTTCCGCGACGCGGTGCGCGCGTTCGCCGCCGCACTCGTGGCCTCCGGCATCGAGGCCGGCGACCGGGTCGCCATCTGGTCGCCCAACAGCTTCCACTGGCCGATCGCCGCCCTGGGCGTCCACCACGCCGGCGCGACGCTGGTCCCGCTCAACACCCGCTACACGACGGGTGAGGCGATCGAGATCATCGAGCGGTCCGGCGCACGCGGGCTCGTGGTGTCGGGAGAGTTCCTCGGCACCGACCACACGGCACAGCTCCTCGACGAGCACCGCGACCGACTGCCCGGCCTCGTCGTCCGCGTCCCGCTGACGAGCGACGCCCCGGCCCCCGACGGCGCGGTCGACTGGCACGACTTCCTCGACCGGGCCACCGACGACGCGCTCGCCGAGGCGGATCGTCGTGCCCACGCGGTCTCCCCCGACGACCTCTCCGACATCCTCTTCACCTCGGGGACCACCGGAAAGTCCAAGGGCGTCATGGCCACTCATCGGCAGACGCTGTCCGGTTCGCACGCGTGGGGAGCCAACGGCGGCCTGAATCCCAGCGACCGCTACCTGATGGTGAACCCGTACTTCCACACCTTCGGGTACAAAGCCGGGATCCTGCCGTCGGTGTTGTTCGGGGTGACGATGCTTCCGCTGGCGGTCTACTCCCCGTCGGATGCGATGAAGCTCGTCTCCGACGAACGCGCCACGGTCTTCCCCGGCGCGCCGACGATCTTCCAGACCATCCTCGACGACCCGAAACGCGCCGAATTCGACCTGTCGAGCCTGCGACTCGTGGTCACCGGCGCGTCGATCGTTCCGGTCGTGCTCGTCGAACGGCTCCAGTCCGAGCTCGGCATCGAGACCGTCATCACCGCCTACGGGCTGACCGAGGCCAGCGGTTTCGTCTCGACGTGCACACCCGACGACGATGACGAGACCGTCGCCAACACATGCGGGCGGGCGTTCGAGGGCATGGAGATCAAGCTCGGCGAGAACGGCGAGGTCCTCGCCCGCGGCGACATGGTGATGGTCGGCTACCTCGACGACCCGGAGGCCACCGCCGCCACCATCGACGCCGACGGCTGGCTGCACACCGGCGACATCGGGACCATCGACGAGAACGGCAATCTCAAGATCACCGACCGGCTGAAGGACATGTACATCTGCGGCGGGTTCAACGTCTACCCCGCCGAGGTCGAGCAAACGCTCGCGCGGCTCGACGGCGTCACCGAGTCCGCGGTCGTCGGCGTTCCCGACGACCGGCTCGGCGAGGTCGGGCGCGCCTACATCACCGTCCGCGACGGCGCCGACCTCACCGAGGAGAAGGTCATCGCCTTCGCCAAAGAGCACCTCGCGAACTTCAAGGTCCCGCGGTCGGTGGTGTTCGTGGATGCGTTCCCGCGCAACGCCTCCGGCAAGATCCTCAAGCGCGAACTCGCCTGACCCGCGTTTCGTAGAAATGGTGGGCGCTATGCGCCCTTCTTTTCTACCGATCGCAGGCGGAGGGCGTTGCGGATCTGGGCGAGCACCCACTGGGGACGAGCCGTGAGGTCGCGCCAGGTGAAGCGGAGGACGATCCACCCGTTGGCGACGAGCACGTTCTGCCGGGTGCGATCGTTCTGAAACGCCTTGGCGTCACTGTGGAACGCCATGCCGTCGATCTCGACGGCGACCTTCTGATCGGCGAACGCGATGTCGAGCAGGTAGCCGCATGCCGGCACGTTGGTCCCCCACCCGACCAGGGCCGACGTCCGCAGGAGTCGCACGGTCATGCGCTCGGCCTCCGAGCGGGCGCCCGACGACATCACCTCCAGCATTGCTCGCGCACGTGGCGACCCGCGGCGGCCCGCGTTGCGACGCTGCACGGCGTCGAGATCAGCGATCGTCACACGCTTGTTCAGCAGAGCCGAGTCCATCACCTTCACCCCGATGTCGACCGACGCATCGAGGACGGTGAGTTCGCAAGTGGTGACGGCCAATCCGTCGATCTCGGTGAGATCTCGAGAATCCACGGACCGGTGCCACACCGTGGCGCCGTCGAGAGGATCGCCGTGCCGGCCCCGTGGTGCGACGACGCTGACGACCTTCGGAGCCTCTCCGACGAGACCGTGCCACCAGGCGGCAGAGCCGCTGACCAACGCGGCGCCGGGGCCGGCCCGCAGAACCGCGAGTCGCGCGGTCATGCGATCGTCGATCTTCCGGTCGGCGACGCGGAACACTCCGCGCGACACACGTACCCACTCGCCCCTGCCGACCCGGTGGCGGACGGCATCGTTGGTGACGCCGCAGCCGCGAAGTTGGGCGGTGGTGAACACTCCGTCGTGGTCGGCGATCATCGCCCACAGGTCCTCAGGCACGACCTTCAGACGCGCGCCACCACCCGGCCGGTTCCCGCACCCGGCGATCGGTAGAAATCAGCGGGGAATGACGTCCACTATTTCTACGAAATCCCGGGCGTCAGGAGCGCGGCTTCACCAGCGGGAACAGGATGGTCTCACGGATGCCGAGACCGGTGAGCGCCATCAGCAGGCGGTCGATCCCCATGCCGGTGCCGGTGGTCGGGGGCATGCCGTACTCCATGGCGGTGAGGAACTCCTCGTCGAGGACCATCGCCTCGTCGTCGCCGGCGGCGGCGAGACGGGCCTGGTCGACGAAGCGCTCGCGCTGGATGACCGGGTCGACGAGCTCGGAGTAGCCGGTGGCCAGCTCGAAGCCGCGGACGTAGAGGTCCCACTTCTCGACGACGCCCGTGACCGAGCGGTGCGAGCGGACCAGCGGCGAGGTCTCGACCGGGAAGTCGCGCACGAACACCGGTGCCGACAGCTTCTCGCCGACCATGTGCTCCCACAGCTCCTCGACGAGCTTGCCGTGGCCGTAGCCCTTGTCCTTGGGGACCTCGAGGCCGACGCGCTCGGCGATCGCCAGCAGTTGTTCGACGGTGGTCTCGTTCGGGTTGCCGGCGGGCACGATCTCCTCGCCGAGAGCCTCCGACAGCGACGGGTACATCTCCAGCGAGGTCCACTCGCCGGACAGGTCGTAGGTCGAGCCGTCGGGCATGGTCGGCTCGAGCGTGCCGAGCGCGGCCTGCGAGACCTCCTGGACCAGCTCGCGGATCATGACCGCCGAGTCGTCGTAGGTGCCGTAGGCCTGGTAGGTCTCGAGCATCGCGAACTCGGGCGAGTGGGTGGAATCCGCGCCCTCGTTGCGGAAGTTTCGGTTGATCTCGAAGACGCGCTCGATGCCGCCGACGACGCAGCGCTTGAGGAACAACTCCGGCGCGATGCGCAGGTAGAGGTCCATGTCGAAGGCGTTGGAGTGCGTGACGAACGGGCGTGCCGCCGCACCGCCGTGGATCGTCTGCAGCATCGGGGTCTCGACCTCGAGGAAGCCGCGACGGGCGAGCGCCGCACGCAACTCGGCGATGACGGTGATGCGGGTGCGGGCGATCTTGCGGGCCTCGGGACGCATGATGAGGTCGACGTAGCGCTGGCGGACGCGCGTCTCCTCGTTCATCTCCTTGTGTGCGACGGGCAGCGGACGCAGGGCCTTCGACGCCATCTGCCAGTCGTCGGCCATCACCGACAGCTCACCGGTGCGGGAGCTGATGACCTCGCCGGCGACGTAGACGATGTCGCCGAGATCGACCTCGGACTTCCAGCGGCCGAGGGCCTCCTCGCCGACGCCGTTGAAGCTGACCATCGCCTGGAGCTGGGTGCCGTCGCCCTCCTGGAGCGTGGCGAAGCACAGCTTGCCCTTGTTGCGCAGGAAGATGACGCGACCGGCGACGCCGACGTGCTGACCGGTCTCGGTGCCGGCCTCGAGGTCGGGGTAGGCCTCGCGGATCTCGCGGAGGCTGTGGGTGCGCGGGATCGAGACCGGGTACGCCTCTCGACCCTCGGCCAGGATACGCTCGCGCTTCTCGCGGCGAATGCGCATCTGCTCGGGGGTCTGATCGGCGTCCGCGTTCTTCTCGGCCGCGGTGGTGGCGGCGCTGGTCGGGCTCTCACTCACCCCACGAACACTATCGGGGCCGGTCACCGACCCCCAAACCGCAGGCCGGGGTGTGACAGCGACGACAGCGTGGGCGGCGTCGACGAGCTCTGGCGCGCCACGGTCCCACGCCGGGACTCTGCGGCCCGCTCGAGTGCAGGCTCGGGCGTGGATCAGTTGTTCTCGTGGGCGGAGACCAGCGCGAGCTCGTCCGGGCGAATCCGGCCGTTGACGCCGGCCTGGCGCATCCGGCGGTGGCCGCCGACGACGAACACCGCGTTCCGGATGCCGCGCGCCTGCAGGTGCCAGGCGAGCCATTCGGCCTCGTGGCCGTCCTCGCTGACGAGGATCCAGCGCGAGTCCTCGCGAGCGGCCCGGAGGGAATGGTCGGTGCCCGGGGTGAGGCGGTCGAGGACCTCGGCGGCGTCGATGGCGAGCGCCCCGAACAGAGCGCCGTCGATCTGGCGGCGGCGGTGCGAACGAACGTCGACCGGGATGGCACCGGCGGCGACGGCCTGCGCGTACTCGCTCACCTGAAGCGAGAGCGGGGCGGCTGGGGCGGGTGCGACGGTGGGCTCGGTGGCCGCGAAGACGGTGCCGGACAGGACGGGAGAGAGAACCGAAGCGGTCATGGTGAGGGATTCCTCGAATGATCGAAAACGAGCAGGGAGCGCGAAGGAGGGCTACCGCATAGTGCGGAACTAGCCCTGACAACACTCCTGACAGCTCTTGATCACGGCGACGAGTATGCCACAGGGCGCACCCCCTGACCAGACCGATGTGGGCGTCACCGCATCGGGGGTTGCCAATCCTGAACCCGACGCATCTGCGCGTCGGCCACGGCGTCGGGCACGACCTTCATGGCGGTGTCACGCAGCCACACCACCGGCGCCGAGCGCCATTGCCCGACGCGTCCGATGGCCGCCGCCCGCCGGGCGATGCGCTGCGTGCGCGGTCGCCGCAACCGGTCGTACTCCCGCAAAGCCTCCTCCACACCGGCCCCGGGACGTGCGAGCAGTGCGGTGAGGGTCGCGGCGTCCTCCATGGCCTGGTTCGCGCCCTGCCCCAGGTTCGGTGTCATCGCGTGCGCGGCGTCGCCGACGAGAACTCGGCGGCCGTCGGCGAAGGACCGCAGCGGGCGGGCGAGCTCCTCGATGGGCAGGACGCCGACGGCGTCTGGGTCGGTGGCGTCGAGCACTTTCCCGACCGACCGATGCCATCTCGAAAACCGTTGCCGCACTTCGTCGATGCCGCCAGGAACTGCATCGCGCGGATGGTCGGCGGTAGCGAACCAATAGACGTGCCCGTCGGGTAGCGGCGCGATGCCGAAGCGCTGTCCACGACCCATGGACTCCCCCGCCCCGTCGAGCTCGACGGGGCGCGCGGTGATCGCCCGCCAGGCCACGTAGCCGCTGTAGGACACCCCCGGGTCCTCGGTGACCGCCGGCCGCACCCGACTGCGCAGACCGTCCGCTCCGACGATCAGATCGCAGCCGTCGATCGACGTGCCGTCGTCGAGCACGACACCGCGGGCACCCACCTCGCGCACACCGGTTCCGGTGCGCACCTCGACACCCGATCCGAGCCCGTCCAGCAGCGCCTCGTGGAGGTCGCCACGACGCACCACTCGGAGGTCTGCGAGCGCCTCGGCGGAGAACCGGGAGAGCCAGGTTCCGTCGGCCCGACGGGTTCCACTCACCGTGGGCGAAACCCCGGGCGGGTCCGGCACGACACCACGCAGCCCCAGCGATCCGAGAGCTCGCAACCCGTTGCCGAACAGGCTCAGACCCGATCCGCCGCCGCGGACCTCCGGCGCCCGCTCGAGGAGGATCACGTCCGCGCCGAGCGACTCGAGTCCGGCGGCCGTGCACAGGCCGGCGATACCCGCGCCCACGATGACCACTCTCATGTCCGACCTCCCGGCCTCGTCTTCTCCACTCGGAGAAGACGATAGCAGATATGCTTCTCCATGTGGAGAAATCGTCAACCGGACGTTCGACGCGCGAGGCACTCCTCGACGCCGGGGTCGAGCTGATCGGCGCGCGCGGGGCGCGACAGGCGTCGACGCGGGCCGTCGAGGACGCGGCCGGGGTTCCCCACGGCAGCATCCGCCACCACTTCGGCGGCCAGGCCGGGTTCCTCGCCGCCCTCGTCGAGCACGTCTTCGCCCTCGACGTCCCCGCGCCGGGCGAGTCTCCCCGCGAGGCGATCCGACGCTGGCTCGGCCCCGATCGGACGCGTACGCAGGCTCGTTACGAGCTGCTTTTGCTGGCCACGCGGGACCCCGAGCTGCGGGCGCGGATGGTCGCCGGGCGCGATCGCTTCGTCGCCCGGCTGGTCGACTCCGGGTTGCCGGAAACCGAGGCGCGGCAACTGGTTGCCGCGGTCGACGGTCTGGTCCTCGACGCACTGCTGCGCGACGAGGACGGGACCGGCGACGCATACGACCCCGCGCGGTTATTCGACGCGTTCCCCCGGGCCTGAGCGCCGACCGGCCGGTCGTGCCGTTACTGCGGCGCGGCGAGGTCCGCTGTCCCGGGACCTACTTCCGCCGCGGATTCGCCTTCGCGCGTTCGTACACCAACCGCAGGCCCTCGAGAGTGAGGTGCGGGTGGTGGTCGGTGAGCGACCGGCACTCGTCGAACATCAGCGGTGCCAGGTAGCCGGTGGCGACCACCGTGACGTCGTCGCCGTCGAATCCGGGGACGGTGTCGCAGACGCGGTCGACGAGGGCGTCGACCTGGCCGGCGAAGCCGTACAGGATGCCCGACTGCAGCGCCTCGACGGTGTTCTTGCCGAGCACGCTGCGTGGCGGCATCAACTCGACCTTGCGCACGGTCACGGTGTGCTCCGACAGCGCCTCGACCGCCAGGTTCACGCCGGGCGCGATGGCCCCGCCGAGGAACTCCCCCTTCGCCGACACCGCGTCGACGACGGTCGCGGTGCCGAACGCCACGACGATGCACGGCCCACCGAACTCGTGATGTGCGGCAAGGCAGTTGGAGACGCGGTCGGTGCCGACCTCCTTGGGGTTGTCCACCAGCAGCGGGACCCCGGTGCGCACCCCCGGCTCCAGGAGCACGTGCGGCCCGTCGCCGAAGTAACGCGGCAGCATGACCCGCAGCTCGCGCAACAGCGACGGCACGGTCGACAGCGCACTGACGCCGGTGACCTGCTCGATGTCGGGGCCGAGCGTGCCGCGGAAGACCCACGCCAGTTCGTCGGCGGTGTAGTGCGGGTCGGTGTGGATGCGCCAGTCCTGCACCAGCCGTGCATGATCCCCGGAGCCGGCGAAGGCGCCGATGTGGATGTTGGTGTTGCCGACGTCGACGGTGAGCAACATGGGGTGTCGTGCCTGCCCGTCCGTCAGGCCGTGGCGTCGGCGAGAACCGGCTCGGGATGACGCGGGTCGAGCAGACCCGATCCCTCCGGCGCGTGTGCCGGGTCGTCGCCCGATTCGAGGATGCGGTTGCGCTCGTCGACGAAGACCACGTTCGGCGAGTAGTCCTTCAGCTCCTCCTCGTTCAGCATCCCGTAGGCGATGATGATCACGAGGTCGCCGGGATGGACGAGATGTGCTGCGGCGCCGTTGATCCCGATGACGCCGGTACCGCGCTCGCCGGCGATCGCGTAGGTCACCAGCCGGTTGCCGTTGTCGATGTCGACGATCGTGACCTGCTCGCCCTCGAGGAGGCCCGCGGCGTCGAGGAGGTCCTGGTCGATGGTCACCGAGCCGACGTAGTGCAGGTCCGCCTGGGTCACGGTGGCGCGGTGGATCTTCGAGGTCATCATGGTTCGCAGCATTGACTACTGTCCCTTCTCGGACCTGGAGGCGGTTCCGGAGAGTTCTTCCTGGAGGGCGTCGAGGCCGCCGATCGTGACCCCGACGTTGTCGATGAGGCGTGCGGTGCCGAGCCGCGCGGCCACCAGGAGACGCCCCGGCCCCTTGACCGGAGGCTCTTCCAGGTTGCGTCCGCGCAGCACCAGGTATTCGACCTCGATCTCCGGCACGGTCGCCAGAACCGCCTGTGCCGCAGCGACGATCGCGTCGCGACCGCCCTCGGCGGCATGGGCGCCCGCGACGAGCGCAGCCGACAGCGTGGTGGCCAGCGCCCGCTGCTCGGACGTCAGGTAGCGGTTGCGCGAGCTCATCGCCAGCCCGTCGGCCTCGCGGACGGTCGGCACGCCGACGATCTCGACGTCGAGGTTGAGGTCGTTGACCATCTGGTTGATGAGGATGAGTTGCTGGTAGTCCTTCTCGCCGAAGTACGCCGCATTCGGTCCGACGATGTTGAGCAGCTTGAGGACCACGGTGAGCATCCCGGCGAAATGCCCTGGGCGAGAGACCCCGTCGAGGATCTCACCGGTATCGCCCGGGTGCACCATCGTCCGGCGGCCGTTGGGATACATGTCGGCCGCGGACGGGGCGAAGACGAGTTCGACGCCCTGCGGTTCGAGCAGGGCGAGATCGGCCTCGAGGGTGCGGGGATAGGCCTCGAGATCCTCGTTCGGGCCGAACTGCAGCGGGTTGACGAAGATCGACACCACCACGACCGTGTTGGCCTTCGCCTTGGCCATCTTGACCAGTTGCAGGTGCCCCTGGTGCAGCGCACCCATGGTCGGGACCAGCACGACCCGCTTGCCCGCGGACCGCAGGGCGCGGGTGACCCGCGACAGCGTCGCCGGGTCGTGGTGCACGGTCAGCTGACCGGACTTGTAGGAGGGTGCCTCCTGGGACGGGACACTCACGGCATCTCCTTTGATCGCTGGAGTCATCACGGGGTTGGTCATCACGCCGACCGTCCTTCGAGGAGGTCGAGCAGCGCACGGGGGGCATCGGTGGTCTCGGCGGCGCGGCGCGCCATCGTCCGGTACGACTCGGCGATCCCGTGCTCGCCGTCGCCGCCGCGGATGGCCCGCAGGGCTTCGAGGTGGCGTCGGACCGCCGCGGAGTCGCCGCGCGCCACCGGACCGGTCAGCGCTGCCGGTCCGAGTTCGAGGACGTTGTTCAGCGACGCCTTCACCAGCGGGGCGAGGATGCGTTCGGCGAGTCGTGCGCCGTGTCCGTCGACGGTGGCGGCGTCGCGGCCGGAGTGATCGATGGCCGCGTTGAGTGCCGCGACCGCGTCCGAGACCAGCGCGATCAGGTGGTTGGCGCCGTGTGCGAGGGCGGCGTGGTACAGGGTGCGGTCGGACTCGGCGATCCGGACCGGTTCGCCGCCCATCTCGAGCACCAGAGACGACGCGATCGCCTCACCCACCGCATCCTCCGCCGTGACGGCGAAGCAGGCGTTGGTCAGGCGCGCGGTGTCCTCGGCGGTGCCGACGAACGTCATCGCGGGATGCAGGGCGAGCCCCAGCGCGCCGCGCGCCGTCAGCGGCGCCAGGATGCCGACGCCGTGCGCGCCGGCGGTGTGGGCGACGATCGTCCCCGGTCGCAGGGCACCGGAGTCGGCGATCTCGTCGATCACCCCTGGGAGCTCGGTGTCGGGGACACTGAGGAGGAGCAGCTCCGATCGTGCGACGACGGACCCGAGGCCGAGGATCTCCGAGTCGGGAAGACGTTCGGCGACGCGGCGGCGGGACGCGGTGGAGCGGGCGACGACGGCACCCACGACGTGCCCGGCCTTCTCGAGGGCCTCCCCCATCGCGGTGCCGACGCGGCCGGCGGAGACGATGCCGACCGTCAGTCGCGCGGGTGCGGGCAGATTGGACGTTCCGGGAAAGGGGTCGACGGGGCGTCGGAGGGTCGCGCCGGATTCGAGGTACACATCATCGCCGAACGCGTCTCCGGCATCTGCGCCGGAGGCGTCTCTGCCACCGGCCTGCCGTGCGAACGGCACGCCGGGGTCACCGGTCGGTGAGGTCACCGCTGTCCTCCGTGGGTTCGTTCCAGTCCCGTCGTCGCCGGGACCGCGCCACGGGAATCGAACTCTCCGAGGCGGCCGCCGGCACGGGTACCAGACGTTGCAGAGCAAGGGTAGGACTCAGGGGACCCCATGCGGCAAATCTGTGACAGGTGTCACTGACACCTCAGGCCTGGCGTGCGGGCTCGCCTGCCTCGTCTCTGCCCTGCCGCGCCATCACCCGCAACACCGCGTCGACGAGCCACAGCGTGAGCACACCCGCGATGATGTCGACGATGTCGCCCAGCGGCGAACGGAATCGCGGCGAGAACGGGTCGAGAACCGGCGACGCGGGGACTCCGAGCCCCTGCCCGACGCCCTCGACGATGGTGTCGACCGGGCTGACCGCCCATCCCTCGTACGAATTGACCGCGAGCAGTCCGATGACCGGGACCGCGAGAATCCACCAGAATTGCCGGCGTCGGGCTATCGACCACGCGACGATCAACAGCACCACGAATGCGGGCATGTGATCGGAACAGAAATCGAGGATCTCGTATTCACCCGAACGAACCAGGACGGGAATCTGACCTCCCCAGAATCCGAGCGCCCCGACCGCGCCCATCGGGACGGCGAACGCCGCGCGGGCGATACTGCGCGACCAGAACGCGAGCACCAGCACCATGTAGACCGGCATCGCCGCGGTGAGGACCCAGATGGCGACGAGGCTCTTCGTCGGGCCGTTGGCCACGTACTCCGCGTGGTATTCGGCGAACGAGGCATCGCTGTTGGCGTCGAAGGTGAAGAGCCACAACACCATTGGCCACCAAGCGAGCAGCGGGAGGAAAAATGCCGCGCTGATGAGGGTGCGCGTCAGAGGCGTGCCCCGCTCGGTGTGGCGGATCGCTGCGCGTGGTGAGCCGGCCCGGTCGGAGAGACCGGGAACACTGCCCGCCAACGCTCCGCCCATATGCCGCAGTGTAGGGCGATCGTCCAAGTCCCACGACCCGATTTCGGGTCAGGTCACAGGACTGGTCCGATCGGATGACGAAATGGGTGGATCACCCGGAATGACCTTGCAGACCGATGGCCGATCACAGATGGGAACAATTCGGAGATAACCGGCCCGAAACCGCATCGACGAGCCATTCAGAACGATACCCGGGCGCGGATCGTCATCCAGATGTGCTTCGGGCCGGGACCATCTTGGATGTTCCCGGCCCGCAAGGCGTCGTGCGTCGAGGTCTGGAGTCAGTCCGCCCGGCGTCGACGACCACCACCGGAGTTCTCGGCCTGCTGACGCAACTGGTTCAGCAACTCCGACGCCGGCAGACCCGCCGAGTGCGCCGCCTCGGTGGAGTCGGCCGCACGACGGCGACGGCCGCCGCTGTACGCGCTCGCCGGACGCCCCGTCTCGTGCCGTCCGGCCGAGCTCAGGAACGGCGGCACCTCCACCTCGTCAGCGTCCGCGGACGACTGGTTCTCCGCGTCCCGGGTCGGCTGCTCCGAACCCGTGCCCGACGCCGCGGTGGTCACCCACTCGTCGGTGGGGGTCTCGTCGTCTGCGAGGTCATCCGACACCGACGCTGCGGACTCCTCCGGCCGGTGATCGGCGTCCTCGGTGTCGACGACCTCCGCGTCGGACACGTCCTCGGCGTCCACCTGCTCCGACGCCGGGGACGCATCGGTGGTCGAGATGTACGGGGTCGGTCCGGTGACCGGACGGTCCGCATCCTGCAGCGGGACCTCGGTCGCGATGCGTCCGGAGATCGGGTCGTCGGTGATGATCGGGATGACCTCGGTCATCTCGTTCGGGTCGACCGGCTCGGCATGGCGACCGTCGTCGGCCGCGGGCGCGGTCGCCGCGAAATCTCGCGCGGCCAGCACACCGTCGTCGTGGTAGCCCGGCTCGTAGGGCGGCACCCCGCCGAACGAGGTGCCGTGGGTGCTCGCACCGGTCCCCGACAATCCCGAGGCCAGCTCGCGCAGCTTCTCGTTGGACAGGGCCGCACGCTGATCCGGCAGCGGTTCGCCGATGAGCATCTCCAGACTCGATCGCAGCGCGAGGACCTGAGCCTTGAGCTCGGAGAGTTCCTCGTTGGCCTCGGCGGTGACCTCCTTGCGGATCGTGGTCTCGACGTCGAGTTCGTACTGGCGGCGGGCGGCGATCTCCCGCTCGAGCTGCAACTCGTACACCAGTCGGAGGTCCCGGCTCTTGGCCTCGGCGCTCTCGGCCTGACGGCGGAACTTGGTCACGAGGATCGCGCCGATCACGGCCGCCCACAGCGCCGAGATGACCGCGAGTGACCCGGTGATCGACAGGCGATCGGTGAACACCATCAGGATGCTCGCGGCCAGCGAGAGCACGATCAACAATCCGAGCAGCCACTGCGCTGCCGACCGCCTGGAGCGTCGCGTGTCGGCGGAACGGCCGTTCGAGGTCGTCATGATCGTGAACTTACCCGTTGTGAGTGCATTCGGACGCCAACCGGGTGCGGAGTTTTGCAGATCGGCAACGTGTTATGCACTGCATTCGCGCCCTTTCCCGGCAACCGTCAGGACCCTCGGCACGGGAGTCGGCGGGATCGCACGCCATGGCCGGATCCGGGCGGTCAGGCCCCCTCGACCGGAGGCGGGTCGTCCGGTGCGCGACAGCAGTATTCGAGCCACATCGCGGCGCCCACGAGCAGGACCCCGCCGATGAGTCCGACGATGGCGGCCGGCCGGTCGTGGTCGGCGGCGGCGACGTCCTGTTGCCCGAGCAGGAAGGTCAGCAGACCGGCCCACACGCCGACCGATATGGCGCCGAGGATGGCGGAGGCCTTGGCGAGCGCGAGAACCCGGGCGGCGGTCAGCGGATGGAGCTGGCCACGTGCCTGCCCGATCTGGTGGGACTCCACGCGCGACCGGACGACGAACGCGATCACGATCTCCAGCGCGGCGAGGACGTACAGCACGACGCCCGCCAGCAACGGCAGCGGCGGGAAGTCGGAGTAGTTGTAACGCACCAGAATCCAGGCGGCGATGCCCGTCACCACGGCGATCAGCAGCAGGTCGCGCAGGCGCGTCGGGCCGAGGCCGGTCTCCTCCTCGTCGCCCTGTCCCGGGGTGCGCGGATCGGGAGAGGTCATGCCCGCCCTCCCGTCTCGAGGCGTCCGACCACCCGGACCGCGTCGCGCTCGGCGGGGTCGAGCTCGGCGACGAGCTCGCGGACCGGACGTTCGCCGGCCGGCGTCCAGAGCGTGGCGTCGGGGTCGGCCTCGAGCCACGGCACGAGGACGAAAGCGCGTTCGGCTGCTCGCGGATGCGGCAGCGTGAGCGTCGGGTCGTCGTCGACGACGACGCGTCCGTCGGTGACGACGCTGATCACGTCGACGTCGAGAGTGCGTGGACCCCAACGGATGTCGCGGGTGCGTTGCGCCGCCTGCTCGAGTTCCACGCCGCGTTCGAAAAAGTCCCGCGCGGTGCCCGGACCCTCGACGAGAAGCGTGACGTTGAGGAAGTCGTCCTGCTCGACGCCGCCCCACGGTGGCGTCGCGTACACCGACGACACCGCCACGAGCTCGTCGGCGAATGCCTCGACGACCGACCTCAGATAACCAAGAGAGTCACCGACATTCGATCCGGCCGACAGCACCGCGCGACTCATCGCATGCCCTCGCGTGTCATCTCATGCCCTTTCGCGACCGGCGGGTCACCACCGCGACGTCGTCGAAGGCCAACGGGACGGGCGCCGACGGCTTGTGCACCACGACCTCGCAGGCGTTGATGCGCTCGTCGTCCATGATCTTCTCCGCGATCTCCGCCCCCACCGTCTCGATGAGGTTCCGCGGCTCGCCCCCCACGATGTCGGCGGCGAGCTGGGCGAGCGCGCCGTAGTCGACCGTGTCGGCGAGATCGTCCGACGCGGCCGCGACCCGCAGGTCCAGCCACAGGGTGATGTCGATGAAGAAGTCCTGCCCGTCGGCACGCTCGTGGTCGAAGACCCCGTGGTTGCCGCGGACCCGGAGGCCGCGGAGCTCGATCCGGTCAGCCATGGTCGCCTCCTGCCGATGACGTCGTGCGGGAGCCGCCGGCCCGCCAGGCCGCGGCGACGGACACCGCGTCGTAGCTGCCGGCGACGTCGTGGACGCGCACGCCCCAGGC
>NZ_BAOQ01000036.1 GCF_000344155.1 Gordonia paraffinivorans NBRC 108238 | reverse complement strand
AAGATGCATTTCACGGCCACAGGCCGGCATAGGCCGCCGGCCCCTGCCCTCACCGCCACCTGTGGTGAGCCGAGAGCATCACCCGAACACCGCCCTGCCCTGTCCAGGCCGACGTTTCCCGACCACTCCAGAACGCAGGCCGCCAACAGCGGCGTTGTGAAGGACCACGCTGCGCGTGGACTCGATGGTCCCGCGCGAACACGCGCTCGCCTGCAAAAGCGCCCGCCTCGTCCCACGCAGCTGGAGTTCATGCGGAATCAGGACCTGATCCTCGTCGCCTCGGCCGCAACGGTCACCGCGGCATTCCGCACCACCGTCGGCCTTCCGGGTCGCATCAGCACGAGATTGCAGCCCAACCACCCCACCGACGATCCCCGTGGAATCGCCGCGGCAACACTGGACGGATTGCTGATGGGCTGCGGAGACGCGGTCATCGGCATCAACCCGGCAACCGACTCCCCACACGCCACCTCGGAGCTCCTCCACCTGCTCGACGACATCCGGCAGCGTTTCGAGATCCCGATGCAGTCGTGCGTGCTGTCCCACGTCACCACGACCATGGCCCTGATCGAGAAGGGCGGCCCGGTCGACCTCGTGTTCCAGTCGATCGCCGGAACCGAAGGCGCCAACCGCAGTTTCGGGATCGATATCGCCACCTTGCGGGAAGCCAACGACGCAGCCCGCTCACTGCGTCGCGGCACTGTCGGCGACAACGTCATGTACCTCGAGACCGGACAAGGATCTGCGCTGTCGTCGAACGCGCATCTCGGGACCGGTGGCAAGCCCGTCGATCAACAGACCCTCGAGGCCCGCGCGTATGCCGTGGCGCGTGTCCTCGAACCGCTACTGGTCAACACCGTGGTCGGGTTCATCGGACCCGAATACCTCTATGACGGCAAGCAGATCATCCGCGCCGGTCTCGAAGACCACTTCTGCGGCATGCTGCTCGGCCTGCCGATGGGCGTCGACGTCTGCTACACCAACCACGCCGAAGCCGACCAGGACGACATGGACACGCTTCTGACGCTGCTCGGTGTCGCGGGTGCGGCGTTCGTCATCGCCGTCCCCGGGGCCGACGACATCATGCTCGGCTACCAGAGCCTGTCCTTTCACGACGCGCTCTACGTGCGTCAGGCACTCGCCCTCCGCCCCGCCCCGGAGTTCGAGGCCTGGCTGGCCGGGCTCGGCATGGCCGATGCCGACGGCCGCATACTGCCGGTCGACCCGGCGACCTCTCCCCTGCGTTCGCTGGCGGCGGACCGATGACCGCCGGCCACCGGCCTGCCGAGGACCACTGGGCCGAACTGCGATCGACCACCCGAGCTCGGATCGGCCTGGGCCGGGCTGGGACCTCACTCCCCTCGCGCCGGGTCCTCGAGTTCAAGGCGGACCATGCAGCGGCCCGCGACGCCGTGCACGAGCCACTCGACGTCGCCGACCTGGCGCGGCAGATCGGTGATCTCGACGTCGAGCCGGCACTGCATGTCCAGAGCCAGGCCGGCTCTCGCAGCGAGTACCTGCGGCGACCGGATCGCGGGCGGGCGCCCGCCGACCTGTCGCACCTGCCCGACACCGGCGCCGACCTCGCCATCGTGCTGGCCGACGGACTGTCGCCGCGTGCGCTCGGCGAGCACGGGCGCGGACTGCTCGAGGCACTCGTCGACACCTTGTGCCTGCACTACTCCCTCGCTCCCCCAGTGATCGCAACCCAGGCCCGCGTGGCGTTGGGCGACCACATCGGCGAGGCACTTCGAGCCCAGACGATGGTTCTGATCATCGGTGAACGCCCGGGCTTGTCGGTTGCCGACAGCCCTCGGCATCTACCTCACCCACCTCCCGCGGCCAGGCCGCACCGACGCGGACCGGAACTGCATCTCGAACATCCACCCGCCCGACGGCCTGGACTACGCGACCGCCGCCGCGATCACTGCGGCCCTGGTCGACGGCGCCCGAAAGCTGGGGAGGTCCGGAGTCGCACTCAAGGACACCTCTCGCGACCAGCTCGCCGACACCGACGCGCGAATCCTGGACGTCTAGAACGGCGGGACGCCCGTGCCGTCGGATCGGTCGACGTGTCCCACACCCGCCTGCCGTCGCGCGCAAGGCGACTCGGTCACCGCCGCCAATGGCGCATCGCCGATTCCACCGCGTTCTCGACGGCACCTCCCGTGTCGATGTCGACCGCATCCGGCCAGTGCTCGTCGGCCCGGGCGGCCATCTCGGCCGCGATCTCCGGGGTGGCGTCCGAATGATGCGCGTCGGCACGCTCGATGATCCGGCGTACGGCCACCTGCGGGTCGACGACGCACCGCATCTCGATCGTCGCGGCATGACAACTGTCGGCGACCGAATGGGCGAGACGGCGGAACTCGGCGTCGGTCCACGACGCATCGAGTATCACCGACTCACCGCGGATCAAGTGCTGCCTTGCGCGAGACAACAGCGTTTCGTAGACGATCCGGGTGTTCGCGGCGGAGTACAGACCGGCGCCGAAGTCGCCGGCTGTACCGGTGAGGGCTCCGGCGCGACGTAGCTCGTGGCGGACGGCGTCACTGGAGAAAAGCTGCGCTCCCACCTCGTCGGCCAACGCCCGCGACACCGTGGACTTGCCCGTGCCGGGAAGCCCGCCCACCAGACCCAACCGCACCTGCGCACTCCTGAGATGGTCGCGCGCCAGCAACGCATGCGACAACGCCCGCCCCGCACCATCCGCATCGCCCTGGGTGGCCCGGATCAGGTCGACCTTCGCCCGCACGATCGCGCGGTATGCGATGTACTGGTCGATGAGCGACCTCGGCGCCGAGTCGTTCGCTTCGGTCAGGTAGGCAGACACCAGCAGGTCGGCGAGCCGTCGGTGACCGCGATATTCGATGTCCATCGCCAAGAACGCGATGTCATCGACACCGTCGACGCTGCGCAGTCGGCTGTCGAAATCCAGGCAGTCGAGCACGAGCGGGCCGTCCGGCATGCAGAAGGTGTCCTCGGCCAACAGATCACCGTGTCCGTCCACCACCCGCCCCTCGACGATCCGCTCGTCGAAGAGCTCGTCGCGCCCGGCGATGAACTCCTCTGCGAGAACGCCGATCTCGTCCAGCAGGTCGCCGATGCGCTCCGGCGGCCCGAGTTCTCGGATCTCGCGGAGATTCGCCTGCCACCGATCCCACACCGCGGTCGAGGTGCCTTGTCGCGAGATCTCCGGGCCCCGGTCCGCGTCGTGATGGAACCGCGCGATGAGAGCGGCCAAGCGGCCGATCTCGGCGACGACATCCTCCTCGCCGTCTGGGCCGGATGTCTTCAGCAGGTTCGTGAGCTTGTACTTCTCCGGTAACCGGGCCATCACAACGAGCGGCTCCGGCGCCTTCCCTGGCGTGCACACATGTCCCACGCCGAGATACGCCTGTGGTGCCAGTCGCCGGTTCAGACTGACTTCGCGACGGCACGCCTCCTCCCGCTTCTCCACGGACCCGAAATCGAGGAAGTCGGTCACCACCGGCTTCTTCGCCTTCAACGCCCGATCACCACACAGCACGACGATGCCGCTGTGTGTCTCACGGACCTCGATGGCCTGTGCATGCTCCGACAGATCGTGGCCGGCCGGGTCCGATTGCACGCTCACCTCCCGTTTGCCTGATCCGTCTCCATCCTCGTTCATGCTCGACCGGTTGCGACACGGTCGTTTGTCCCTTGCTCTCCGCGTCGGGCATTCGACGCACCGTGCACCCCGGCCGTGGGAACAGGTGGGGCTGTCTCCGGTGGTGGGCCGACGACGGTCAGGGTTGCTCGGATCGTGCCGTCGGGCCCTGACCGATCCGTCGGCTCGCAACGACTCCGGCGGTCGCCGCCACCAGACTCGCGGCGAGCGCCACCGCGAGGGCGCCGAGCATGCAGACCGCGATCACCTCCGACGCCGAGTCCGAGATCCCCGTCCACGTCATCAGCGGCGAGAGCCGGTCACCCGAATCTCCGCCGTCCGGGATGGAGACGATCACGCCGACTGCGCATGCGTACCAGCCGATGGTCGTCCACGTGAACGCCCGTCTCAGACTCCCTGCGTCGCGCGCACGTCGATCGAACGTCGCGACGACCACCGGGAGGTACAGCGCGACGAGGACCGCGGGCGAGAACGCGAAGGCGAGAACCGAAGCCCAGCCCGCGCTACCGCCGAGGAACTCGCGGCCCAGGACGAAGATCACCAACAGGGCGATTGGCATCACCCAGATGAGCACTCGCAGGGTGCGGCCCAGGCGCCCGGACATCGTCATGCCCTCATTGAACCAACCGTGTCCGGGCGTCGTCGCACGGTCGACTCGTAGCGGTGGCTCGCGAACGCCGACTAGAACCCGACCGCGAGATTCTGGGTCGCCAGACGTCGCACACCCCAGAAATATGTGAGCAGCGGCATCGTGCACCACAAGAGGTTCAGGAGGACGAATTTGATCAGCAGGTCGGCGGGACTGGAGACGTTGTCCAGATTGTTGGCGATCTCGGTGCCGAAATACACTGCCGGAAGGGTGACTTCGACGATCATGCCGCCCATGATCAGCGAGAGCTGCGTGCTCGTGAATCGCTTGCCGTTCCTGAAGTACTGCACCAACGCGTAGAGCTCGAACACTCCCACGAAGAGCGCGATCCACTCGAGCGTCACGACGAGCGGGTCTCCGTTCAGATAACGGGCGTCACCGCCCAGCAGATAGGGCGACCACATGTACGTCCAGACCGACCCTTCGAGAACGCCTTGTTTGATCTGGTCGTAGAAGAACAGCCAGGGCAGTTCCCAGATGAACCTCGGTGCGAGGGCGATGAAGACCCACACGATGATCATGGCGCCGAGACGTTCGGACTTGGTTCGGTTGCGCTGGTCGGGCAGCGGAAGCCAGGGTAGGGCGAGCGCCGTGACGAAGACGGCGACGACGAGAATCACCATGATTGCCGAGGCGACGTTCTGCGGTACCCCCACTATCGCAGGCCCTCAACAAGATGCGTGCCCACGGACTGGTGAGCGTCGAGCATCCCCCGGGAAATGCCAAGTCCCGCGTCGTCCGGGTGACCGAGGTCGGTGCGCGCGTCGCAGCCGGCGTGAACGCGATGCACAGCGAGATGACCGCGGCGGTCTACGCAGACTCGCCAGATGGTCACCTCGAGGCCTTCCTGGCCTTTGTTCGAGCGTCTCGACGCGTACTTCGCCGAGGTGATCGACGGCGAGCGGAAGAGATGAGGCGTCTCGTCTCACCCAGACGTCTGTGCGGTCAGACCGCGCCCAGTCGAATGGGACCGGATTCGACGCTGGCTCAGCAGAACTCGAGAGAGACCAACTGCCAGCGGTATTCGGCGCGTTCGAGCGCGCCGCGCCCACCGACGGCGGGTGTTCGCGGACCCGGGGCACGGACTCGGACCGGCTTGCGTTCGACGCGGCCGGCGAAGACCCGGATCCGTCCGCCGATCAGGCAGGTGCCGAAGATCTCGGCCGCGCTCACGTCGCACAGCTGTGCGTGCACGCGCTGGATTCGCGTGCAGCCCGACTGCTGTGTCGTCGGTGCCGTGCCCGAGCCGACGATCCCGAACGCGTCATGGCGCACGACCGCGTCGACCTGATCGATCACATCCGGAGCAGCCGCGCCACCGAGTTGCGCCGAGCCGCGGCGCCGGTCGATGACCTCGAAGACGGCGCGCATCGTCGACACCGCGAATCGGTGTGCCTCGACTGCGGCGGTGCTGGTGCGGTTCGCTGCGATGGCGCCTTGCGGCATCCGTTCTCGCAGTCGGACGGTTCCGAGCCGTGGACTCCCTGCTGCAGCGGTGGCGCATACCGTCGGTTGACCTGCACTCGATGTTCGCATGCACGTTGGTTGCGGCCACTCGCCGCCGAGGTTCCGTCGCAGCGGGGAGGTCGTCAGCCGTCGGCGGAGAGAACCCGCTCGCCTCTCGTCGCGCGGCCGCGTTCAGCAGCCCGGCCCGGGATCCCGCGAGCCTGGCGGCGATGTGCTCGTCCACTGTCAGCGGGGGGGTGACGTCGTGCCATCGGCCGTCGCGCAGCACCTGTAGACCCTTCTCCCGGGCGGCGCACAGGAACCTCGAATGTCTCCACTGCGTGTCTCCTTGTTCCGCACCTGATGATGCGCCCCGAGGTGTCGCTTTCCCGGCCAGGCGGAGACCGTCCCGCCCTGGTGTTCGGGCGTCGCCCACGATACGAGGCGCAGGTCTCGTGCGCGCTGGATCTGCGCGCGTCGCGGATGTCGCACGGGGCCCAAAGACCCTTTTCACGACGATGGCGTAGGAGCACATTCGAGACAGACCACCGTCTGTTCAGCGTCCACACGACATCATGCCGAAAGGCCCGACTCGATGCCGCACATCCTCACCGTCACCATGAACCCCGCGCTGGACATCCACTCGACGGTTCCTCGACTGATGCCCGGCTCGAAGATGCGATGCAGCACGCCCCGATACGACCCCGGCGGCGGCGGGATCAACGTGGCGCGGACCGCCGCGCGGCTGGGGGCGTCGTCGACGGCGGTCATCGTCAGTGGTGGACATACCGGGCGACACATCGAGTCACTTCTGGCAACCGACGGGGTCGACTTCCGCGTCGTCCGGGTCGACGAGCCGACGAGGGAATCGTTCAATGTCGTCGAGGAAGCGAGCGGCGAGTGCTACCGGTTCGTGATGCCCGGGCCGCAACTGCACGCCGACGACGAGTTGCGTGCGCTCCGGGCCGTCGACGCCGCGGCGACGTCCGCGTCGGACCTGGTGGTCAGCGGGAGCCTGCCGCCCGGCTGCTCGCCGGGATTCTTCGGCGCCGTCTCGAGGATCGCCCGGGACCGCCGCTGCCGGCTCGTCGTGGACACCAGTGGCGCTGCCCTGCACTGGGTGACCGGCGCCTACCTGATCAAGCCGAGCGTCCGGGAGTTGCGTGAGTTCGTCGACGAACCGCTCCCCGACCGCCCGTCGCAGGTCGCGGCGGCCCGAGAGCTGATCCGACGCAACATCGGTCAGGTGGTCATCGTCTCGCTCGGTGCCGACGGCGCGTTGGTCGTCACCGCCGACGAGGATCATGACGTCCCAGGTGTTCCGGTGGATGTCGCCGGCACCGGTGTCGGCTCCGGCGACAGCATGGTGGCGGCGACCGTCGTCGCGCTGGCGCGCGGCTGGTCGATCGTCGACGCGGTGCGCTACGGCAATGCCGCCGGTGCCGCGGCGATGCTGACGCCGGGTACCGAGCCGCCCCGCCCCGAGGACGTCGACCGCTTGTATCGGGAAGCGTCACAGTCACTCTCGGACTGACGGCCCGAGATCGCGCACGTGGCCTCGGCGGAGCCGTCCCGCGGGCGTTCGTACTCGACGGTGATGATCATCCGCCCGGGCCGTCCGGGGCCGAGTCCGTCCCGGGCGGGCGGCTTCGTCGTGCGGAAGCGTCTGTCGCACAGGGGTGTTCACCGAGCGTGGGGACATCAACAGGGCAGGCTTCCAGGAATACACCGTCTCACCTGCGCGTTGGTAGGGGCGACGGGCTCGGGACCTTGAGTCCTAAGACCCTCGAAACTCGTCACGAGCTGCGTAGAACCAGAGGTAGATGGCTGATTTCAGACGACAAGGGAGGTTGGATCATGGCCACAACGCAGTTGGCGACTCGTTCGCTGTTCCCCAACATCGCTGAGTTCTTCAACAGCTTTCCCGCGGCGGATCTGCTCCGCTCGAACGGGCATCTGATCAAGGTCGAGGAGCAGGTCGAGGACGGCAAATATGTCGTGCGCGCCGAACTTCCCGGCATCGACCCGGACAAGGACGTCAACGTGACCATCCGCAACGGCACGCTGACCATCAACGCCAAGCGTGAGCAGCGTGAGAGCCGCGAGGGCTACTCCGAGTTCTCCTACGGCGAGTTCACCCGGTCGGTGACCCTGCCGCAGGGATTCGTCGAGAACGAGGTCAAGGCCGGCTACCGCGACGGCATCCTGACCGTGACCGTGCCCGTGGCCGAGGCGAAGGACGAGGGCACCGAGGTCAAGATCGAAACCGACTGACAGGCCGTTCGTCTCCCAGACCGCCCGCCCCGAGTCGCCAGTCTGTTCCCCCACCCCTCCGGCGACACGGGGCGGGTCTTTGGCTTTCAGGCGATCGGCGCCTTCAGGCCGTGGAGGAGTGTCACGAGCAATCGCTCGAAGATGTTGTCGCGCTCGTCTTCCGGCAGAAGCCTCAGCGGTCCCTTGATGCACAGTTCGGCGAAGCCGTGGACCGAGGCCCAGCAGACCATCTCCGCATCCGATCGGCGTTCCGGGGGGATCTCCCCCACCTCGACCATCTCGTCGAGGACGCTGTGCAGGATGGCGTAGGGGCCACCTCGTCGCTCGGACACGTCGGGACTGACTCCGGGGCGGGAGAACTCGGCGTGAAACGCCACCTGGAACAGATGCGGCTCGTCGATGGCGAACGAGGCGTAGGCACGCGCGGTCTCCCGAAACCGGTCGCGCGCGATGGACGCCGGGTCCTGGTCGGTGGACACCGTCGCGATCCGGTCGCGCATCATCTCGGCCAGCGTTGCCAGCGCCCGATCCGCGATCGATGACATCAATTCCTGGCGATCGGCGAAGTGCCGGTATGCGGCGTTGTGTGACACGCCGGCGCGGCGCGCGACCTCCCGGACCGTCACCTTCTCGGGAGCGCTCGTGCGGGCGAGCTCCCAGGCCTCGTCGATGAGGGCGCTGCGAAGGTTGCCGTGATGGTAGGTGGTGCGCGGCGAAGCCATGCCGGTCACTCTACCGAGTCGGGTCTGCTGTCCCGACCAGGGTGAACGCGCTCTCGCGAACTTTCTGACCAACGAATGTTGACAAGGACAACATTCTGCTTCATTCTCATGTTGACACTGCCAACACCTAGTGGTGACCATCACACCGGGCAGGCTTCGAGGAGGAACCACATGGCCACCGTCACCTTCATCAGCTTCGACGGAGAGAAGCACGAGGTCCCGTTCGTCGAGGGACAGAACCTCATGCAGGTCGCGATCGACAACGGGGTCTCCGGAATCGACGGCGACTGCGGCGGCGATGCCGCGTGCGGCACCTGCCACGTCACCGTCGACCAGCAATGGATCGCCGCGACCGGCAGCCGCACCCCCGCCGAGGAGCAGATGCTCGAGATGAATCCCGATTGCCAGGAGACCTCGCGCCTGTCGTGTCAGATCGCACTCGGCGCCGAGCACGACGGACTCATCGTCAACCTTCCCGAATTCCAGTTCTGAGCCGAACGGAGAATCACTGATGCAGATCCTCGACCGCGTCGTCGAAACGGTGCAGGCGAACATCCCGGTGGACCGCCAGGTTCAGGCGCTCCAGCTCTTCCACAAGGCGCGTGGCCGTCTCGTGGGTGAGTCGCGACCGGAACCCTTTGTGGAGAAGCCGATCCCACCGGTCGACGAGGTCTCCCTCGACGCGATCGACATGAGCAACCCGTTCATGTACCGCCAGGGTCAGTGGGCTCCGTACTTCGCGCGCCTTCGCGAGGAGGCGCCCGTCCACTACCAGCCGAACAGCCGGTTCGGTCCGTTCTGGTCGGTGACCCGGTACGAGGACATCCTGACCGTCGACAAGGATCACGAGACGTTCTCGGCCGAACCCTTCATCGTCATCGGCACTCCCCCGCCGGGTCTCGACGTCGAGATGTTCATCGCGATGGACCCGCCGCGCCACGACGTGCAGCGCCGCGCGGTGCAGGGCGTCGTCGCGCCGAAGAACCTCAAGGAGATGGAGGGGCTGATCCGCGAACGCGTGTGCGAGGTCCTCGACAACCTCCCCGTCGGGCAGCCCTTCAACTGGGTCGACCGGGTGTCGGTGGAGATCACCGCCCGGACCCTCGCCACGATCCTCGACTTCCCGTACGAGCAACGGCGCAACCTCGTCCGCTGGTCCGACCTGGCGGCCGGCAGCGAGGAGGCGACCGGCGGTGCCAGCGATCCCGACGTCGTCTACCAGGCGGCGCTGGAGATGGTCCGCGCGTTCAGCGAGCTGTGGCACGACAAGGCGGCGCGTCGGGCCGCCGGCGAGGAACCGGGGTTCGACCTCATCAGCATGTTGCAGTCCAACGAGGACACCAAGGACCTCGTGAAGCGGCCGATGGAGTTCATCGGCAACCTGACGCTGCTGATCGTGGGCGGCAACGACACCACCCGCAACTCGATGTCGGGCGGCGTCTATGCGCTCAACAAGTTCCCCGGCGAGTTCGAGAAGCTCAAGGCCGATCCGAGCCTGATCCCCAACATGGTGTCGGAGATCATCCGCTGGCAGACCCCGCTCGCCTACATGCGACGCGTCGCCACCAAGGACACGATCCTCAACGGCCAGTTCATCCGCAAGGGCGACAAGCTCGTGATGTGGTACGCCTCGGGCAATCGGGACGAGAGCAAGTTCGAGCGCGCCGACGAGCTCATCATCGACCGCCCGAATGCCCGCAACCACATGGCTTTCGGCTACGGGGTGCACCGCTGCATGGGCAACCGGCTCGCCGAGCTGCAGCTGCGGATCCTGTGGGAGGAACTGCTCGAGCGCTTCGACGACATCAAGGTGCTCGAGGAGCCCGAGTACGTGCAGTCGAACTTCGTGCGCGGCTACAGCAAGCTGATGGTCGAACTCACGGCGAAGAAGACCTCATGACCTCGGGACGTGCTGTCGTGCTGGGCGCGAGCCACGCGGGCGCCCAGCTCAGCGCCGCGCTCAGGTCGTCGGGTTGGACAGGCGAGATCGTCCTCATCGGCGACGAGCCCCACCTCCCCTATCACCGGCCCCCGATGTCGAAGACCTACCTGGCCGACGCCGTCGGGATCGACGACCTGTTGATCCGCGGCCCGGAGTTCTATGCCACCAAGGGGATCGAGTTCCGTCGCGCGCGGGCCGAGCGCATCGACCGCGACGCCAAGCGGGTCGTCCTCGACGACGGCGAGGCCGTCGCCTACGACCGACTCGCGCTGTGCCTCGGTGCGTCCCCGGTGCGGCTGTCGATCCCGGGTGCGGAGCTGAGCGGTGTGCACTACCTCCGCACCGCGGAGGACGTCGAGGCGATCCGCGCCGACGTCCCCGGCAGCAGCCGGGCCGTCATCGTCGGTGGTGGCTACATCGGACTCGAGACGGCGGCGTCCCTGCGCAAGCTCGGCCTCGACGTCACCGTCGTGGAGGCGGCCGACCGGGTCCTCAAGCGTGTCACCGCCCCGCAGGTCGCCGACTTCTATCGCCGCATCCACGAGGCCGAGGGCGTCCGGGTTCGCACCGACGCCGCGGTTGTGGCCTTCGACGGTGACGCGAGCGGTGACGGAACCGAGCGCGTGCGCGCCGTTCGCCTCGGCGACGGAGAGACGATTCCCGCCGATCTGGTGGTCGTCGGCATCGGCGTCCGGCCCAACGTCGCGCCGGCGATCGATGCCGGACTCGACGTCGACGACGGCATCGTCGTCGATGCCCAGGGGCGGACGAACGACCCGGACATCACCGCGGCCGGCGACTGCGTCACCTATCACGACACGCGGTACGGCAAGGTCCGGCTGGAGTCGGTTCCCAGCGCCGGAGAGCAGGCGAAGGTGGCAGCGGCCACCATGTGCGGGAAGCCGGCGACGATCTCCGCGCTGCCCTGGTTCTGGTCCGATCAGTACGACCTCAAGCTTCAGATCGCCGGGCTCAACACCGGGTACGACCGGGTCGTCCTCCGCGGGGACCCGACCTCGGACCGTGAGTTCGCATGCTTCTACCTGCGTGACGGGGAACTGATCGCGGCTGATTGCGTCAACCGTCCACAGGAGTTCATGTTCGCCAAACGCGTACTGTCACAGGGGCTGCCGGTCGATCCCGAGCAGCTGGCGGACCTCTCGGTGCCGGTTGCGGATCTGCTCGACGCCGCCAAGAAGAAGGCCTCCTTGGCGAGCACGTAGTCGCTTCGCTCGTCGAGGTTCGGTTCGGCCGCCGATCTGTGAGTTCCCTGCGCTTGCGACCTCGATCCGCGTCGGCGACCTCGATCGATGGCGCCGCGCCGAGGTGATGTCGCGGGCGACATCACTCATGACCCGGAAACGCCGGTGTGCCCGAGACGGCCACTGCCTGACCGGGCATGGACGAGGGACTCACGAGGAGGCGAACGCCTCCCCCAGGTATGCGTTCTCGACGAGCTCCGGAGCCGCGGCGAGATCAGCGGCCCTGCCCTTCAGCACCTGCTGACCGTGCCGTACGACGATCGCGGTGTCGGCGACCTCGAGAGCCAACTGAACGTGCTGTTCGACGAGTACGACCGCGGCGCCGGTCCTGTCGGCGACCTCGCGTACGACCGGCAGTAGACGTTCCACGATCACCGGGGCCAGGCCCATGCTGAGTTCGTCGATCAGCAGCACCTTGGGGTGCTGGACCAGGGCTCGCCCGATCGCCAACATCTGCTGCTCGCCGCCGGACAGGGCTCCGGCAGGGACTTTCAGGCGGTCGGCGAGCTGCGGGAATGTCTCGAGGACCGTGTCGCGTTCAGTGCGCCATCCCCGTCGAGCTCTCACCGACAGCCGCAGGTTCTCCTCGACCGTGAGCGTGGTGAACAGCGACCGGTCGTCGGGAACCAGGACCAGGCCGGCCTTGACCGCGCTACGCGCGTGACCGGGCTTGACCGGGTGTCCGTCGATGCATACCTCACCGCCGAGGCACGGCAGCAACCCCGCCAGTGTCATCAGCGTCGTCGTCTTTCCTGCGCCGTTGGGGCCGAGAAGCGCCAGCACCTCGCCGGCCTGGAGCTCGAGGTCGAATCCGCGCACGCAGGGACGGCCGACGTAACCGGTATCAAGCGCGGTGCAGCTGAGGACGGTACTCATGCCTTGAGCTCCTGCCTGGCGTGGGCGGCGCCGAGATAGGCGCTGGTGACGACGGGGTCGTTGCGGATCTCGTCCGGCGTCCCGATCGCGATGACGCGGCCGAGGTCCAGGACGACGATGCGGTCGCACACCTCGAGGACGAGTTCCATGTTGTGATCGACCATGACGATGGTCAGGCCGGCGTCCCGGATGGCCCGAAGGCGGTGTCCGAGCCACACGCTCTCGGTACTGTCCAGACCGGCTGCGGGCTCGTCGAGCAGAACCACGCGGGGGCGCCCGGCGAGCGCCCGGGCAACCGACACGAGTTGTCGCCGGCCCTGCGAGAGTTCCTTGACCGGACGATCGACCACCGGGGTCAGGTGCAGGACGTCGAAGAGTCTCTCGAGGTCGTCGTCCCCCGACCCTGTCGGCCTTCCGCGGTGCCGCGCGGCCGTCGTGCCGATGGTCACGTTCTCGCGGACCGACAGGTCGTCGTACAGTTTGATGCCCTGGAACGTCCGGCCGAGGCCCCGGCGGCTCCGTTCGTGGGGTCGTCGGCCGTCGAGACGCTCCCCGTCGAGCACGACGCTGCCTGCCGCGTCGGCGAATCCGCTGATCGCGTCGATGAAGGTCGTCTTGCCTGCCCCGTTGAGGCCGCTGAGACCGATGATCTCGCCTTCCCGGACATCGAAGGACACGTCGTCTACGGCCGTCACCCCACCGTAGTGCACGCCGATACCCGTCGACGACAGCAGCACCTCTCCCACTTCGCGAGCGGATTCGGGTGGCGGAGAGAGGGCATCGGTGGCGCTGAGGAGTTCGGGTGGGGTCTCGTCCTGTGAGCGGCTGGTGACCTTGCCGCGCAACCAGTTGATCGCCCTGTGGACCTCGGAGATGATGCCCTCGGGGTTGGCGATGATGGTGATCACCAAGAGGACCCCGGTGATGACGTGGTAGTACTCGCCGAGGTCCACCACGCGATCGAGGAACACGAAGAGGATTCCGCCGGCACCCATGATGCCGGCGAGGACACCACCGGACACACACGTGATCCCGGCGAGATAGGACACCGCGAACATGCCGATGCCGGCGATCGCGACGTATGACGTCGGTACGACGACGGTCTGCTGGTAGGCCATCAACGAACCGCCGACCCCCGCGATGAACGCGGCGATGGCGAAGGGCACCAGCTTGGTCCGCGACACGTTGATGCCGGCTGCGGCCGCGGACCGCTCGTTGGCGCGGACAGCCAGCATCGAGGCGCCCAGGCGGCTGAACCATCTGTGCGTCTGCGGGTTGTGGCCTCACCGTCGGTGCCCGGTTCCGTGTCATGGCGTGTGTCTCGATCGCGAGCACATCCCCGGCTGGGTCGGCGATACCGCCGACGGCGCCTCAGTTCGGGTAGGCGTGGTCGAGTAGTGCGGCATACAGCGCGAGTTCGGCCGGTGTGGCGTGTTGCAGGTCGGTGTAGTGGAACCGTGGTGGGTGTGGCGGATCGTCGGGCGACCCGGGTTCGGGTTGTCCGTGTTGGTCGGGTGCCCTGCGCTGGTCGGGCTTGTCAGGTGTGGGGTGGATGTTGTTGCGGGTCTCGGTGAGGATGTGTCGGAATCGGTGGCCGATGTCGGGTTTTCGGTTGATCCGTGGGCGTCGGGGTGGTGTGCCGGGTGCGGTGTTGAGTTGCCAGGTGCAGCGCCCGGCGTCGGGTCCGCTGCCGATCATGCGGGTGGTGTAGTCGCCGGGGCGGTTGCCGATCATGTGGTGATGGCGGGTGCAGGCTGGGGCGAGGTTGTCGATGTCGGTGCCACCACCGTCACCCCAGTCGGTATGGGCGTGGTGCATCTCCACACGCGTTGCGGGCACATCGCAACCGGGGGCGGAGCAGGTGTCACCGCCGGGACGGGCGAAGGACGCCAGGCGTTGTTCCATCGACGCCAGACGTGTGCCGCGTCCGAGATACAGCGGTGCGGCGGTGGCATCGACGAAAATCGCCAGCCACGGCTCCACCCGGCCGGCCATGGAGATCAGGCCCTCGATGTCGATGAGGGTGCCATCGGCGGTGGCCGCCAGCCCGGCCGCACGCTGCAGATCTGCCAGGTCGGCTTTGACGATCAACTGGATGGGCAACCCCCGATGAGTCTTGCCGAGCAACCCGTCGTCGAACACCGCTTGCAGCAGTGCGTTGAGGGCGTCGTGGTTGAGTTGTGCCGGGGTACGCAGATCCCGTTGCGCAGCGGCTTCCAGCCGCTCGGGGTCGGCGTCCTGGATCGATCCGGTCGGTGAGTCGGGGTCGTTGGGGTTGTTCATCCCGGGGCGCGCCCACACATCCAAGAACGTCGCCAGGCGTGCGCGCAGTTCTGGGGTGAGGGTGGCGGTGAGTTTCGATGTGCCATCAGCGCGTTGCCGGTTGATCCAGAGCTTGCGGCGTCGTCTGCGGTCCTCGAGGTCAGTCAAGACCCCGTCGGGGTCGAGGTGTGCCAGCAGGCGGGCGCCGGCACGCTCGATCTCCGGTGGTGTCATCCAGGTCGCGTACTCGGCCATCGTCCGTTCGGCAGCAGCCGTCACGTCATGGGCTATTGCGGCGGGGATCTGATCGAGCACGTCCATCACCGCGTGTACGTGATCGGGGCCGACGCATCCGTCGGCGAATGCTGCAGCCAGTGTCGGGTTTTCGGGTTCGAGGGGTTGGCCGGTGAGGTCGGTGAACGTCGCGATGGCTTTCGCCTCGGCGCGGCGGCGACCAGGCCGGGTCATCCGCAGCACATCGTGCATGTAGGCCAGGATGTTGCGCCGGCCGGTCTTGCGCGGAAGGTCGCGGGTTTCGACCTCCACCACCTGCTGATCACCGGCGAACGCCAAACGGTTTCTCGCGCGCTCGGTTTCGGCGGCCACATACTCCACCTGCGCATCGGTCAACGTCGAAAGCTCAGCCCGCTGCAGCGCGGCGCAGAGCCGGTGGATCTCGTCGACGATCGCCACAGCATCACAAGGAGCGTCGACCGATGTTGTCTCGGTCATGACGACCACCCCACAGTCCGCCGATCGAATATATGTTCGATACTACCTCGTGCTGTCGGACACTCGGGGAGCTTCTCCACAGGCTGATGAAGCGAATGTGCGTATCCGGCAGTGTGATTCGCGTCCAGCGTGAATCAGAGGCGCTCTCGGGCTCTCGTTGTTCCCCGCCGGACTCCCCGTTGCGGCGCGGGTCGATGGAACGGCGCCGCCGAACGAATCCTCGGGCGGAGGGGACTCGAACGCGACTCAGAAGTCGAAGCCGCCGAAGTCCGTGCCTCCCCCATCGCCGCTGAAGCCGCCGCCGTCGAAACCTGCGTCACCGCCGAAGTCGCCGTCGCCGCCGGCATCGCCGCCACCGAATTCGTCTCCCCCGCCGCCGAAACCGCCCTCGGAGCCGTCGCCGACGCCGTTCTCGAAGGCCTGCGCGTCGTACGGCACTCCGGCCATGCCGGAGAACAGCGACGAGAACAGCAGCATCGAGCCCATGCCCCAGGCTCCGGCGACGAGTGCCGGTCGCCACCACGGTTCGGAGTACCAGCCGGCAGGAACCGGGCGCCCCGCGACCCGACCGCCCGGGAAGTAGTTCGGGGTCTTGTCGGACGGCTCGGGCGACGCCTCGACCTGTCGTCCCTCGAACTCGACCTTCCGATGCTCGGTGACGGCACCGGCGCTGCGCTGGCCCTCGAGTTCCGGGATCGGTGGGCCGGGATCCAGATTCATCGCGGTCCGTGCGGCCCGGACGTAGTACAGGCCCTCGAGTGCTGTCTGCTTGGCGAGACGTGCCTGCGCGGGCGAGTTGGCCTGCTCGATCTGCGATGACGCGGCGGTGAATCGCTCGGACGCGTCGGCCAGTGCCTGCTTCGATGCAGGGTTGTCGCCGACCAGCATGTACACCTGCCCGCCGAGACGCTCGATCGCCTGCCGTGCATCGGCCTTGGCGTCGTCGAGAGTTCGTGCGGTATTGGCCGTCGACCGCTGCTGCACGACGAACACCACGCCGACGACGATGACGACAACCGCCAGCAAGATCAGTGCATCCATGGCTTTGCTCCTTCGGTTCCCGACGCTCCGGCCGGCGAAAGCCTCCGCCCCGTCACGAATCGGACACCTCCGAGCGTACCGACGACACTCCTGCGGGTTTCGCGCTCGAATGTCACCGCGGTGTACGGGTCGATCGGCTCGACAGTGTGTGAGTCTGGGAGCAGACCACCGGAGGACGCGACGCCAACCTCGTGGAGGTCAAATGACGCAGCCCGTCCGACGCCTGTGCCTCGCTCTCGTGACCATCGCGGCGATCGCATCGGTCGCGATCGTCGCGGCCACCGCTGTCGCGGCACCGACGCGAAATCCGGTGATACTCATCCACGGCTGGACCGCGGGCGGGCTGTTGCCGCCGCAGAAGGCCACCTTCGAGCCGATGAGGCGTGCGCTCGCGGCCGACGGCCGTCCCGTCCACGTCGTCGATCTGCCCGGTGACGTCAACGTGGAGAATGCCGCTGCGATCGCCCGCGTCGTCGCACAGGCGCGCTCCGGGCAGCCGGGGCACAAGGTCGACCTGGTCGGTCACAGCATGGGCGGTCTTGCGGCCCGTCACTATCTGAAATTCCTCGGTGGCACAGCCCATGTCGAACACTATGTGTCGATGGGCACCGGCCAGTACGGCTGGCGCCCGGCATGCCTTCTCCCGCCGGGAACGGGCGACGACATGTGCCCGACGAGTCCGTTCCTGCGTGCGCTGAACCGAGGTGACGACACGCCGGGAAGCGTCGCCTACACCACGCTGAGGACGATCGACGACGACCCGCCTGCAGCCGGCGGACAACGCAACCGCCACCTCGACGGCGGGGTCTGTGTGCGTGACGGGATCGACGGAGGGCCGCATATGGACGAACCGCGCAATCCCAGGATCATCGCGATGGTGCGGCAGGCACTGAACGACGGATGTCCAGGAGAGATCGTCGACCTACCGGTGACCTGAGGGCCGCCCGGATCCCGGGGCAGCCCACCCGTCGAGGGCTTCAGTTCTCGCCCGTCCCTGCGTCGAGATGAGCCAGCGCGGCCTTCGCGCGTTCGAGTTCGCGGGTCAACTCGTCGATCTTCTGCTGGGCGGCGACTCGGGCGCTCTCGATCACGTCGTCGACGGCCGCGATCGCCGTCTCGTCACCGAGTTCCCGCATGGCACGGGCTACTCGATCAGCGGTCACCTCGGTGGCCTTGCCCTTCTTGCTGCCGTGCGACACCGTCACCGTCCATGTGCTCTCGCCTGCCGAGGTAACGGTCACGCTGACCGGCGCCTGAGTCGATTTGCCGCGCCTGGTCGACTTCGCCGGTGCGGGTTTGGGTTTCGTGCTCGTGGTGGCCGCGGCCGGAGAACGGTCCGGGGCAGTCGTCGCGGGTCGATCGGTGGGCGCCGGCTTCGTCGGCGGCTCGGAGGCAACGGCTTTCGGCGTCGCACGCGGACTCGCGGACGGTGCCGGCGCAGCGGTGGTGGCCTTCGACGCGCGGGAGCGGGTGGACGTGGACGCCGACGGTCGGTGGAGCAGGAGTTCGTCGGCCTCGAACGGCAGCTGGTCGTCGACACCTTTCGGACGCACCGTGACCGTGGTTCCGTCGACGGAGATCACACGAGCCGAGGTCCCGGCGTCGATGCCGAGCGCCGGGATCGGGTCGCGAAGGTAGACGGTGACCCGCTTGCCGGCGTCGAGCCCCGCCGACAGTGAGTGCAGGTCGTCGGAGGTGAGTCCGGCTTTCCTCTGAGCGTTCACGGGTTCCATATTCGCACATGCGTGCGATTCGCGGGGCCGTGGGCGGATGGTTGCGACCGCTCCCGACGCGGATGCTGTGGTTACGCTCGAAGTGTGGCCGCACACGACTCCTCCCCCGCCCGAACCAGCACGGCACTGGCCGGCTTCGAGAGCACCTTCGCCGACGAGCTGAGCCGGCTGACCGTCGCCTGGCAGGGGGTCGAGGCCCCTGACCCGAGACTGCTGGTGCTCAACGAACCTCTGGCAGTCGCACTCGGGCTCGACGTCGAGTCCCTGCGGTCCGACGACGGCATCGCGATCCTGGTCGGTTCGGCTGCTCCCGCCGACGCCACGCCGGTGGCGACCGCGTACTCGGGTCATCAGTTCGGCAACTACGCGCAGCTTCTCGGAGACGGGCGCGCCCTGCTCATCGGAGAACTGCGCGATCCGGCCGGGAACCGGGTCGATCTACAGCTGAAGGGCTCCGGCCCGACACCGTTCTCCCGCGGCGGCGACGGCTTCGCGGTCGTGGGACCGATGCTGCGCGAGTACCTGGTCAGCGAGGCGATGCATGCGCTCGGCATACCCACGACGCGGTCGCTCTCGGTGGTCGCCACCGGTCGAGACGTGCATCGGTCCGGCCCCGAGCCGGGAGCGGTTCTCGCCCGAGTGGCGTCGAGCCACCTGAGGGTCGGGACCTTCGAGCTCGCGGTCCGCGTCGGCGAACTGCTCCAGCCGCTCGCCGACTACGCCATCGCGAGGCACTATCCCGATCTCCTCGAGCTCCCGGTCTCCGGCGGCGGCAACAGGTACGTCAAGTTCCTCGAGGAGGTCGTGGAACGGCAGGCCGCCCTCGTCGCCCGGTGGATGCTGGTCGGCTTCGTGCACGGCGTGATGAACACCGACAACACCACGATCTCCGGCGAGACCATCGATTACGGACCGTGTGCGTTCATCGACGCGTTCGACCCCGCGGCGGTGTTCAGCTCCATCGACTCGGGCGGTCGTTACGCCTTCGGTAACCAGCCCGGCGTGCTGAAGTGGAATCTCGCCCGCTTCGCCGAGACGCTCCTGCAACTCGTCGCGCCCACGCCGGACGAGGCGGTCGCCGTGGCGACGGCCGTCCTGTCGTCGTTCGATGCGCGCTACAAGCAGCATCTGAACGCGGGACTGTCGGCGAAGGTGGGCCTCGCCGACACCTTCGTCGAGCACGACCTGATCGACGATCTCCTCGCCCTGATGGGCGAACACCGGGCGGACTGGACCGGCACCTTCCGGGCGCTCGCCGAGGACCTGCGTGGTCGCCCGGGCCCGCTTGATGAGATTCTGCCCCGCGAGCGGTCGGCCCCGTGGATCGCGCGCTGGCGGGCCGCTCTCGCCGAGCACGGCCGTGACGACGCGTCGACCGCCGACGCGATGGACCGCGTCAATCCGCTCTACATCCCGCGCAATCACCGGGTCGACGAGGCGCTGCGCGCTGCCACCGACGGGGACATGGGCCCGTTCGACGAGCTCCTGGATGTCGTCACCCATCCGTTCGACCGCAGGGTCGAGTGGGTCCGGTACACGACCCCGGCCCCCGAGGAGTTCGCGTCTTCCTTCCAGACGTTCTGCGGCACCTGAGGTCGAAAGTCCGTGCGGCCAGGGTCGGCTGAGAGATGATGGTCCCCATGCGACTGCTCACTCGAGACCGTGCGAAGACCGTCCATACCTCCACGGCGACTTCCTCCTCGGTGGTCGGTTCGGTCGCGACGACCTCGAGCGTGGCGGTCGCCAGATCGGCGGCAACCGTTCGGAGCGCCGCGGTGGCCGCATCGGCGGCGACGACGCTCAGCGCAGGGGTCAGCTCGTCGGCCGGGACCGCGGCGAGTGCGGGTGTCATGGGATCGGCCGTCACAGCCGGCAGCGCCCTCGTGGCGTCGAGTTTCGGCACTTTGCTGAGCTTCGCGGTTCTCGGTAGTGCGGGAACGGTGGCGAGCGCATTCTGCATCCGATGCGTCGGCTGCATCGGATGCTTCCGCTGCCGGAACTGCGTCGGATGTGTGGGCTGCGTCAACTGCTCGGGCCTGCGCGGAGCGGTCGGCCTGCGAAACGTGCATGCGTGACCGCGCGACCCCATCTCGTACGGCGCCTTCCACGATGACCGATCCCGACGACACCGAGGCCTCGCTGATCGCCGAGCGCGCGCGGACATCGGAACTCATCGAGTCGATGTCGGCCCGCCTGGCGTCGGTCATCGAGGCCACCGCCGACACGGCCTCCGACGACGAACACGATCCGGAGGGCACGACGCTCGCCGTCGAGCGCGGCCAGCTGGTGGCACAGCTCGAACGGTCGCGCGTGCGTCTCGAGGAGATCGACGCCGCGCTCGAGCGTCTCGGTCGCGGCGCCTACGGACGCTGCGAGACCTGTGGCGAGGAGATCGGCGCGGAACGCCTCGAGGTCCTGCCCGCCGCACGGCAATGCGTGAGATGCGCGGCGAAGAACTCGTCGCGTCGATGGTGAGGCGGACAGCCCGACAAGATTCGCCGATCCCGCACGCCAACCGCCAGATCATGCCCAGTTCTGCCGAGCGGTCCTCGGTCGGACCGGTACGCGAGTAGATACAGGAGGTGGACCCGGTCCGCCTGATCGAAAGGTATGCGCATGAAAGCCATCCAGATCGTCAAGCCGCAGAGCCCGCCGGAGTTGCGGGAGGTGGACAAGCCCGAACCCGGTCCGGGGCAGGTGCTGCTCGAGGTCACCGCCGCAGGCGCCTGCCACTCGGATGATTTCGTCCTCAATCTCCCGGCGGAGGGATTTCCCTATCCCCTTCCCATGACCCTCGGCCACGAGGGTGCCGGCGTCGTCGCAGCCGTCGGGAGCGGCGTCACCGGATTGTCGGAGGGCACGTCGGTAGCGGTGTACGGCCCGTGGGGATGCGGGACGTGCCACTTCTGTTCACGAGGCCTGGAGAACTACTGCAGTCGCGCCGCGGAACTGGGCATCGCGCCGCCCGGACTGGGGAACCCGGGAGCGATGGCCGAGTACATGCTCGTCGACGACCCGCGCCACCTCGTTCCCCTCGGCGACCTCGACCCGGTGTCGGCCGTGCCGCTCACCGACGCGGGCCTCACGCCGTATCACGCGATCAAGCCCACGTTGCCCAAGCTCGTCGGCGGCACCACCGCGGTGGTCATCGGCGTGGGCGGTCTGGGGCACGTCGGCATCCAGTTGCTCCGCCATCTGACCCCTGCGCGCATCATCGCTCTCGACGTCACCGACGAGAAGCTCGACTTCGCCCGGGAGAACGGTGCGCACGAAGTGGTGCGCAGTGACGCCGACGCGGTGACCAACGTTCGAAAGATCACCGGAAACGAGGGTGCGACAGCCGTTTTCGACTTCGTCGGCCTGCAGCCCACCCTCGACGCCGCGATGGGGATGGTCGGCACGATGGGCGACGTGGTCATCGTCGGCATCGGCGACGGTGTCGCAGCCGCGAAGGTCGGGTTCTTCACGCAGCCGTTCGAGGTGTCGGTCCGCGCACCCTACTGGGGTGCGCGCGAGGAGCTCATCGAGGTGCTCGACCTCGCTCGGGATGGGGTGCTGAAGGTTGCCGTCGAACGGTTCTCGCTCGACGACGGGCTCGAGGCGTACCGGCGGCTTGCGGCCAATGAACTGCGCGGACGCGCCGTCGTCGTGCCGGAATGAATGGTATCGGACCCTAACCTACGGTACCGTAACTTAGATGGACGTAGATCTGGCCCGGTCCGACGCGGTGTACGAGCACTACCGAGAGCATCAGCAGGATCGCTTTCGGGCGAAGCTGATGTACGGCATGCTCGCGGCCAGGATCCGCCCGGTGGTGCAGTTCGCATCCCGCGATCGCCTGGTGCGCGCGGCACGCAGCGGCAACCCCCTACTCATCGCGGCAAACCATGTCTCCGAGAGGGATCCGCTCGTGCTCGCGGCCGCCGGCTTCCGCTCCCCGATCCGGCGGCGGATCGGCCACATGCGTGTGCTGGCGAAGGACGAACTGTTCGAGGACCCCGAGCAGCGGCGCAAGATCGACACGCTCGGCGGCATACCGGTGTTCCGACCCAAGGATCACGGCGTCCGTGCCGCGGCGGCCGCCGCCGGTCAGATGTTCGGCGTCTGCGTCGACCGGATGAAGCGCGGCGACAGCATCGCCGTCTTCCCGGAGGGGACCTGTAACGACGGCGATGTCACCCGGTTGCAGAAGCTCGGCACGGGGATCGGCCACATCGCCCATCGCGCCCTGCGAGCCGGTCTGGACATCTCCCTGGTGTCCGCGGGTATCGCCTACCCCGACGACGACCGCGGACGCCCCGTCGTGGAGTTCGGCGAGCCGATCGACCTCTCCCGCTTCCGTGACGAGACGCCCGCATCCCTGACCCGGATCATCCAGGGCGACCTCCAGCACGTCGTCGACGACGTCTACCACGCGCACTGAGCCGTACCACGGCGTGCTGCGGCTGCGGAGCCGCGGGCTGCAGACGGCAGCCGGCGCGCGGCCGTCCATGAGCGAGCCTCGGGGCGGTCGTGTTTGGCCACCCGGCCGGGCGGCTACACCGGGGCATGCCAGAGCATCGACAGCCCGATGATCCGAAGGCCGGTGACGTCGACGTCCGCGACGCCCCCGAGCTCGCCGATCCCGACGATCCCCGCAAGCCCGAGTCGCCGACGGACCTGACCAAACCGTCGCTGATGTTCGTGCTCAAGAAGACGGCGCGGGAGTTCGGCCGTGATCAGTGCACCGACCTCGCCGCGGCGCTCACCTACTACTCGGTGCTCTCGCTCTTCCCCGCACTCCTCGCGCTCGTGTCGCTGCTCGGCGTCTTCGGCCAGGGCGAGAAGACGGTCGACGCGGTGATGCAGATGATCGACGAACTCGGGCCGTCGTCGGCGGTGGACACGCTCCGCGGTCCGGTCGAACAGTTGGTGGACGCGCCCAGCGCCGGTCTCGCCCTGGTCCTCGGTCTCGCCGGTGCGCTGTGGTCGGCGTCGGGGTACGTCGGAGCCTTCGGGCGTGCGATGAACCGCATGTACGGGGTCGACGAGGGCCGACCGATCTGGAAGCTGCGGCCCGCGATGCTCCTCGTCACCCTGGTGGCCCTGATCCTCGCCGCGGCCGTGGCCCTCATGCTCGCCGTCAGCGGTCCGATCGCGCAGTCCATCGGCGACACCATCGGCCTGGGGTCCACGGCGCTCGCGGTGTGGAACATCGCGCGCTGGCCGGTCGTGCTGGTGTTCGTCGTCGTGATCGTCGCCGTCCTGTACTGGGCGACGCCGAATGTGAAGCAGCCGAGGTTCCGGTGGATCAGTGCGGGTGCGGTTCTCGCGATCCTGACCTGGATTCTCGCGTCGGCGGCCTTCGCGCTGTACGTCTCCAACTTCGGCAGCTACAACAAGACGTACGGCGCGCTGGCCGGGGTCATCGTGTTCCTGCTGTGGTTGTGGCTGACCAACCTCGCCCTGCTGTTCGGAGCCGAGTTCGACGCCGAACTCGAGCGGGGGCGGCAACTCCAGGCGGGAATGGCCGCGGAAGAACACCTCCAGCTACCGCCCCGGGACACGAAGGTGTCCGACAAGAACGCGAAGAAAGACCAGAAGTTCGTCGAGCAGGGCCGCGCCCTCCGCGAGTCCCGCGGTTGACGGCCCGCCGCGGTCAGGCGAACAGGGCCACCGTCTGAGAACCTTGCAGGACAGGACGGAGGTCGCTGTCCCACAGGGTCATCGCCTGGTGTGAGTACCCGTCGCGGGTGAACGTGCTCGACGACTCGAGGAGCATCCAGTCGGTCGGCTTGGGCAATTCGTCGGTGCAGACGTGGATGGTCCAGTTCATCGTGCTGACCGGCGCCCACTCGGTGAAGGCCGCGGTGGTCGCCGGCGGCATCGCGTCGGCGAGCGCGACCAGCGCGATCGTGGGGTCGACGCCTTCGGCGCCGCGATGCCGCACCCACGCCAGGAAACGCGGTCGGCCGTCGTTCGCCAGCGGGACGGTTCCCCCGGCCCGGACCATCTCGACGTTGTCCACGAATGCCGGACGCAGCGGCGCGTCGGCGTCGGCGAACGTCGGGCACTCGTCGGGGGCCGGCACGGTCGGGGCGCCGATGTGGTCATGCTCGATCGCGCTGGGACGCGGTCGGGCGAAGATCAGCGAGGCGTGCGCGGCCACCTGTCCCCCGCTGACGGTCTCCACCGCCACGCTCGAGGCCGACCTGCCCTCGCGGAGGCGGCGTGCGGTGAAGGTCGCCGTGTCGACCACCGGCGCGCTGAGCAGGAAATGAGCCGACTTCAGGGGCGGCAGCGGATCGCCGGCGGTGTGCTGTGCGGCGACGACCGCGAGCGCCGCGGTGAGCCCGCCGTACGCGGTGCGGCCCTGCGTCCATTCACCGGGGACGACGAACTCGGCGTGCGGGTCGAAGCCCGAGACGACTTCGGCGAGTGTGGGCATGGCTGGACATCCTCACGCGACTATGACGACCGATATAACGCGTCGAACGCTACGCTATGCCGGTCTGCATAGGCAACAGTGGTGGCCCGCCCGTCACGCCGTCAGGGTCGCGGCTCCGCCCGGTCCTCGCCCTTCGACGCCCGCGATGCGGCGACGTCACGGGCGACCGCCTCGCCCAACATCTGGCCCCCACTGGTGAGCAGCGCCCGCCGCCACGGCAGGGTGCCCTCGATCTCGATCTGGATCGACATCGACAGCACTGTCCGAATCACGACGATGATGCCGAGGATCAGGGCCTCCTCGACGGACGGCTTCGAGGTGATCGTGCGGATCAGATCGGCGGCGACCAGGATCTCGAGGCCGAGGAGGATCCCCGAGCCGATCGTCGTGCGCAGCACTTGATACGCCTCGTTGCCGCCCTCTTTCCGGGACAGGACACGGGTTGCGAGCACGATCGCGATCACGAACCCGACGATCATCGCGAACGCGCCGAGCGCCTCGAACGCTATCGCGACCCCGTTGAACACCTCTTCGAAGCTCATGCTCGAAAACCCTACGCATGCGGCCTTGCGCGCAACCGCTGAAGTGGCCGGTTTGCCGGGTTAGGATTCGTCGATGGCGTCCGTCCTGATCGGCATCGTGGTGATCATCGGATGGTCTTTCGTCGCAGGGACACTGGCGCGCTTTCGCGTCTCCGGCGCGGTGCCGATGGTGATCACCGGGGTCGTCATCGGTCTGGCGACGAGCAATCCGATCGGTACGGCACTCGACACCGACATCGCCGAACCGGTCGTCGAGCTCATCCTCGCCATCCTGCTCTTCGTCGACGCCATCGAAGTGCGCGGCGGATTCTTCGCCGGTGAGCGCGGAACGTCGTTGCGGCTGTTGTTCATCGCGATGCCGCTGTCGGTGGCTGCCTGCATGCTGCTCGGGCTCGCGCTGGTGCCGTCGATGTCGGTGGGGCTCGCGCTGCTCATCGCGTGCGTGGTCATACCCATGGACCTGACGCCCACCTCCTCGCTGGTCCGGGACCGCCGCGTCCCGGAGCGGGTGCGACATCTCCTGGCGGTCGAGAGCGGCTACAACGACGGCATCGTCGCGCCGTTCTTCGTCTTCGCCCTCGCCCTCGCAGGCGACCACGCGAAGGCCGCCTCCCCCGCTGCCGCGCTCGAGGACGCGGTGCCCGCGGCATTGTGGGCGGTCCTGGCCGGAAGCCTCATCGGGTTCTTCGCGGCGAGGCTGACGAACTTCTCCGAACGCCGGGGACTCGCCACCGCCCAGTCGGTCCGCATCAGCCTGCTGTTGATCCCGATCCTCGCCTACGGCTGTTCGGTCGAGCTGGACGGAAACGGATTCGTCGCGGCGTTCGTCTGTGGGATCGCCTACAAGGCGGCACGCACGAACACGCCGGACGAGGCGCAGCTCAGCCTCGTCGACGACGTCGGGGCACTTGCCTCACTCACCATGTGGTTCGTCTTCGGGTGCACGTGTGTGCTGGTCTTCGAGCTCGGGTTCATCTGGGAGATCGTCGTGCTCGCCGTAGCCGCACTCACGGTGCTGCGGATCGTGCCCGTGTACCTGGCGCTCGTGCGTTCGGACATCGGCCGGCGCGATCGAATGCTCCTCGGGGTGTTCGGCCCCCGGGGTACGGCCTCGATCGTGTTCGGTTTGCTCGCATTCAACGATCTCGACGGCATGTTCGCGAACGTCGCCCTGTACGCGATGACGGTGACCGTGCTCGGCAGTGTCGTCCTCCACGGCATCGGCGTCGGTCTCATCGTCGAGAGACTCGGCCGCCGCGAGGCGTCGCCACCCGGCGGCTGACGTCAGGTGGGGCTCAGTCGGCCGGCTCGGGCTGCCGAGCCCGGGCGAAATGCAGGTTCTCGTCCGCGACGTCTCCGCGGAGCAGTCGGCGGTCGGTGTAGTAGCTCATCGACATCAGCCACGGCGCCTTCGGTCCCTGCTTCGGGAGCCGATCGAGCGCGCGCTGGACGTAGCCGGCGCCGAAGTCGAGCAGGGGCCGTGTCGGCATGGCCGGGTCGGCCTCCGCCCACACCGCGTCGTAACCATGAGCATCCAGGTGGCGCAGCAACTTGCAGAAGTACTCGCAGATGAGGCCGATCTTCAGCGTCCACGAGGCGTTGGTGTATCCGATCGCCAGCGCGAAGTTGGGGACGCCGGACAGCATCATCCCGCGGTACACCACGGTGTCCGGCAACGACACCGGCCTCCCGTCGACGGTCAGGTCGATGCCGCCGATGATCTTGATGTTGAGACCTGTTGCGGTGACGATGATGTCGGCCTCGAGCTCGGTTCCGCTCTCCAGTCGGATACCGGTCTCGGTGAACGTCTCGATCCGGTCGGTGACGACCGACGCCTTGCCCCCGCGGATGGCGCGGTACAGGTCGGCATCGGGCACCACGCACAGGCGCTGGTCCCACGGGTTGTAGGGCGGGTTGAAGTGGGTGTCCACCGGAAAGCCCTCGGGCAGTTGCGATTCGTTGATCTTGCGGATCACTCGTCGCGCAGGGCCCGGGAAACGCTGGCACAACTCGTACAGCACCCGTTGCTGCAGGATGTTCTTCTGTCTGGTCAGCGCGTACCCGCGCTCGTTGCCGAGCACCTTCTTGAGCGTGTTCGCGATCGCGTCCTCGCGCGGCAGCGGGATGATGTAGGTCGGCGTGCGCTGCAGCATGGTGATGTGCGCGGCGTCGTCGGCCATCGCGGGCAGGAGGGTGACCGCCGTCGCGCCGCTGCCGATGACGACGACACGCTTGTCCTTGTAGTCGAGATCGTCGGGCCAGTGCTGGGGATGCACGATCGTCCCGCGGAAGCGATCCTGCCCGGGGAAATCGGGGCTGTACCCCTCGTCGTAGTCGTAGTAGCCCGAACCGCAGAAGATCCACCGCGCGCTGATCCGAACCGGCTCGCCGGTGTCGGTGCGTTCGATGTCGACGGTCCAGCGCGCCTCGTCGGACGACCACGCCGCCGAGACCACCCGGTGCTGGTACCGGATGTGGTCGGCGAGTCCGTTCTCCTCGATGGTCTCGTTCAGGTAGTCGAGGATCCGCGGGGCGTCGGCGATCGCCTGCTTGTCCGTCCACGGCTTGAACTCGTAGCCGAACGTGTGAAGGTCGGAGTCGGACCTGATGCCCGGGTAGCGGAACAGATCCCAGGTGCCGCCGGCGGCGGCACGTGCCTCGAGGATGGCGAACGTCTTGGTCGGGTGCTCGGTCCGCAGATAGCGCGCGGCTCCGATCCCGGAGATCCCCGCCCCGATGATCAGGACGTCGACGGCGTCTGGGGTTGGTGCGGTCACCTGTTCCTCCCGGCTGGACGGCGGTGGTGCTGCCTACAGCATGCCGTAGCCCGGGGAGACCGGGTCGCCGGCCTACTTCTGTCCGTGCCAGACGGCGTCGAACGGCGCGGTCGAGGACAGGCGTCCGACGATGCCGGCGTGCGTGTACTCCTTGGCCTTGCGGACCGCGTCGACGACCTCGGCGCCCTTGGTGAGCTCCGCGGTGGTCGCGGCCGCGAACACACAGCCCGCACCGGACACGCGTTCGTCGCCGACCTTGGGCGCTCGCAGGATGGTGACGTCGGTGCCGTCGAAGAAGACGTCGATCGCCTCGTCGCCGGGGAGGCCGACGCCGCCCTTGACGACCACGTACCTCGGGCCAAGGTCGGCGATGCGCCGCGCGGCCTCGGCGAGGTCGTCGACGCTGGTCAGCTCATCCATCCCGGCCAGGGTCGCCGCCTCGAACAGGTTCGGGGTCACCACGGTGGCCAGCGGGAGGATCTCGGCGCGGAGCGCGTTGTCGGTGTCGAGTGCGGCACCGGGCTCCTGGCCCTTGCAGATCAGGACGGGGTCGACGACGACGTGGCGCCACGTCCGGGAGGACAACGCCTCGGCGACCGTCGAGATGGTCGCGGGCGTTCCGAGCATGCCGATCTTCACGACCTCGGGTTCATGCGCGACCGTGGCCGCCTCGATCTGGTCGGCGATGACGCCGGCGTCGACCGGGACGAAGCGGTGCCCCCATCCCGCCTTCGGGTCGAACGAGACGATGCAGGTGATGGTCCCGACCCCGTAGGTACCGAGCTGGGCGAAGGTGCGCAGGTCGGCCTGGATCCCGGCGCCACCGGTGGCCTCGGATCCGGCGATCACATACGACACGACTGACATTGCTCGTTCCTTTCGCGGTCCTCCACATGACCGCGTCCATTTCTACACCGTCACCGGCCGTGGCGATCGGTCAGGAGGTGCTGATGTGACCGGATCGCATGCACGTTTGTGAGGACCAGGTGCGGGTAACCGCCGCCCATGACGCCGAGGACCTCCGACACGATGCGTGCAATGGTGTACCGCGGACCGTACAAAGTGCGCGTCGAGGAGAAACCGGTGCCCCGCATCGAGCATCCCAACGACGCCATCGTGCGCGTCACGCACGCGGCGATCTGCGGCTCGGACCTGCATCTCTACCACGGGATGATGCCGGACACCCGGCCCGGCATGACCTTCGGTCATGAGTTCATCGGCGTCGTCGAGAGGGTCGGCGGGTCGGTGCGGAACCTCCGGGTCGGCGACCGGGTGATGGTCCCCTTCAACGTGTACTGCGGCACCTGCTACTTCTGTGCGAGAGGGCTGTATTCCAACTGCCACAACGTGAATCCGAACGCGACGGCAGTGGGCGGGATCTACGGATACTCGCACACCTGTGGTGGCTACGACGGCGGGCAGGCGGAGTTCGTCCGGGTTCCGTTCGCCGACGTCGGACCGAGCGTCATACCGGAGTGGATGGATCTCGAGGATGCGCTACTGCTCACCGATGCGCTCGCGACGGGATACTTCGGTGCGCAGCTGGCCGACATCCGGCCGGGCGAGACGGTCATCGTCTTCGGCGCAGGACCGGTCGGCCTCTACGCAGCACGATCGGCGTGGTTCATGGGCGCGGGACGCGTCATCGTCATCGACCATCTGGAATACCGGCTGGAGAAGGCGCGATCGTTCGCCTTCGCGGAGACCTACAACTTCGCCGAGTACGACGACATCGTCGTCCACCTGAAGAACATCACCGACAACATCGGCGCCGACCGGGTCATCGACGCCGTGGGCGCCGAGGCCGACGGGAACTTCCTCCAACACGTCACCGCGGCCAAGTTGAAGCTCCAGGGCGGGTCGCCGGTCGCCCTCAACTGGGCGATCGATTCGGTCCGGAAAGGCGGAACCGTCTCCGTGATGGGTGCGTACGGCCCGATTTTCAGCGCCGTCAGGTTCGGCGACGCCTTGAACAAGGGGCTCACGATCAACATGAACCAGTGCCCGGTCAAGCGGCAGTGGCCGCGCCTGTTCGACCACATCCGCAACGGCTATCTCAAGCCGAATGACATCGTGACGCACCGAATCCCGCTCGAGCACATCGCCGAGGGCCACCACATCTTCTCGTCCAAGCTCGATGGGTGTGTCAAACCCATCATCGTCGCCGAGGGCTAGGAGGATTCGATGCCCGCATACCCTGCAGACCGGCCGAACGACCCGGACACCTCGGCTCTCGTCGAGCGCATCCCGGGCTGGGGTGTCGACGCCGATCCCGCGGATCGGCCCGCCGTGCCGAAGGAGCTCCCGGTCGGTCCGGCGCCGGGAGTCCACTGGCAGGTGCCGGAGGAGCAGCCGGGTCGCGAAGGCCGGGAACGCTCGAATGAACACGCCTTCCTGCCGCCGGTGTTCGGGACGTCGACTCCGATGGGCGGGTTGTCCGGGATCGTGCGCCGCAGGGCGTACCGGTTCAGCGAGGCGCGCGCCGCGCACTGGTTGATCCTGCTCGCCGCCGACCGGGTGGCCGCGACCGAGGCCCATGTGCGGTCCTTCGCCGAGGGACGGCCCGACAACCCGATCACCGAGACCGGGGTGAAAGCGGAACTCACCCACCACGGGTGGTCGTCCCGCGTGGGCGCAAAGCGGGCCGACAACAATCACGCCTGGATCGACCCGATCCTGGTCGGTGGCCCGTGGGTCGCCGCCACCGTGGTCGCGGGTCTCGCGGGACGCGCAGCGGTGCGGGGCGCGAGGCGCCGATAGAGCACGTCTTCTGACCCGCGGGCTCACATCCCTCGCGTCGAACGGCGGCGGTGAGCTGGGTTTTTTCCGAATCCGCTGCCCTGGGCACCTCGATGATCGACATGGCCCGCGTCGCCCGGAACCCGAGGTTCGGGGTCAGCGCGACGGCGCCGGTCGCCTTCTGGGGCTACTCCGAGGGCGGTTTCGCCGCCGGGTCCGCGGCCGAGCTGGCCGCGTCCTATGCGCCGGAGCTGCCGGTCTTCGCCGCATTCGCCGGAGCCCCGGCACCCGATCTCGCCGATCTGGCCAGGCTCGGTGACGGCAGCCTGCTCGGCGGCGGCGTCGGATGGGTCGTCAACGGGTTCATCGCCGCCTACCCGCAGCACCGTGACGCGTTCCTCTCGGTGTTCAACCAGCTCGGTCGCAGCGTGCTGCGAGATGTCAACTCCTACTGCGTCTTCGACGTGATGCGCATGCTGCCGTTCGTGCCGACCACCTTCTACACGAAGGACGGTCGTCCCATCCGCGCCTACCTGGACAAGGAACCGTTCCGGACCGCGGTCGACGAGCAGCGGTTGGGTCGCGTCGCACCGAAGATGCCCGTCCTGGTGTCGCAGAACCGGGGCGACGACGTCGTCGACCCGCTCGGCACCGACCGCATGGTCCGCTCCTGGCGGGCGAAGGGAGCCGACGTCACGGTGGAGACCCAGCACCTCCCGCTGTTCCTGCCCGGCACCTTCTTCGGGCACGGCATCGGGATGGTCGGAGAACTCCGGGCGTTGTCCTGGCTGAACGAGAAGGCAGCCGCTCTCGGGCGGTGAACCCGCCGGCTCGCGCGGACGACCGCGCGAGCCGGTCACTCGCGAACCAGCCCGCACGACCCCGCAGGGTGCCTATAGTCGCCTCGTCGGTTGACGCCTCGGATCGGAGGATGATGGACGTTCAGGAGATCGCGGACAGGTTCGAGATCGCCGATGTGCTCTACCGCTACTCCCGTGCGGTCGACACGAAGGACTGGGATCTGTGGCGCTCGGTGTTCACCGAGGACGCGGTGGTGGACTACTCCTCCGCCCCGTTCGGCAAGGTGGGTGGCCGCGACGAGATCGCGGCGTGGCTCGAGGAGAGTTTCGCGTTCGTCACCGTCAGTCAGCATTTCATCACCAACATCGAGTACCGCTTCGACGGCGACCGGGCCGAGGTGCGTGCGATGTTCTACAACCCGATGCAGTTCGCCGGGATGACGGAGCTGAGCACCTGCGGCGGCAACTACCACCATTCGATGGTGCGGACCGAGACCGGCTGGAGGAGCAGGCGCCTGCTCGAGGAGAGCCTCTGGTTCGTCAATTCGCCGCTGCAGGCGAACAGCGACTGACCCCCTGTCCCGTCGTCACCCGGTCGTGTCCCGCAGGCAACGATCCGGTGGCGATGCAAGCGACGAGCGACGAGCGATGTTTCACGCTCCCGGCGTCTGAGGTATCCACCCCATGACGTGAGGAGTTCTGTGGACGACACCCGAACCTGCCTGGTCACCGGCGCCACCGGTTATGTCGGCGGCCGCTTGGTGCCCCGATTGCTCGACCGCGGCCACCGCGTACGCGCACTGGCCCGCACCCCGTCGAAGCTCTCCGCGGCGCCGTGGACCGACGATGCGAACGCCGAGGTCGTGAAAGGCGATCTGTCGGACCGGGATTCGCTCGTCGCCGCCTTCGAGGGCGTCGACGTGGTGTACCACCTGGTCCACTCGATGAGCACCGCCGGCGATTTCGCCGCCGAGGAGCGGCGCTCTGCCGAGAACGTCGTCGACGCCGCCACGCGTTGCGGCGTGTCCCGCATCGTGTATCTCGGCGGGCTGCATCCGGAGGGCACCGAGCTCTCCGAACACCTCGCGTCGCGGGCCGAGGTCGGCGACATCCTGATCGATTCACCGGTCGAGACGGTCGCGCTGCAGGCCGGCACCCTGATCGGCTCGGGGTCGGCCTCGTTCGAGCTGATCCGCCACCTCACCGAGCGTCTGCCCGCGATGACCACTCCGAGGTGGGTGAGCAACGAGATCCAGCCCATCGCCGTGGCGGACGCACTGCATTACCTGGTCGAGGCGGCGACCGCCGACGTACCGGGGTCGCGGACGTGGGACATCGGCGGACCGGACGTGCTCGAGTACGGCGACATGATGCAGATCTACGCCGAGGAGGCGGGTCTGCGGCGCCGGGTCATGGTGGTACTCCCCTTCCTGACCCCGTCGGTCGCGAGCCGGTGGGTTCGTCTGGTGACCCCGATCCGCGGCAACGTCGCCCGCCCACTGATCGAATCGCTCGAGTGCGACGCGGTCTGCCGCAACCGCGACGTCGACGAGATCATCCCGCCGCCGCCGGGCGGGCCGACGCCGTACCGCGAGGCGATCCGCGCGACGCTGCAGCGGATCGAATCCGGTGCGGCCCGCGCGAGCTGGAGCGACGTGACCGCACATCGGCCGGCAGCCGAGCCGATCCCGTCCGACCCCGAATGGGCGGGTGAGACGGTGTTCGAGGAGACCTCGACCACGATCGAGGCCGGCACGGTCGACGGCGTGTGGAAAAGCCTTCGCGGCCAGGGTGTTCCGGTGGTCGAGAACGATCCGGACCTGGTCCGGTTCCGGGCCCACGACGACGCGTTCGGTGTCGGTTTCGTCGACCACCGACTGCGCACTCTCGGCCCCGGGCGCGTCGAGGTGTCCACGACCACCCGCTTCTTCCCGCGCGGTCTGGCCGGACTCGCGTATTGGCAGCTCGGCCGGCCGCTCCGCGCCGTCGGGGTGCCGGCGGCGAACCCGTTCCGCTGACACGTCGCCGGCCCTGCGGCCGGCGCATCGAAGCACGGGTTAAGGTCAGCACACCCGCCGCACCGGTGGGTGCCGCCCCGCCGTGCTCGCACGCCCGGTCGGGGGTGGGCGGGAGACGAGCAGAAGGTGAGCGGTGTCGCTGTCGGGACGTATCGACGACTTCCAACGTCGCCACCCGGCGACCGGCTACCCGCTCGCGGTGATCTACAAGTTCTTCGACGACCAGGGCGCGTACCTGGCCGCGATGTGCACCTACTACGCGTTCATCTCGCTGTTCCCGCTGCTGTTGCTGTTCTCGACGATCCTGGGCATCGTGCTCGCCGACAATCCGGCGCTGCAGGAGCGGATCCTCGACTCGGCGATGAGCCAGATCCCGGTCATCGGCGCGGAGCTCGGCGAGCCGGAGAAACTCGGCGGCGGTGTCCCGACGCTGATCATCGGCGGACTGATCGCGCTCTACGGCGGGCTGGGCGTCGCGGTCGCGGTGCAAAACGCGATGAACGTCATCTGGGCGGTTCCCCGCAACGAACGGCCCGATCCGATCCTCGTCAGGCTGCGCGGCATGGTGCTGCTGTCGACCGTCGGCCTCGCGATCGTCGGGCTGACGGTGGTCAACGGCTTCGCCGCCGGCCTCGACCTGGGTGTCGCCAACCGCTGGTTCGCGATCCTCGGCTCGGTGATCCTGAACACCGGGGTGTTCACCATCGCCTTCCAGTTCGGCCCAGCGCGCGACCTGTCGATCCGCGACGTGTTCCCGGGCGCCTTCGCCGCGGCTCTGTGCTGGCAGGCGATCCAGACGTTCGGCGCGGTCTACGTCGAGCGGGTCATCGCGAATGCGAGCGCGACCAACGGCGTGTTCGCGATCGTGCTCGGCCTGCTCGCATTTCTCTACGTCACGTCGATCGTGCTGATGTTCTGCCTCGAGGCCAACGTGGTGCGCGTCGACCACCTCTACCCCCGGTCGCTGCTGACGCCGTTCACCGACAACGTCATCCTCACCAAGGGTGACGAGCGCGCCTATTCGGCGCAGGCACGCGCGCAGCGGAACAAGGGCTTCCAAGAGATCGACGTCACCTTCGACAATCCCCGGGAGAACCCGGACCAGGCCGCCGGTGGTTCAGACTCGCAGGGCTCTCCCGACCGGGCCGCTGAGAACGCCTCGGACAAGGGCTGACCGCGTCAGAGCCGCATCGAACCCGTCTCGCGGAACCGCTGGTGGAAGCTGAACGCCTCGCCGAGGATGTGCGGGGTGTGTCCGGCCCCGGGCAGCGATTCCGCGCGGGTGAAGTAGTCGTGCAGCATCGGCCGGTACTCCGGATGGGCGCACTTGTCGATGATCAGCCGGGCGCGGCGCCGCGGTGACAGGCCGCGGAGGTCTGCCAGCCCGTGCTCGGTGACCAGGACCTGAGAGTCGTGCTCGGTGTGGTCGACGTGCGGCGTCATCGGGACGATCGACGAGATCGCGCCGCCCTTGGCCGTCGACGGGCTCAGGAACATCGACACGTAGCCGTTGCGGGCGAAGTCGCCCGAGCCGCCGATGCCGTTCATGATCTTGGTGCCCATCACGTGCGTCGAGTTCACGTTGCCGTAGATGTCGGCCTCGAGCATGCCGTTCATCGCGATCACGCCGAGCCTCCGGACCACCTCGGGGTGGTTGCTGATCTCCTGCGGGCGCAACGTGATGTGGTTGCGGTAGAAGTCGATGTTGGCGTTGAGTTCCTCGATGCCGGCCTCGCTCAGCGCCAGTGCGGTCGACGACGCGTGCGCGACGGTCCCGTCCTTGATCAGCCGCAGCATGCTGTCCTGGATGACCTCGGAGTAGCAGGTCAGACCCTTGTACGAGCCGCGGTCGAGGCCGCCGAGGACGGCGTTGGCGACGTTGCCGATGCCGGCCTGAAGCGGGAGCAGGGTGTCCGCGGGCAGGCGGCCGTTGCGGACCTCGTAGTCGAAGAAGTCGAGGACGTGACCGGCGATCGCCTCGCTGACCTCGTCGGGCGGGGTCAACGCGCTGGCCTGGTCGCGATGGTTGGTCTCGACGACGGCGACGACCTTGTCCGGGTCGACGCGGAACGTCGGCTGACCGATGCGGTCCTGCACCCGGGTCAGCGGGATCGGCTTGCGGTTCGGCGGCAGCGCGGTCCCGTAGTAGACGTCGTGCATGCCCTCGACGCCCTCGGGCACCCATGAGTTGACCTCGAGGATGACCTTCTTGGCGACGTCGAGCCAGGTCTTGTTGTTGCCGATCGACGCGGACGGGACCAGCTCCCCCATCTCGGTGACCCCCGACACCTCGACGACGGCGACGTCGACCGTTCCGTAGTAACCCGTCCACACCTGCTGGGCGACGTGCGACAGATGGATGTCCACGTAGTCCATGCGGCCTTCGTTGATCTTCTTCCGGGCGGTCGCCTCGGACTGATATGGCATCCGCAGGCCGATGCCGTCGATCTCGGCGAGCGCACGCTCGGTGTCCGGAGATACCGACGCTCCCGTGAGCAGGTTGATGGTGAAGTTGGCGCCCGTGCCCCGTACCTGACGGATGCGGTCGGCGAGGGCGGGGATGATCACCTTCGGCGTACCAGCGCTCGCGAAACCGCTGATCGCGACGGTGTCGTTGGACTGGATGAACTTCACTGCGTCGGCGGCCGACATCACCTTCGACGCGTACGCGGCACTACGGATTCGTCCCGACGAGGCGGAACTGCGAACTGTGGGGGTCACCCGCTCAGGATAGGGCCCCGCCTCGATGATCAAAATCACGGATAACCGAGACATGTCTCGCGCGGCATGGTATAGGGCGGCGCGTGAGCTGGTCGATCGACCGACTTGTCGGATTTCGGCGGCCGGGTATCAGTGCACGGCGCTGAGCTCGACGAGTAGCACGCCGATCGCGATGACCGCGATCCCGGCGATCATCCGCCGCGTCAGTCGCTCGTCGAACAGGTAGTGCGCTGCGACCGCGGTCGCAGCGACCCCGGTGGCGGCCCAGATCCCGTAAGCGACGCCGAGTGGCAGGCCCAACCGGAGTCCGATCGTCAGCGCCGCGAAGGCCATGGCATATCCGACGGCGACCAGGGCGTAGAAGCTGCTGCGGCCATTCGTCGCCACCCGAAGGGCGAGCGTCGCGCTGACCTCGGACACGATCGCGAGGGCGAGGAACAGGTAACCCATCGTCACGTCGTCTCGTCGATGTCGACGGCAGCGTGTGTGCTCGATCCGGACTCGACCAGCAGCACGCCGACCATGATGCACACGATGCCGATGCCCATCAGCGGCGTGAAGGCCTCGCCGAAGATCACCGATGACAGGACGGCGGTGAGCGCCACCCCGGCCGCGGCCCAGACCCCGTAGGCGACACCGACCTTCATCCCCTGCCGCAGGACTGCGGACAGGAGGACGAAGGCGACGACGTACCCGAGGACCACCACGGCGTAGAGCGCCGGATGCGACTGCGATCCCTTCAGTGAGAGCGTCGCCGCGACCTCGGACGCGATGGCGCCGATCAGCAGGATCCAGGGCATCCGGACTTCCTTCGCGCGGTGTGGGATGACGACGGGTGGTGGCGAGAATCTACCCGAACGCGACATGGACCCGGAGCTTCCCGCCGCGGGTCCATGTTCTCGGGGTGGATCAGGCGTCGACGGTCGTCCGGTTCGCGGCCGTATCCGCTGCCGGCCAGCCGATCGTCCGGCCCAGGACCGCGTCGACGCTGATGAGGCCGGCGCCCACGACCGCGAGGAGCAGCGAGCCGGCGCCCAGCGTCAGGACGAACTCGTATCCGCCGTCGGATGCCCAGAGTCCGTTGTCGATGTGGGTGAAGAAGATCGCGCCCAGCATGTCGATGACGAACAGGGCGGCGACGATCGGGGTCAGCAGGCCGACGATCAGTGCGATGCCGCCGAGGATCTCGAGCCAGGTCACGAGGAACGCGGACACCGCGGGCAGCGGGACGTCCATGTACTCGAAGCCCGCCTTGGGGCCGGCCCAGCCGTTCTGCTGGAACTTCTGCAGGCCGTGGGCGAGGAAGACGACACCGATTGCGATGCGCGCGAGGAGGATTCCGACGCTGCGGACGATCGGGTTGGTCATGTGGAACCGCCTTCGAGTTCGGGAAGTCACTTGATGTGTCAACTGAACGTAGGCCTAATCACTTGATGAGTCAAGTAAAGCTTCAAGTATTTGGGATCGGATAGACTGCCCGCGTGCCGGATGAGCAGGAGCCGAACTGGCTCGACGACGAGGAGATGGACGCCTGGATCCAGGTGGCGATCGCACTCGCGCGGCTCCCCCACGCCCTCGACGCCCAGTTGCTCCGCGACGCCCAGCTGACCCACTTCGAATACGAAGTGCTCGCGGCACTTTCGGAGGCGCCGAAGAGGACCCTGCGGATGAGCGAGCTGGCCGAGATGTCCTACGGCTCGTTGTCCCGGCTCTCCCACGTGGTGGGTCGCCTCGAGAAGCGGAACTGGGTGCGCCGGTTCCAGTGCCCAGAGGACGGCCGATACACGAACGCCGTCCTCACCGACGAGGGCTGGGAGAAGGTCGTCGCGACCGCACCCGGTTACGTCGCCAACGTGCGTCGCCTGGTGATCGATCGGCTGACCCGCGCGCAGTTGCGACAGGTGTCGGCGATAGGCCGTCGGATCAACGATCCGGACGCCGACCCGCGCTGAGCGGCCGAGCGCTGCTCAGACGCCCCGACCCGTTTGTCGGTCCCCGTCGGCCGTCACGCGCAGCCGGTCGAGAAACGGCAGGATCGTCGGGTCGACGTCGCCGCGCATGGTGGTGCCGAACCGATACACGAGTTCCCGAACGGCGGGACCGGCGTCGAGCACGGGTCGCACGAGTCCGACACGCGCACACTCTCGGAGGGCGGGGACGAGCAGGTTCCCGGCCTGCTCTGCGGACCCGGAGGCGGCGAGGCACTCCGCGAGCAGCAGACGCCCGTTGAGCGCGGCCCGGGCGCGGCCGGTCGGGCCGATGCCCTCGCACAGCATGCGCGCCCGTCGACAGGCCTCGCCGCGGCTGTCTGCGGTGCCGCTTGCGAGGAGGGCCCGGATGGCGGCCTCCTCGATCTTCTCCGCGGTGACCCGCGCGATGCCGTCGGGGAGATCGTCCGGCATCGCCGGCGGGAACGACTCCGCCGACAGGCCTTCGACACCGCCCCCGGAACGGAGCCGTTCGGCGGTGATGTGCGCGGCCAGGCGCGGCAGATGGAGCGATTGCGCGAGCCGCTCCCCTTCGTCGAGCCGATGCCGTGCTTGATCATCGAGTCCCAGTGCATGTTTCGCCCGCGCCCCGACGACGTAGGTCGCGATGATGATTTCGACGATCCCGCCCTCCGCGCCGAGGTGATAGGTGTCGTCGAGCAGTTCGACCGCGTCGGAGACCTCCCCTCGCTCGTACAGCAACTCCCCGAGCAGCGCGCCGCTGAGCCGGGAGCCGTAGGAGCGGTCCTCGTCGGAGTCGCGGGCCAGGCTCATCGCGTGCCGGAACGAGGCCTCGGCGGTGTCGAAATCGAGCTCCTCCCGGGCGGCGACACCGGCGAGGATGTAGCCATAGATGACGCTGAACGGTCCCCTCGTACGACGGTGGTGGGGGCGCGCCCAGCTGAGCCACTGGCGGGCTTCGTCGTACTGGAATCGCTGGACCTCGCGGAACGAGGCGATGGCGGCGATCCCGCCCGGTGGTGTAACAGCGCGTGCGCCCACGCGATCGCCACCTGCAGGTCCGGCCGGCGGCGACGGGCGGTGGTCGGCAGCTTGGTCGCGAGCCCCAGCACCGTGCTCATCCTGGACTGCTCGAGCAGGTCGAAGGCCTCGTCCTCGACGAGTGTGATCGCCTGTTCCTCGTCGCCGGCCGCGAGGTGCTGGTCCACGGCGGCGCTGAGCATCCCGCGATCGGCGAACCACGTCGCGGCGCTCCGGTGGAGTGCGTCCGCCCGAGCGGGGTCCTCGCGCTCCAGTCGCTGGCGGAGGATGTCGGCGAACAGGTGGTGGAAGCGGAACCACTGCCCTTCGGCGTCGAGGCGGGTCAGGAAGAGATCCCGATCCTCGATGTCCTCGAGGATCCGCTGGCAACGACGGCGGCCGGTGAGCGCCTCGGCCAGGGACGCGCAGATGCGCTCGCTGACGGACGTGGCGAGCAGGAAGTCGAGGAGTTCGGCATCGAGACTGTCGAGCACGTTCTCGGCCAGGTAGTCCCCGAGCTCGCGATGATTGGCGGCGAACCGCCGGATGGCGGCCTGGGGATCGTCGTCGTCACGGAGAGCGAGCGAGGCGAGTTGCAGGGCGGCGACCCACCCGTCGGTGGTCTCCTCCAGTTCGGCCACGTCCGCGTCGTCGATCGGCAGGCCGGTGCCGGCCAGCAGCAGCTCACGGGATTCGTCCATGTCGAAACGCAGGGCGCGCGAGTCGATCTCGATGAGCTCGTTCCTCACACGCAGCCGGCCGAGTGGCAGGTGCATCCGGGTGCGGCTGGTGACGACGAGCTGCAGGTGCCGACAACCGCGCTCGATCATGAACAGGGCGATGTCACGGCTCGCCGGGTTGGTGATCCGGTGCCAGTCGTCGAGGACCACGCGGATGTGTTCCTGCGAGGTGTGGATCCGGTTGACCAGGGTGGTCAGGACATACCGCTCGGCACCCTCGCCGTGCTCCTCGAGAACCCGGGTGAGTTCGGTGCCGAGACCGGGTACCGCGAAGCCGATCGCGTCGACGAGATGCGACAGGAACCAGGCGGGTGTGTTGTCGTCCTCGTCTACGGCGAGCCAGGCGGTCTTGCCTTCGGTCTGCTCTACCATCTGCACGTACTGGATGGCCAGCACGGTCTTGCCGAAGCCGGCGGGACCGTGGATCAGGACGAGCCGGGCACGGGTGTCGCCGGAGAGTCGTCGTAGCAGGCGGCGTCGCGGGACCATCGCATGAGCCATCACGGGCGGCCGGTATCTGGTCGCGACCACCGGTGGACGACCGGAGCCGCTGTCGGGACCGCGGAGACGCAGATACCCGGAGGCGTCGACCGAGGTGTTCGTCGGCTGCTGCGCGATGTCGTCGGAGTCCGGCTCGATGGTGATCAGCGGAACCGGGACGTCGGCGACCGGCAGGCCCAGTTCGGCGCCGGCCGATCGCAGGGCCTCCCCGAACCCTGCTGCGGTGGGGTATCTCTCGGCACGATCGCGGCACATACCGCGGGCGATCACCCGGCAGACCGGATCTGGAATCCCCCGCTCCGCCAGATCCGGGAGGCGCTCGGTGGTGATCCGGAGTAGCTGCGCCACCAGCTCCTCTCCCTTGCGACGCCCGTACGCGGGCCGCCCGGACAGGGCGGTGAACAGGGTCGCGGCCAGGCCGTACACGTCGGCGATGACCGACGGCGGGTCGCCGCGCAACACCTCCGGCGCGGTGTAGGCGGGGGTGCCCAGCACGAGACCGCGCGTGGTGTCATCGCGGTCGGCGAGTCGGGCGATGCCGAAGTCGGTGAGCTGCGGTTGTCCGTAGTCGGTGAGGAGGATGTTCGCCGGTTTGAGGTCGCGGTGCAGGACATCGCATCGATGGGCGGTCTCCAGGGCGCCCGCCATCTTGATCCCGACGTCGAGGACCTCGGCGACATCGAGCCGGCCGCTGCGGCGGATGTGCCCGTCGAGCGACCCCCGGGCGTGGAACGGCATGACGATGTACGGGTGGCCGGTCCTGGTCACGCCGGCCTCGAGGACGTGGACGATGTTGGGGTGTCCCGACAGGCGGCCCATGGCCTGCTGTTCCCGGAGGAATCGGACCCGGTCGGTGTCGTCACGGCCGGCGCGGAGGACCTTCACCGCGACGTCGCGGTCGAGAGCGGGCTGGCGGCAGCGGTAGACCACCCCGAAGCCGCCGCGACCGGACACGCGGGCGTCGACGAAACCGGCCGAACTCAGGTCGTCGGCGATCTCCCGGGGAGGGGGATCTGCCTGCTGGGTGACGATTCGCCTGGCCATCGGGGGTCACCTACCCGACTCGCGGCGGCGTCGATCGCGGCCGGTCGCTCCGGGAGCCCGGCTGCGTCGGCGAGAGTACGACTGAGTCGGTCATGGACGTCCCCTGATGCTCGTGTCCCGAGTCTAGGCGTCGTGACGGGGCGATGGTTGCGACACCGTCAGCCGAGGCGGCCGATCGTGTCGGCGGCGGGTTCGGCCACTGCATCGCGATATCCGGTTCCCGCCCAGAGGTTGATCCCGTCCGGGTCGTCGGCGGTCGCACGCCGCAGCCCACCGGTCAGTTTGTTGACCGCCGGATACTCGGCGACCGCGGCCTCCCCGAATTCGTCGGTGAACCGATTGCGCAGCGCCCGGGCGGGGCGGCCGCTGAACGCGAGCGTCACGACCGTCTCGGTGCGTGCGGGATCGGCGAGCGCATCGGCATGGGCCGGTTTGGTGCCGGCCTCGTGGGTGCGCAGCAGGACCGTGCCCACCTGGACGGCCGTCGCACCCGACGCCCGCACGTGGTCGGCGCGGTCTCGCGTCGAGATGCCTCCCGCGGCGACCAGCGGCAGGTCGAGTCGGCCGCGAACCGCGCGGAGGAGATCGTCGAGCGGTTGCGACGGCGGGATCGCGCGCCGGTCGAACACCGAGCGGTGCCCGCCCGCATCGGGCCCCTGCACGCAGAGCCAGTCCGCGCCGGCCTCCGCGGCGAGCACCGCATCGTCGACGCCGGTCACGGTGACCCCGACACTGCATCCGTGGCGGTGCAGCTCGGCGACGGCGGGCGCGGGCGGACATCCGAAGGCGAACGACACCACCGGGATCCGCTCGTCGCACATGAGCGCGATCTTGGCATCGAAGTGATCGTCGTCGTCACCGAGTTCGTCGACGGCGGGCAGGTCGACGTCGAGTGCGGCCGCGTACCCCAGAAGCCGCTCGCGGTAGCGTGCCACCGCCGCCCGATCCACCGGGTCGGTTTCGGGGACGAAGATGTTGACGCCGAACAGCTCGGTTCCGGCGGCGCGGACCGCCGCGATGTCGGAGGCCAGCTTCTCCGGGGTCAGATAGCCGGCGGCGAGCTGACCCAGGCCCCCGGCCCCGCTCGCTGCGGACACCAGCGCCGGCGTGGTGGGTCCGCCCGCCATCGGCGCGGCGACCACCGGCACGTCGAGGTCTCGGGGATCGAACATCGCCGGCTCCGAGACGGTCACCGTGGCTCGCGGGCCACCGTCGCCCGCGACAGCCGGCTCTCGGCGACCGAGTCCATCTCCTCGAGTTCGAGGCCCTTGGTCTCCTCGACCTTCTTCCACACGTACACGAACGACGCGGCGGCGCAGAAGGCGAAGAAGCCGTAGATGATCCCGAGTCCCACCAGTTCGGTCATCTGCGGGAACAGCATCGAGATGGTGAAGTTGGCGATCCAGTTGGCCGCGGTGCAGACGCCGAGGGCGACACCGCGAATCCTGTTCGGGAACATCTCGCCGAGCATCACCCACATCACCGGGCCCCACGTCGCGGCGAACGCCACGACGAACAGGTTGGCGCCGATGAGTGCGACCACGCCCCACGATTCGGGCAACGTGACGTCGTCTCCCTCGCCGATCTGCTGGGTGAACGCGATGCAGGCCATCAGCAGTCCGATGAACATCCCGACGGAACCGGCCAGCAGCAGCTTGCGACGTCCGACGCGGTCCACGAACAGGATCGCCACGAACGTCATGCCGACGTTGATGACGGCGGTGATGACCGACGTCCGGAACGAGTCGCTCTCGGAGAAGCCGACGGACTGCCACAGCGTCGTCGAGTAGTAGAAGATCGCGTTGATGCCGACGAACTGTTGGAAGACCGCGATCCAGATGCCCACCCACACCAGCGGGTGAAGGCCGAACGAGGGGCCGGTGATGTCCTTGATCGACGTCTTGGCCTCGCGTTTGACGGTCAGCTTGATCTCTTTGACACGGTCGAGCGGGTTGGCCTCGCCGGTGACCGTCTGCAGGATGCGCGCCGCCTCCTCGTCGCGATTGCGGCCCACCAGGTATCGGGGCGACTCCGGGATCATCAGCGCGAGAAGGCCGTAGACCAGTGCCGGCACGACACCGACGAGGAACATCCACCGCCAGGCCTCGAGACCCCACCAGAGGTCCGCCGACGCGCTGCCCGCGGAGTCGGCGAGGATCGCATCGGACAGGAGGGCGGCGAAGATGCCCGTCGTGATCGCGAGCTGCTGCATCGACGCGAGCGCTCCGCGATACCGGGCCGGGGCGATCTCGGAAATGTAGGCCGGTGCGATCACCGAGGCGATGCCGATGCCGATGCCGCCGAGGACGCGCCACAGCAGCAGGTCCGGGATCGTCTGGGTGAAGCCGGTGCCGATCGAGGAGATGATGAACAGGGCCGAACCGAGCAGCATCACGCGCTTGCGGCCCCAGACGTCGGCGAGCCGACCGGCGAACCAGGCGCCGAGCGCGCAACCGAGAAGGGCGATCGCGACGGCGAAGCCCGTCATGAGTTTGCCGAGCCCGAAGCTGTTCTCGATGGAGTCGACCGCGCCGTTGACCACCGAGCTGTCGAAGCCGAACAGGAAGCCGCCCACCGCGGCGGCGACCGTGACGCCGATGACCTTCGCGGTGTGCTGTTCGGCGACCTCGCGCTCCTGGGCGTCGGTCATCGCATGACCCCGATCGCCGTGTGGTCGCAGCAGGGAACGTGGGGCATGTCCGTGACCTCGCTGTCCGGTTGCTTCCGTCGACGCCGACGGCTGTCGCGCCCAAATGTACTCGCGGGGTGACGGCGGGCGGGCGAGGTATGGGAACACCTCGATCTCGATCGGGTGTACCTGCAGGTCAGGTCTGTTCGGAGACGAGAGGCCCGGTGGCGATGAGCGGTCCGTCGGCCATGATCTCGCCCAACGGGAGCGGGCGGCCGTAGTGGAAGCCCTGCCCGTAGTCGCATCCCACCTCGGCGATGATCCCCGCCTGCTCGGCGGTTTCGATGCCCTCGGCGACGACGCGGACGCCGACCGAGTGCGCCACGCCGACGATCCCGGACAGGATCCTGCGGGCATTGGGTCCCTCCCGGAGAGCGTCGACGAAGCCCTTCGCGGTCTTCATGATCTCCACCGGCATCCGGTACAGCTCGCTGAGTGTGGAAGCGCCCGTGCCGAAGTCGTCGAGTGAGATCCGGACGCCCAGCGCGCGGATGCCTGCGAGCAGGTCGAGCAGATCCCGGTCGATCGGCGCGATCGCGCTCTCGGTGATCTCCAGGCACAACGACTCGGCGGGTCGCGGTCCGCGCGTGACCACCCGGCGGAGGCGGTCGAGGAAGTCGCCGTGGTCGAGCTCTCGACGGGAGACATTGACGCTCAGCATGACCGGGCGCAGCTCGGCGATCGCGCCGACCTCCGCCGATGCCGTCTCCAGCACGTGGGCGCCCAGCGCGTCGATCAGCGTGGATCGTTCTGCGAGAGGGATGAACTCGGTCGGCGAGATCGGGCCGAGCTCCGGGTGGTTCCACCGCAGGAGGGCCTCGAGGGCGACGAGGGCGCCGGAAGCCGTCGACACGATGGGTTGGTAATGGATCTCGAGTTGCCCGGTGTCCGAGTCGAGGGCCCGACGCAACTCTTCCTCGATCCGCTGTCTGCGCTGTAGTTGCTCCCGGTGCTGAACGCGGAAGTGCACGTACGGAACCCGCGACGCCTTGCGTGCCTCGCCGAGAGCGATGTCGGCGTCGCGCAGCAGATCGGTCGGGGTGGCGGTGTCGCCCTTGTCGAGGGTCGCGACCCCGATGCTGGCGCGGATCGTCAGCGGTTGCGCCCGGATGCTCACCGGCACAGGCTGATCGATCGCGGTACGCACGGCGTCGATCTGCCGGTCGATGTCGGATGCGGAATCCTCCGTCGAATGTTTGGCCACCAGCACGAATTCGTCACCGCCGATCCTTCCCACCGCACCCGACTCGGGTGTCACCGCGGCCAGTCGCCGGGCGACGGTGTGCAGCACCTCGTCGCCCACCGCATGGCCGAGGGAGTCGTTGACGAGTTGGAAGCTGTCGAGGTCGATGTAATAGATCGTCACGCACGCCGGGTCGCCGTCGGCGCTGAGCTCGGCGATCTGCGCGTCGAGGCGATCGAGGATGCCCGCCCGGTTGTACAGCTGCGTGAGCGGATCGTGGACCGCATCCCAGGCCAGGCGTGTTCGCTCCCGGTACCGCTCGGTGACGTCGACGAAGGACACCACCGCAATCGGGTGGGCGTCGGCATCCTCGATGAGACGGCAACTGCACGACAGCCATCGCCGGCCGGCCTGCGTGGTGATCTCGGCCGTCGCATCGGTGACCGCGGAGCGGCTCTCCAGGCACTGGGTGACCGGGGACTCCCCGTCGACGAACCGCAACGGCAGATCGGCGATCGATTCGCCGGGCGCACACCGCGGCCCGAACATCGTCTCGGCGGCCGGGTTCGCGAGCTCGATCCCGCCGTCCTCGCCGACCACGAGCACGGGTTGGATCAGGCCGCCGAGGAGAGTCCTCAGCCGGTCGAGCAATGGTGCCGGCGCCGGCTCGGCGGCGGCGGATCTGATGGCCTTGCGCGAGATGACGTCGCGCAGGATCACCAGATAGGCGGGTTCGTCGAGCCACAGGGTTCGCACCGACGTGACCTCCATCGGCCTGGGCACGCCGGCGGCGTCGAGCATCGTCATCTCCTCGGGCGATGTCGTCGCACCGGTCTCGTCGCCGATGCCGACGAGGCGCTCGATCATCCGGGGGATCTCGTCGGGGTGGACGAAATCGGTGATGGGATGGCCCAACAACTCGTGTGGGGAACTGACGCGCGCGAAGTCGAGCGCCGCGGAGTTGACGTAGACGATCTTCCCGTCCTGATGGACGGCCATGGCATCGGGACTCAGATCGAGGAGCAGACGGTACCGCTCGGCCACCGCCGCGTCTCCGGCAGGAGGCACGGACGTGACGTCTCTCTCGACGACCTCACGCCCGTCGCCCCCGCGTGTCGAATCCGGCACCGATTCCATCCCTCCCCCCGCCCCGTGCGTCGGGTGTCCATGTTCCCTCACGCGACGCGGGTGACGGCGACGAAACGCCTTCGCGGCCGAATCTCGACGCAAACACCACATCCGTCGGCCCGATTCCGCCGCTGCGTCGCACATACGGGGGAACAATCGGCACAAATCACTCGGTTCACTGCACCGATGCACGTCCCGACCTCACAATTCGAGATATGACCACTGAGCGCGACAACTCGGCCGGTTCGTCGAACGCGGACACCACGCGGGGCTCGAAAGCGCGTCACGCGTTGAGCCAGTTCCTGAACTCCCCCTTCGCGGGCATGTCGCCGTGGATCCTCATGGCTCTGCTCACCGGGCCCGGGCGCTTCGAGGAAGCCGCCGCATCGGCTTTCGCGCTGTCGCTCCTGCTGGTTATCGGCACGCACAAGCGCGGCACGAGCATCAAACTCCTCGAGGTCTTCGACGTCGTCTACTTCGGCGTCATGGCGCTGCTCGCCCTCTTCGCGTCGCAAGGCATCATCGAGTGGCTGGAGAAGTGGGGCGGCGAGATGACCAACATAGCCCTCGTCGCATTCGCCCTCGGCTCCATCCTGATCCGCCAGCCGTTCACCCTGCAGTACGCCAAGGAGGACACCCCCGAGGAGTTCTGGGACAGTCCCCTGTTCCTGCGGATCAACTACGTCATCACGTGGGCCTGGGTCATCGGCTTCGGTGTCGGCGCGGTGTCGGGGGCCTACGGCGATGCCGTGCTCGACGATGCGAACAACTTCTGGACCGGCTGGATCATCCAGATCGGCGGCCTGATCTTCGCGATCTCGTTCACCGAGTTCTACCCGGACTACGCCTCCTACCGCGCGGCGGTGCGCGGGGGCTGGCTGTCCGACGACGACAAGCCGACTTCCGTTCTGCACGTGTTCGATTGGGTGCCGATGTACGTCCTCGCGATCGGCATCGCGGGACTGGTCACCGACTCGTTGAACACGACGGCGGGGATCGTGCTGATCGTCGTCGGGATCGTCGCGATCAACATCTACCGCAAAGTCACCGCCGCGATGGACCAATGCCTCGCGCAGACGGCGCCGCCCCGGGCGTCGAGCCCTCCCCCGCCCCCGGACTCGGCGTCGAACTGAGCGCCGTCCGGTCGGTAAGGTCGGTGACATGAATCTCGACGGGGTAGGAATCTGGAGTTCGCCACTACGTTACGGAGACGCCGGGGAGGCCGCGGAGGCCGCCGCAGAGCTCGACGAGCTCGGTTTCACCGCACTCTGGATCCCCGACGTCGGCGGTCCGGTGCTCGATTCCGTGCGCAACCTGCTCGGCGCCACCAAGCAGGCGATCGTCGCCACCGGCATCCTCAACATGTGGATGCACGAACCGGCCGACGTCGCCGCGGCGCACGCGGAGTTCACCGGCGAGTACGGACCCCGGTTCCTTCTCGGCCTCGGCATCAGCCATGCGCCGCTGATCGACCAGAAGGGCCCGGGCACATACAAGAAGCCGCTGGCGACCACGCGCGCATTCCTCGACGGTCTCGACGCCGCACCCACACCCGTGCCGGCCGACAGCCGGGTGCTGGCGGCGCTGGGACCCAAGATGCTGCAGCTCGCGGCCGACCGCACCAGGGGCGCCCACCCGTACCTGGTGACGCCGGACCACACGGCGACCGCGCGCGAGACCCTCGGCGCCGGACCACTCCTCGCTCCCGAGCAGACCGCGATCTTCGCCTCCGACCGTGAGGAGGCGCGGGCGATCGGCGTCAAGTGGCTGACGGGTTATCTCGCGATGCCCAACTACGCCAACAACCTCCGGCGCCTCGGATTCACCGACGACGACCTGAGCTCGGTGAGCGACCGCCTCTTCGACGCCCTCATCGCCTGGGGCGACGAGCAGGCGATCCTCTCGCGCATCGACGAACACCGTTCGGCCGGTGCCGATCACGTGTGCGTGCAGGTCCTGCAGGCGGACTTCAAGGGCTTCCCGCGCGAGCAGTGGCGTCGCCTCGCCGCAGCACTCGGCCAGAACTGAGTCACCCGACCGATCGCGTTGCGCTCGAGCTCGCCAACCGGGCGCAAGCGCAACGCGTTCGTCGTGTCAGGGGATGTCGCGGCGTCGGAAACCGGTGACCTCGACGGCGGGCACCGCGACCGCGACCAGCCCGACCCACACCAGTCCCCCGGTTCCCGCCACAGGCAGGAGGTGGTCACCGCGTTTCCGCAGGCCGAGGCCGCCTCCAGGTATCCGGGGCGGCGGACTGCGGTGCCAGATCTCCCGACGCCCGTACACTCGGTCCACATGGCGATCGTCAACAGAGGGTTCGTGGGCCGTCGTGACCGCGAGTCCAGGCGGCTGCCGCCCGGGCAGTACACGACACTGGACTTCCCGGTCCTCTCGGCGGAGCCGACGCCGTCGATCCCGCTCGAGAAGTGGTCGCTGGCGGTCCAGTCCGCGGACCATCGCGCGAAGACGTTGTCCTGGGAGGAGTTCCGGGCACTGCCCCACGACGACGTGACCACCGACATCCACTGCGTGACCCGGTGGTCCAAGTTCGGCACGCGGTGGCGCGGGGTCTCGTTCGACACCCTGTTGTCGGTGCTGCCCTTCGAGCCGGCGCCGTACGTGATGGCGCACTGCCACGGCGGCTACACCACCAACGTCCCGCTCGCCGATCTCGTCGGTGGGCGCGGGTGGATCGCCGACACCTACGACGGGGAGCCGCTCGCCCCCGAACACGGCGGGCCGGCACGGCTCCTCGTGCCCCATCTGTACTTCTGGAAGAGCGCAAAATGGGTGCGGCGCCTTCGCTTCATGACCCAGGACACCCCGGGATTCTGGGAGGAACGCGGGTACCACATGTACGGCGATCCCTGGCGCGAGCAGCGGTACTCGTGACCGGCTGGCTGCTCACGACGGTGACCGCGGTCGCCGACATCACCCCGTCCGCTCGCACCCTCCGGCTCCGGCTGGACACCGACCTCCACGTTCTGCCGGGGCAGCACATCGACATCAGGCTCACCGCGGAGGACGGCTATTCGACGGCCCGGACCTATTCGGTGTCGGACAAGAGGGAGCCGAGGAGCATCGAGGTCACCGTCGAGCGCGTTGACGACGGCGAGGTGTCGCCCTACCTGTGCGATGTGGTGGAGGTCGGGGATCCGCTGGAGATCAGCGGACCGCACGGATGGTGGTTCACCTGGGCGTCCGGAGATGACCGTCCGGTCCAGCTGATCGGCGGCGGATCGGGTGTGGCGCCGCTGATGTCGATGATCCGCGCGCGCGAGATCGAGGCCCCGCAGACGCCGTTCTCCCTGGTGTACTCGGTTCGCACGCCCGACGACGTGTACTACCGCGACGAGCTGAGGCTTCTCACCGAGCATCGCCGGATGGACGTGCACGTGGTGCACAGCCGTGTCGCGCCCGCGGGCTCGCCACGGCCGGCGGGCCGGCTCGATGCGGCCGAACTCGCCAGACTGACACTCCCTCCGTCGTCGGAGCCCACCGTGTACATCTGCGGTCCCAACGGGTTCGTGGAGGCGTGTGCGGCCTGGATGGTCGAGGCCGGCCACCAGCAGAACCGAATCCGCCTGGAGCGCTTCGGGGACTGACGTAGCGTTGCCGTCATGACTTCCGCGTTCGATTTCACCGCCACCGACATCGACGGCAATCCGGTCTCACTCTCGGATTTCCGCGGCGATCCCCTCCTCATCGTGAACACCGCGTCGAAGTGCGGCTTCACCCCGCAATATGAGGGTCTCGAGGCGCTGCACCGCAAGTACTCCGTCCGCGGTCTCCATGTCCTGGGCTTCCCGTGCGACCAGTTCGCCCACCAGGAACCCGGCGACGCGGAGGAGATCAAGAACTTCTGCTCCCTCACCTACGACGTCACCTTTCCGATGTTCGCCAAGGTCGAGGTGAACGGCTCGAATGCCCACCCGCTGTTCGAGTGGCTGCGCGCCCAGAAGTCGGGGATCCTCGGCGGCCGGATCAAATGGAACTTCACCAAGTTCCTGGTGGACCGCGACGGCCAGGTCGTCGGGCGGTTCGCTCCCGCGACCAAGCCCGAGAAACTGACCGGGGCCATCGAGCAGGTGCTGTGACGGATCCGGGCGACACTCCGGCGTGACGCCCGGAAACCGGCGACACAGCTGAAGGGTCGCGAATCGCGCCTACACTCGGGCGCATGAGCAACGAGCAGTTCTCGGCACCCCAGTCGGAACCGGGCGGGCCCACGCCTCCGATGCCGCACACCGATCCGGCGCAGCCGTCGTCGACCCTTCCGGGGTCGACGCCTGCCGGGGGCGCTGTCACCGACACCCCACCCAAGCCGACGGCCGGCGAGCGCGCGAACGCTCTCGTCAAGAAGGTCGTCATCGGCCTCGTCATCGCCGCGTTGCTGGTGGTCACCTACTTCATCCTCGAGGCCTTCCTGCCGCGGTGGTGGGCCGGACAGATCGGGCGGCGCGTCAACGGCTCCATGGCGAGCGGGGTGTGGACCGGCCTGGTCATCGGTTTCGTCTGCACGTTCCTGCCGCTGCTCTTCTTCACCCTCTCGTTCCTGAACCGCAGTCGGCTGAGGAACATCCCGACGATTGCCTTCGCCGTGCTGGGCGTTCTCGCCGCGATCCCGAACCTCCTGACGCTGGCCGTCGTCGCCGGCGGCGGCAACGGTGCGCACGCGGGCGAACGCATCTTCGACGTCGAGGCCCCAGGATTCCGGGCGGCCTCGTTGTGGGGTGTGATCGTCGGCGTCATCGTGTTCGCCCTCGTCGGCTACTTCATCTGGCGCTATCGACGCCAGGGACGTCAGCTCGCGGCCGCCAAGAAACCCAAGAAGTAGCGGCCGTCAGGCCGCTGCTGCCGGGAGCGGCTTTCCGGACTCGGTCGGCGCCTCAGTTCGGGTAGGCGTGGTCGAGTAGCGCTGCATACAGCGCGAGTTCGGCCGGGGTGATGCGTTCTGAAGGTCGGTGTAGCGGAGCGGAGCGAATATCAGGGCTCATCCACAACGTCGCATCGAGGTGGAACGTCGAAAGTCGCTGTGCACCGGCGGGTTCGATCGAGGTCGTGCGACTCCTTGCCGCCGGGCGGGCTCACAACGAGGCCGGTCGCGACCTCCCATACGGAGATCGCGACCGGCTGACGATCAGGCGCGTCAGTGCAGGCCCGCGTCCTTGCTGCCGAAGCGCTCGCGCAACTTGGGTTTGACGACCTTGCCGCCGGCGTTGCGGGGAAGTTCGTCGATGATGACCAGGTCCTTCGGATGCTTGAACCGCGCGAGGTTCTCGTTGAGGTACGGTTCGAGCTCCTCGAGGCTCAGGTCTTCGACGCCTTCGGCCAGCACCACGACGGCGACCGGCACCTCGCCCCACTTCTCGTGGGCGCGGCCGATGATCGCCGCCTCGGCGATCTTGGGATGGCCGTACAGGACGTTCTCGACTTCGGCGCAGTAGATGTTCTCGCCGCCGGAGATGATCATGTCCTTGGCGCGGTCGACGACGTAGAGGAAGCCCTCCTCGTCCTGCCGGACCAGGTCGCCGGAGTGGAACCAGCCGCCGCGGAACGCCTCTGCGGTCTCCTCGGGCTTGTTCCAGTAGCCCTTCATCAGGTTGGGGCCACGGTAGACGATCTCCCCCACCTCGCCGGGTTTGACGTCGTTCATCAGCGGATCGACGATGCGCGCGGTCACCGCCGGCACGACCTTGCCGATCGATCCCTGCTTTCGCAGGGCGTCCTTGCCCTCGAGGATGCACGTCACCGGTGACATCTCCGTCTGTCCGAATGCGGTCATGTTGGCCGCCTCGGGGAAGGCTTCGCTCATCGCGTTGAGCACCGTGTCCGACGCCGGCGCCGCGCCCCAGCTGATGTTGCGGAGACGGAGCTTGCGGGGGCGTGCCTTCTGGGCGGCGCAGACCGCCTGCCATTGCGCGGGGACCATGAACACCGATGTGGTGCCCTCCCGTTCGAGCGTGTCGAGCATCTCGTCCGGGTCGAACGCCCCGAGCGGGTGGATGACCGCCCGGATCCCGCGATAGAAGACAGGTGCGAACGCCGCGAGTCCCGCGATGTGGAAGATCGGCGGGACCACCGAGGAGACGTCGTCGGAGTCCGCGGCGGCGGTGGTGGCCATGGTGGTGACCGCCTGCGCCTGGAAGTTCAGATGGGTCAGCATGGCGCCCTTGGGCTTTCCGGTGGTGCCCGAGGTGTACATGATGGCCGCGACGGTGTCCTCCGGGACATCGACCAGCGGCAGGTCCGCGTCGCCCGGTGCCAGCAGGCTCTCGTACTCCAGGTGGTTCGGGTTGTCGCTGCCGTCGACGACGATCAACGTCTCCAGCGCGCCGGTGGACGCGGCCACCGCGTCGGCGAGCGGCGCGAGCAGTTTCTCGGTGACGATCACCTTGGCCCCGCTGTCGGAGACCAGGTAGGCGACCTCCGCCGGGCTCATGCGGATGTTCACTGGGACGGGGATCGCCCCGATCTGCGTCGCTCCGAGGACTGCCTCGATGTATTCGGTGCGGTTGAGCAGCGCCATCAGGACGCGGTCACCGAACTGGACACCCAGCCGGTGCAGTGCGGCGCCGAAGGCGCGCGCCCGGTCGTCGAGCTGCTTCCAGGTGGTGTGCTGATCCCGGTAGGTGATGGCCACCTTGTCCGGCGTCATGAACGCGTGGCGGTGAACCTGGTTGTTCCAGTGATTACGGCGCGAGCGGTACGGCTCGGCGGTCAGATCGGTGGCGGCTTCGGTGCTGGCGGTCATCAGCGGCTCCCGTGTCAGACGTGCGTGATCGACTTCGATGTTGTCTGGATCACACCCTACGCAGACGAGCCTGGAGGGCACCGTGAATTCAGGGCAATTCGGAAACCGGATGTCTCAGATCCGGTCGGCGAACGCGACTGCGGGTCTCAGTGACGGGCGAGGCGGTCGGCTCGGACCGCTGCATCCGGCCACATCGGCGGGCACGGGGTTCCGGGGGTCGTGGCGAGCTCGAAGTGCCACCACTCGTTCATGAAGGTGCGGCACAGCCCCCAGCGGTTGCCGTTCGCCTCCAGCCAGGACGCGCCCTCGCGCGGGCCGACGTCGACGGCGTCGCCACGGACGTGCGGGGACTCTTCTGCGGGCAGGACCCAGCGTCTGGCGGCCTCCGGACTGCCGTAGGCGGCGATGGCATCACGCCAGAGTTGTCGCTGCTGCGCGTCGGACCGCTTCCCCGAGGTGATCCACAACGGAACACCCTGCGCCCGGGCCTCGTTCGACGCGCGCGAGATGCTGGCGACACGCTCGGAGTTGCCCGATGTCGGGTTCCTGTCCTGCCCCGGCTTTCTCGTCGGGCGAAAGGCGCGAGCGCGATACAACCAGACCGCGATCGGGTTTGCGTCCGACACGTTCGCACCGGTTCGGTAGACTCGACTTGTATTACTCAGTGTGACAACTGCGTGTATCAGATGGCCGGACGGCCTCGCGACGATGCCGCTGACGATGATGACCGAGGAAGGTGCCCATGACAAAGCCTGTCAACCTGGCTCCCATGATGGTGCCCACGACGACATCGTCATCGGGTGCCATCCGCTCCCCCAAGACCGCCGAGCTCGTCGCCCGGACCCTCCGCCGCATGATCGTCGACGGCCAGCTCAAGGAAGGCGACTTCCTCCCGCACGAGGCCGAGCTGATGACCCATTTCCAGGTCAGCCGCCCCACCCTGCGTGAAGCGGTGCGCGTCCTGGAGTCCGAGCGACTGGTCGAGGTCCGTCGCGGATCACGCACCGGGGCGAGAATCCGGATCCCCGGCCCCGAGATCGTCGCGCGTCCCGCCGGTCTCCTGCTCGAGTTGTCGGGGACATCGCTGAAAGAGGTCATGCAGGCGCGTGAGGTGATCGAGCCGGCCGCGGCCGAGATGCTCGCCGAGACCGGCAACGCCGAGGCCTTCGACGAGCTCCAGAAGATCATCGACGTCGATCTCGAGGAGGCCTACGAGAACGACACGCTCGCCCAGGCGTCGGTCATGTTCCACCGCCGCATGATCGAGCTGTCCGGGAACTCCGCGATGGCGATGATCGCCGGCATGCTGCACGAGATCGCCGAGCGTCACATCGCCAGCACGATCAACGAGGGCCCGATGACGCGGGCGCAGTACAACAAGCTGATCCGCTCGTATCAGAAGCTCGTCGACCTGGTGCGCGCCGGCGACGGCCCCGGGGCGGCCGCGCACTGGCAGCGGCACATGAAGAACTCGAATCAGGCGTTGCTCGCCGGGCACGAGAACACCCGCGTGCGCGACGTCATGGACTGACCTCGATCCCGAGCCCGGCAAGCGTCTCCCGTAGCTCGCGCGGACCAGTGAACTCGATCGTCGTCTTCCCCAGTGCTGCTGCGGGCGGCAGGTTCTCGGCGAAGTCGTCGATGTAGACCACTTCCGGTCCGGCGCAGTCCAGTCGACGCAACAGTTCCCGGTAGATCTCCGGATCCAGTTGCGGGAACTCGCATCCGCGGTCGTTGAGCAGTTCGCGCCGGACGCCGGTCGTCCGACGGTTGATGCGCAGTCGCGTGAGCCGGCCGCCGAAGGCGGGCCCGGCGTTCTCGTCCACCGACCCATCCCGGTCGCCCTGGGGCTGCGCCCATTCGGCGAAGCGCTCTCGTACCGGCCGGAACTCGGCACCACGATCGTCCTCCTGCCTCGTGACGGCGGGCGACCGATCCGGCTCGAGTACGAGTCGCTGTTCATGTTCCATGTCGCCAATGCCTACGAGGACGGCCACGAGACGGTGGTCGACATCGTCGCCCACGACCCCAGCGGGGGATGGGCCACCTGGAACAACTACCTCTGCAACTTCCGCGAACAACGATCTGGTGCAGGCCGCGCTCCGATACGACGCGGCGTCGATGGTGCCGTGGGTCATCCGGCGCGAGGGCCACCCGACGCTGATCGACATCGTGACCGATCGGGCGCTGGCGTTCATCGAGGATTCGCCGATCGCCGGGTATCTCGCGCCCAATCCGGCAGCCGCGGTCGAGTTCATGGTCGGTGCGGTGTGTGCCGAATTGCTGTCGCCGGCACGGTTTCTGACCCACGCCGACATCGCCAACCGCATCACCGACGCGATCTACCGGCCCGGCCCTCCCCCTTCGTAGAACCGACGGCTCAGACGCGGGCCGTGCCGAGGTAGGCAGCCTCGACGCGTCCAAGGTCCGTCGCCAGGGACGCCGCGGAGTCCTCCAGCACCACCTCGCCGTGGGCCAGGACGACGGCCCGGTCCGCCGTGTCGAGTGCGAGCCGCACATGCTGTTCGACCAGCACCACAGCCGTTCGCTGCGCATCGGCGACATCGCGCAGGACCGGCAGGATCGACTCGACGACGATCGGGGCCAGCCCCATGCTCAGTTCGTCGATGAGGAGCACCTTGGGGTTCTGCAGCAGCGCACGCGCGATGGCGAGCATCTGCTGTTCTCCGCCCGACAGGTCGCCGGCAGCAACCGAGAGGCGCTTGGTCAGCGACGGGAAGAGGTCGAGGACCCCGTCGACCGCCTCGGTGCGCGCCCTGCCGCGAAGGCGGGTGGCCAGGTGCAGGTGCTGCTTGGTGGTGAGGCGACGGAAGAGCGCACGGTCGTCGGGCACGAGGACCAATCCGGCGCGGACGGCCGCCCGGGCGTCACCGGACTTGAGGGACTGACCGGCGAGTGTCACGTCGCCGCCGAGTCTCGGCAGCAGTCCGGCCAGGGTGGTCAGCAGCGTCGTCTTGCCTGCGCCGTTCGGTCCCAGCAGGGCGAGGATCTCTCCCGGGTCGACAGTCAGGTCGAGTCCGTGGACGCAGGGGGCGCCGCGGCTGTACCCGGCGTCCACGGAACGGCATTCGAGCACGGTCACGACATCTCCTCCAGCACCCCGGATGGGTCCGACGGTTCCTGCGGTCCGACCTTTGCCGAGGTCGGCGTCCCGAGGTAGGCGCCGACCACTGCCGGTGACGTGCGGACCTCCTCGGGCGTGCCGTCGGCGATGACGGCGCCGAGGTCGAGCACGATGACCCGATCGCACAGGCTGAGGACGAGGTCCATGTCGTGGTCGACGAGGACCATCGAGACGCCGTGTGCGCGTGCGGCTCTCAGCCGATCGCCGAGCCACCGGCTCTCGGTGCTGTCGAGGCCGGCCGCCGGTTCGTCGAGCAGCGCGACCCGGGGTTGCCCGGCCAGCACGCGGGCCACCGCGACCAACTGGCGCTGTCCCTGTGAGAGATCGGCGGCGGGCGTGTCCCGCAGGTGTTCGATCTCCAGCATGCGCAGCACGTTGTGCACGTTCTCGCCCGTCTCGCCGGGTGCGCGACGGGCGGCGATGGCGAGGTTCTCGGCCACCGACAACTCGCCGTAGAGCTCGATGTGCTGGAAGGTGCGCCCGAGCCCCGCGCGGCTGCGGCGGTGCGGCGCCAGGCCGTCGAGCGTCGTGCCGTCGAGATCGACGGTGCCCTCGGCCCGGGCGAACCCGCTGATGGCGTCGATGAGCGTGGTCTTGCCTGCGCCGTTGGGGCCGATGAGACCGACGATCTCGCCTTCCCGGACGTCGAAGCCGACATCGTGGACCGCGGTGACGGCGCCGTAGCGAACGGTCACGTTGCGGACCGAGAGGATCACCGGACCCTCTGCGGCATCGGCCTTCTCGAGAGACGTCGGTGGTGCGGGTTCGTGCGTCGGCGCCGCCGGCGACGGCGCGGTTCGTCGTCCCGGCAACCGCAGGGTGTGCAGATAACCGACCAGGCCGTCGGGGTTGGTGACCACGGTGACGACCAGCAGGATGCCGCTGACGAGCATGTAGTAGTCGCCGAATGACAGGTACTTGTCGACGAGGAAGTACATGAGGCCGCCAGGTGCGATGATGCCGGCGACGATCGCACCCGAGATCGACGTCACGCCCGCGACGTAGGTGACCGCGAAGAGTCCGATCGCCGCGAACACCGCATAGGTTCCCGCGGTGGCGAGCGTCTGCTGGTAGGCGAGCAACGCGCCGCCGAGACCGGCCAGGAACGACGCGATGGCGAAGGCGACGAGCTTGGTGACGCCCACGTTGATCCCGGCGGCGGCCGCCGAGCGTTCGTTGGCGCGCACCGCCAGCATCGACGCGCCGAGTCCGCTGCGGCGCAGCATCGCGACCGCGTAGGCGACGACCGTCAGGACGACGAGGCACATGATGCCGAAGGCCAGTCGCGGATAGCCCTCGCCGGCACCGATTCCGAGGTCGAGGCCGAACAGGGACGGGGCCGCCACCGGCGCACCCTGCAGGCCGCCGTTGAGGGACGGGTTGCGGAACCAGAAGGCCTCGCAGAACACCGCGAGCGCCAGGGTCGCCACCATGAGGGGCAGGCCGCGCACCCGCAGGGCGGGCAGGCCGACGACGACGCCGATGACGGTGGCGGCGCACGCGGCCAGCAGCGGCGCGATCGGGAACGGCAGGTCGAGGTTCTCGCTGAAGCGGCTCAGCGAGTAGGCGCCGACACCGGCGAGGGTGAGCTGGGCCAGGGACACCTGCCCGGCATATCCGGTGACGACGACCTGGGACAGCGCGATGATCGCGTAGATCATCGACGCGATCACGGCCAGCCGGAGGCTTCCGGAGGTCGTGAACAGGGCGACGACCGCGACGGCGACACCGACGAGTCCGGGGACCAGCAGTCGTTCCGGACGGGGTGATCGACCGAGGTCCTGCCGCACCACCGCCCCGCGCCCGGGCAGCGGCTGGCCGCGGATGAGGAGGAACCCGATGATGAGGATCAGCGGAACCGCCTCGGCCACACCGGCGTCGGGCATCCAGTCCCAGGAGGTCTGGAGTTTGGTCGCCTCCGACTGCAGCATGCCGATGACGAGACCGGCCGCGACGGTGACCGAGATCGCGGTGAAGTTGCCGACCAGCGCCGATGCCAGCGCGGGCACGATGAACATCGTGTAGGCGACGGGATTGAGCGGGACGATCGGCGCGATGAGCACGCCGCCGAGGCCCGCGGTGGCCGAGGACAGCGCCCAGTTGGCGATCGCGACCCGGTCGGGCGAGATGCCGGTGACGAGCGCGCCCTTCTCCGACTCCGCAGCCGCTTCGGTCGCGACACCGAACCTGGTGTAGCGCAACACGAGTGCCGCGCAGATGGCCATGCCCACGATGACCGCGGCGAGCAGCAGCCGGTCGGTGGGGACCGTGCTGGTGCCGATCCTGAACGTCGTGATCTTGAAGATCGGTCCGACGCTCGGGGTGTTCTCCCCCACGCGCAGTGCGATGAGTGCCTGGATGACCAGCATGACGCCGATGGCGGCGACCGCCTTGGCGAGTGTCGGTGCGGTCCGCATGGGCCGGAAGACGATGACGTAGAGGATGACGCCGAGGATGGCGGCCACCACGACCGAGATGATCACCGCGGCGGCGACTCCCACGTCGGAGCCGAGGTCGACGGTCGTCGGGAATCCCGGGATCGGGTTGAGGAGCTCGCCCTTGCGGAGGAAGGCGTAGGTGTAGGCGGCGTAGAGCGCGACGGCGCCGGTGGCGAAGTTGACCACACCCGAGCTCTTGAAGGTCATCACCAGGGCGAGACCGAGTGCGGCGAAGACGGCCCCGTTGCCGAGGCCGAGGAGCAGGAACGCGAGATGGTCGGTCAAGGAAACTCCTCGATCGGGGGCCGCGATGTCCGCGACCCCCGATCTCCTCGGATTGTCAGTTGTTGTTGACGACGGTGGTGTTCTCGAGGCGGGCGTCGGCGTTGACGTCACTCACGAGAACGGCCTTGCTGCACAGCGAGGTCAGCGGCGGGAAGGCGGTTCCGTTGCAGGTGAAGGTGATTCCCGGTGCCGCGGGCAGCGGAAGGTCCTTGGCCTCGGACAGCGCCTTGTCGAACGCTGCGGCGTCGACGGTGCCGTCGAGTCCGGACAGCTCGCCGAGCGCGGCGACGGCCTGGTAACCCAGGTAGGCCAGGCCGCCCGGATCGGTGTCGGGCGCGTACTGCGCTATGACGCTGCGGTACAGCGTGGTGCTCGGGTCGTCGGAGTCGAGGTTCACCGTGGTGAAGGCCTTCGCTCCGTCGACCGCCTCCTTGCCGGTGGCCTCGAGGACGTTCTTGTCGAGGCAGCCCGCGATCAGGTACTTCTGCGCGTCCGGTTTGACCGTCTGCAGCGTCTTGAGCATCGAGATGCACTGGCGCTGGTCGCCGAGGATGGCAACCGCGTCCGGGTTGTCGGCGAGGCCGGCGGTGATCTGCGGGGTGAGGTCGGGGGAATTGACCGGCACGGTCACGACATTGAGGGCCACCCCTTCACGCTGGAACAAAGGCTCGCCCACACCCTTCACCGATGCCGCGGCGTCACCGGAGTCGCCGAGCATGACGGTGACCTTCTTGAGTCCGTCCTTCTTCGCGGTGGCGGCCTGGCCGGCGAGCACGGCGACGATGCCGCCGGACAGCATGTACGCCTTGGGGGTGGCCATCTCCGCCTGCGAGACCGGAGCCTGTGCGACGTAGGGGATTCCGGCGCCGGTGACGATCGGCACCATGACGGCGCCCTGCGCGCCCATCGGCGACACGACGGCGGCGACCTTTTCCTCGACCATCTGGTTGGCGCACTTGGTCGCCGAGGCGGGCTCTTCCTGCTGCTTGCAGACGACCAGATCGATCTTGTGGCCGCCGATGCCGCCACCGTTGTTGTTGAGGTACTCGACGGCGGCCTCCGCGCCCTCGCGCACCGTCGGCGTCGTGACCGCTCCGCCCTCCGGGACGATCAGGCCGAGCTTGATCGGGTCGCCGGTCGGGGCGTTGCTCGGCAGGGCGCTGGTCTCGCCGCCGCTCGAGCTGTCGGAGCTGTCGTCGGCGCAGGCGGTCAGCCCGCCGAGGGCGAGAACGCCGGCACAACCCATGACGGTGGTCGCGCGCAGTACGCGCTTGAGAGCAACTGGTGATTTCAACTGCGATCCCTTCGACGATGGGCCCGCCCCCGCCAGGCCTACGTGGTGTGCGTCACATTCGGACTCCGAGGCAAAAGTTAGACGACGATCCAGAAATCGGGGTCGAAATGCCAGAATTGCCCCATGACCGTGGGTCGGCGAGAGAAGAACAAACAGCAGACGCGGGACCGGCTGCTTTCTGCAGCACGAGAACTGCTGGCAACCCGAGGGTCCGAGGCGACGGTCGAGGAGATCGCCGAACGTGCCGAGGTGTCGCGCGCGACGTTCTTCAACTATTTCCCGAGCAAGGACGCGCTGATCGACGCGCTGTACGCCGAACTGATGGAGCTGTTCGGCGAGGTGGTCGACGCGATGCTGGACGAACGACTGAGTACGTATGACCGGGTCGTCGGCGTGTTCACCGACTTCGCCCAGACCTCCGCGGCCGACCCGGACTACATGCGGGTGGTGACCGGCGAACTCGAGCGGATGTACGCCGCGTCGGAGAGCCTCGGCGAGAACAGCCATCTCTTCACGACACAGGTGCGGCGACTCATCGAGCCCGGACTGGAACAGGGCGACCTGCGCACCGACCATCCCGTGGAGTTCCTGGCGCAGATGGTGGCCGCGATCTATCTGTCGACCATGCGGTACTGGCGAATCGACCCGGACCTGAAGATCGGCGAGATCTTCGAACGCGCAGGACGATTCGCCGCCGAGTCGATCACCGTGCACTGAGGCTCACCCGACACCCGGTCGAGGGACCGGGGTCTCCCAACGGGCCCGACGCTCCTCCTCCGTCTGCTCCCACCACGGGATGCCGCGCTCCCCCAGCGCGACCTTCGCGGCCTGGACGCCGTCGCGCGCCGCGCGTGCCCCCTTGGTGCGCTTCACCTCCCGGCGCCAGGCCATCAGGATCGACTGCAGCTCCGACCGGCGCTCGTCGGGGATGAGCGGGTCCGTCGCGCGCCACTTGCGGCCGTTGATCACGACATGGTGGCCGTCGGGGGTGTGTTCGGGTTCGGACATCGGATCAGCCGGCGAAGGTCCCGGGCTTCACTTCGGCGTCGCCGAGCGGGCGGCGCAGCGTCCAGCGGACGGTCAACGTGCTCGCGGCGATCTTCCACTTGCCGGACTCGACGATGTACTCGTCCTCGTACTCCCCTGTCATGAGTGTCTCGGTGCGGTCGAGAAGGTTCAGTTGGCGGAACTCGAGCGTCCAGCGGCCCGTCGCCACGGTCTCGGAGACGAGGGTGATGTCCGGATGATGGCCGTGGTGCATGTCGAAGACCACGTATTCGCCGTCGACCTTGTGCAGTGCGACCCGCTCGAAGATCTTCGCCATCGGTTCGGCGTCGTCGAACGTCCCCAGCGGGCCGTAGTCGATGCGGGCGCCGCGCGCGACGAAACAGTCTCGGAACCCCTTGACGTCCTTGGCATCGCAGGCGCGCCAGTAGCGGTACTTGAGTTGCTTGATCGCTCCGATGTGGGCGGCGTCGGTGTCCATGGATCCACCATAGGGAGTCGAAGACCGCCGAGACCCGGAGTCGGGCCGAGCGGCGGCCGGCCCCGCCCCCGAGGGCGCGCCGTATGGCCCTGTCGAGGCTCGAGACGAGCGCAGTAGAGTCCGGGCATGCCCACCACAGCAGTAGTCACCGGCGCCGGTCGCGGCATCGGCCTCGCTTTTGCCCGTCGTCTTGCCCAGGAGGGTCACCGTGTGATCGTCACCGACGTCGACGGTGACGCCGCTGAACGCGCGGCCGTCGAGATCGGCGGCGGCGCAGTCGGTCTGCAGCAGGATGTGCGGGACATCGCGTCACATCGCCGGGTAGCCGAGGAAGCTGCTGCTCTCGGCCGGTTGAGTGTCTGGGTGAACAACGCCGGCGTGCTCTTCGCAGGAGACGCCTGGGACTATTCCGACGAACAGATCGCGACCATCCTTGACGTCAATGTTCGAGGTGTCATGGCGGGTTCGGCCGCCGCCGTGTCGCAGATGCGCACCACGGGCGGTGGCGTCGTCCTCAACATCGCGTCCCTCTCGGCCCTCGCCCCGGTGCCCGGCCTGTCGCTGTACGCGGCGACCAAGGCCGCAGTGCTCTCGTACACGACCTCGCTGGAGGGCGACCTGCGGCATGCGGGACTGCCGATCCGGGCGCGGGCGTTGTGCCCGGACGTGGTCAACACACAGATGGTCACCTCCCGCGCGACGGATCCCGGCGCCGCCATGCTCTTCGCCGGCCCCAAGCCACTCGACGAAGAAGCCGTGGTTCGCGCCGGCATGGAGCTCATGGACAGCCGCCAGGTCTTCCGCGTGCTACCGCGGTGGCGCGGAGTCATCAGCCGCGCCGGAGATCTCACGCCCAGTGTCGGCCTCGAACTGATCGGTGCGATGCGCAAGATCGGGAGGCGGCGTCAGACGGGCACGTGAGCGCCGTTGCCACCGATGCGGTGTTGAGGCCCGTTGCGAAGTCGAAACGCACCGGTGTCATCTCGAGATCGAGGCCGGCTTCGAGCTCGACGCGCACTGAGCCTGCGGCCGTGGCGATCTGACGAAGTGCGTAGTAATTGTCCTATGGCTTGCCGACATTCCCGTCCGGAAGCCGCAGGTTGACCACGACGTCTCGGTACACGTCGAAGAAGGTCTCGATCGCAACAGCGAGCGATCGGGTCGGGTCCACGTCCCGCGGGATCCCATCGTCGGTCGTGTGCGGTATCCGAACTCCGTATACGTCGTGGTCCTGTGAGAGACCGGACGGACGGTCGCCGAGACCGTCGGTCGGCACCACTTCTACCCTCGTGCACCCCCATCTCGCGACGACACGGCTGGAAGTACGCGCCCGTTCAGGTCCAGAGACTGAAGCCTGGGCGTATGCGCACCTCTCGCAGCCGCTGATGGCGGTGATCAGCACGAGCACCGTCGCGGGGCGCTTCACAGCAGTCTCGACCGAGTACCCGGGAACGCTCCGAAGCGGTCGGTCCCGTATCCGCAGCTCGCCGCCTTGCGGAGTACTTTCCGGCGCACTTGTGGCCGCAGAGGGTCACGGCCGTTACGAGGGCCTTGCCGGTGACGCGGGAGCAGAGAGCCTCGAACGTCGGTGATTGCCCTGCCTGTGTTGGCGGTGGTTGCCGGCTCCGACGCGGAGTCGTCGTTCCGCCCCGACCCGTCGATGTCCGCTTTGCGGAGTCTCGGACGTGAGCACGCACACCCCGACCTCGCCCTTTGCGCTCGATCGAGTGAGTCGAGACACGATCAGGCCTGTTTCTCAGGCTCCGCTCAGGTCCGCGTGTTTAGCCTGGCCGTGTCCGATCCGATACCTAATCGTTACCGATACAGAAATGTTGTGCCCTTGACTTACCTGAACACCCATCACTCATCCCAGAAGCGCACCCGGAAGGCAGTCCGAGCTGTCGCGCTCGCGGCCTTCGTCGGCGCCGCTGGCCTGACGGTCGGTAGTGCAGCACAGGCATTGGCCCAGCCCGCGCCTGCGCCGGTGATCCCGGCCGACGCCCTGCCGGCGGACGTGAAGATCCCGGCCGGCGTCAACCTTCCGCCCGAACTGGACAAGTTCGCCCGCGACATCCTGCCGCCGTCGGTGTTCGACAACCCCGGCGCCCCGGGTGCACGCAAGGCCGTGAAGCCTGTCAGCGGCACCGTGACGTCGGGCTACGGCCCGCGCTGGGGCTCCAACCACAACGGCGTCGACATCGCCAACAGCATCGGCACGCCCATTTATGCCGTGACCGACGGTGTCGTGCTCGAGTCCGGCCCCGCTTCCGGCTTCGGCCAGTGGGTCCGCGTCAAGCAGGACGACGGCACCACCGGCGTCTTCGGACACGTCGACCAGAGCTTCGTGCACGCCGGACAGCGCGTGACCGCCGGCCAGAAGATCGCGACCGTCGGCAATCGCGGTGAATCCACCGGACCTCACCTGCACTACGAGGTCTGGGATGCCAACGGCAACAAGATCGACCCCCAGGTGTGGCTGAACCAGCGCGGCGTCCACCCGTGACCAGCACTCACCCCTGAGACCGACAACGGTCGAACGATCACGCCGTCAGGCCCTCCACCCCGGGGCCTGGCGGCGTGTTCTGTTGATCACCTGGTCTGCGAATACTCCTCATCCCCGGGGAAAGTGATGCATGGCGACGAGGAGCGGACGGGTCCACATGTCGCTGCCGCGCCACGACACCATCAGCACCACACCGAATGCCGCGTCGTTGCGGACGCTGCGTTCCTCGGGCGCCTTCTTGGTCCGACGTCGACCGGCTCGAAGCCACGCTCGACGAGGGTGTCGAAACCGCGGTCGACCTGCGCTCGCAGGGTCGGGTCACCGAGGTGGTCGACGTCGTTCTCGTTGCGCATGCTCCACGGCGGGCCGTCAACGAGCGAGTTGCTTCCGGTCGAACACCCGTACAACACGTCGACGCGCCACGATGAGCTCTCAGGAAAAGTTTGCGCGACATCCCATCCCGGGAAGATCACCTGGAGATGCTCGTTGACCGTCCGCCACGCCACTTCGAGCGGATCTCCACCGTGGGCTTGTTCTCGTCAGAATCCGACGAGGTCTGGCAGTGGCGCACGCGAGGATCGCGAGCACGCCCACCAGGCAGGCCAGAGGTCGCGTGATCACCAACGACGGACCCCTCGCGCGAGCCGATCGCCGGCCTGCGCGGCACCTACCGGAACGTCTTCCACGCTGTGTCATCCCCCATGGGATCCGGTGCCTCTAGGACCCGGGGTCCTGCTCCGATCGCGGGCTCGGCAGCCTCCACCCGAACGTCGCCGTCGGCGCGGCCTTGGCGTACAGCCGGGCCGGCCGACCGCCGCCGATCCTGGTCGCAGGTTTCCCGTCGGCGTCGAGCTGCGGTTCTAGAAGCGGTTTCACCCTTCGGTTGAACGAGTCCCGCATGAGTGGCCGCCCGAGGACCGCCTCGTGGAGCTGCCGCAGTTCGGACAACGTATACGGGGGGCGCAGCAGGTCGTCGGGATCCGCCTGATCCTCGTAACGTTCCCGAAGAGTGTCGGTGGCTGCTGCAATGATCTCGGCGTGGTCGTAGAGGAGCTCCTCCCCCGACGCCAGCCGTCCGGTCGGTGTCACGGGTGCGAGTTCGCCGATGACGCCGGACAACCCGACATTCGGCAGGGCCACCGCGTGCGCGATCGAGATCGTCCATCCACGGGGATCTCGGTCTGGATCACTGAAAACCGCCAGCAGGTGCGGTCGGACGTGATCGGGTGAAAGCCCCAGTTTGAGTTCGAGGACCTCGCGCACCGTCTGTTCGACGGTGTGCCTCTCCCGGATGAACCGTCCCGGCAGCGAGGCCCGCCCTTCGGCGTCGCGCTGGATCACGACATTCAGCGCACCTTCGGCGACGGTCAGGACGGCGATGTCGACGGCAACGTTCGGGCGCGGGTAGTCGGCGAGGCTCTTCGAGCGACTGGTCACGAAAACAGACTATGCGAAAGTTTGCGCAAAGTAGTAAACTCAGATTCGCGCAAAGTCACCGTCTCGGTCCGATGTCGAGGCGGGGGAAGGAATGACGATGAAACTCTCCACTGCTCTTGACGTGGACATGGTGGCCCACGAGTCCGCCGACGAGGTGACCGTGCTGCTCGAGCTGACGGCGCCGGCGGCACCCGAGACCAACCGCTCCCCCGCTGCCCTGCAGATCGTGCTCGACCGCAGCGGTTCGATGGACGGCGCTCCGCTGGAGGGCGCCAAGAAGGCGCTCGCCGGTGTCGTGGCCCAGCTCAACCCTGCCGATGTGTTCGGTGTGGTGACGTTCGACGACACCGCACAGGTCGTCGTGCCGGCCGCCCCCCTGTCCGAAAAAACCCGTGCGGTGCAGGCAATTCGGTCGATCGAGTCGGGTGGATGCACCGACCTCTCGTCGGGCTACCTGCGTGGACTCCAGGATCTTCGACGCGCCGCGGCCGCCGCCGGTATCCGCGGCGGCACCGTCCTCGTCATCAGCGACGGGCACGTCAACCGCGGGCTCACCGATATCGACCGGTTCGCCGCCGTGACTGCCAAGGCTGCATCGGACGGCATCACGACGTCGACCCTCGGCTACGGACGCGGGTACGACGAGACGCTGCTGTCGGCGATGGCGCGTTCGGGGAACGGTAATCACGTGTTCGCCGACGACCCCGATGCCGCGGGTGCAGCGATCGCCGGCGAGGTCGAGGGGCTCCTCTCGAAGTCGGTGCAGGCTGCGACGCTGATCGTGCGGTGCGTCCCGGAGGTGACGTCGCTGGCCCTGTACAACGATCTGCCCGTCAACCAGGTCGGCAACGGCGAGGTGATGATCGAACTCGGCGACTTCTATGCGGAGGAACAGCGCAAGCTGCTGTTGCGGATGAAGGTCGACGGCCTGGCCGCGCTGGGATTGGCACAGATCGCGACGCTCGAGCTGCGGTACGCAGAGACCGCTACGCTCATCGAGCACACCATGACGCTGCCGATCTCGGTGAACGTGGTGCCCGGCGATCAGGCCTCCGGTCGTGTGCCGAACCCGAAGGTGGAGTCGGAGAAGCTGTACCAGGAGGGACAGGCCGCAAAGCTCGAGGCGTCGAAGGCCTTCGAGGCCGGCGACCTGGATGTGGGTGACACACTGCTGCGGAAGTCGGCGGCGCAGCTGCGGGAGGCGGCGACGCTCGCCGCGCCCGAGGAGTTCATGGCGATCGAGCAGGAGCTTCGGGACATCGAGCAACTGAACATGCGCGCCCGGATCGAGGGTGCCGGATATGCGTCGAAGGCGACCCGGGACTCCTACCACTGGAACAACCGGAAGAGGGGTCGCCGGCGGTAGCTCGCTGGGTGCGGGGTCGCGAGTCTTGGCTCGGCGGCCCCGCACCCCTCTGCCGCCCCATGTTCTGTACTGGGGATTCGTCGCCGGTGATGCACAGTAATCGCGCTGGACTGGCGATCGTCTGCTGCCGCGCTAGTCTGTTCGGCGTGGTGGCGGCGCCATCGGGGCGCGCATGGCGTGAGGGGGACCTGTGACGATTCCGTTCTCGGACGACTCTCTGTTGCCCAGACCTGCTCCGAAGATGCCGGTGAGTCCGGACGGCGAGCAGTACACCGTTCGCTCGGAGCGCGCCGCATGGGAGAAGCGGGCGGCGGTGGTTGCGGAGGTGGCTGAGGAGTTGGTTCGCGCCAAGGCCCTCTTAGCTGGCGCAGCGCGTTCCAATAAGCTTGGCGACTGCATAGAAGGCCGAACAGTTGCTCGGACTGTTCGCTCGATGCTTGAGTCGTTCTCAGCAGATCTGACGACGCAGGCTGCGCGTACCGCTTCCCTCGCAACCCACTGTCGCTCAGTTGCCGCCGAGTTCGAAGCTGCCGATGCTGAGAGTGCCAGCGAACTTGAGGCGTAATTGGCAAGAACTCAGCACGGGGATCGCAATGGTCGCGTGCACCGCGACGACCATGACGGTCCTACCAGCATGCAGCGTAAGCGGGACGCCCACAGCAACTCCCTCTGCTGCCGCTGAGTCAGTCTCTGCGCTACAGATCCGTCAAACGGACGACGCTGGGCGACCTCTTCCGTTTAAGACCGAGTTCCCAAACCGCTGGAATAGCAACAACAGTGGCACTTCCTATGAGCCCTGTACGCAGGTACCAGGTGCTGTAGTTCAGCGCTTCGACCTGGATGAAGCATCCGTCAACGATGTGGCAGGCTCCGACTTTCAGACAGCAAGGGGTTGTCAATGGAAGTTCTCGGAGAACAGACACTCGTTTCTGTCCCAATTTGTCGGCAATCTAGACCGCCCCGACGGCGGACTGACAGCGCATAAGGAGGACTATTCGACCACAACCTGGCATCCAGATACTGAGATTGCCGGTCGCCGAGTAATCGTGGGTTCGATCGATCCGGGGGATTGTGCCGCCTACGTGCAGTCGGGTAATGCAGTCGTTGTGACGAATGTCGTTCTCATCGAACTCGAGCCGCAGCCTATGGCGGCGTGCAACGCGGCAGTGGACTTCCTGCGAGCAACTATCGGCGCGATTCCCCGCTAGCGAAGACCAAACAAGCTCCCGACATCTGGCACCTCCGACAATCACGGCACGGTACTCAGAGTCCGGACCAGTGACACATGGTTTGCCAGGATGGACACTATGACCGAACCAAGCCTCTGGATGCAGAAGGTCGCCGACGACCCACAGCACTCCCACTGGTACGTCGAACGCTTCCGCAAGCTCGAGCGTGAGGGCACCGACGTGTACGGTGAGGCTCGACTCATCGACGCTATGGCCGCGCGCGGGTCGCATATCCTAGACGCCGGCTGTGGCCCGGGACGGACCGGTGGCTATCTGCATCGCGCCGGTCACCACGTTGTCGGCGTCGACGTCGATCCCGTGCTCATCGCGGCAGCCGAAGAGGACCATCCGGGTCCGCGATGGATCGTCCAGGATCTCGCCGAACTCGATCTCCCCGCGGTCGGTATCGACGAACCATTCGATCTCATCGTATCGGCCGGCAACGTCATGGCATTCCTTGCTCCCAGTACGCGAATTTCGGTTCTGGAACGCCTTCGCACCCATCTCCGCGAGGACGGCCGGGCAGTTATCGGGTTCGGTGCCGGGCGCGGATATCCTTTCAGCGACTTCCTCAAAGACACGGCGAGGGCAGGATTCACTCCCGATGTTCTTCTCTCTACTTGGGATGTGAGACCGATTGCCGACGACTCGGATTTCCTGGTCGCTGTGCTTCGGAACTCCGACTAGGCTGGAATCGCGGTGACTAGCGCTACAAGAATTGGCCTGCATCCTCGAGAGTTCGCCCAAGATCACGAACCGTTCGACCACGACATCGTCCTCGAGACCAACGAGACATCGTGTGCGTCGTCACAGCAAACCAGACTCGCCCCGATCATTGTCGACCTGATAGGCACCTACAGCTCTGCCTCTGGCCGAAGGTCCACATCACCCGACGCCTCCCACCTGCAAGGTTGTTCGTCATTGATAGGGCCTCGGCGCTGCTTGGCGGCCAAGACCGTACCCAGGGATCGAGTTGGGGAGGAGCTCTCCTATCACTCCACGATCGTCGTAGTGGAGACCTTGGCGACGCACCCGTCGGTGTCGGAGATCATCGCTGTTTCCGGACGGGACGAAATCAGCGTGTTACAGAAGGACATTGGGCTCGGCGACAAGAGTATCCCCTACGACGAACTCTGCATGCCCGATCAACCCGCCCGAACCGACGACGTCGAGACACGCGAAACTACGTCAGCGAGATCGCGCCGCGTTTCGGGTACACGGTGTACCCGATGACACGGACCAGGCTGTCCGCGTGGCGAAGTCTCGGGCTGACATGTACTCAAGTGGCGCCGCGCGACTCCCAATTGTCCGACGTTGTCCGACGTAACAACCTCGAGCCGGGCACTCATTGCTGAACCTGACGACCGCAACCGCCAATTTGGGACGAACCGGGACTCGATGGCGATCGGCAACGCCTTTGTCAGGATCTCGTGGTGTACTCACCACCGTGCATGATTCTTTGGTCCCTGGTCTCTATGAATCGGTTCTCACACAGCGACTTCAGCATCGCATCGATGCCTCCTCCCTGGAAGCCGAGTCGACGCCTGTCGGCAAGGCCGACGTCCCCCACGTATTCGCGAAACACATCGCGACAGCGGTCGAGCGACACCTCACTGAATTCCCCGAGGACCGGCGCCTTGACGCTGCTAACGCGGTGCTTACGGCGCT
>NZ_BAOQ01000037.1 GCF_000344155.1 Gordonia paraffinivorans NBRC 108238 | reverse complement strand
CCGCCGGTGCGGCCGCGTCGTCCGCATCGCCGGGCATACCGGGACCACGGCCGATCACCCCGGCTGCGGGGCCGCTGGGAGCACCGCCGGTGGGGCGTCGCGGCGGCTCCGACGACGAGCGCCACAAGACCGCACCGTATCTGCACAACCGCGAGCACGGCGCAGAGATCGTCGGGGCCCTCCCGCTGGTGGGTCCGCCGGTGGTCGGGGACTGGCTGCCCGTCGCGACCACCGCGACGGGTCCATACGCCGACCCGGCCACGGCCCGGGAACCCGCTCCGTCGCCGCAGGACCCGACGGTCACGCCGGGACGAACCGGCATGGGACCCGAACCCGCCACCGGAAGGGACGGGGCGCCCGAGGACGCGGCTGCGGTGGACGACACCCCCGGGACGGGGCCGCGACCGAGCCGACGATCGGACGACGCGTGATGTCCGGGCACGGCCCGCACCCCGGAGGAGGGGAAGTGCCGAATCGAGTGGACCGCCTGCCGGGCGGGGTCGCCCGACTCGTCTCCGAGGTGCCGGACGAGGACGTGGTGCGGTGCCTGCAGCTGTTGGTCGCCACCGTCATGGACGTGACCGGCGCGTCGACGCCCGAGGTGCGCGAGGTGATCCGCCGGTGGCGTCAGCACGGGAGCGTCGATCAGGCCGGGGTGGGCTCGCTGCGCGCCGTGTCCGCCCATCACGACTTCGACGGCTTCGCCCATCAACGGCGCGGCGACGTCGACGCCCAGCGCGACAGCTTCCGGCGCGCCCGGGCGATCGACTGCGTCCTCGCCGCCATGTCGATCACGACCGCCGCGGAGGCCCCGCGCACGGCACTGCGGGAGGCCGCCTACGAGGCCTCTGCAGCCCTGGGTGGGACAGCGGGCGTGGTGGGCGTCCTCGCCGACTTCGTGGTCTGAGAAAGCCCGGCCGCCGGTGGCCTCACGCGAGGTCGAAGCTGTGCTCCACGGCCCGGTTCCATTCCCGGTAGAGGCGTTCGCGCTCACCGGGATCCATCGCCGGATTCCACCGCTTGTCCTCGGCCCAGTTGGCGCGGATCTCGTCCTCGCCCTCCCAGTAGCCGACGGCGAGCCCGGCGGCGTAGGCCGCGCCGAGTGCGGTGGTCTCGTTGACCACCGGGCGCACCACCGGGACGTCGAGGATGTCGGCCTGGAACTGCATCAGCAGCTCGTTGACGACCATCCCGCCGTCGACCTTGAGGGTCGACAACTCCATCCCGGAGTCGGCCTGCATCGCCTCGATGACCTCACGCGTCTGGAATGCGCTGGCCTCCAAGGCCGCCCGTGCCAGGTGCCCCTTGTTGACGAACCGCGTCAGGCCGACGATCACGCCCCGGGCATCGGACCGCCAGCGCGGTGCGAACAGGCCCGAGAAGGCGGGGACGAAGTAGGCGCCGCCGTTGTCGTCGACCCCGGCTGCGAGCTCTTCCACCTCGGCGGCGGTCCGGATGATCCCGAGGTTGTCGCGCAACCACTGGATGAGTGAGCCGGTCACCGCGATCGACCCCTCGAGCGCGTAGCGGGCCGGCTGGTCGCCGATGCGGTAGCAGACCGTGGTCAGCAGGCCGTGGTCGCTGAACACCGGTTCGGTGCCGGTGTTGAGCAGCAGGAAGTTGCCGGTGCCGTAGGTGTTCTTCGCCTCGCCGGGGGCCAGGCACGCCTGGCCGAAGGTGGCGGCCTGCTGGTCGCCGAGGATGCCGGACAGCGGGACACCCGGCAGCGGGCCCTGTCCGCGCAGATATCCGAAATGCCCTGAGGAGCTGCGGATCTCCGGCAGCATGGACATCGGTATGCCCATCTCGGCGCAGATCTCCTCGTCCCAGTCCAGGGTGTGGAGGTTCATGAGCATGGTGCGCGACGCGTTGGTCACGTCGGTGACGTGCACACCGCCGTCCACGCCGCCGGTCATGTTCCAGGCGAGCCAGGAATCCATTGTGCCGAAACACAGTTGGCCGGCCTCGGCCTTGTCGCGCAGGCCGTCGACGTGATCGAGCAGCCAGCGGATCTTCGGTCCGGCGAAATAGGTCGACAACGGCAGTCCGGTGCGGTCTCGGTAGCGGTCGACCCCGGCGTCGCCGGCGAGTTCCGCACACAGCTCGTTGGTCCTGGTGTCCTGCCAGACGATCGCGTTGTGCACCGGGCGGCCGGTCTCGCGGTCCCAGATCACCGTGGTCTCGCGCTGATTGGTGATGCCGCACGCGGCGATGTCGGCGGCGGTCAGCTCGGCCGAGGCCAGCGCGGCGGCGCCGGCGCGGCGCGTGTTGCGCCAGATCTCGGCGGCGTCGTGCTCCACCCAGCCCGCGCGGGGGAAGATCTGCTCGTGTTCGATCTGCTCGACGCCGACGACCCGTCCGGCGTGGTCGAAGATCATCGCCCGGGTCGAGGTGGTGCCCTGGTCGATGGCCGCCACGTATTTCCCTGCACTACCCACGCGGTCAGTGTCGCACGCTGTGGTGCGGCCCGAGATCAATTAGGCTCGGCGAGTATGAACACCGAGTTCAACCCGGACCGGCCCGCCGACATGGGGCCGCTGTACCGCGCCGAGGCGTGGCGCCGGTTCGGCGAGGAACAGTTCGACGTCGTGGTGATCGGCGGTGGTGTGGTCGGTGTGGGATGCGCGCTCGACGCGGCGACCCGTGGCCTGCGGGTCGCGCTGGTCGAGGCCCGCGACATCGCCTCCGGCACGTCGAGCCGGTCGTCGAAGATGTTCCACGGCGGACTCCGGTACCTCGAGCAACTCGAATTCGGCCTCGTCCGTGAGGCTCTCAAGGAACGTGAGCTCTCGCTGCGGTTCCTGGCGCCGCACCTGGTCAAGCCGCTGCCGTTCCTCTATCCGCTGACCCGGCGCGTCTGGGAGCGCCCGTACGTGGCGGCCGGCCTGTTCCTCTACGACCGCATGGGCGGGGCGAAATCTGTTCCCGGGCAGCGCCACGTGACGCGGTCGGGTGCGTTGCGCGTGGCCCCCGCGCTCAAACGCAACTCCCTGATCGGCGGAATCCGTTACTACGACACCGTCGTCGACGACGCGCGGCACAGTCTCACGGTGGCGCGCACCGCGGCGCAGTACGGCGCGGTGATCCGGACCTCGACGCAGGTGGTCGACTTCCTGCGCGAGGCCGATCGCGTGCTCGGCGTCCGTGTGCGCGACACCGAGACCGGCGAGATGACCGAGGTGCGGGCGCACTGCGTCATCAACGCCGCGGGGGTGTGGACCGACGAGGTGCAGGCGCTGTCGAAGCAGCGCGGCCACTTCCGGGTCCGCGCGTCGAAGGGCGTCCACATCGTGGTCCCGCGCGACCGCATCGTGAGCGAGACCGCGATCATCCTCCGCACGGCCAACTCGGTGCTGTTCGTCATCCCGTGGGAGACCCACTGGATCATCGGCACCACCGACACCGACTGGAACCTCGATCTCGCGCATCCGGCGGCCACCCGCAAGGACATCGACTACATCCTGGAGCGGGTCAACGAGGTGCTCGTCACGCCGCTGACCCACGACGACATCGAGGGCGTCTACGCGGGTCTGCGTCCGCTGCTGGCGGGGGAGGACGACGAGACGTCGAAGCTGCCGCGCGAGCACGCGGTGGCCACCGTCGCGCCGGGCCTGGTGTCCATCGCGGGCGGCAAGTACACGACCTACCGCGTCATGGCCGCCGACGCGGTGGACGCGTGCAACGACTTCATCCCCACCCGCGTGGCGCCGTCGATCACCGAGCGCGTTCCGCTGCTCGGCGCCGACGGCTACTACGCGCTGATCAACCAGTGCGAGCACCTGGGGCAACGGTACGGGCTCCATCCCTACCGCGTCCGGCGCCTGCTCAACCGGTACGGGTCGCTCATCGACGACGTCCTCTATTGCGCGCAGGAGGACAGGTCGCTGCTCGCGCCGCTCGCGGCCGCGCCGCAGTACCTGCGCGTCGAGGTGGTCTACGCGGCGATCGACGAGGCGGCCCTGCACCTCGAGGACGTCCTGGCACGCCGCACCCGGATCGCCATCGAGTACTCGCACCGCGGCGTCGACTGCGCAGAGGAGGTCGCCGACCTGCTGGCGCCGATCCTCGACTGGACGCCCGAGCAGCGCGACTTCGAGATCGCCAACTACCGGGCGCGCGTCGAGGCCGAGATCGCCTCGCAGCAGCAGCCCGACGACGACTCGGCCGACGCCCTGCGGGCCGCGGCCCCCGAGGCCCGCAAGGAGATCCTCGAACCGGTTCCGGTCCCCGACTGACACCGGTCACCTGCGGGACCTAGGTCTCTTTTCCGACAGCGGTTCTGGGAGCACCATCGGGAACAGGGGGGAGAGAAGGGACGGATCATGACAGAGACTCCGGTTCAGGTACTCGGCTCCGAAGAGGCCTGGGAACTTCTCGGCTCGGGCGAGCTGGGCCGCCTGGCGACGTGCGTGGACGGTGTTCCCGACATCTTCCCGGTGAACTACCACGCCGCGGACGGCAAGATCACCTTCCGCTCCGGCGAGGGCACGAAACTCGCGGAGCTGGCGGTCAACGGCCGCGTCGCGTTCGAGACCGACGCCTACACCGATGCCGGCGGGTGGAGCGTCATCGCCAAGGGCGAGGCGCGGATCCTGACCGGGTTGGGCGAGATCGAGGAAGCCGACAAGCTCCCGCTACGCCCGTGGATCCCGACGCTGAAGTACAACTACGTCGAGATCGCCGTCGACGAGATCTCCGCGCGCCGTTTCGAATTCGGTCCCGAGCCGGAGCGGTACCCGGTCTGAGCCACGCACACCCACCCCTTTTCGGTGAACCCGCAGCCCTGTGCGGGGGCGGATAAGCCGAACGGGGTGGGTGTGGTGTCACGTCTGGCAGCGTGGGCACCAGTAGATCGACCGCTCGCCGCCGGTCGACACCAGCTCGCCGCGTTTGATGAGGGTCGCGCAGCGCCGGCACAACTGGCCCTGGCGGCCGTACACCCACATCCGGCCATTGGGCGAGGTGTTACCGGTCGTCGTGCGTGCGGACCGTAACCTGTTGGCCCACAACAGGCGTCGGCTCAGGTCGACCATCGGTCCCAGGTCGACCTCGCCCACCGGTCGGGTGGGCAGGACCTTCCGCAGGTAGCAGATCTCGCTGCGGAAGACGTTGCCGACACCGGCCATGAGCCGCTGGTCGAGCAACGCGGCACCCACGGGCTGGTCCGGGTCGGCGGCGAGCCGCCGGATCGCCTCGTCGCGGTCGAAGTCGTCGGCGAGCAGGTCGGGGCCGAGGTAGGCGAGTGCGGCGTCGGGGTCGGCCAGGAGTTCGAGGATGCCGAGGTCGAAGCCGACGGCCTCGTGGGTCTCGGTGCGCAGCACGACCCGGGCCCGGTAGGCGGGGCGGCGCCAGCGGCGTCCGATGGGGTGGACGTGCCAGACCCCCTCCATCTTCAGGTGCGAGTGGACGCTCACCGCGTCGCCCGCGCCCGGCGTGCTCTCGTCGACGTCGATGAGCAGGTGCTTGCCCCTCGACCGGACCGCCACCACGTCGCGTCCGGACAGGTCGGCGGTGGCCAGCGACGGGATGCGGAACTGCGACGAGACGAGTCGACGCCCCTCGAGCACCGCGCGGAGCCGGGACGCGGCCGCGTAGACGGTATCGCCCTCAGGCATGGGTGCCGTACCTCAGCCGGATGCCGCGCGGCGTGGTCGCGAAACCGGCCTCGACGAGGACCTTGCCGAAGTCGGTGGCGCGCACCGGCTCCGAGTCGATCTGGTCGATGGTCAGCCGCGACACCCGCCCCGCCCGCACGAGCGCGACCAGCGCGCCGGCCGCCGACTCCAGGGCGGGGATGGAATCGGTGAACGTCAGCAACGTCTTGCCCCCGCGCTCGACGAAACACACGAGCTCACCGTCGACGATCACCACGAGCGCACCGGGTTTGCGGCCGGGCCGATGACCGGCGTCGGCGTCGCGGGAGCGCGGCCACTCCAGCGCCGCGCCGAACGGATTCGCCGGATCGGTGGCCGCGAGCACGCTCGCCTCGCGCGGCGGTTTGCGGTCGGGCAGGGCGTGGCGGCGCAGCTCGTCGACGGTGGCGGGGGAGGCGAACTGCGCGCCGCCGAGTCCGTCGACGTAGTACCCGCGACGTACCTGTCCGCTGTCCTCGAAGACGTTGAGCGCCTTGTAGACCCGCGCGAACCCGCCCGTCACCTCCTCGGTCATGACGCTGCCGCGGGTGATCACCCCGTACCGCGCGAGGAGCTGATCGCACAGGGCCTGCGTCGCGACCGTCGGGTCGATCTCGGCGCGGTCGAGGGCGAACCAGCGGCCGGCCGCGGTCGGGGACACCGAGGGCGCCTCGGCGTGCCCGGCCAGGTACCGCGCGGACAGCCGCCCTGCGCGGAGTCTCGGCGCCCGGCCGCGGGCCCGGTGGGCGGGGGCCGACCGCGGGGCCGACGGACTTCTCCGCGGATGGAGCAGGGCGCGGACCGGCGCGAAGGTGTCGTTCGAGACCTGCCCGGCCCACACCAGATCCCAGAGCGCGCTCTCGACACCGGCCGACGGGGTGGTCGTGCCGGTGGTGATGCCGGAGGCGAACTGCGGAAAACGGAGCGCGCCACCGGGTTCCAGAGCGGTGTGGATCGCCTCGTGGACCGCGGTGGTGTCGATCGGGTCGGGAGCGGGCAGCGTGAACGCGGCGACGTCGGCGGGGTGCAGCGCGATCCAGCCGTCCGCGTTCCCGATCCGGCCGTGCCCCGACCAGACCACTTCACCCGTGCTCAGCAACTCGTCGAGCATGGACGGCGCATAGTCCGACACCCGGGCGGGCAGGATCAGCGACTCCCAGGCGGACGCCGGCAACGGGAAACCGGCGAGCTGGTCGATGACCGTCGCGACCCCGTCGACGCCGCGGAGGGCGGTTTCGGGGGAGGCGTGCTGCCAGTCGAGCAGGAAGCGGGTGAGGACCTCGGGTCCGACGGGTGCCACCTCGGCCCGGCTCGCGGCCAGCGACCCGCGGCGGATCTGGCCCAGCACATCGGTGTGGCACCACTGCGTCGCCGCGGGCGAGACGGAATCGGTTGCCGGATCACCGGTCCGGTTCTCGGGCAGGAAGTCTCCCTCGACGACGCGTCGCTCGCCGGCGAGCCGGGCGAGGGTGTCGCGCACGACGGCGGTCGCGATGCCGAGCGCGCCGGCGGCCTCGGCGACGGTGAACGGGCCGTGGGTGCGCGCGTACCGCCCGACGAGGTCGCCGACCGGGTCGGGCACCGGCTCGAGGTAGGCGGCGGGCACGCCCATCGGCGCCGGGACCCCGAGGGCGTCGCGCAGGCGTGCGGTGTCGTCGATCGACGCCCACAGCGCGCGGCCGTTGTGGTTGACCGAGATGATCTGGCCGCTGCGATGCAGGTCGGCCAGGACAGCGGCGACGGGCTCCTCGCCGCGATAGCGTGCCTCGACCTCCTCGGTGGTCAGCGGACCGAGCCAGCGCAGCAGGTCGACGACGTCCTCGGCGTCACGCGCCTGACGCTCCGGCGCGAGCCGCTGCAGCCGGGCGATCACGTCGGCTATCACTCCCGGGTCGAGCAGTTCGCGCAGGTCGACGCGCCCGAGCAGCTGGGCGAGCAGACTGGTGTCCAGGGAGAGGGCGGCCGCCCGGCGTTCGGCGAGCGGGGCGTCGTCGGCGTACATGAAGGCGCCGACGTAGCCGAACAGCAGCGATGCGGCGAACGGCGAGGGACTGGGTGTCTCGGTCTCCACCACCCGGATGCGGCGTGCCCGGATGCGACCCAGCAGGTCGAGCAGGGCGGGCAGGTCGTAGACGTCCTGGAGGCACTCCCGCACCGCCTCGAGCACGATCGGGAAGTCCGGGAACTTCGACGCCACGGACAGCAGCTGCGCGCTGCGCTGCCGCTGCTGCCACAACGGTGCCCGTCGGCCGGGGTCGCGCCGCGGCAGAAGCAGTGCGCGCGAGGCGCATTCGCGGAAGCGGGAGGCGAACAGCGAGGAATCGGCCAGGCCGTCGGTCACGAGTTGCTCCACCTCGTCGGGGTCGAGCAGGAAGACGCCGGCCCCCGGCGGGTCGTCGTCGGTGTCGGGGAGGCGGACGATGATGCCGTCGTCGGAGGCGGTGGTGGCGCCCTCGATGCCGAGGGTGGCCAGTAGGCGCTGGGAGATGGCGCTGGCCCACGGGGCGTGCACGCGGAGGCCGTAGGGGGAGTGCAGGATCACCCGCCAGTCGCCGAGTTCGTCGCGGAACCGCTCGACCACCAGTGTCTTGTCGGTGGGCAGGTGCCCGGTGGCCTCGCGCTGTTCGGCGATCAGGTTCGCGAGGTTGGTGCGGGCGTTGTCGGTGAGGCCGAGCCGTTCGACGTGGGCGTCGAGCTTCTCGGCGTCGGCGATCGCGCCGGTGAACGCGCCGATGGCCGCGCCGAGTTCGGCGGGGCGGCCCACCGCGTCGCCGATCCAGAAGGGGAGCCGGCCGGGTTGGCCGAACGCCGGCGACACCAGCACGCGGTCGTGGGTGATGTCCTCGATCCGCCAGCTCGTCGCGCCGAGCGCGAAGACGTCGCCGACGCGGGACTCGTAGACCATCTCCTCGTCGAGTTCGCCCACGCGCGTGGCCTTCTCGCCGACCATGAAGACGCCGAACAGGCCGCGGTCGGGGATGGAACCGCCCGAGGTGACCGCGAGCCGTTGCGCGCCCCGGCGTCCGGTGAGGACTCCGGCGTCGCGATCCCAGTTCACGCGGGGCCGCAGTTCGGCGAACTCGTCGGACGGGAACCGGCCCGCGATGAGGTCGAGCGTGGCCTCGTAGACCCCGCGACCGAGTTCCCGGTACGGCGCGGCGCGGCGCACCACCTCGTACCAGTGGTCGACGTCGAGGTCGTCGACGGCGGCCGCCGCGATCGTCTGCTGGGCGAGGATGTCGAGCGGGTTCTGCGGCACGCTGATCTGCTCGATCTGACCGTCGAGCATGCGCTCGACGGTGACCGTGCAGTGCAGCAGGTCGGTGCGGTGCTTGGGGAACAGGATGCCCTGGCTGATCTCGCCGACCTGGTGGCCGGCGCGACCGATGCGCTGCAGGCCGCTGGCCACCGACGGCGGGGCCTCCACCTGGATGACGAGGTCCACCGAGCCCATGTCGATGCCGAGTTCGAGCGAACTCGTGGCGACCACGCATCGCAGGCGGCCCGACTTGAGGTCGTCCTCGATCTGCGCGCGTTGTTCCTTGCTGACCGAGCCGTGGTGGGCGCGCGCGAGTACGGGCTCGGCTCCCGAACTGGCACCGCTTCCCATCACCAGCGCCGGTGCGCCGCCGGCGACCGACGGGTTGGCCTTCTGCTCGGCGGGCGAGCCGTGACGCTCGGCGTGGATCTCGTTGAGACGGGCGGTCAGCTTCTCGGCGAGCCGGCGCGAGTTCGCGAACACGATGGTCGCGCGGTCTGCCTCGATCTGGTCGACGATGGCGGCCTCGACGTAGGGCCACAGCGATCCCGCGGTCGGCGAGAACGCGTCGTCGAGTTCTGCGCCGGCGCCCTCGGGACCCGGAGGCGGCGGGATGTTCGCCATGTCCTCGACGGGAACGTCGACGCGCAGGTCGAAGGTCTTCTCGGCCTTCGGCTTCACGACGGTGCACGGGGCGGCCCCGGACAGGAAGCCGGCCACCACCTCGGGCGGCCGCACCGTCGCCGACAGGCCGATGCGCTGCGCCGGCTTCTCGAGCAGCTCGTCGAGACGTTCGAGGGTGAGCGCGAGATGGGTGCCGCGCTTGGTCGAGGCGACGGCGTGCACCTCGTCGACGATGACCGCCTCGACGTCGGTGAGCGTCTCGCGCGCCGCCGACGTAAGCATCAGGTAGAGCGACTCCGGCGTGGTGATCAGGATGTCCGGCGGCGACTTGATCAAACTGCGGCGCTCGGCCGCCGGGGTGTCGCCGGAGCGGACGCCGACGGTGATGTTCGGCTCGGGCAGGTTCAGCTCCTGCGCGGCGCGCGTGATGCCGGTCAGCGGGGCGCGGAGGTTGCGCTCGACGTCGACCGCGAGCGCCTTCAGCGGCGAGATGTAGACGACGCGGGTACCGGTCCGTCTCGGCTCGGCGGCCCGCTCGGCGGCCTCGGCGGCGAGCCGGTCGAGGGCCCACAGGAATGCCGCGAGGGTCTTGCCGGAGCCCGTCGGTGCGATGACGAGGGTGTTCGCGCCGTCGGCGATGGAGGTCCACGCGCCCTTCTGCGCGGCGGTGGGCTTGGTGAAGGCGCTGGTGAACCACCGCCGGGTGGGGGCGGTGAAGCGGTCGAGCACCGAGGGGCGGGGCATCTCTCCACTATGTCTCACCGGTGCGACAGACGGCCGTATCGCGTGCGTATAAGGTCGACGTACGCCTGTACGGGGAATCCGGTGAGAATCCGGAGCGGTCGCGCCACTGTGAGCGACGACAACCGGACGCGGTCGGGAGTATCTCGACGGTGTCCGATGTCGACGCGAGCCAGGATGCCGTGCCGGCGGATGAGATCCACAACTCTCCGACGCGAGATCGGCGAAAGGACACCGACACATGACCATCGGAACCCCTGATCAGGGAATCCCCGTATCCGGCACGACAGCGGCCGCGGCCGCACCGCGGGCCATCGCGGTGCCGAACCTCTCCGCGGCGAGCGCCGCGCTCTGGCTGAGCCTCACCGTGCTGCTCGCCGCACTGGCCTACTACTTCCTCGGGTACGACCAGGGCGTGGTGTCGGTGTTCGGCGAGAACACCTACGTGCACGAGTTCGTGCACGACGCACGCCACTTCCTCGGCTTCCCCTGCCACTGAGCGACCGGCGGAAGGGGACAAGTTCACATGGAGAAGAAGTTCATCGGCGCGGGCCTGCTGTCGGGTCTGATCGCCGGCATCATCTCGTTCGTCTTCGCCCGGTTGTTCATCGAACCGGTCGTGGGCAAGGCCATCGACTACGAGGGCGCGCGTTCGGAGGCCGAGGAGACCCTCGAACACGCGGCGGGCGGACACCACCACCACGGCGAGGAGGGTGAGGTCTTCACCCGCGCCATGCAGGAGAACCTCGGGGCCGGTGTCGGCACTCTGGTGTTCGCGCTCTGCATGGGAGCGTTCTTCGCGGTCGCGTTCACGGTCCTGTGGTCCTACGTCGGCAGGCGGTACCCGGCGACCGACCCGCGCGCGGTCGCGGGCGCGCTCGGCGTGATCGGGTTCGTCGCCGTCTTCGGCGTGCCGTTCTTCGCCTACCCGGGCAATCCGCCCGCGGTCGGCGACGACGACACCATCGGCGAGCGGACCGCGGCGTTCCTGACGATCACCGTGGCGTCGGTGGTGCTCGCCATCGCGGCCGTGGTGCTCGCGCTGTGGCTGCGACCGCGGATCGGCGGGCTCGTCTCGGGGATCGCCGGCACGGCGGCGTATCTGGTCGCCGTGGGCGTCACCATCGCGGTGCTGCCGTCGTTCCACGAGGTCCCCGAACCCCTGCGCGACGACGCCGGGCAGATCGTGTTCCCGGGATTCCCGGCCGACGTGGTGGGCGATTTCCGCGTGTACGCGATCGCCAACCAGGTCATCCTCTGGACCGTCCTGACGCTGACCTTCGCGGTGGCCCTCGGCGCGATGTCGCGTTCGAGGAGCGACGGGCGGACCGTCGTCGGCGCCGGTTCGAGGTGAGCGCGGCCGGGTGCACTCACCGCTGATGCAGATCATCACCGCCGGGCGCACCGGCCCCAACAGGTCGGTGCGCTTCGGCGGTGAGGCGCCGCTGGACGACCGGGGGCGCCGGGACGTCGTCGCGGTGGCAGGCGGCATCGAACCCGTCGTCGCCTGTGGGCCCGAGCCGGCGACGCTCGAGAGCGCCCGTCTCCTCGGCGCACCCGTCGAGCAGATCGTCGACGACGCGCTGCGCACCCTGGACGTGGGGGCATGGGCCGGCCTCGCGCCGGAACAGGTCCCGCCGCACCAACTCGCGGCCTGGTTCGCCGACCCCGGCGCGACACCGCACGGAGGGGAGAGCATCGCCGGCCTCGTCGATCGCGTCCACGCCTGGCGGGACCACATGATGGACGAGATCGCCGGCCGTGCGGTCGTCGTGGCCATGCCCGTCGCCCAGGCCCTGCTGTGCCGAGAGGCATCCGACTACTTCCGGGCCGAGGTCCGGCCGGCGGCCGTGTACCGGTGGCCCCGGGACCGTACCGGCGGGTGAGACGACGCACGGCGAAGACACGAAGAGACGGAATCGCCGTGATGTGCCTAGACATCGACAGTGACTCCTGACACAGTTGAACCGGCAAAGTGAAACGTGTTCCACCTCGGTGGCTACCGGTCTGGGAGAGTGACGATGTTCGAGTGGTCCGAAGAAGACCTGATGGTTCGGGATGCGCTGCGCGCGTTCATCGACAAGGAGATCCGGCCACATGTCGACGAGCTCGAGGCCGGCCAGCTCCCGCCCTACGACATCACCCGCAAGCTGCTGCAGACCTTCGGCGTCGACCAGATGGCCAAGGACGCGCTGGAGAAGGAACTCGCGGCCGAGGCCGCCGGGGAGAAGAAGGAGTCGTCCGGCGGCGGTGGCGGCGCCATGGGCGGCTCGATGTTCATGATGGTCAACATCGAACTGGCCGGCGTGTGTCTCGGCCTCGTCGCCTCGCTGGGCGTGAGCATGGGTCTGACCGCGTCGACGATCCGCAGCCGCGGCACCCTCGCACAGAAGAAGCGCTGGTTGCCGGAACTGGTGACGATGGAGAAGGTCGGCGCCTGGGCCATCACCGAACCCGACTCGGGCTCGGATGCGCTGGGCGGCATGAAGACCACCGTGCGCCGCGACGGCGACGATTACATCCTCAACGGTCAGAAGACCTTCATCACCAACGGCCCGTACGCCGACACCATCGTCGTGTTCGCCAAGCTCGACGACGGCAGCGACACCCCGATCCGCGACCGCAAGGTGCTCACCTTCGTCCTCGACAAGGGCATGCCCGGTCTCACGCAGGGCAAGCCGTTCAAGAAGATGGGCATGATGAGCTCGCCGACCGGTGAGCTGTTCTTCGACAACGTCCGCCTCGGCAAGGACCGCCTGCTCGGCGAGACCGAGGACACCGGCGCCGACGCCCGCGGCGCCGAGGGCGCCAAGGCCGGGTTCGTCGCCGAGCGCATCGGCATCGCCGCCCTGTCGCTGGGCATCATCAACGAGGCGCAGCGCCTGTCGGTCGACTACGCCAAGAACCGCAAGCTGTGGGGCCAGCCGATCGGCGACTTCCAGCTCATCCAGCTCAAGCTCGCCGAGATGGAGATCGCGCGGATCAACGTGCAGAACATGCTGTTCAACGCGATCGAGCGCGCCAAGGCCGGCAAGCCGCTGAGCCTGGCCGAGGCGTCGGCGATGAAGCTGTACTCGTCGCGGGCGGCGACCGATGTCGCCATGGAGGCGGTCCAGCTGTTCGGCGGCAACGGCTACATGGCGGAGTACCGGGTGGAGCAACTCGCCCGGGATGCGAAGTCGCTCATGATCTACGCGGGCAGCAACGAGATCCAGGTGACCCACGTCGCCAAGGGGCTGTTGCGCGGCTGAGCCGTCGGCTCCATGGACCGGAGCCGCGCCTCGCGCGGCTTCGGGCTATGGGGTCGCGGCCTGAGCCAGCCGCCAGACCCGATCCCGCGACATCGGGGTCTCGTGGGGCCGCACGCCGATCGCGCGGCGGATGGCATTGGCCAGCGCGGGCGCGACCGGGTTGAACGGCGACTCCGACATCGACTTGGCGCCGAACGGCCCGAGCTCGTCGGCGGTGTCGGCGAAATAGACCTCGGTGTAGGGGATGTCGGCCATCTGCGGCACCCGGTACGTGCGGAAGACCTTGGTCACGGGCACCCCCTCGTCGAGCATGATCTCCTCGTAGAGCGCAGACCCGATACCTTGCGCCACACCGCCTTCCACCTGTCCCCGGCACTGCTCGGGATTCATCACGGTGCCCGCGTCGGCGGCGTGGACCGACTGCAGGATCACGACTTTGCCGGTATCGGTGTCCACGGCCACGCGGAATGCCTGCACGTTGAACGCGATCGAGCGCATCTCGCCGCGTTCCTCGCCGGCGGCGTAGGCGCGGGAGCCGTCGGGCAGGTCGAGGCGGTGGCGGCTGTCCACGGCGGCGATGAGGTCGCCGAAGCCGATGAGACCCTCGCCGACGATCGCCCCGTCCGGGCCCATCCGGATCTCCGCCGGATCGGCTCCGGTGAGCCGGCCGGCCGCATCGACGAGGGCGTCGCGCAGCGCGAGGCTCGCGGCGTGCACCGCCTTGCCCGCGACGGTGGTCCCGGCCGACGCGAACGCACCGGTGTCATATGCCGCGGCGTCGGTGTCGCCGTGGTGCAGGGAGACCCGCGAGACGTCCGTCGCCAGTGCGGTGGCGACGATCTGCGTGTGCACCGTGGTGGTGCCGTTGCCGAACTCGCACGTCCCGACGCCGACGTGGTAGGTCCCGCCGGTATCGACGGAGACGGTGACCTCGGAGATGTGTCCGCGCGGGGCCATCGTGGCGATCGCGGCGATGGCCATGCCTTCACCGACGCGCCACCGCGGCCCGGGCGGCGGGGCGACCCCGTTGCCGCGCCGCAGCGCGGCCTCGGCGGCGTCGAGACACTGGTCGAGCCCGTAACTGCCGTACACCAGGTCGACCTCGGGTTCGGGCCGGGCGATCAGCAGCGGGTCGCCGTCGGCGACCGCGTTGCGGCGGCGCAGCTCGAAGGGGTCGATGCCGAGGCGGAGGGCGAGCTCGTCCATCGCGGACTCGACCGCGAAGATCACCTGGCCGAGGCCGTATCCGCGGAAGGCTCCCGACGGCGGGTTGTTGGTGTAGACGGCCTCGGCGTCGATCCGTTTGACGGGGCAGTTGTAGATCGACACCGACTCCGCGCAGGCGTGGAACATGACGCCGATCGCGTGGTTGCCGTAGGCGCCGGTGTCCGAGAAAACCTCCACGCGCAGGGCGGCCAGCCGCCCGTCGTCGTCGGCGCCGAGTTCGACCGTCACCCGCATGGGATGCCGGTAGGTGGTGCGGGTCATCTCGTCAGTGCGGGTCATCTCGTAGACGCAGGGCCGGCCGGTGCGCAGGGTGGCGATGGCGGCGAGGTCCTCGGTGAGGAGTTCCTGCTTGCCGCCGAATCCGCCGCCCACGCGGCCGCTGAACACCCGCACCCTCTCGACCGGCAGGTCGAGGATGCGGGCCAGTTCGTCACGCACCAGGTACGGGACCTGCGTGGACGTGCGCACCACCAGGCGACCCTGGGCGTCCAGCCATGCCACCGAGCCGTGTGTCTCCAACTGCGCGTGGGACACCCGCTGGGTCTGCCAGGTTCCGCGCACCGTCGTCGACGACCCGGCCAGGGCCACGTCGATGTCGCCGCCGAAGCCCTCGTGGAAGGTCGCCACGACATTGCGCTCGGGTTCGGCGACCCGCTCCTCGGGGGTGCGGTCGCGATGCAGGAGCGGTGCTCCGGGCGAGCGTGCCTCCTCGGGGTCGAAGACCGCGGGCAGGACGTCGTAGGTGACGCGGATCAGTTGTGCCGCCTGTTCGGCGACGCCCGGCGTGGTCGCGACCACCGCGGCCACCCGTTGGCCGACGAATCGCACGACCGGGTCGAAGACCAGCGTGTCGTCGGGGTCCTCGAGGCGGTTCTCATGGCGGGCGGTGGAAAACCTCGGCGTGGAGACGTTCTCGTGGGTGAGGATCAGCTCGACGCCGGGCAGGGCCGAGGCGTCGGCGGTGTCGATGGCGACGATGCGCGCATGCGGATGCGGCGACCCGAGGACGTGGATGTGCAGGGCGTCGGTCAGCGGCACGTCGAAGGTGTAGGGCTCGGTCCCGGTCACCACCCGGCGCGCCGCCGGCGGGGTCACCGAGGTGCCCACCGCCTGTCGAGTGACGGCCGGGGAGGCGTCGGGCGCGCCTGCCCGGCCCGTCTCGCCGGTGACGGCGCCGGCGATCGCCTCCCGGATGGAGCGATATCCCGTGCAGCGACACAGGTTTCCCTTCATCCGCCGCGGCAGGTCGTCGAGGTCGGCGGGGGTCAGCGTCGACGAGGTGACGATCATCCCGGCGGTGCAGAACCCGCACTGGAACCCGAAGTGGTCGACGAAGGACTGTTGCACGGGATGGAGATCCTCGGGGGTGCCGAGGCCCGCCACCGTGGTGACCGCCCGCCCGGCGGCGCGCTGCGCCGGAAAGATGCAGGAGTGCACCGGCTTGCCGTCGACGAGGACCGAGCAGGCGCCGCAGTCTCCCGCGTCGCACCCCTTCTTCACCTCGAAGTGGGCGTGTTGCCGCAGCAGCGTCCGAAGGCACTGTCCCGGTGCGGGTTCGGCGTCGACGCGCTCTCCGTTGATCTCGAATTCCATCGTCACGCCGTCCCTTCGAGTTCGAGACGGATCTCCTCGGCGAGCACCGCGGAGACGGCCCGCCGCCAGTCCGCCGAGCCGAGCGGGTCGGTGTGGTAGCCGGGCGCGGCGGAGATGTCGTGCCGCAGCCGGTCGGCGCTCGGCGGTGAGGGGTACCGCAGGACCGTGGGCCATTCGGTGGCCGCGGTGATCCCGTACACCGTGGTGCCGTCCGGGTCGATGCGCCCGGTGACCACCGCGCCCGAGCGGCCGAGTTCGGCGAGGGCGATCTTCCGGAACCCGGTGCGCGCGGCCAGCGCGTGCCCGGGGAAGTCGACGGCGCGCAGGACCTCGCCCGGCCCGAGGACGTTGATGCCGTTGCCGATCACCAGATCGGCCACCGGCAGGTCGCGGTCGGCGCCGTCGCGATGCCAGATGTGGGCGGTCGCGTCGAGGCCGACGGCCAGCGACACCATCGACGCGGCGGAGAACGAGCGGCAGATGTTCCCGCCGACGGTGGCCATGTTCCAGATCTTGAACGAGGCGAGGAGGGCGTTCGCGCACTGCGCGAACAGGGGGTGGGCGCGGAGGCCGGGACGTGGCGGGAGGGCGGCGAGTTCGGCGACAGTGCAGGTGGCGCCGACGCGCAGGCCGCCGTCGGGGAGCTCCTCGAACGACGGCCAGCCCATCTCGCTGAGATCGACCAGGCCGGTCGTCGCGGGTTGCGGCTCGGAGAACACCCAGGTCCCGCCGGCGACGATCTGCTCGCCGGGTTCAGGGAAGACCTGCTCGCGCGAGCGTGCGAACCGGTAGCGGGTGACGGCGGCGAGGTCCATCAGCGCGCCTTGTCCATCAGGCGGCGGTGTGCGACCGCGACGGACTCGGTCATGGCGGCGGTGTCGATGGTGAGGATTTCTCCGTCGGCGACCACCCGGCGCCCGTGCACCCACGACGCCTTGATCGGCGGGATCGCTCCGAGCACCAGCGCGGCGACCGGGTCGTCGATGTCGCGGTGGGCCACCGTGGACAGGTCCCAGAGCACGAGGTCGGCGAACTTGCCCGGTTCGATGGAGCCGATCTCGTCTTCCCGGCCGAGCACGCGTGCGCCGCCGCGGGTGGCGAGTTCGAGCGCGGTGCGGGTGGTCAGGGCGGTGGGGCCGCCGCGGGCACGCGCCATCAGGACGGCCTGGTGGGCCTCCTCGAGGAGTCGGGCCGATTCGTTCGACGCCGCGCCGTCGACGCCGAGACCCACCGGGACGCCCGCGTCGACGAGATCGCGGGTTCGGCAGATCCCGTTGCCCAGGCGGGCGTTCGAGGTGGGGCAGTGGGCCACACCGGTCTGCGTCGCGGCCAGGCGGGCGATCGCGGCGTCGTCGAACTCCACGCCGTGGGCGTACCAGACGTCGTCGCCCACCCAGCCGACCGACTCCATGTACTCCAAGGGGGCGCAGCCGAAGTGCTCGGCGCAGTAGGCGTCCTCGTCGACCGATTCCGCGAGATGCGTGTGCATGCGGACGCCGAGATCGCGTGCCAGCACGGCGGACTCGCGCAAGAGGTCGGTCGTGACGGAGAACGGTGAACAGGGGGCGAGTGCGATCCGCAGCATCGCGCCGGGTTCCGGGTCGTGCCAGCGGGCGACGGCGTCGGCACTGGCGGCGAGGATCTCGTCGATGGTCTGGACCACCGAGTCCGGGGGGAGGCCGCCGTCCTTCTCCGAGAGGTCCATCGAACCGCGGGTCGGGTGGAACCGCAGGCCGATCTCGCCCGCCGCGGCGATCTCGGCACCGAGCAGGTCACCGCCCTCGCGGGGGAAGACGTAGTGGTGGTCGGTCGTCGTGGTGCATCCGGACAGCGCCAGTTGGGCCAGCCCGCCGAGGGCCGCCGCGTGCAGCGCCTCCTCGTCGATCCCGGCCCAGATCGGGTAGAGGGTCTGCAGCCACTCGAACAGCGTGTGGTCGGCGGCGAGACCGCGCGTGATCCATTGGTAGAGGTGGTGATGCGTGTTCACCAGACCCGGGGTGAGGACGCATCCGCGACCGTCGACCCGCACCACGTCGCCGTCGACCGATGCCGCCGGGATCGGCTCGGCGGACACCGCCGCGATCCGGGTTCCGTCCACGAGCACCGACGCCCCGGGCAGTTCCCGGCGCTGCGCGTCGAGCGTCAGCACGTGGGTGTTCTCGATCAGGATCGCGGGGGCCACGGCGTCACGCTACGTGCATCCGACCCCGTGCGCATCTCGTGTCACGAAGCCCGACGTCCGGATGGGAAGCGGGCTCCCATCCGGCGTCTCGGGCTCAGACGGAGGTCTCGGTGATGCCCTTGTGCGCCGGGATGGCGAAGGCGACCAGCGCCGCGACCGCACACGCGCCGAGGCCGATCACCGACGCCCAGAGGTACCCGTCGGTGGTGGGGACCGCGGCGGCCGCGCCGTCCGGGCCCGTGAACGACGTCATCGACCACGTCAGCAGCATGCCGACGACCGCCGAGGCGGTGGAGGTGCCGATGATCCGCATCAGGGCGTTGACGCCGTTGGACTCGCCGGTCTGCTCGACGCTGACCACCTGCATGATGAGCGCCGGCATCGCCGAGTAGGCGATGCCGAGGCCGGCGCCGATACAGCAGCTGAGGACGAGCATGTGGATCCAGGAGATGCCCCACGGTCCCGCGACGCCGACGATGAAGATGAGGTAGCCGATCCCGATGACCACGCCGCCGAGGGCCAGCGACACGCGCGCGCCGAGGGCGGCGTTCATCCGGCCGCTGACATTGGACATCGCGAACATCACCAGGCCGCTGGGCGCGAGGATGAGGCTCGCGTGGACCATGTCGTAGCCGAGGCCGTCCGGGGTGAACGTCGGGGCCATCAGCAGCTGGATGGGGATCAGCTGCATCGCGTAGAAGGCGAACCCGGTGGCGATCGACGCGAGGTTGGTCAGGAAGAGCGGTCTGGTCCTCAGGATCCGGAGGTCGATCAGCGGGTTGTCGCGGCGGAGTTCGATGACCGCCCAGAGAGCGAGCAGGACGACGAAGCCGCCGAGCAGCCCGAGTGTGAGCGGGCTGCCCCAGCCCCACGACGCGCCCTTCGAGAGCGGCAGGAGCAGGCACATCAGGAACGCGCCGAGCCCGAGCGCGCCGATCGCGTCGAAGCGTCCGCCCGCGGTCACGGTGTTCGACGGGACGGTCAGCAGGACGCCGAGCGCCGCGAGTGCCGCGGTGAGCCCGCACACCCAGAACAGCGCGTGCCAGCTGACGTGCTGGGCGATCGCCGCCGCGATCGGCAGGCCGAGGGCGCCGCCGATGCCCAGTGACGCGCTCATGGTTCCGACGGCGGTGCCGAGGTGTCTGGGCGGAACGATGTCGCGCATCACGCTGATGCCGAGGGCGACGATGCCGAAGCCGAGGCCCTGTAGCCCCCGGCCGAGGATGAACAGCGGCAACGACGTGGCCAGTGCGCAGACCACCGACCCGAGGGCCACGAAACCGAGGCTGCCGAGGATCGCCCGGCGCTTGCCGTACATGTCGCCGATGCGGCCGCCGATCGGCGTCGCGACCGCGGCGACGAGCAGCGTGATCGTGATCGCCCAGGTGGTGTTGGAGGGCTCGGCGTTCAGCAGGGTCGGCAGTTCGGGGATGAGCGGGACGATGATCGTCTGCATCACCGCCACGACGATGCCGGCGAGACACAGCACCACGACCGCGGCACGCGGGTGGGGCTTCTCGTCCTCGTGGGAATCGGGACGGGACTCCAGCGATGATTCGACGGCGTCGGGGGTCTCCTCGCCGGACACCCCGCCGGTCCCCGTGCTCCTGGTCACGAGACCGTCCGGCTCGTCGTACACATGATCGTTCACACCTCCGAACGATCAGGGTATCGGTGCCGCGTCGTTCGAGTACGTCGGCGTGCGCGAATCCCGTCCGAACGGACGAGTCCAGACCTCGGTCGGAGGGAGCCGGGGTCACGGGGTTCAGAGTGCGAGAAGCTCGGCCGCCGACACCGGCTGTGGCCAGCGCGGGGTGATCCCGTCGCCCGAGGACACCCCGCGGATGCGTCGCATCACCCACGGCGCCAGGAACGTGCGAGCCCATTCGGCGTTCTGCCGACGTTGTTCGCGCCGCGACAGCTCGGCCGCGGCCTCGAGTTCCACGCGGGTGATGTCGTGGTCGACGCCGAGCAGGTCTAGGACCTCGGCGGCCATGCGGGTGTGGCCGAGCGAGGACATGTGCAGCCGGTCGGTGTCCCACATGCGGTAGTCGTCGAAGCCCTTCAGGCGCCAGTAGTCGAGGACCATGACGCCGTGGCGGTCGGCGACCTCGCGGACCAGCTCGTTGTAGATGGCGATGCGGCCGCGGAGCTTGCGGAACACCGGCGCCCACCCGGTGTCGTAGGCGGTGAAGACGACGACCGTCGCACCGGTGGCGGCGAGCTTGCCGATGGCGGTGTCGTACCGGTCGACGAGCGCATCGACGTCGAGCCCGGGCCGCATGAGGTCGTTGCCGCCTGCGTAGATCGTCACCAGGTCGGGGTTCATCGCGACGGCCGGCTCGAGCTGCTCGGCGATGACGGCGTCGAGCAGGCGCCCGCGGATCGCGAGATTGGCGTAGGCGAAGCCCTCGTCGTGCCGGGCGAGCTGTTCGGCGACCCGGTCGGCCCAGCCGCGCAGCCCGTTGGGGCGGGTCGGGTCCGCGTCTCCGACTCCCTCGGTGAACGAGTCGCCCAACGCGACGTAGCGGGTGAAGCCCACGATGCTGGTCCTCCTGGTCGACTATGACGATCGGCTTAGAGCCGACCGGGTGAGAACAGTAGTTCGCGCCGACGCGACGAGCCAAAGTCTGCGGCGTGGGTCACCGGTGAGGGGCGGTGCGAACGGCCGAGGGGTCGGGTCGTGCGGCGGCCGGGCCGTGGATCCCGACGGGATCGGCCGGTCGGGGTCGGGGGTGTGTGGCGCCGGAGCTCTGAGGCCGGCGGGCGTGTGGGTGTGTCGGCGTTCGGTGGCGGGTTGCGCTTCTGTCGAGAGTTGTTGACACCCAATGGCTGTGGGCGATCGGAAGTTGCATCGAGGCGTGCTGCGGCGGGTGTCGGGCGTCGGGTCGGGCGGGCTGCGGCGTGAGTAGGATCACGTGATGTACTGCACTGGTCCGTCGATCCGGCGGCACCGGGAACACGCCGATTCCGTCGAAGCGGGAAAAGGGGAGCGCCCCATGTTCGAGAAGGTTCTGGTTGCCAACCGGGGCGAGATCGCGATCCGCGCGTTCCGCGCCGCGTACGAGCTCGGCGCGCGCACGGTGGCCGTCTACCCGTACGAGGGCCGCAACTCGACGCACCGGCTCAAGGCCGACGAGTCGTATCAGATCGGTGTGCCGGGGCATCCGGTGCGGGCGTACCTCTCGATCGACGAGATCGTGTCGGCCGCCGTGCGTTGCGGTGCCGACGCGATCTATCCGGGCTACGGGTTCCTGTCGGAGAACCCGGGGCTGGCGCGTGCCTGTGCCGAGAACGGCATCACCTTCGTCGGCCCGAGCGCGGAGGTGCTCGACCTGACCGGCAACAAGGCGACTGCGGTGGCCGCCGCCCGCGAGGCGGGGATCCCGGTGCTGGCGTCGTCGGAGCCGTCGGCCGATCCCACCGAGCTCCTCGCCGCGGCGGCCGACATGCGGTTCCCCGTGTTCGTGAAGGCCGTCGCCGGCGGGGGCGGCCGCGGCATGCGCAGGGTCGACGAGCCGGCCGATCTGCCCGAGGCGATCGCCGCGGCGTCGCGCGAGGCCGACGCCGCCTTCGGCGACCCGACGGTGTTCCTGGAACAGGCGGTGGTCGATCCGCGGCACATCGAGGTGCAGATCCTCGCCGACGATGACGGCGACGTCATCCACCTGTACGAGCGCGACTGCAGTCTGCAGCGTCGCCACCAGAAGGTGATCGAGCTGGCGCCCGCGCCGAACCTGCCGGACGAGCTGCGCGAGAAGATCTGCGCGGATGCCGTCGCCTTCGCGAAACACATCGGCTACTCGTGTGCGGGCACCGTCGAGTTCCTCCTCGACCACCAGGGCAGGCACGTGTTCATCGAGATGAACCCGCGCATCCAGGTGGAGCACACGGTGACCGAGGAGATCACCGACGTCGACCTGGTCAGCTCGCAGCTGCGCATCGCGGCCGGTGAGACGTTGGCGGACCTGGGACTGTCGCAGGAGTCGATCCGGATTCGCGGTGCGGCCCTGCAATGCCGCATCACCACCGAGGACCCGGCGAACGGATTCCGGCCCGACGTCGGCCGGATCACCGGCTACCGCAGCCCGGGCGGCGCGGGCGTGCGCCTGGACGGCGGCGCGAACCTCGGCGCGGAGGTCAGCGGGCACTTCGACTCGATGCTGGTGAAGCTGACCTGTCGCGGACGGGATTTCCCGACGGCGGTGCGACGGGCGCGTCGAGCGGTGGCGGAGTTCCGCATCCGGGGCGTGGCCACGAACATCCCGTTCCTGCAGGCGGTGCTCGACGACCCGGACTTCCGGGCCGGGCGCATCACCACGTCGTTCATCGACGAGCGTCCCGGGCTGCTGACGTCGCGGTCCTCGGCCGACCGCGGCTCCAAGATCCTCGCCTACCTGGCCGACGTGACGGTCAACAAGCCGCACGGCGAGCGTCCGACCACCGTCTATCCGCGCGACAAGCTGCCCCTGGTGGAGAGGGCGTTGCTGGCGTCGCCGCCGGACGGGTCGCGGCAGCGTCTGCTGGCGCTCGGCCCGGAGGGTTTCGCGCGTGATCTTCGGGAGAACCCGCGCCTGGGCATCACCGACACCACATTCCGTGACGCGCATCAGTCGTTGCTGGCCACCCGGGTCCGCACGACCGGATTGGTCACGGTGGCGCCGTATGTCGCCGCGCTGACGCCCGAGCTGCTGTCGGTGGAGTGCTGGGGTGGCGCGACCTACGATGTGGCGCTGCGGTTCCTGAAGGAGGACCCGTGGGATCGGTTGGCGCAGTTGCGCGAGGCCATCCCGAACATCTGCCTGCAGATGCTGCTGCGCGGCGCCAACACGGTCGGGTACACGCCGTACCCGACGAAGGTGACCACCGCGTTCGTGGCGGAGGCGACCGACGTGGGCATCGACATCTTCCGCATCTTCGACGCGCTCAACAACGTCGACGCGATGCGACCGGCGATCGACGCGGTCCGCGAGACCGGTCGGGCGGTGGCCGAGGTGGCCATGAGCTACACGGGCGATCTGATGGACCCGGCGGAGGATCTCTACACCCTCGACTACTACCTGCGGCTGGCGGAGGAGATCGTCTCCGCCGGTGCGCATGTCCTGGCGATCAAGGACATGGCCGGCCTGCTGCGCGCGCCGGCGGCCTCGAAGCTGGTGTCGGCTCTGCGGAAGAACTTCGACCTCCCGATCCACGTGCACACCCACGACACGCCGGGCGGGCAGCTGGCGACGTACCTCGCCGCCTGGGAGGCCGGCGCGGACGCGGTCGACGGTGCGTCGGCCGCGCTCGCCGGAACCACCAGCCAGCCGCCGCTGTCGGCCATCGTCGCCGCCGCCGCGCACACCGACCGCGACACCGGCCTGGACCTGGGGAGGGTCTGCGACCTCGAGCCCTACTGGGAAGCCCTGCGAAAGGTGTACGCGCCCTTCGAATCCGGGATTCCGGCGCCGACCGGGCGCGTGTACTCCCACGAGATCCCGGGCGGACAGCTGTCGAACCTGCGCCAGCAGGCGATCGCGCTGGGGCTGGGCAACCGCTTCGAGGCCGTCGAGCAGGCCTACGCCGACGCCGACCGCATCCTGGGACGCCTGGTCAAGGTCACCCCGTCGTCGAAGGTCGTCGGCGACCTCGCCCTGGCGCTGGTCGGCCGCGGGATCACCGCCGCCGACTTCGCCGCCGACCCGTCGGCCTACGACATCCCCGACTCGGTCATCGGCTTCCTGCGCGGCGAACTCGGCGACCCGCCGGGCGGCTGGCCGGAACCGCTGCGCAGCCTCGCGCTGAAGGGGCGGGCGGCGGCCCCGCCGGTCGCCGAGCTGACCGCCGACGACGAGGCGATCCTCGACAAGCCCGGCCGTGAACGGCAGGTCCGGCTCAACCATCTGCTGTTCCCCGGTCCCACAAAGGAATTCGAGGAGCACTTCGAGACGTACGGCGACACCTCGAGGCTGACGGCCAACCAGTTCTTCTACGGCCTGCGGTACGGCGAGGAACACCGGGTGTCGCTCGAGCCCGGGGTCGAGTTGATGATCGGTCTCGAGGCGATCAGCGACGCCGACGAGAAGGGCATGCGCACCGTGATGTGCGTGCTCAACGGCCAGTTGCGTCCGATCGCGGTCCGCGACCGCAGCGTCGATTCGACGGTCGCCTCCGCCGAGAAGGCCGACCGTTCCAACCCGCACCACGTGGGTGCGCCGTTCGCGGGCGTCGTCTCGCTGTCGGTCGGCGTCGGCGACAAGGTCGCGGCGGGCGCCGCCATCGGCACCATCGAGGCCATGAAGATGGAGGCCGCGATCACCGCGCCGGTCGCAGGAAAGGTCACGCGCGTCGCCATCGGACCCGTCACGCAGGTCGCGCCGGGAGATCTGCTGATCGAGATCGGCTGAGACGGTTCGGTTCCCGCGGCGAGGCTTGTCTTCCGCTCCTCGGACCCGATCAGCGGCTGGAAGCCGGCGTCGTCGGAAACGGCTGCTGCCTAGCTGTTGTCGACGACGACCTCGGCCCGTACGCGGGTCTGCGCGACGAGCGCCGCGTTCGGCTCGTCGACCGACTCGATCCATGCACGCGCCTGCGCCCCGGTCTTCCCGGCCGCCACGTGTCGCCTCAGCAGTCGCTCGCCGCGGATCGCGGTGTCGGCGTCGACGTGGACCAGCAGGTCCAGGAGGGGTCGCACCTCACGCCAGTGGGGAGCGTCGAGTCCGAGATAGTTGCCCTCGACGACGACGAGCCGCGCGGAGGCCGGGACGAGGAGCGACCCGGCGATCGGTTCGCCGGCCGTGTGGTCGAAATCGGGCGCGTAGACGTCGTGATCGGCATCGGCCACCCGACGCAGGACCGCGACGAACCCGGCGGCGTCGAAGGTGTCGGGCGCGCCCTTCCGGTGCCGGCGGCCGAGCCTTTCGAGTATCGCGTTCGACAGGTGGAACCCGTCCATCGGGACGTATCCGACCCCGGCGTCGGCGAGTCGCGTCGAGAAGCCCTCGACGAGGGATCGCGCGAGCGTCGTCTTGCCGGCGCCGGGTGGCCCGGTGATGCCGACGATCACGCGGGCATCGGTCCCGGCGAGCAGCGAATCGATCGCGTCGGCGACGGACACGCCGCTCAGCTGCCCCGATACGTCGAATACGCGAACGGGCTCAGCAGGACCGGGACGTGATAGTGCCCATCCGGATCGTCGACCTCGAAGCAGATGTCCACCTCGGGGTAGAAGCCCTTGACGTCGTTGTCGGCGAACCAGTTGCCGGTGTCGAAGACCAGGTGGTAGATGCCGGGGACGAGGGGCTCGTCGTTGACCTGCCCGATCCGTCCGTCCGAATCCGTTCGGCCCGAGGACAGTTCGGTGCCGGATGCGTCCTGGAGCGAGACCTCGACCCCGACCGCGGGCGAGCCCGACGTCGCGTCGAGTACATGGGTGGACAGACCGGTCATCCGCGGGCACCTCCGGCGTCGGGTTCGTCAGTTCGTACTGCCGGTGCCAGCATACGTTTCAGGCGGCTGCGGTTGATCTTGGCGAGCTCCATCCGCATCACCCGGCGTTCGGTCTCGGGGTCGTTGCGCAGGCGTTCCTCGAGGATTGCGAGGAGTTCTTCGGCCGGGCGGCCGTTGGCGAAGACGAGATAGACGTGCCCGAACTTGTCCTCGTACTCCTTGTTGTACTTCTTCAGGTCCTCGAGGACGGCGGCGTCCGCGCCGGTCACTCCCGACTGCTCGCGCGCCGACGACGCGTTGTCCGGGCGGTCCCCGATGCGGGGGTGCCCGGCGAGCGCCTCGTCGAGGTCGGACTCGGTGAGCTCGGCGAGGATGAGGTCGGCGTATTCGAGGACGGCTTCCTCGTCGGCGAAAGGCCGGGCCCGGGCGACGCGTAGTGCCCAGATCGTCGAACTGCAGCACTCGTACAGCGCTGCGATCGCCTGCTTCTCGGTCAGCTCGTTGAAGCTGAGGACTCCACGCCAGTCGACTCGTCGCACGCGCTCAGCCTAGGAGAGTTCCGGCCGGCGGCCGAACCGGGCGGACGTGAGCGGGTTGGCGTCGGCGACGAGATCGTCGAACCGGTGGTTCGCGATCTTCGCGATCTCGATGAGCGCGAACGACTTCTCGCTGCTCTCCGAGTTGTCCATGCGCGACCAGCCGTTGCGCAGCACGCGGTCGTAGCGTTCGGCCTCGCGGGCGCAGATGACGAGCGGGAAACCGAAGTGCTCGCGATACGCGGTCGCGAGATCGACGACGTTCTGGTGCTCGGCCTCGTCGAGCTGCGAGAGCGCCACATGGTCGACGGCGGCCATCTCGCCCGACTCGTCCTCCGCCCCGAGATCCGGGAAGGCCTGGATGAGCTCGAGCTGCTCGGCGTCGTTGCCGGTGAGCATCGCCTCCTGGAAGGCGCTGCGCAGATCGTGCACATCCTCGAACGGCCGCTGCGCGTAGGCGCGGTCGAGGACCCAGTCGACGTCCTGCACGACATGGCCGAAGGTCTCGCGGAACTTCTCCAGCGACATCTCGTTCACCTCGTCGAGGGTGATCGACCCCGCGCCGGCAACGGCCGGACCCTTTCTTCCGACGTGGAAGAACAAGAGGTTCAACAGGATCGCGGTGATCGCACCCATCGTGATGCCCGTCGAGAACGGGATCTGCAGGAAGATGTTCGGCATCGCCTGGTCGACGCCCGGGGTGGCCGGGGTGTCGACGACGTTGCCGTCGACGTCGATGACCTGCGAGGGGCCCGACGACTGCGAGAACTGGACGTACAGCGCCACCGCCAGGGAGGTGGCCGCGATGATCAGGTTGCGGTGGTCGGTGAAGTCGACCGAGGTCAGCATCTGGATGCCGACGACGGCGACGGTCGCGAACATGATCAACGCGGCGCCGCCGAGCACCGGCGCGGGGATGCACTCGACGATCTTGGCGACCTTCGGCAGCAGACCGAGCAGGATCATGATGACGCCGGCTGCGGCGACCACCCAGCGGCTCTTGACCCCCGTCAGCCGGACCAGGCCGACGTTCTCGGAGAACGCGGTGTATGGGAACGAGTTGAACGAGCCGCCGATCATCGTGGCCAGACCGTCGGCGCGGACGGTGGCGGCGATGTCCTCCTTCTTGATGCGCTTGCCGACGATCTCTCCGGTCGCGAACACCGATCCGGTCGACTCCACGGCCACCACCAGCAGCACCACGATCAGCGAGACGATGGCGACGATGTCGAAGCGGGGCCAGCCGAACGCGAACGGCGGGGTGAAGCCGACCCAGGACGCCTCGCCGACGATCTCGAACCCGGTGTCGCCCAGGAGCCACGCCACGGCGGTGCCGATGACCAGACCCAGCAATACCGCGATCGTGCCCATGAATCCGCGTAGGAACCGTTGCATGAGCACGATGAGCACGATGGTGCCGAGCGCGTAGAGGACCCACCTCGGGTTGGAGCTGTCGTGGATGTGGGTGTCCGGGTCGCTGACGGCGTCGCCCGCGCCCACCGGGATGAGGCAGATGCCGATGATCGCGATGAGGGTGCCGGTCACCACCGGCGGCAGGAAGCGGATGAGCTTCGCGAAGAACGGCGCGATCAGGAACGTGAACAGGCCCGCGGCGATGACCGCGCCGTAGACGGTCTGCAGGCCGACGCGGCCGCCGCCGTGGTCGTTGGCGATCTTGATGACCGGTGCGAGGGTGGCGAACGTGATGCCCTGGAGAAGGGGAAGCCGGACGCCGATCTTCCAGATGCCGACCGCCTGCAACAGCGACGCGATGCCGCAGGTGAACAGGTCGGCGGTGATGAGCATCGTCAGCGCCTCGGAATCGAGGTCGATGGCCCGGGCGATGAGCAGCGGCACCAGCACCGCGCCGGCGTAGAACGCCACGACGTGCTGCACGCCGAGCGTGATCATCTTGCCGACCGGGGGTACCTGGTCGACGGGGTGGACCTTCTTCTTCCGCTTCTGACCCGCGGATGCTGCGTCGGTGGCCATCGCTGCCTCATCCCCTCCCCACCGACCGTCCCGATCGGTGCGGCTCGATTCCGCGACTCGTTCCCGAGTCGGCCCGGCAGGGTAAATGGTGGTGCCGTGCGGCGCGGTCCGCTCGTCGGGGACCGAAGATTTCACAAGCGTTTACCTGGCGTCGGTGGACGCGGGTAGGGAAGAGTGGGTGCGTGCACGACGACGCGATCGACCACTCGACGAGCGCTGAAGCCCCCGGGGCCAAGGTGCTGGGCGCGGTCCTCGCCGCGGGAGCGGGCAGCCGTTATGGGAAGCCGAAAATCCTTGCCCATGACGGTGATTGGTTGGGTCTGGCGGTCGCGGCGCTGCGGGATGGCGGATGCGACGAGGTGGTCGTCGCGATGGGCGCGGCCATCGTCGAGCCGCCCCGCGGGGCCTCTGCTCTGATCGTCGAGGACTGGTCGAAGGGGGTCGGGCACTCGGTGGCTGCGATGCTCGGTGAGGCTTTGGCGAGGTCTGGGAGGTACAGCGTCCTGTTACACACCGTTGACACGCCGGACGTCGGCAGCGCGGTGGTGAGCCGGGTTCTCGACGCTGCCGGGCATCGTGCGGATGCGCTGGTCCGGGCAGTCTTCGACGGCAGGCCCGGGCACCCGGTGTACCTCGGTGCCGATCATCTGCGGCCGGCGGTCGAGGTCATCGGGGGAGACGTGGGAGCGCAGCCGTATCTGCGGGGTCATGAGGTGCGCGAGGTCGAGTGTTCCGACCTCGCGTCGGGGATCGACATCGACGTCCCGGACTGATTCCGCGTCCTGACGAGCGTGGCGAGCATGACCGCCGACATCGCCGTCAGCACGCCGACGGACACCGCGAGGATCACCATCGTCGTGCCCATCGCGGTGAAGGTCAGCAGACCGCCGGCGACGAGCACGCTCCCGCCGCCTCCGAGATACGACACGGCGTTGAAGAGCGCGTACCCGCCGCGAAGTCGCGCAAGGTTCGTCACCGAACGGACCATCGAGAGACCGGCGATCTGAGCCAGCCCCTGGGCCGCGCCGGAGAACGACGCGGACACGAACAGCACCCATGCGGTCGACGTCGCCACGCCGACGACAAGAGCGGCCGCGGCGATCGCTCCGACGGCCAGCGCCGTCCCGCCCTGTGCTGTCCACGATGCGCGGGCGAACAGCAGCTGCCCGGAGACCGCCGAGGCGAACACCAGGAAGACGAGAAGTCCGGCGGCCGTCGTGCTCGTGGTGCCGAGCGTGTCGCGCAGGAATCCCGAACCGATCGACATGTAGATCGCGCACGTGATGCCGGAGGAGAATGCGAGTGCACACGCGGCGGTCAACACCTGCCGACGCCGTTCGGGATCGGCGGGGGTGTCGTCGGGTATGCGCGCGTGGCCGTCGTGGTGGCGCGGCGAGGCCGACCCGCCCGACCGCGTCATGGTGATCACGAGGACTCCGATCACGGCGGCCAGCGCGGCTTCCATGACGAAGATCAGCTGCGTCGGCCACAGCGGCAGGTCCGCGAAGATGCCGCCCAACAGTGGACCGCAGGCCAGACCGGCGGAGATGCTCAGCCCGGCGACGGACGGGCCGGCCCTGCTGCCCCGGCGCTCGAAACTCTCGGTCACCGCGGCCGCCCCGCACGATGCGCAGATTCCCGCGGCGATGCCGCTGACGAACCGCGCGGCCAGCAGCCACCACGGGCTGGGCGCGGCGGCGAAGATCGACGCCCCGATCACGCAGCAGGCGAGCGCGGCGGCGAGCGCACGCGCCCACCCGATTCGGTCGATGAGTCGGCCGAGGCCCAGCAGTCCCACGAACACGCCGACGGGGTAGCCGGAGAAGATCACCGTCGTGAACGCGGCCGAGTACCCGAGTTCGTCCTGCCACAGCGGGTACACCGGACTGGCCATGTTGGAGAGGAGGAAGCCGACGAAGATCGCGGCGGCGGGGACCATGGCGTCCTTTCGCGGGACATCGAGACAATTCGGTATGACGAATAATCAGTATGACGAATCGCGGTCCTGATGTCTGCCGGCTGCGGCACGCCGTCGGCGACCTCCACCACCTGCTGATCCCCGGCGAACGCCAAACGGTTTCTGGCGCGCTCGGTTTTCGGCGGCCGCAAACTCCACGCATCGGTCAGCGGGGTCAGCTCGGCCTGCAGAAGCCTGTCGATGAGCCCGTGAATCGAATCGAGAATTTCGGCGGCGTCGGCGGGTCCGTCGGAATGAACGGAAATTTCAACTGCAACGGTGTCGGTCACGACGCTCATCCCCAAAGCTCTGCATATCGAATGCATGTTCGATTACAGATGGAGACCAGGAGCCCCGTAGAGCTGAAACCACAAGATGTCGGAGGGCTTATCGGGAGCCGTGCGGCCGTTCCGCTTCGTCGCGAACATCCGTATTCCCGTCGTCGGTTGCCTCCGGTGCCTGGGGACTCGTGCCAGGGAATTGCGGCGTCGTTCGACGAGAAATCTGTCAGCGCTCCCGTCGCCTTTGCCGATTCGAGACCTTCTCGTCGCCGATCCGCTGCCTGTAGAAGGCATATCTGTCGCACGACGATGAATAGGGTGCAGAAAAGAATCGGGTGAGCACGAGAAATGTGGTCATCGGAAGGCCCCGTCACCGAAGAAGGTGATCAGCATGACGCGAGCGCACCGCCGTCGACTCCTCATGGTGGTGGCGGCAGCGGTGGCCGCCGCGGTCGTAGGCGGGCTGGGGCTGACAGTGCTCGTCGGATCGTCCGAGCCGTACACCCGCCACTCGGCGCACCCGGTGCAGGACGAACACATGCCACCCGGCCTCGACATCACCTTCCGGTGGCCGTCGACGCCGGTCCTGGACCCGCAGTCCTCGGAAGGGACGTTCGTCCGCGCCTGGGTGGAATCCTTCGAACTCGCCACCGCGGGCGCATCTCCGGCCTGGGGATACCCGGGATTCGTCGAGGCGGCACCGTCGAACATCGACCAGATGATCACGGCGTACCCGACGGAGGTGACGCCGGACCGACGCCAGGTCGGCACCGCGTTCTACACCGGGCTGCGCCGGGTCGACGACGTCGACAGGACGCGGATCATCCTGTGCCGCCATGGGTATCGGTCGGTACAGCACGCCGGGCGATGGGCCATCGGGTTCGACACACCCCGACCGGTGGAGATCGACATCCGGCGGGTCGGCGATGAACCGAGTGCCGCTCCCCGAGGTGGGGAACGTACTCCGGGCACCGATGTGTTCGGCGGCTGGTACACCTCGCGCTACGATTTCGCCGCGCTCTACCCGACGCCGACTGCGGATCAGAAGGCGTGCGACGCAACGACTCCGGCGGCCCTGCCGCGGTGGCTGCCCACGGAGGACGACCAACCGTGGCCGACGGCGCCGTCGGTGCCGGGATGGTCGGCATACCCTGGAGCGGTCTGAGGGGCCGTCGATCATCCAGGCAGGCATCCGCCGACAGGGCTCCGTCCACCGAGGGTCTGTCGGCCACGAGGGCCCGGCGGCCGGGCAACATGCCAACGCTCGAGCTGGGCACGGACTTCGCACGGGCGAAGAGCGCCGGCGCTACCGGTCGGGCAGGCCGTACAGAAGGTCGTCGAGACGGACCGGGAGATCGCGGACCCGCACACCGGTCGCGTCGTGGACCGCGTTGACCACCGCGGCGGCGCTGCCGACGATCCCGATCTCGCCTGCGCCGCGCGAACCCATCGGAGTCGCATGCTCGTCCGCGTCGTCGAGCCAGACGGCGTCCACGTCGGCGATGTCGGCGTGCACCGGGATGTGGTATTCGGCGAGGTCCTGGGTGACGACGTGACCGAACCGCGGGTCCCGGACGCTCTCCTCGTGCAGGGCCATCGAGATGCCGAAGGTCATGCCGCCGATCAGCTGTGACCGCACGGTCCGCGGGTTGATGACGCGTCCTATCGAGAACACGCCGAGCATGCGCGGGATACGGATCTCGCCGGTGTCGGCGTCGACGTGCGCCTCGACGAAATGCGCACCGAACGAGGAGATCCGAAACCTCTCGGTGTCGGGGTTCTGCTCCGTCGTGGCCGTGACCTCCGCCGCCTCAGGTGGGTTCTCGCCGTATCGCTCGCGGAATCGCCGGGCCGCCGACACGATCGCCGAACCCCACGACGACGTGCCCGACGATCCGCCCGCGACGGTGGCCTTCGGAAGCACGCTGTCGCCGATCTGCAGGTCGATCCGGTCCGCGGCGACACCGAGTGCGTCGGCCGCGATCAGGGTCAGCGCGGTCCAGGCGCCGGTTCCGATGTCGGTGGCCGCGATCCTGACCGAGAAGCGTCCGCTGCGGTGGGAGATCGCCGCCTCGTTGCCGGGATTCACCATGTGCGGGTAGGTCGACGACGCGACGCCGTACCCGACCAGCCATCGTCCGTCCCGATGGGCCGCGGGCGCAGGGCGTCGATCCCAGCCGAACCTGTCTGCTCCGAGACGAAGACAATCGACGAGACGCCGCGACGACCACGGCTTGCCGGACTCCGGGTCGTCGGCCGGCTCGTTGCGGACCCGCAGGTCGATCGGGTCCATGCCCAGCCGCTCGGCGAGTTCGTCCATCGCCACCTCGCCGGCGAACATGCCGGGCGCCTCGCCCGGGGCCCGCATCCAGAACGGAGGGGGCACGTCGAGCGGGACCACGTGGTGGTCGGTGCGGCGGTGGTCGGCGGTGTACATCATCCGCGACGAGACGGCCGCCTGCTCGGCGAACTCCTTGGCCCGTGCGCTGTGGACCCACGCCTCGTGGACGAGCGCGGAGACTCGGCCGTCGAGTCCGGCAGCGAGGCGGATGCGCGAGCGAGTCGATGCGCGATGGCCGACGTAGGCGAACATGTGCTGCCGCGGCACCGCGAACTTGACGGCCCGCCCGGGTAGTCGCATGGCGGCCATCGCGGCGAGGACGTCGTGGGAGTGCGGTGATCCCTTGGAGCCGAAACCGCCCCCGACATGCGGATACGCGCATCTGCTCGGGTTCGAGTCCGAGGACCGGTGCCATAGACGACACCACGCCCTGCGTCGACTGGGTGGAGTCGTACAGGGTGAGGACCTGCTCCGCCGGTGCCCAGATCGCGACGACGGTGTGCGGTTCCATGGGGTTGTTGTGTTCTTCGGGAGTCGAATACCACTCGTCGACGACGACGGTGTCCGCCGGCGGGTCGTCGAGGATACGGTCGGGTTCGCCTGTCCGAGAGGTGGTCTCGAATCCGCCGTTGACCTTCTGCGGGCGATGGGAATCGGGGTGGTCGGCGCGGAAGACGGTGTCGTGGTCCTCGGAGAGATGTTCGACGAGCACCGATGCCACTGCCTCTCGGGCGATCTCGGGAGTCCGGGCGACCACGGCGCCGATCAGCTGACCGCGATAGGAGATCTCGGGGGACTGGAGGATGGTGAGATCTCCGTCCGAGGTGTCGTCCAGGCGCGGCGCGTCGAACACCGTGAGGACCAGTTCGACGCCATCGGTGGCGACGGCGACGGAGGAGTCGACGGACGTGACCCGGCCGCGGGCCACCGTCGCGGTGATCGGCCACAGGTACAGGGCGTCGGAGACGTGCTCGAACGCGTAGGGGGCGGTGCCGCGGACCTTGCCGGCGCCGTCGATTCGGGGACTGGAGGTGCCGATCGTGCTCATCTCGGCTGCTCCGTGGTCTGGCAGAGGTCCCTCAGCACCGACGCGAGGGTGCGCCGCAGCAACGGGATCTTGAAGGCGTTGCCGTCCAGGGGACGCGCGTCGGCGAGTTCGGCGTCAGCGGCGGCGGCGAACAGCTCGGCCGACGGGCGGTTGCCGCGCAGGACGGCTTCGGCTCGTTCGGCCCGCCACGGCGTGTGTGCGACACCCCCGAAGGCGATGCGGGCGTCGCGAATCGCCTCGCCGTCGTCGGTGCTGACTTCTGCGGCGACCGACACGAGGGCGAACGCGTACGACGCGCGGTCGCGGACCTTGCGGTACGTCGACGCCGAACCCGGGCGCGGCGCGGGCACCTCGATGGCGACGATCACGTCGGTCGGTTCGAGGACTGTGTCACGGTCGGGATGGGCGCCCGGAAGCCGGTACAGCGCGCGCAGGTCGAGCCGGCGCTCGCCGTCGGTGCCGTGGACCACCACCCGCGCGTCGAGTGCGGCGAGCGCGACGGCCATGTCCGACGGGTGGGTGGCGACGCAGTCGTCGGAGGCGCCGAGAATGGCGTGTTGGCGCGTGTGCCCGCCGAGAGCCGAACAGCCGGTGCCGGGTTCGCGCTTGTTGCAGGGCGTCGTCACATCCTGGAAGTAGACACACCGCGTGCGTTGCAGGAGATTTCCGCCGTTGGTCGCCAGGTTGCGCAACTGGGGTGACGCGCCGGACAGCAAGGCGCGGGCGAGCATCGGATGGCGGCGGCGGACGAGGGGATGGGCGGCGGTGTCGGCGTTGCGGGCGGTGGCGCCGAGACGCAGGGAGCCGTCGGGGTTCTCGGAGATCCGATCCAGGTCGAGGTGCGAGATGTCCACGAGCGCCGGAGGATCGGCGACGCCGAGTTTCATGTGGTCGACGAGGTTGGTGCCACCCGCGATCGCCCGGGCGCCCGGATGGTCGGCGAGGAAGGCGACGGCCCCGGCGACGTCGGTGGCGCGTTCGTAGGCGAACGGTCTCATCCGCCGACCACCTGTCGGATCGCGGCCAGGATGTTCGGATACGCGGCGCAGCGGCACAGGTTGCCGCTCATCCGCTCCCGGATCTCGTCGTCCGTCAGAGGCTCGGCGGACGCGTCGGGGTCCAGGTCCTCGGTGGCGTGGCTGGGGTGGCCGCCCTTCGCCTCGTCGATCATGCCGACCACCGAACAGACCTGGCCCGGCGTGCAGTAACCGCACTGGAAGGCATCGGCGTCGATGAACGCCTCTTGAACCGGATGAAGTCCGCCGTCGGCGAGTCCGTCGGCGGTCACGATCGTGGCGCCGTCGTACATGACCGCGAACGACAGGCAGCTGATGATCCGCCGGCCGTCGACGAGCACGGTGCACGAGCCGCACTGACCGTGATCGCAGCCCTTCTTCGGGGAGAAGACGCCGAGCCGGTCGCGCAGGCAGTCCAGCAGGGTGGTGCGTGTGTCGACCGTGACGTCGCGTTGTACGCCGTCGACGGAGAGCGAAACCGTGGCTTCCACGTTCGCGTGGGTACCCGGCATGCCCCCGTCCAAACCACGCGGTCGGCCACGGCGTCGAATCGGGGCGCGATGTCCGGCGGCCCGACCGGCCTGTCTGTAACAATCTGCGCATGGCCCACGCGAGACCCAGAGTCGTGATCATCGGTGCAGGATTCGCCGGCATCCACTGCGCCCGGAGGCTCAAGAAGGCGCAGGTCGATGTCACGCTGATCGACCGCAGCACGAGTCATGTCTTCCAGCCGTTGCTGTACCAGTGCGCCACGGGCCTGCTGTCGGAGGGCGCGATCTCGTCGCCGATCCGGCATCTGACACGACGCCACCGCAACCTCGACGTGGTGCTCGGCGAGGCGGCGGACATCGACGTCGACGCGCGGGAGGTCGTCGTCGACCGGCTGGACCTGTCGAGGTTCCGGGCGCCGTACGACTATCTCGTCGTGGGCGCGGGCATGCGCACCGCCTACCGCGGCAACGACCGGTTCGCCAGGTTCGCGCCGGGCATGAAGACCCTCGACGACGCCCACGTCATCCGGCGCAAGATCATGACCGCCTTCGAGATGGCCGAGACGATCGACGACCCGGAGGAGCAGTCGGCGTGGCTGACCTTCGCCGTGGCCGGCGGCGGGCCGACCGGGGTCGAACTGGCCGGTCAGATCCGGGAGCTGGCCACCCGGGCGCTGGAACGCGAGTACGACTCCATCGACCCGTCGCGGGCGCGGGTGCTGCTCCTGCACGGCGGGGACCGGGTGCTGCCGTCGTTCGACGAGCACCTGTCGTCGAGTGCGCAGAAGGCCCTCGACAAGCTCGGGGTGGAGACGGTCCTCGGCGTGCACGTGACCGGCGTCGGTGACGACTTCGTCGAGACGACGCGGAAATCCGACAAGCACAAGGAGATCTACCCGGCACGCACCACGCTGTGGACGACCGGCGTCGAGGCGGTGCCGTTCGCGGCCACCCTGGCGCGGGCGCTCGGCGTCGAGCAGGACCGGTCGGGCCGTATCCCCGTCACCGACGACATGTCCGTGCCCGGGCACCCGGAGGTCTTCGTCTGCGGGGACATGATGGCCTACGACAATCTGCCCGGGGTCGCCGAGGTCGCCATGCAGAGCGGGCATCACGCGGGTCGCGTGATCGCCGATGAGGTTGCGGGGAAGGCGAACAGGGCGCCGTTCAAGTACCGGGACCTCGGCACCGCCGCCTACATCGCGCGGCGTCACGCCGTCGTGCAGTCCGGCCGGCTCCACATGCGGGGCCTTCCGGGATGGCTGGCGTGGGGCGTGATCCACATCGCGTTCCTGGCCGGTGCCCGCAACCGGATGGGCACCGTGATGAACTGGAGCGCCACGCTGCTGACGGGCTCACGACGTGAGCGCGCGATCATCTACGGCGACACCGAGACAGCGCGTACGCCCTACGGGCACTGGGAGAGGTAGACGCGACCACCCATCGCCGCGGACACGGCACACCGCGGCCCATCCGCGGCCCTCATCCCGGGATGTGCCGGCGCTCAAGCCTTGCCGCGCAGGTACTCCAGGACCTTCTCCCAGTCCTCGAAGGGCGCCTGACCGAAGTGGATGTGCTCGCCCACGAAGGCGTCGACCCCGCGCGCGGTCCGGTCGTCGATGATGAAGTCGCCGTGGTTGAGGTTCTTGTGGTGCGACAGGATCACCCGCTTGTAGGCCGGTGAACTCTCGTCGCGACCGAAGTGCATCTTGACCCAGAGCAGTTTCTCGGTCCACGCCATCGGGTTGTCCCACGGCGCGGTCGAGAGGATGTAGGTGTCGAAGAGCGTTGCCAGTTCGCGGTAGGCCGCGATCGCGCCGGGCATCGGGTCCATGAGAGAGAAGATGCCGGGCACCTCGTCGAGGCTGCCGTCGAAGCGCTTGCGTTCGGCCTCGCTGAGCTTGTCGATGCCGGAGCGGAAGTCGACCAGGGTGTTGTCCATGTCGACGTAGAGGATCTTCTTGCGCGGTTGGCTGTGCACGTTGTCGGTCATCGTCGCCTTTCCTGTCGGGTCTGACGTGGGGGTCTCAATGTGCGCTTGCCGGCGGCCGCAAGGACGGCACGCGGTTGACGAGTCGTGCGCCGCGCGAGGGGATTCGCCGTGCAGCGGTGCGCCTGTCGCGTAGTGGTCGAAGCGCTGTGGGCAGGGCCGTGTCGACGAAGGTGAACCAGTCGTGGAGACCGATGAACAGGCGTGCGCGGTGGTAGGCGACCGCGCTGATCGACCGGACGGCGAACAGGTCGGCGCCGTCGAGGACGAGTTGGACGCCGGGATGCCTGGTCGCGACATCGGCGACCACGGTGTCGGCGAAGCGCGGGTGCATGTCGGTCGCGACCCGAGCGAAGACGTCGATCCGCGGCTCCTCGTGGCTGACGCCGATGGACGCCTCGACCGGTCCGGTCGGCAGCTGCAGGGTGCCGTCGGCGCGGAGCGGGAGGTGCCCGCCGAACCAGGTCTCGATGTCGTGCTTCACCAGGTCGCGTACGGCATCGGGTCCCATCTCCTCGGGGGCGACGATCGGGCACCGATCCGGGTGCGGACGGCCGGTGTCGGCGAGGAACGCCGGCGCGGGCGTCGACCAGTGCTCGCGCAGTGTCCGCCCGACGAGTCCGGCGATCACGTCGGCCCGGCTCGGCGGCTCCTCGCGGATGAGTCGGCCGTCCGCGGTGGATCTCCAGCCGAGTTCGACGAGTCGCCGCGGTTCGTCGACCGGGCAGGCGACGGTGACCCGGACTCCGCCCGGCCGTCCTGCGCGGATCGCGAACCGCCGGTCGTTCGCGATCTCGGCGGACGGCGTGATGAAGACCATCTCGCAGTCCCCGAGCGTCGCCAGCCGCCGCGCGAGCCGAGCCTCGAACTCGCGCCAGGCGTTCTCGACCGCGCTGTCGAGGCCGGGGCCGTCGAAGGACGGGGGGTCGAAGTGGGTGTCGGACATGACGTTCCCCTTTCCGAGCCGGCATCCCGGCACCGGGTGGACCCGGCGCGGCACACGGGCCGGCTCTGAGCGCCCCGAGGCCGGGGCGGAACTGTGGGGTGCCCCGAGCGGGGGCGGAACTGCGCTGCCCCGAGGTGGGGCGGGAGGCGCCTCACCGGAACCGGGAGGATCACCTGACAACTGCAGGATAGGACAGGGGTCCGACAAGTCTGGTGCCGAGATCACAGAGCGTTCGCCGAAACGGTTGTCCGTGGTTGCCCGGCCTGGTATCCAGATTAGAACACGTTCTAATTCCTACCGGCGAGGAGTCTGTATGCACACCCCGATCTGCGACGAGCTCGGCATCGAGTTCCCGATCTTCGCGTTCACGCACTGCCGCGACGTGGTCGTCGCGGTGAGCAAGGCCGGCGGCTACGGCGTGCTCGGCGCGGTCGGATTCACGCCCGAGCAACTCGAGATCGAGCTGAACTGGATCGACGAGCACATCGGCGACCACCCGTACGGCGTCGACATCGTGATCCCGAACAAGTACGAGGGCATGGACGCGAACATGTCGGCCGAGGAGCTCACCAAGATGCTCCAGTCGATGGTTCCCCAGGAGACGCTGGAGTTCGGTCGCAAGCTGCTCGTCGACCACGGCGTCCCGCTCAACGAGGAGGACGACAACTCGCTGCAGCTGCTCGGCTGGACCGAGGCGACCGCGACCCCGCAGGTCGAGATCGCGCTGCAGCACCCCAAGGTCACCCTGATCGCCAACGCGCTCGGCACGCCGCCGAAGGACATGATCGAGAAGATCCAGGCCACCGGCCGCAAGGTCGCGGCGCTGTGCGGATCGCCCAAGCAGGCCCGCAAGCACGCCGACGCCGGTGTCGACATCATCATCGCCCAGGGTGGCGAGGGCGGCGGCCACTGCGGCGAGGTCGGCTCGATCGTGCTGTGGCCGCAGGTCGTGAAAGAGGTTGCGCCGCGGCCGGTTCTGGCCGCCGGCGGCATCGGCAGCGGTGAGCAGATCGCGGCCGCGCTCGCGCTCGGCGCGCAGGGCGCCTGGAGCGGCTCGCAGTGGCTGATGGTCGAGGAGGCCGAGAACACCCCGGTCCAGCAGCAGACCTACATCAACGCGTCGAGCCGCGACACCGTGCGCAGCCGCTCGTTCACCGGCAAGCCGTGCCGCATGCTGCGCAACGACTGGACCGAGGCGTGGGAGGACCCCAACAACCCGGACCCGCTGGGAATGCCGTTGCAGTACATGGTGTCCGGCATGGCGGTCGCGGCGACGCACAAGTACCCCGACGAGAGCATCGACGTCGCTTTCAACCCGGTCGGCCAGGTGGTCGGGCAGTTCAAGAAGGTCGAGAAGACCTCCGCGGTCATCGAGCGCTGGGTGAGCGAGTACATCGAGGCCACCAGCACCCTCGAGTCGTTCGCCAACGCGACGGTGTAGCGGATCCCCTCGCCGGGTGTTGCCGGCGGAGCGCGAATGCGCGACAACTGATCTCGAGCGAATCCCGAGGCCCGGCGGACAGGTTCCGCCGGGCCTCGGGCTGTCGCCGGCCTGTCGGCGATCCTGATCGTCGGCAGGCTGCTCGTTCTGGGCGTCACGACCCGCGTCGCAGACCGCGCGCTATTCCACGGACCGATGTCGCATGCGACAGGATCAGGATCGGCGACATCGACCGAGGTCGCCGATCCGAGGTGATGTCGCGTGCGACATCCCCTGGCCCCAGCACGGCCGCGACGGGCAGCCGGGGCCGTCAGCGGATATCGCGCGCGAACTCGTCCGACACACTCAACCCCAGCGCGCCCTCGGCGAACCTCGACACGGGTCCGACCGCGGCGTCCAGCGCCTCGTCGTAGCCCTCGCGGGCCCGGCCCCAGAGCAGGCCGCTCGAACCGTCCGGAATGACCCCGATGAGCGCGACGAGCTCTCCGGTCGTGGGGATGCAGATCGCCCACGCGAACCGGGTCTCGGACTCCCAGTCCGCGTTGGCCGTCGCGACGTAGTCGGCGGGGGAATCGACCCCGAGAAGAGCCAACGCCGGGACGTCGGTGATCCGGTCGTCCGCACGAAGCGCACGCAGATACCACGTCCCGGCGTTGATCTCGACTGGTTGCACGGTGTCCCTTCGACGTCCCTTCCACAAGGAGCGAGCCACGAAGGCGGCGAGGTGGTCTCACCGGGCCTTCGTGGCTCGTCGCTTACGCTCCTCGCACCTCAGGCAGCGAGGGGGCTGTCGCTTACGCTCCTCGCACCTCAGGCAGCGAGGGCTTACTTCAGCTCGAGCAGCACGGTGCCCTGGGTGACCGCGGCGCCGGCCTCGACGGACAGGCCGGTGACCACGCCGTCCTTGTGGGCGGTGACCGGGTTCTCCATCTTCATGGCCTCGAGCACGACCACCAGATCGCCCGCGGAGACCTCCTGGCCCTCCTCCACGGCGACCTTCACGACCGTGCCCTGCATCGGTGCGGCCACGGCGTCGCCGGAAACGGCGGCGCCGCCACCCTTCTTGCGCGAGCGGGCCTTCGGCTTCTTGCGGACGACCCCGTTGGCCGACGCTCCGCCACCAAGGGCGAGATCGCCCGGCAGCGACACCTCGACGCGGCGTCCGCCGACCTCGACGACGACCTTCTGGCGCGGTGCGCTCTCGTCCTCCTCGATGGCCTCGCCACCGGTGTACGGCTCGATCGGGTTCTCCCAATCGGTCTCGATCCACTTGGTGTAGACGTCGAACTTCTCGCCGTCGCCGATGAAGGCGGGGTTCTCCACGATGTGGCGGTGGAACGGGATGACCGTGGCCAGGCCCTCGACCTGGAACTCGGCCAGGGCGCGGCGGGCACGCTCGAGGGCCTGCTGGCGGGTCTCGCCGGTCACGATCAGCTTGGCGAGCATCGAGTCGAACTGGCCGCCGATGACGTCACCCTCGACCACACCGGAGTCGACGCGCACGCCCGGTCCGGACGGCTCGCGGTAGACGGTGATGGGGCCGGGGGCCGGCAGGAAGTTGCGGCCGGCGTCCTCGCCGTTGATGCGGAACTCGAAGGCGTGGCCGCGCGGGGTCGGGTCCTCGGTGATCTCGAGCTTCTCGCCGTTGGCGATGCGGAACTGCTGGCGGACGAGGTCGATGCCGGCGGTCTCCTCGGTGACCGGGTGCTCGACCTGCAGGCGGGTGTTGACCTCGAGGAAGGAGACCAGGCCGTCGTTGCCGACCAGGAACTCGACGGTGCCCGCGCCGTAGTAGCCGGCCTCGCGGCAGATGGCCTTGGCGGACTCGTGGATACGGGTGCGCTGCTCGTCGGTCAGGAACGGCGCGGGGGCCTCCTCGACGAGCTTCTGGAAGCGACGCTGCAGCGAGCAGTCGCGCGTGCCGGCGACGATGACGTTGCCGTGCTGGTCGGCGAGGACCTGGGCCTCGACGTGGCGGGCCTTGTCGAGGTAGCGCTCGACGAAGCACTCGCCGCGACCGAAGGCGGCGACGGCCTCGCGGGTCGCCGACTCGAACAGCTCGGGGATCTCCTCGATGGTGTAGGCGACCTTCATGCCGCGGCCACCGCCGCCGAAGGCGGCCTTGATGGCGACCGGCACGCCGTGCTCCTTGGCGAACGCGACGACCTCGTCGGCGTCCTTGACCGGGTCCTTGGTGCCGGGGGCCATCGGGGCGTTGGCCTTCAGCGCGATGTGGCGTGCGGTGACCTTGTCACCGAGGTCGCGGATGGACTGCGGCGACGGCCCGATCCAGATCAGCCCGGCGTCGATGACGGCCTGGGCGAAATCGGCGTTCTCCGACAGGAAGCCGTAGCCCGGGTGGATGGCGTCCGCGCCCGACTTCTTCGCGGCGTCCAGGATCTTCTCGAAGACCAGGTACGACTCGGCCGAGGTCTGGCCGCCCAGCGCAAATGCCTCGTCGGCGAGCTTCACGAACAGCGCGTTCGCGTCCGGCTCGGCGTACACCGCGACACTGGCGATGCCCGCATCCCGGGCTGCGCGGATGACGCGAACAGCGATCTCGCCGCGATTGGCGATGAGGACCTTGCTGATTGAGGTACTGGGCACTTGTTCTCCTGGGCCTTACTCGTACTCAGGTGCTCGCGGCGCGCGGTGGCGCGTGCGACACGGTTGTCGGACAACGATCAAGTCGGGGGTACACCCTCCTCGACCGGGATGCGGACGGCTCGGGCGATGGACGACGCCGGGAGTCCAGCATCGCGACCTTCCGGCCAATACCCTAGCCCACCGAGCAATCGTTCGGTGGAGCCGTGGGTCACATCGCGCGCGAGAATGTGCTCGCATCACCGAGCTGACTCACGAGTAAGGCGAAAGCGTGCAGGTAGGCGTGCACGGGCCCGAGGGTCGGGTCGATGTCGGCCGCGTCGGCGTCGGGCAGGGGACGCGACGGATCGCCGTCGAGGCCTGCCGTCGCCCGGAACTCTGCCGAGGACTCGTCGACGCCGTACGCGTGCAGTGGCGACTCGCGTGGGAAACGAGCCGAGTACCGCAACCCCGACGGCGTGCGGTTGATCCAGATGTAGACCTCGTGCGGCGAGTAGCTGTGGCTGCGGATGACCTTCGCGCGCCCGGCGTCGGCGGCACCCGCGCCCGGCGCGTACCGGGTGTCGATGAACGAGATCACGAACCGCGGGGCTCCCTTGTACCCGATCAGCTGGGCCACCCGCTCGAAGGGCAGAGAGGCGCCCTGACGCCCGCGTTTGAGCATCTCGGTGGACCGCGCGACCGCCTGGTCGAAGGTCGGGGAGTCGGACATGTCGATCCAGAACGGCGCCAGCCCCACGAACCAGCCCAGCGCGGCCAGCCACCGGGTGTCGTTGCGGGTGTGGCGCGGCAGCACGCAGCGGAACTCGGGGTCGCCGGTCATCTCGTGGTGGACCATCGCGAAGGCGGCCAGGATTCCGGCGGTGAGGGTTCCGCCCGCCTCCGAACACACCGCGGTGAACCGGTTGGCGGTCGCGTCGTCGGCGATGACGCCCCACAGGGACTCCTGGGGGATGGTCGTCTCGTCGATGTACTGCTGCTCCTCGCGGGCCTGCTCGGCGGAGGTCTGTGAGGAACGCAACAACGCCGGCATGTCGCCGCCGCCGGACCGCAGGAACTCCGACCACATCGCGACGGCCGGGTGGTCGGCGCCGGTCTGATCGGCCAGGCACCGCTCCTCGGCGCTGAAATCGACGTAGCTGCCGACCTCGGGGAGGCTGGGGTTGCGGTGCTCGCGGGCGGCGCGGTAGAGGGTGACCAGCTCCTGCTGGGCCATGATCAGCGAATACCCGTCCACGAGCGAGTGGTCGGCGGCGAACAACAGGGTGAACGAGTCCGCGCGGCCGACGGTGGCGAACAGGTAGGCGGGCCAGTGCAGCGGCGCCGTCGCGCGGTCGAAGGCGCCGCCGAGCTGCTCGACGAGCGGACCGGGCTCGGAGTACCACCCGATCCGGCCCATCTTGAGCTTCACGGTGCCCGGCGGCGTCGTCAGCCGCTGCAGACCCGACCCCTTGACCACGACGTGGCTGCGCAGGACCTCGTGCCGGTCGATCCACTGCGTCAGCACCTTGCGGATGGCGGGGATCGACAGGGGTTCGTCGAACTCGATCGACAGGCCCAGCCAGGCCTCGCGCCCGCCCTCGCGCTGGGTGCGCGCACGGTACTCCGACGCCGCCCGCAGGTGCTCCTCGTGATTGTGCGAGGTGAGTCGGGGATCCGGCTCCCACGAATTCAGTTCGCCGGGAACGTACGGCGTCCACTCCACCAGACCGCCCGGCGCGATCGGTTCGTCGCGGATCTGGATGAACTTCATGCGCCGGGTCGGCCTGACCCGGGAGGTGCGGACCCGCCGATGCCGGTCTGGGTGCGCACCTGCGCCTTGATCCGGGCCAGCATGCCCGCCATCCCGCGCAGGCGCAGTGGACTCACCGCGCTGCCCAGCCCGAGTTCGTAATAGAAGTCGGACGGGACGTCGAGGATCGCCTGCGCCGACGCGGTGTCGAGTCCCTGGTGCAGGATCGCCGCGAAACCGCGCGTCGTGGGTGCCTCGGGCGGCGCGGTGAAGTACAGCCGTACCGATTCCGGGTCACCGGCGTCGACGGACAGGAACACCGGCGACTGGCACTCCGGTACCGGTTCCATCGCCTCCTGCTGCAGGTGCTCGGGGAGGTCGGGAAGCTCCGCGGCGAATTCCAGGAGCAAGGTGATCTTGTCGGAATCACCAAGTGCGGCAAAGTCTTCGACGATCTCTGCCAGGGCTGGGGGCAAGGTCATCGTCGGTCGCCGGCCCTACTCGACGCCGGGTGCGGCACCCGGCTCTTCGCCGACCGCGATCGGCACGCGCACGGCGTTGCCCCACTCGGTCCACGAACCGTCGTAGTTGCGGACCTTCGTGAAGCCCAGCAGGTAGGTCAGCACGAACCAGGTGTGCGACGAACGCTCGCCGATGCGGCAGTAGGCGATCGTCGGGGTGTCCGGATCGAGGTCGCGGTAGATCTCGTTGAGTTCGGCACGCGGACGGAACCGGCCGTCCGGCGCGGCCGCCTTGGCCCACGGGATCGAGATCGCGGTGGGGATGTGGCCGCCGCGGAGCGCGCCCTCCTCCGGGTAGTCCGGCATGTGGGTGCGCTCGCCGGTGTACTCCTGCGGCGAGCGGACGTCGACCAGCGGCTCCTTGCCGATCGCGTCGAGGACCTGCGGCTTGAACGCGCGGATCAGCGAGTCGTCGCGCTCGACGACCGGGTAGTCCGAACGCGGGTACTCGGGGATGTCGAAGGAGGTCTCCCGGTCCTCGGCCATCCACGCGTCGCGGCCGCCGTCGAGCAGGCGCACGTCCTCGTGGCCGAAGAGCGTGAACACCCAGAGTGCGTACGCGGCCCACCAATTGGACTTGTCGCCGTAGATGACGATGGTGTCGTCGCGCTCGATCCCCTTGCTGCGCATCAGCTCTGCGAACTGCTCGCCGTTGATGTAGTCGCGGGTGACCGGGTCGTTGAGGTGCAGATGCCAGTCGATCTTCTGCGCGGTCGGGATGTGGCCGATGTCGTAGAGCAGCACGTCCTCGTCGGACTCGATGATCTTCAGGCCCTTGGCGCCGAGATGAGCCGACAGCCACTGCGTTGACACCAACCGCTCGGGATGGGCGTAGTCGGCGAAGGCCGGGTTCGGGTCGGTTTCAACACTCACAGGTCTGTTCTCCAGCTTGCTGTACGGACGTCTCTGCGCTCTCGCGCGGACCGGTCGTCGGTCCCGGATACAAAGGGTAGGGCATCGGCGCGCCTACCGACCGGTTGCCGATCGGCTCCGGGTCTCCGGCCAGGGTGCGGACGTGCTTCGGTCGGATGACGAACTGCAGGTCACACGGTCTCCGGCTGCTAGATTCGCCGGGTGGCTCGAGGAAGTGGACCCCGCGCGGATCGCCGGGACGTCGTCGCGGCGCCGCGTCGGCGAGGCGCAGGGACCCTGCGTTGGTTGTTGTCGGCGGGCGTCGTGGCGGTGCTCGCCGCGACGAGCGGGTGCTCGTTGATCCCCGCCGACGACCAGGCACCGCCGGCCGAGTCGTCGCGGGTGCCGACCGCGTCGTCGACATCGACGTCGCCGGGTTCGGCGTCACGCTCGCGCATCCCGACCCCGACGCCGTCATCGTCCGAGGCCGATCCCACCCGGTGCCGCCCCGACGACTGCCCGAAGCTCGCGACGCCGGCGACGTCGTTGATGCGGAGCGGGGTCGACGGCTCCAACGCGCGTACGGCCGTCCCGCGCTATCTGACGACGCTGCTCGACGACCTCGACGAGACGTGGGGAGGATGGTTCACCGAACTCGGTTGGGGCGACCCGGCACCGGGACGGGTCCTGATCCGGTCGGGGACGGCGTACCGCACCGACTGCACCGACGAGGACGGGGTCTCGCCGCGGATCCGGTCGGACGAGGCGAACGCCTTCTTCTGCAGCGTGGACCGCGCACCCGACGGCGACGGACGGTCCACGGTCGGCAGCGTCGTGCTGCCGGTCGACACGTTCGCCGCCATCTGGGACGGCGACGTCTTCGGGGTGCCGTCGCCGATCGTCGGCGACTTCACCGCCGCGATCGTGGTGGCCCACGAGTACGGTCACAACGTCGTCCACCGGATGGCGCAGAGATTCGGCATCCCGGCGGTACGGCTTCCGCAGGGCAAGAACAGCGAACTGCTCGCCGACTGCCTCGCGTCGAACTGGGCGTCCACCGCGTACAAGCGAGATGCGCTCGGACCCAAGGAGATCCTGCAGGTCGCGACGCTGCTGCCGATCATCGGCGACACGGGCGGGGCGACCGGGCACGGCTCCGCCGTCGAGCGCGCCAAGGCGCTGACGATCGGGCTGACCGGTCCGCAGTTCAACCGGCAGGGACAACCGTCGGACTGCCTGACGAAGTACTGGCCCGAGTTCTACTCCGTGAGGTGACACCGCCGGACCCTCGTCGTCCGGGGTGCGGCTCGGGGCTCGTCTCGGTCCGGTCCGGTCCGACGATCAGTGCGGCCAGAAGTCGCCGACCGACAACCCGACCTCGGTCAGCAGTCGCCGGACGAGCGGCAGGCCGATGCCGATCACCGAGGACGGGTCGCCCTCGATGCCCTCGACGAGCCAGGCGCCGAGACCGTCGAGGGTGAACGCGCCGGCGACCTTCAGCGGTTCGCCGCTGTCCACGTAGCGGGAGACGAGCTCGTCGTCGGCATCGGCGAAATCGATCCGCGTGGAGCTGGTGCCGGTGGCGGTGACGGGACCGTCCTTGCCGCCCAGCCGGATGAGATGGTGGCCGGTCAGCAGATCTGCGCTGCCGCCGCGCATCTCGGCCCACTGCTCGAGTGCTCGTTCACGGGTGTGCGGCTTGCCGAGCAGGCGGTCGCCGAGGAGCAGCATCGAGTCGCACCCGATGACGACCACCGTCCGGCCGCCGGCGGCGGCCGCGGCGAGCTCGTCGAGCGCGGCCACCGATTCGGCCTTCGCGCGCGCGAGTTCGGCGACGACGACGTCGGCCGGGGTGTCCGGCGGCAGCGCGGCGAGCACCGCGTCCTCGTCGACCTCCGACACCCGGACGACCGGTTCCACGCCGGCCGAGCGCAGGACCCTCAGCCGGGCGGGGGAGGCGGACCCGAGAACGAAGATCGGGCCGGACGAATCCGGCCCGATCCCACCTGTCGTGTCGCCCACCGTCACCAGCGGAGGTTGGTGAAGCTCGTCGGCTGGCCCCACAGCGCGGGACGCAGCTTGTCGATCGGCCGACCCCAGTCGTCGCGCGGCTGCGGCTGCTGATCGCCGCCGGCCGAGGCCGCACCGGCGAGGACGGTCACCAGCACGGCGACGTCCTCGTCGGTCGGGTTGCCCTTGACGATCGTCAGAAACGGCTTCTCCGAAGCGTTTTCGCTCTTGTCGCTCACAGTTGCCTCGTTCGTGGGGGTCCCGGTCACAGCGGGATGTTCCCGTGCTTCTTCGGCGGCACGTTGACCACCTTGCGGTCGAGGAGCCTCAGCGCGGTCGCGATCTGGCCGCGGGTGTGGCTCGGCGGGATGACCGCGTCGACGTAACCGCGGGCGGCCGCGACGTACGGGTTGACGAGGGTGTCCTCGTACTCCTGCTGCAACTCGAGGCGCAGCGCGTCGACGTCCTCGCCCTTCTGCTCGGCCTCCTTCAGGCGGCTGCGGTAGACGAAGCCGACCGCGCCCGAGGCGCCCATGACCGCGATCTGGGCGGTCGGCCAGGCGAGGTTGACGTCGGCGCCCATGTGCTTGGAGCCCATGACGTCGTAGGCGCCGCCGTAGGCCTTGCGGGTGATGACGGTGATCTTGCCGACCGTCGCCTCGCCGTAGGCGTAGAGCAGCTTGGCGCCGCGGCGGATGATGCCGTTGTACTCCTGGTCGGTGCCCGGGAGGAAGCCCGGGACGTCCACGAGGGTGACGATCGGGATGTTGAAGGCGTCGCAGGTGCGGACGAACCGGGCGGCCTTCTCCGAGGCGTTGATGTCGAGGCAGCCGGCGAACTGGGTCGGCTGGTTGGCGACGATGCCCACGCTGCGGCCGTCGACGCGGCCGTAGCCGACGATGATGTTGGTCGCGTACTCGGCCTGGACCTCGAGGAACTCGTCGTCGTCGAGGATGCGACGGATGACCTCGTGCATGTCGTACGGCTGGTTCGGCGAGTCCGGGATCAGCGTGTCGAGCTCGAGGTCCTCCTCGGTGAGGGTGTCCTCGATCGACCCGGCGGCCGGCTGTGCGACCGGAAGGCGCGGCGGCTCGGCGCGGTTGTTGCTCGGCAGGTAGCTCAGCAGCTCCTTGACGTACTCGAGCGCGTCCTCCTCGTCGGAGGCGACGTAGGTCGCGGTGCCCGACTTCGCCATGTGGGTGTTCGCGCCGCCGAGCTCCTCCATCGTCACCTCCTCGCCGGTGACGGTCTTGATGACGTCGGGGCCGGTGATGAACATCTGGCTGGTCTGGTCGACCATGACGATGAAGTCGGTGAGCGCGGGGGAGTACACGTGACCGCCGGCCGCGGCGCCCATGATCAGCGAGATCTGCGGGATGACGCCCGAGGCGCGGACGTTGCGGTAGAAGATCTCGCCGTACAGACCGAGCGAGACCACGCCCTCCTGGATGCGGGCGCCGGCGCCGTCGTTGATGCCGATCAGCGGGCGACCGGTCTTGACCGCGAGATCCATGACCTTGACGATCTTCTCGCCGTAGACCTCGCCGAGGCTGCCGCCGAAGACGGTGGAGTCCTGCGAGAAGACGCAGACCTCACGACCGTCGATGGTGCCGTAGCCGGTGACCACACCGTCGCCGACCGGACGACGCTCGGCGAGACCGAAGTTGGTGCTCCGGTGCCGGGCGAGGGCGTCGAGCTCCACGAACGACCCCTCGTCGAGCAGATGGGTGATCCGCTCGCGGGCGGTCAGCTTGCCCTTGGCATGCACCTTCTCGACGGCGGCCTCGCCCACGGGGTGCTTCGCCTCTTCGAGACGATTACGCAGATCTGCGAGCTTCCCCGCAGTCGTGTGGATGTCAGGAGCGGCGGAGTCGTCGCGTGAAGCTGTGGTCATGACCAACGATGCTAACGACCCGGATGTGAGCCACGTCAACCGGATCAACGTGAGATATCCCTCAGGTTCCCGAGCGATCGGTCGGTGCCCTGGTCAGCGGTGGTTTCGCAGGTCGGCGGGGGTGTGCCCGTCCCGAGTCCGCCGTCGTCTGCTCCCGGGGCGGCCGGGGTAGGTTCTTCAGACATGACGCTCGACGCCGACCTGCTCCGGAGACGACTCGCCGACACGCGCTGGCACCGGATCGAGGTGGTCGACGCGACGGGGTCGACCAACGCCGACCTGGTGACCCGGGCGGCCACCGAGGAGATCGACGGAACGGTCCGTCTGACCACCGACCAGACCGCGGGCCGCGGCCGGCACGCGCGGACGTGGACCGCGCCGCGCGGGACGCAACTGGCGATGTCGGCGGCGGTGGACGTCGGCGACCACACCGAATACCTCGGCTGGCTGTCGCTGCTGGCCGGGCTGGCCGCCGTGCAGGGCATCGCCGAGGTGTGCGGGGTGCGCCCTGCCCTCAAGTGGCCCAACGACGTGCTGATCGACGGACGCAAGACCGCCGGGATCCTGTCGGAGTACACCCGCTCGCCCCACACCCGCGGAGGAGACGGAGGGGTGGCGGTGATCGGCACCGGGCTCAACACGACGATGGCCGCCGACGAGCTGCCGGTGCCCACCGCCACGTCGTTGCGGCTGGCGACCGGCAAGGACGTGCCGTCGACCGAGCTCGCCGCGGCCTACCTGCGCGCGCTCTCCGAGCTGCTCGACCTCTGGCCGCACGACGTCGACGGGCTCGCCGAGCGGTATCGGGAGGACAGCGACACGATCGGGCGCCGGGTCCGGCTGGTGCTCCCGGGCGACGACGAGGTGATCGGGACCGCGACCGGGGTGGACGCGTCGGGCCGGATCGTCGTCGACGCGGACGGGCGTCAAGTGGTGGCCGCGGCGGGCGACGTCACCCACCTGCGGCCCGTCTAGCCGCTCCGCCCGCGGCGCTACCGCTGCAGGCTCTTGTTCCCCATCGCGGGGATGATCGTCAGCGACGGCAGGCCGATGACCAGATGCACGATCGCGGTCTCGATGCCCACCGACACCTGACGGTAGGTCAGGATCGGGATGACCACGGCCGCGATCAGCAGCAGCGCCACGATCCAGCGATAGAACTGGTTGGGCGCCGGGGTGATCAGCTGCAGCACGTACCAGAGCGCCCCCGCGGCCAGCGCGCAGAGGAATCCGACGACGCCGAACCAGATCTCGCTGTTCGCAACGGGATTCCACACGCCGAGCTTGCCGGACTCGTTCACCTTCTCCACGAATGCGGAGATGATCCAGGCGACCAGCCACGCCGCCAGGCCGGTGACGACGCCGGTCATCACCACGCCGCCGGCGAAGGTCGCCGGATTCACCTGGGGGCCGCGGCGCGCCGGAGGCTTGTCGGCGTAGCCGTCCGCGGCGCGGTAGGGAGCGGCCCCGCGGGTGTCGGCGGGGTAGGGGTCGCCCGGGTAGGGGGCCTGGTACGCCCCTCCGTACGGGTCGCCCTGCTGGCCGTACGCACGTGAATCCGGGTTGTAACCGGGCTCGTATCGGGCCGTCCGGGGATCGGGATCCCGGTGCGGGCCGCGCGGGTCCTGGTAGCTCATTCCACTCTCCTCGCCGACCGCCCACGTGCTCGGCGGTCGATCGGTACCGGTCGTCTCGCAGTCTACTCAGCACAGCCCGGTGCGGGCCCGTGCCGATTAAGCTGGGCCGCATGGCATACCCGCGGGAGAACCTGGCGCCTGGGGAACGGGTCGTCCTCCACCGGCACCCCCACTGGAAGTGTCTGCTGGCGCCGCTCCTGGTGTTCGCGGTCATCACCGCGGCGGGCGGCGTCCTGGCGGGCGTCATCGTCGGGTCGTCGCTGGGGCAGACCCCGAAGACGGTGCTCGGCATCATCGTCGGCCTGATGTGGGCGCTGGGCTTCATCTGGTACTTCGCGCGGCCGCTGCTCTCGTGGAAGACGACCCACTTCGTCCTCACCGACCGACGCGTGATGTTCCGCAACGGAATCCTCACCCGGTCCGGCATTGACATCCCGATCCGGCGGATCAACACCGTCGAGTTCCGGCACGGCCTCGTCGACCGGATGCTGCGGACGGGCACGCTCGTCATCGAGTCGGCGTCCGACGAGCCGCTGTCCTTCGACGACATCCCGCAGGTGGAGAAGGTCCACGCCCTGCTCTACCACGAGGTTCTCGAGATGTACGGCGAGGACGACGACCGCTTCGACGACCCGCGCGACGATCCCCCGGGCCGCGTCGCCGGCCGGCCCGACGAGCGCGGGGAGCGTGGGGTACGCGAGCGATGAGGAACGTACTGCTGGCCGAGGACGACGCCGCGATCGCCGAGCCGCTCGCGCGCGCCCTGACACGCGAGGGCTACGAGTGCGACGTGGTGGCCACCGGCACCGATGCACTGGACAAGGCCCTCGACCCGCGGTACGGACTGCTCATCCTCGATCTCGGGCTGCCGAACCTCGACGGCCTCGAGGTCTGCCGCCGGGTCCGCGCCCGACGCCCGTCGCTCGCGGTGCTCATGCTGACCGCGCGCACCGACGAGGTCGACTTCGTCGTCGGGCTCGACGCCGGCGCCGACGACTACGTCGGCAAACCGTTCCGGCTGGCCGAACTGCTCGCCCGGGTCCGGGCCCTGCTGCGCAGGCGACAGCCGGTCGACGGCGATCTCGTGCTCGAGGGCGGGTCGATCCGGCTCGACGCCCGGGCCCGCCGCGTCCTCGTCGACGGGGAGGACCTCACCCTGGCCAACCGGGAGTTCGACCTGTTGCGCTTCCTGATGGAACGGGCCGGCCAGGTCGTCACCCGCGAGGAGATCCTCACCGAGGTGTGGGGCTCGGCCGACCTCCGGTCGTCGAAGACCCTCGACATGCACATCTCGTGGTTGCGCCGCAAGATCGGCGACGACCGCCACCACCGGCCCCGGCACATCGTCACCGTGCGCGGCGTCGGGTTCAGGTTCGACCCCTGAGCCCGTGATGACCCCTGACGCCCTGACGGCACTCGAGGCACCGGCGGCCCTCCAGGCGCCGACGACGCCTGACGCCCCGATGACACCGACGCCGGGATGAGGCCGACACCGTGAAGCGACAGAGCTCGATGCGCGGTCGCCTGATCACGACCATGATCACGGTCCTGGTCGCGGTCGGGTGCCTGCTGGGCATCCCGCTCAGCGTCGTCGCCTGGTGGTGGGTGTCGGACATCGCCCAGGAGGAGCTCGACGGGCGGCTCAAGGTGATCGCCGATCAGCTCATCCGCCAGGAGGGGGCCGACGGGACGCTCACCCCCGAGTCGGTCGACCGCGAGTCCTTCGAGTTGCTGTTGCCGCCCGACGGGCGCCTGGTCATCACCTACCCCGACGATCAGGGCACGGTCCACCGCACCGTCATCGGCGACGACTTCGACGGCCCCGCGGTCACGGAGTCGATCGGGCTGGGCGGCGCGGGCACGATCGCGCTGTCGATACCGCGCGACCAGGTGCTCGACGACCAGGTCACCGCGTCCGGCACCGTGATCCTGGTGGCCGTCGCGTCGATCATCGGCGGCTCCGTCGTGGCGGCGGTCAGCGCCGGCCGGATCATCGAACCGCTGACCCACCTCGCCGACCGGGCCGCCACGCTCACCCGCCCCGACTTCCGGACGAAGTGGAAGATGTACGGCATCGCCGAACTCGACCGGGTGTCGAGGGCGCTCGCCGACGCCAACACCGCGCTGGCGCTGCGGCTGGAACGCGAGCGCGAGATCGCCGGCGACGCGTCGCATCAGGTGCGCAGCCGCCTCACGGCGATCCAGTTGCGGCTCGACGAACTCACCCTGCACGACGACCCGGCCGTCGTCGCCGAGGCGGAGGCGGCGCTCGACCAGGTCGAGAGACTCGCCACCGAGCTCGACGAGCTGGTCGAGGCCTCCCGCGCCGACGACTCCGACGTCGAACCCCACATCGTCGACGTGGGGGACATGCTGACGACGCTCGCCGAGGACTTCCGGCAGGCGTTCGAGGCGCAGGGGCGGGAGCTGACCGTGTCCTACGAGGGGTCTCCGCAGGCGTTCACCACGCAGTCGGGTCGCCTGCGCGAGGCGGTCAGCGTCCTCGTCGACAACGCGCTGCAACACGGGCAGGGCACCTGCCGCATCGCGGTGAGCACCCTCCAGTCGGGCGACCTGGTCCGCATCACCGTCTCCGACGAGGGGCCCGGGGTGCCCGACGAGATCTCCGCGCACATCTTCCGGCGCGGCTTCTCGGCCGGCCAGGGCGCCGGCCGCAGCGGCGTGGGACTGTCGCTGGCACGTGCCCTGATCGAGGCTGACGGCGGCCGGCTCGAGCTCACCGAGCGTCGCCCGCCGGTGTTCGCCATCGTCGTGCCGTCCCGGGATGTGAGCGGATACGACGACGACACGGACGACGACGACACGGACGGCGACGAGTCAGGGCCGGGCGCGGCTCCCGACGGCGCCGGGCCGGACGGCCTCAGGCGTGACCGAGTTCCTCATCGTTGAGGTCGGCGATGCTCGGGTGCAGATCGGTCGATCCGGCCTCGCCGCCGTGCAGCAGCTCCTCGGGGAACGCGAACTTCCGCAGGGCCCAGAACCGGAACGCCATCTGCAGCAGGTTGCCGATGATGTAGCCGAGGACGAAGTCGACGACCACGACCTCGGAGACGCTGAGGTTCGCGCGCATGTCGAAGACGTTGTTGCCGATGTACAGCGGCGCGGCCTGCAGGACGACGCCGATGCCGCTGATGAGGAAGAACAGGAGGGCCTCGTGATGGCGCTCACGGCCGCCGCGGTTCTTGAACGCCCACTCGCGGTTGAGGATGTAGCTCAGGATGGTCGCCAGCACGCCCGCGATGACCTTCGCGATCACCGGCTTCGACTCGAGGATCGTCAGGCTCAACGAGTAGAAGACCGCGAGGTCGAAGACGAACGTGGTGCCGCCGACCATCGCGAACTTGATCAGTTCGTGGTGCCGTAGGACGAGACGTCGGACCGGCGCTGGGAGGCGAGCGATCAACTCGTCGATCAATGGCACAAGATCCGAGTGTACGAAACAAAATCCCGGCACCCGTTCTGCGGGCGGCTGTGCGCATGCCGCGGCGGGCATGCCACGATGGTTCGCGTGAATTCACCCGAGTCGGACGCAGCACCCGTGACCTCGACTTCTCCGGTACCGCCCGCCCCGGAGGCGGGCCGGGCGAAGAAGTCGGCGTCGGGGATGCCGACGGTCACGATGATCGGCGGCGGCCAGCTCGCGCGCATGACCCATCAGGCCGCGATCGCGCTCGGTCAGTGCCTGCGCGTGCTCGCCGCGTCGGAGGACGACCCGGCCGCGCAGGTGAGCGCCGACATCGTGCTGGGCTCCCACGACGAACTCGACGACCTGCGTCGCGCCGCCGCCGGTTCGGCCGCGCTGACGTTCGACCACGAGGGTGTTCCGCTGCACCACCTGCAGGCGCTCGAGGCCGAGGGCGTCGCCGTCCTCCCGCCGTCGAAGGCCCTGCACTACGCCCAGGACAAGCTCGCGATGCGGACGCGGCTGGCCGAACTCGGCCTGCCGGTACCGGGCTTCGCCGACCTGTCCGGCGACCGCGAGGCCGCCCGCGCCCGGCTGGTCGAGTTCGGCGAGGCCAACGACTGGGCGATCGTCATCAAGGCCGTGCGCGGCGGGTACGACGGTCGCGGCGTCTGGCTCGTCGACGGACGCGAGCAGGCACTGGCCGTCTTCGACGACTACCCGGCCGACGCGCCTGCGCTTCTCGCCGAGCAGAAGGTGCCGATGCGCCGCGAGCTGTCGGCGATGATCGCGCGGTCGCCGTTCGGCCAGGGTGCGGCATGGCCGGTGGTGGAGACCATCCAGCGCAACGGGCAATGCGCCGTGGTGCTCGCCCCGGCACCGGAGCTCGACGACGAGGTCGCCGCGCGCGCCCAGCAGATGGCGATGGGGCTCGCCGACGACCTCGGTGTGGTCGGCGTGATGGCGATGGAGCTCTTCGAGACCGTCGACGGCGCGCTCGTCGTCAACGAGCTCGCGATGCGTCCGCACAACAGCGGGCACTGGACCATGGACGGTGCGGTCACCTCGCAGTTCGAGCAGCACCTGCGGGCCGTCCTCGACTACCCGCTGGGCAGCCCGGCGCCGAGCGCGCCGCTCACCGTGATGGCCAACATCCTCGGCGCGCCGGAAGCGCCCGAGATGTCGATGGATGAGCGCCTGCACCACCTCATGGCGCGCATGCCGGAGGCCAAGGTGCACCTCTACGGCAAGGGCGAGCGCAAGGACCGCAAGATCGGCCACGTGAACATCGTCGGCCGCGAGGGTGAGACGGTGGAGGCGGTGCGCGAGCGCGCCGAGCGTGCGGCGACCTGGATGTCGCACGGGACGTGGACCGATGGATGGGATGTGCATTCATGAGTGAGACAACGGAATTCAAGGCCGGTCCACGTGTGGGCCTGATCATGGGCAGCGACTCCGACTGGCCGACGATGCAGGCGGCGGCCGAGGCCCTCGCCGAGTTCGACGTGCCGTTCGAGGTCGGCGTGATCTCGGCGCACCGCACTCCGCAGCGCATGCTCGACTACGCGGCCGGCGCCGCGGACAACGGCATCGAGGTCATCATCGCCGGAGCCGGCGGCGCGGCCCATCTCCCGGGCATGGTCGCCTCGGCGACGCCGTTGCCGGTGATCGGCGTGCCGGTGCCGCTGCGTCATCTCGACGGCCTCGACTCGCTGCTGTCGATCGTGCAGATGCCCGCCGGCGTCCCGGTCGCCACCGTGTCGGTGGGCGGCGCGCGCAACGCCGGCCTGCTCGCGGTCCGCATCCTCGCCTCGTCGGATGCCGCACTGCGCGAACGGATGGTGTCCTTCCAGAAGGGGCTCGAGCAGATGGTGCTCGAGAAGGACGCCGCGCTGCAGCAGAAGCTGCTCGGGGAGTAGCCGAGACCTGTCGGCACCGCCCTCACCGCGAGGGCGGGACGCCGCCGCCCCGGTCGGCCGCGTCGTCGCCGCCCGGCCCGGACAGGTCGAGCTTGTCGGCGAAGAAGTCGAGAACCCGGTCGAAGGCCTCCCGCGTGGGCTGGCCGGGCTCGTCGACGAGGTCCTCGGTCAGCACCGAATGCGGTTGCGGGAGGAACGAATCCGGGTTCGCCGAGTCGTCGGGCAGTTCGATGGCGAGGAAGGCGTCGCCGAGGAGTTCGCGCAGGTGCTCGAAACGCGACCCCGGGGACAGGCGGTCGCCGGCGAAACGCAGGCCCATCACCTGCAGTCCCCGTGCGCATCGCGCCTGCACGACGGCGAGATCGGCGTCGGAGACGTCGATGCTGCGGCCGCGTCCCGGGAGCAGGGCGAACGGCAACGACGGCTGGGAGAGGACCGGCGCCACCATCCGCTCGTCGGTCGCCATCGCCAGCGCGAACCCGCCGGTGAAGCACATGCCGACCGCGCCGACCCCGGGGCCGCCGCAGCGGTCGTGCTCGCGGGCGGCCAGCTCCCGCAGCCAGTCTGCGACGGGTGAGGTCTTTCCCGTTGCGAGGACGGTGAACTCGCGGGAGATGCACGCCCTGGCCATGGTGCCGAGCATGTTGGTCACCCCGCCCACCACGCCGAGGTTGTCCGGGCGAGGGTCGCGGCCGTCGACGCCGAACAGCGACGGCATGATCGCGGTCGCGCCGCGATCGGCGATGCGTCGGGCGACGTTCGCGACCTTCGGGCTGATGCCGGGCATCTCGGCGATGACGATGACCGCGGGACCGCTGCCCTTGCGGTGCACGCGTCGTGTCCGGCCGAGAAGGGTCACGTCCTCGGAGGCGAAATCGTCGAGCGGGTCGTCGGCCATCGCGGATCAGTCCTCGATGAGGGTGCCCAGGAGCGCCGATTCGAACAGCAGCGCGGGGATCTTCGCCGCGCGCGCGAGGTCGGGGGAATCGGACGGCACGACGCGCGGGCCGGTCACCCGGTAGTGCCGGTCCTTGCGGATCAGGCCGAACGATCCGGCGGCCTGGACGTTGCGCACCCAGTCGGTGTGCCTGCCGTAGGTCAGGATGATGGTCACCTTGTCGCGCTCGACGAAGGCCAGCACCGGGATCGAGTACTTCTTCCCGGTCTTGCGGCCGACGTGCTCGACCATGGCGAACGGCGGCAGGTGCGGCGCCCACTGTCGCTGGATCGGGTTGGTGACGACCTTGTTGAATCGGGCGAGGGCTTTCGGCAGTCGCATGTCCCCACTGTGCCGCACGAGACGCGCGCCCGTGGGGCGAACGTCGCCGATCGGGTCGGGCGAGAGCGACGAACCGGACGGATCAGAGTACGAGTGCGGCCTTCTCGACCTCGGCGACGGCGGCGAGGCGTTCCGGCGTGCCGGCCGCCACGTGGACCAGGCTGCCGCCGGCGACCAGCGGGGCGAGCAGATGGTCGCGGATGCCGTCCGCGGTGTGCCAGGGACGGGCCGAGGCCACCCGGGTTCCCGGCGAGATGCCGTCGGTCTCCGCGGCCGCGCGGGCCGCGGCGATCACCTCGGCGGTCGGCGTGCCGTGGAGCGCGGCCGCAGCGGGGGAGCGGGAGACGAACTGGTCGCCGTGCACTCGGACCGCGGACCCGTAGTCACCCACGCCGGGCGGGAGGTCGCGCAGCGGGAGCGCGAACGGATCGAGCGAGGCGACGACGACCTCGTCGGCGTCCGGATGATCGTCGAGGCGGGCGAGCGAGGTGAACACGACGGCGGCGTCGAGATCGGAATCGCTTCCGCCACAGTGCACATCGGCGCCCGCCCACAATGCGCCGAGCAGGATGCCGGCGGTCTGCCAGTGCTCGGGCAGGTCGACCACGACGACGTCCCCGGTGGCCAGGCCGATCTCGTCGAGCAGGTAGTTGCCGGTCTTGGCCGCCCAGTTGCCCAGCGTCGCCGCCGAGAGCTCGGTCCGCTCACCGGTCGCGTCGTCGTAGTAGGTCAGCATCGGACGCGAGTGGTCGGCGACCGCGCCGAAGACGGCGTCGGTGACGGTGTTCGGGGTCAGTTCACGCACATCGGCCCCTTCGTGCCCGCGGTGATCGGGGGTTGCTTGCTGCCGACGCGTTCGCTGGCCGGGACGTTGTCGGCCTGATCGCCGGTGTCGTTAAGCGAGCCGGGTCCGTCGTAGGTGTTGGTGAGGACCACCTTGAGCTGGTCGTCGGCGAGCGAGTCGTCGGCGACGATCTTCACGCCGCCGAGGTCCTTCGCGAGGACCCGCGCGGCGTCGTTGTTCTCCTTCGCGAAGACCACCGAGTCCTTGGTGTCGGCCTTGCCGCTCGACGTGGTGCCGGGCTGGAATCCCTTGTTGGTCAAGATGTTCGAGACGTTCGCGCCCAGGCCGTCGATGGTGCCGGCGTTGACCACGTCCACCTTGTAGTCGCCGCGGGCGACGTCGTTGTCCTTCTTGGGGGTGAGCAGCTCGTCGGTGAACACCTTCACCGCCTGCGGGTCGACCTCGACGACGCTCTGCTGCCCGTCCTCGCTCCAGCCCTGCTCGGTGACGATCGGGATGGTCGCGAACTTCACCTTGCCGCCACTGAGGTCCTTGAGCTGGTCGGCGAAGTCGAGGATGTTCCAGCCGTCGTCGATGACGATCGTGCGGGCCACCGCATCCTGCAGCTCCCGGAGCTTGCCGGGGTCGGTGAGGGTGCCCGCCGACAGCATCTTCTGCGTCAGCGACGCCATGAACGCCTGCTGGCGGGTGATGCGATCGAGGTCGCCGCGGGGGAGTCCGTGGCGCTGGCGGACGAAGCTGAGCGCCTTGGGGCCGTCCAGGGTCTGGACCCCGGCGCGGAAGCGGGCGCCGCTGTAGGGATCGCGGACCGGGGCCTTGAGGCAGACGTCGACGCCGCCGGCCGCGTTGGTCAGCAGGACGAAACCGAGCAGGCCGACCTCGGCGTAGTGGTCCACGTGGACGCCGGTGAGCTTGGCGACGGTGTCCACCAACGCCTTCCGGCCGGCGAGCGTGCCCTCCTTCTCCGCCTCCTCGGGGGACTTGCCGGCCTCGACGGCGCGGGCGCGCACCCCCTCGCGGGTGGTGCCGTAGGCCGCGTTGATCTTGCTCATCCCGATCCCGGGCACGTCGACGTAGGAGTCGCGCGGGATGGAGATGGCGGTGGCCGACGAGCCGTCCTCCGGGATTCGGATCAGCAGGATGGTGTCGGTGTTGGTGGCGACCTCGTCGCCGGAACGGAGCAGCTTCATCTCCTCGGGGGAGAGTGGGTTGCCCTGCGCGTCGGTGCGGGAGTCGGTGCCGACCAGGAGGATGTCGACGGCGCCGTCCTCGGCGCCGCCGAGGCCGAGCCCGCCGAGCTGCGTGATGCTCGACTCGAGGTCGGACATCGTGTTCCACGCGTAGCCGGTGCACAGCAGGACCGCGACCGAGGCGAGCGCGATCAGGGCGCGGCCCCAGCCTGCGCCCGACGCCCACCCTCGGCGGGTGCGCATGTCCGTGCCGGTCGGCGGGGTCGTCGAGTCGCCGGCCGACGCGTCGGCCGGAAGATCTGCGGCCGACACCGCGCTCGCGGCCGCCGCACCGGCGCGAAGCCGGCGCTTCCTCGGCGTCTCGTGGCCTGCCGGGGTGCCGGGTGTCTTCTTCCGGGTGGTGTCCTTCGACGGCGGGGTCTTGTCCGAGGGGGTCCTGGCGGGCTTCGAGCCCGTCGGTTTCGCCCCTGCCGGTTTCGAGCCTGCCGGCTTGGAGCCCGTCGGTTTCGCACCCGACGGCTTCGTGCCGACTTTCGGCCCCGCACCGCCGGTCGGCTTCGGCTTCTTCGGCGCGGCCTTCTTCGCGGCGGCACGTCTGGTCGCGTCCGCCTCGGCGCCCTTCGCCCGCTTGTCGTCGGCGGGCCTGTCCGCGCGCTCGGGAGCGCCGCTGCGGTCGTCGGCGCCGGGGCGTCGGCGACGTGCCGGATCGGCGGGTGCCGACCGGGTGTGGATCTCGCCCGAGGCACGCCGGCCCATGGGGGTGCCGCCGCGGCGG
>NZ_BAOQ01000038.1 GCF_000344155.1 Gordonia paraffinivorans NBRC 108238 | reverse complement strand
CGGCGCCGGTGTGGCCGTCACGGCGCTGACCGCGGCCATCGCCTCCCGGGTGGCGCGGACCTGGCGCGCGAACAGCTCGCGCACCTCGTCGTCGGCCGCGGCGAGGCGGGCCTCGATGTCGCGGAGTTCGTCGTCGGAGGCTGCGTCGAGTCCCACCACCGGGGCGAGCTCGAGCAATTCGGCGGCCTCGGGATCGAGATGCTCACTCATCACGCCCCTCCTGCCGTTGTCGTACTGCGTTCACCTGCTGCTGCTGTCCTCTCGGTGGACAGCGCCGGACAGTGCTGTCTCGATGCATGTGGTTCGGACCCGACGCCCGTCCGGATGGCCGCCCGGGTGGACGCTGGGCCGTGACCGGGAGGGGGTCAGTAGCGCGGCGGGGCGGCAGCGGCCATCGGCTGGTCGGTCGGGACGATCTCCGCGCCGAGCGGCAGCAGGGACACCGGGACCATCTTGAAGCTCGCGATGCCGAGGGGGATGCCGATGATCGTGAGGCACATGGCGAGACCGGTGGTGATGTGTCCGATCGCCAGCCACAGACCGGCCACGACGATCCAGATGATGTTGCCGATGAGTGACGGCGTGCCCGCCGACGGCTTGCGGACCACCGTGCGGCCGAATGGCCACAGGGCGTAGTTGGCCATGCGGAACGACGCGATGCCGAACGGGATGGTGATGACGAGGATGCAGCAGATGATCCCGGCGACGACATAGCCGATCGCCATCCACAGGCCGCACAACAGCAACCAGATGACGTTGAGGATGGTCTTCATCCGTCCATTGTCGCCCGTCGAGGCCTTCGGCGGGCTGTGTGCGCCATTACATCTCGTGCACCTTTGTGACGAGCATCGATCTGGGAAACGTGCTGGTCACGCGCCTACCATGGTGGTATGACGATTCAGTCGGAACGGACACGGGAAGCAGTGTGGTCGGTGGCCACCGCACTGGTCCTCGTCGTGCGCGTCGTGGCGACGATCGCCCTCGTGCTGCTCGTTCTCGGCTGGGCCGCGGCAGCGGTCCGCGACTCGATCGTCAACGACTACTTCTGGCCTGTGATCGGCGCCGGCGCGGGGCTGCTGGTGTCCACCTACGTCTACAGCCTCCTGCGCGTCCGGTACCCGCGGCGCAACGGCTGGATTCCGTGACGGGCCGTCGCCTCATGTGAGGCGACCCAGTCTCGCCAGTAGCCGCGTCTGGCGATCGGCGCCGGCGGGGACGTCGATCCTCCGGCAGACCCCCTCGGCATAGAGAGCATCGCCGAATCCGTCGGCCGCGCTCTCCATCTCGGTCAGCTCGTCCTCGGTGAACCGGTGCGCGATCCCGGCGGCGGCGGCGATGTCCCAGCGGTGGGCGATCATGTCGAACCCGTAGAAGCGGCACAGTGTCTCGCCGATGGTCGTCGGCCCGAAGTGGCCGTCGTAGCGTCGCCGGCCGACGCCCGGATCGGTGAGTCGAGCGGCGACGGCGTCGCGGTGGGTCCGCCAGGCGCCGGCCGGGTCGTCGAGCGGCGGGGCCGTACCGAGGTCGATGCCGTGGCCGTCGAGGAACTGTCGTTGCGTCTCGATGACGTGTCCGACGACGTCGCGTGCGGTCCAGCCCTCACACGGCGAGGCGTTGTCCCAGGCGTCGGCGGGCAGGCTCTCGATCACCGCGGAGAACCCGTCGGCGTAGCGGTTGTAGCGGTCGAGCAGTGGTGTGTTGTCGGTTGTCGTGGTCATGATGAGAGTCAACCGCCGTGGGACGGGATGGGGATTGATGAAACCCGACAATCCGGGGAGCGCGCGCGTCGACGACGTCGAACGCGCTCATCTCGTGGACCCTCGCGACGCCACCTACCGGATCGGCCGCTGGGGGCCGGGCCCCGATCTCGCGGACGTGGTCCGGCGGTTCTGGGTGCCGGTGTGGTCGGTGCCGCCGGGGTCGGAGTCGCCGCAACGAGTCCTGCAGTACCCGGTCTGCCTGATGATCGTCACCGACACCTACGCCCGCTTCTACGGTGTGGCCACCGGACTGTCGGAGACGGTCCTCACCGGTGACGGGTGGGGCGTGGGCGTGATGCTCACCCCGGGCGCGGGCGGATTGCTGGTCGGCGACGTCGGCCGGTGGACCGACCGGCACGACGAGCTGTCGGTGGTCTTCGGCGACGCCGGCGCCGACCTCGCCCGCCGGGTGCGTGCGGTGATGGACGACGATCCGCTCGACGAGTCGGTCCAGCGGGAGGCGACCGGTCTCGTCGAGGCCTGGTTGCGCGGGTACCTGCCGATGGACGACGACGGGCACCTCGTCAACGCGATCGTCGACCGGGTCGAGCACGACTCGTCGGTGACCGCGGTCTCGCAGATCTGCGACGGCTTCCACCTCACCGAGCGCAGCCTGCAGCGGCTCACCCGACGCCGCCTCGGCCTCACCCCGAAGTGGCTGATCCAGCGTCGACGCCTCCACGAGGCGGCCGAGCGGCTCCGCGAGCCCGGGGACACGCTCGCCGCGCTGGCGGCCGAACTCGGCTACGCCGACGAGGCGCACCTCGGCCGCGACTTCAAGGCCGTCACGGGGATGACCCCGCGTGAGTTCTCCGGACGGTTCGGCTAGCGCACCCGCGGCCCTCTCGCGTCACCCGAAACGTCCGATTGTTGCCGGAATCACACGTGGCCAGGCAGAATCGTCCCCATATGAACAGCGACGGAGGGCGCATGACAGACGCGACTGCAGTGGCGACGCGTATCCGTCGTGCGTACGAGGAGTTCCTCTCGGGAAACATGCCTCCCACCGATGCGGTCCGGTCGATCGTGCGCGAGTCCTGGGCGCGCTCTCTCAGCCGGGGCGTCGACCCCTCCGACGTCCACCAGGTCGACGAGCTGCCGTCGGGCGTCACCGTGCCGGCCATGTCCGCCGAGGAGTTCGCCGAGTACCGGGCGGCCCATCCGATCACCGCGGTGCGGCCGCTGGTGCAGTCGCTCATGGTCGACGCGATCGCCGACACCGGTGTGGTGGTGGCGCTCACCGACCAGGTGGGACGGCTGCTGTGGGTCGAGGGCGACTCGGACGCGCGCGACAAGGCCGGGCACATCAACTTCGTCGAGGGGTCGGTCTGGGCCGAGGAGGTCGTCGGCACCAACGCGCCCGGACTCGCGCTCGCCGTCGACCGCGGTGTGCAGGTTGTGGGTCCCGAGCACTTCGCCGGACCGGTGCAGGAATGGTCCTGCGCCGCGGCCCCGGTCCACGACCCGTTCACCGGTCACGTCATCGGCGTCATCGACGTGACCGGCGGCCGCGAGGTCGCCGCGCCCTTCGCGCTCGCCGCCGTCCGTTCCGTCGTCGCCGCCGTCGAACGTGAACTGCAATCGGGCGCAGTTGATCTCGCCGATCCGTCGGTGTTCTCGCTCGGCGGTCCGCGCACCAGTGCGGCACATTTCTCGGTCCTCGGCGACGGCCCGCACCGCTGGCGGCGCACCACCGACCCGTCGAGCGCGCGCACCCTGTCGCCGCGTCACGCGGAGATCCTGGTCCTGCTGCAGGCCTTCCCGGAAGGGCTCAACACCGAGCAGCTCGCGCTCAAGCTGGCCGAGGACGGACTCGACCCGGTCAGCGTGCGGGCCGAGATCTCGCGGCTGCGGCGAGACCTCGGTGCCGACGTCCTCGCCAGCCGTCCCTATCGCCTCACGCTCGACGTGTCGTCGGACCTCCAGGACATCCGGACCCGCATCGAATCGGGCACCGACCTGGCGAGCGTGGTCGACGAGGTGGGCCGCGGCGGGCTCCTGGCCGAGTCGACCGCCCCGGGCATCGTGGAGATCTTCGAAGAGCTGCGCGAGGACCTGCGGTCGCGGCTCATCGCGAGCGGCGACGTCGCCGCGCTGCGTAAGTGGACGTCGTCGGTGCATGGTCGCGACGACCTCGTCGCCTGGCGCCGGCTGGAGCATCGCCTCCCGGTCGGACACCCCGACCGCCCCCTCGCCGGAGGTCGCATCAGGTTGCTCGACAAGCGCTACGGGCTCTGAAAGGCCCAGGTCATCGCGCGTTGCATTCGTTGCAACCCATGTGCAACGAATGCACCCCTACCGTGTGCAACAGATCACATCGGAACGCCAGGGTGTCCGGTGTGACATGTACAGGCGGCCCCTGAGGCCCACACGCAAGGAGTGACCATGACCGTCTACGCAAAGCCGGGTGCCGAAGGCTCGGTGATGAGCTACGAGTCGCGCTACGACAACTGGATCGGCGGCCAGTGGACCCCGCCGGTGAAGGGTCAGTACTTCGAGAACACCTCGCCGGTCGACGGCAAGGTCTTCTGCGAGGTCGCGCGATCGACCGCAGAGGACATCGACCTCGCCCTCGACGCCGCCCACAAGGCCGCACCCGCCTGGGGCAAGACCTCCGTCGCCGAGCGCTCCCTCGCGCTGCTGCGCATCGCCGACCGCATGGAGGAGAACCTCGAGAAGCTCGCCGTCGCCGAGACCTGGGACAACGGCAAGGCCGTCCGCGAGACCCTCGCCGCCGACATCCCCCTCGCGATCGACCACTTCCGCTACTTCGCGGGTGCGCTGCGTGCGCAGGAGGGCTCGATCTCCGAGATCGACGAGGACACCGTCGCCTACCACTTCCACGAGCCGCTCGGCGTCGTCGGCCAGATCATCCCGTGGAACTTCCCGATCCTGATGGCCGTCTGGAAGCTGGCCCCGGCCCTCGCCGCCGGCAACGCGGTGGTCCTCAAGCCGGCCGAGCAGACCCCGGCGTCGATCCTCTACCTGGTCAGCCTGATCAGCGACCTGCTGCCCGCGGGTGTCCTCAACGTCGTCAACGGCTTCGGCGTCGAGGCGGGCAAGCCGCTCGCCTCGAGCAACCGCATCCGCAAGATCGCGTTCACCGGTGAGACCACCACCGGCCGCCTGATCATGCAGTACGCGTCGGAGAACCTCATCCCGGTCACCCTCGAGCTCGGCGGCAAGAGCCCGAACATCTTCTTCAACGACGTCATGGCGGCCGACGACGGCTTCCTCGACCGTGCGCTGGAGGGCTTCTCGATGTTCGCGCTCAACCAGGGCGAGGTGTGCACCTGCCCGAGCCGCGCGCTGATCCAGCAGGACATCTACGACGAGTTCATCGCCAAGGCCGTCGACCGCGTCTCGAAGATCAAGCAGGGCAACCCGCTCGACACCGACACCATGATGGGTGCCCAGGCGTCGAACGACCAGTTCGAGAAGATCACCTCCTACCTGGCCATCGGCAAGGAAGAGGGCGCCGAGGTCCTCATCGGCGGCGAACCGGCCGATCTCGGCGGCGACCTGTCCGGCGGTTACTACATCAAGCCGACGGTGTTCCAGGGCAACAACAAGATGCGCATCTTCCAGGAGGAGATCTTCGGCCCGGTCCTCGCGGTCACCACCTTCAAGGACTTCGCCGACGCGATGCACATCGCCAACGACACCCTCTACGGCCTCGGTGCCGGCGTGTGGAGCCGCGACGGCTCGACCGCCTACCGCGCCGGTCGTGAGATCCAGGCCGGTCGTGTGTGGACCAACACCTACCACGACTACCCGGCTCACGCGGCCTTCGGCGGCTACAAGCAGTCCGGCATCGGCCGCGAGACCCACCTGATGATGCTCGAGCACTACCAGCAGACCAAGAACCTCCTGGTCGGCTACGCTCAGAACGCGAAGGGCTTCTTCTGAGCCACTCATCAAGTCACAGAAGGTGATTGAGAATGACCACCGAACGCAACGCCGTTGATCGGGTGGTCGCCACAGACGCCGCCGTGCAGCTCCTGACCAAATTGTCGGAGCTGCACGGCGGACTCATGATCCACCAGTCCGGTGGATGCTGTGACGGCTCGGCCCCCATGTGTTACCCCGTGGGGGACTACCGGGTCGGCCAACGCGACGTCCTCGTCGGCGAGATCGAGCTGCCGGAACCACTTCCGGCGGTCCGCGTCTGGATCAACGGCGACCAGTTCGAGCTGTGGAAGCACACGCAGTTGATCCTCGACGTCGTGAAGGGCCGGGGTGCCGGGTTCAGCCTCGAAGCGCCCGAGGGCGTGCGGTTCCTGTCCCGGTCCCGCGTGTTCGACGAGCAGGAAAATGCCTGGTTGGACGCTTGTCCGCCACGGCGGGGTGCGGATATAGAGTGATTAACCCCCCATTTCTGGGGACAGATCCATCACTTTACGAAGTGATGGATCTGTCCCTTTTTTGATGTGTTATTGCAGATAGTGCACGGTTGCTACTTGCGGCACGCGCGGGTGATACGAAGCTATTTCCTCTGTTACGTTCGCTGAAGCCCGACGAATTGAATACCAGACGACACCATCAGCCGAAATGAATGTGGAGGCAGGACTTCGTATGAATCGAAATACCATTCGCGTGACCACCGTTGGAGCCGCGCTGGGAGTGGCAGCGATCTTCGCACCGGCGGCCGCCTCTGCGGCACCGGGGGACTGGGTGTCGCCGACGAACTGCGCCAAGGTGGCGACCCCTTCGAACCCTGCCGGCTGGGGAAATACCTTCCCGGATGAGGCGGGTCGGGCCGGCGAGATCGTCACGACCACTGTCGTGGACGACGACGGCTCGCTCGAATTCAACACGACCGAAGAGTTGAAGAGGAAGGCGTCTTATCACGAGGCAGGCGGACTCCCGCTCGCCGAACTGGTCGACAAGAAGGGGGGCGACCGTCGGCTCACCTTCCAGGAGTCTGAAGGCCAGGCCAACTGGCAGATCCGCGTCACCGGCGCGAACACCGGCTCCGGGGACGGTTTCATGACCTTGGTGTGGGTTGCGCCCGATGCGGCAGGCACCTACGACGCCACCGACTCCGGACAGTGGTGGGCGACGCGCCCGCTGCCGAATCACCCGAACAGGCAGGACAGCCCGGGAACGCTGGAGCAACTGCTCGAAGCGGCCAACAGCGAGGGGCACACGACGGTCATCAACCACTACGGCATCTCCAGTGATCCGGGCAACGTCCAGCCGGCCAAGGTGAACGTCGACAACGTCTCCTTCAACGGCTGCACGACCAACTTCAAGGCCACCAACGACGGTGGTGGCGGTTCGCTGGAGGGCATCCTCCCGTTCTGATGACGAGACGCCACACCTGAACGCAACGGGCCCGCGACCATCTCTCCGGTCGCGGGCCCGTTCCTTCCGGTGATCAGTGGGCGTCCTCCACTCACCACAGGTCGTAGCTCACGTTGGCCTGCGGGTAGCCGGTGGCGACCGACGTGTTGATCCAGTACTGCTGCGAGACCCGGCCCGAGACGCCGGTCATCGAGGTGTCGACCCCGTAGCGGTGATTGCTGATCTGGTACTCGGCGGTCGGACCGCCGAGGCCGATCCGGTAGGTGGCGCCGACGTCGAGATGGCCGCTGAGCGGGGCGGCGGCAGAGACGATCTCCGTGGCACCGGGGTACAGGACCTGCGCCGGCCCGTTGACCCATTCGCCACCCGCTGCGCTCGAACCGACCAGGTATTCGGGCTTGTCGGTGTGGTTGGAGATCGTCATCGTGACGGTCGGTTCGCCGGGTCGGACGATCGGCATGGTGCCTGCGTGTGCCGCGCCGGCGGCGCCGAATGCGACTCCGGCGACACCGAGGGCGCCGATGGTTCCGGCTGCGATGCGGGTGGCGATCTTCTTCATGGTGGTCTCCGATCTCTTGCGGGGCGGCCCGTGGGCCGGGGGTGAAGGTTTCTCGGTGTTCCGGGCTGTCCCGGTGACACCAATGACCTTCCTCCGACAACGGCCGCCCCGGATTCCGCCGACGGGATGATGGGCCGGGGGAATCGCGTGTCCACCGATCGGTGGACCCGGCCGGGTGGTGCGCACGGAAAGGCGCCCCCGGGAAGCGCCCTCACGGGCGAAGCGGATGACGATATGAGGTCGACGCTGCCGGTGAGGGTGGAAAATCGGAGGTGCTTTTCCGTCAGCAATCATTCCGCGATCGCGGGATTTCGGGGTTGATATGTTTTGTCGCCCAAACGAACCGTCGAAAGGGCGATTAGTCCCGTATTTTCGGCGATAACGGAGAATACGGACCGAACCGGCCGGGACAATGGTGGAGGCAGGCAATCGTATGAACCGCGACGTCGTTCGGGTTGCCACCGTGGGGGTGGCATTCGGGGTCGCAGCACTGTTCGCGCCTGCATCCGCGTCGGCGGCACCGGTGTCGCCGACGAATTGTGCGGAGGTCGCGACACCGGCGTTCCGGGAGAGAACGGATTCATGACGCTGGTGTGGTCTGCGCCCTCCACCGCCGGGAAAGCCGATGCCACGAACTCGACCTCGTGGCGGGCGACCCGAGACCTTCCGGGGTACACGCGCAACACGTACACCACTCTCGAGGACGCGAAGGCGGGCAGCGACACGGTGATCGACTGCTACGGGATCTCCAGCAATCCGGGCGAGAACAACCTGCCGGGCCGGGTGAACGTGGACAGCATCAGCTTCAACGGCTGCACCACCGACTTCAAGGCGACCGGCGGTGGTGGGGGTGGCGGCGGTTCGCTGGAGAACGTGCTGCCGTCCTGACGACGGGCGAGAAGAGCCGAACGCGGCCGGGCCCGCGACCGACGTGTGGTCGCGGGCTCGGCCGTTTCCGGTGGTCAGCAGGCATCATCCTCCACTCACCACTGGTCGAAACAGACGTTTGCCTGGGGGAAGCCGGTGTCGATCTTGCTGTTGATCCAGTACCGCTGGGCGTGGCGCCCCGAGATCCCGGTCATGGCGGTGTTGGTGCCGGCCCGGTGATTGTTCACCTGGTACCGGGCGATGGGGCCGTCGTCGCCGATGCGGTACATGGCGTTGACGTCGAGGCGGCCGCTCAGAGGGGCGGTGGCGGTGATGGTCTGGGACGCGCCGGGGTAGAGGACCTTGGCCGGGGCGTTCACCCACTCGCCGCCGGCCGCGCTCGAGCCGATCAGGTGCTCGGGCTGATTGGTGTGGTTGGTGATCGTCATCGCCACGGTCGGTTCGCCGGGGCGGACGATCGGCATGGTGCCGGCGTGGGCTGCGCCGGCGGCGCCGAGGGCGAGTCCGGCGATCCCGAGGATGCCGATGGTTCCGAGGGCGAGGCGGGATGCGATCTTCATGGTGTTCTCCGACTCTCCGGGTGGATTCTGTTCTGGGATCTGGTGTTCCGGGCTGTCCCGGCGACACCACTGACTCTCCTCGGAGAACGCCTGCCCCGGACTCCGCCGCCGGGGTGATGCACCGGTGGAATCGCGCATCCACCGATCGGTGGACATGGCCGGGTAGCGAGCACGGAGAACCGCCCGTGGGATGTGTCCGCCTTGTGTGCGAAGCGGATGGCGACACGGCATCGGCGCCCCTGGTGAGGGGCGAGGTCAGGGGCGCCTGTCCGCCCGCCTGCGTATCAGCGCCCGCCCCTGCAGGACGATCACCCAGACCGCGAGGGTGAGGAGACCGACGGCGATCGGCGTGACGATCCGACCCTCTTTGCGGTTGTGTCTGCGTTGCGCCCAGAGGTCCGCCAGTTGCCCGTCGGAGGGCCAGGACTCCCGGTCCGTCCGCAGGTCGGGGAGCAGCGTCTCGGAGTGGCTGCGGCCGGCCCGCTTGTGCAGGCACAGGTCGTCGACACCCATGGGATCGCCGCCACACTGGTCGGGCACGAACCACATGTCGAGGGCGAAGTACAGCCCGACGAGCGAGCCGGCCAGGAACAGCGCGGACGAGAGCAGCGCCTTCGGACCGAGAAGCCGGCGATCGTCCACCACCCATGTGCTGCCCAAACCCGACCCGCCTCTACTCGCGTGACGCCGAGCAGACCCTACGGCATCCGTTGCGACATCGGCCGCGAAGAACTCACAGCCTCCGTGCCGGCATCTCGACGATCGCCGCGAGACCGCCGGTAGGACGGTTCTCCAGGCGCATCCGGCCGCCGAGGCCCTCGATGCGAACCCGGCGGGACGCCAGGCCGATATGGCCCGACGCCTGACGCCGCTGCAGCAGATCCTCCACGTCGACGTCTCCGGGCAGGCCGACGCCGTCGTCGAGGACGACCAGCCGCGCGACGCTGTCCTCGAATTCGGCGGTGATCTCCGCGTTCTCGGCTCCGGCGTGCTTGATCACGTTGGTGAGCAGCTCGCGGGCGGTGGCGAACAGCAGCGAGTCCGTGGAGGTGCGCAGGTCCGACGGCCAGGCGGCGGTGTCGACGGCGATCGTGGGTGCCCCCGCGCGGTTGCCGTACGAGGACGAGAGGTCGGTGAGGGCGACGGCGAGGCCGGCCTGTTCGAGGACCGCCGGATGCAGCTCGCTCAGCGTCGTCCGAAGCAACCGGGCCGACTCGCGCAAGGCGCCGTCGACACGGTCGAGGGTCTCCTCGTCGGCCGAATCACGCAGTGTCGCGAGCTCCTGTCGCGCGGCGAGAATGTACTGCAGCGCGCCGTCGTGGAGGCTGTCGGCGAGGTTGCCGCGCTCGCGTTCCTCGATCGTCATCGTCTCGTCGAGCAGTTGTGCCCGCTCGGCGGCGAGTGAGCCGATGGTGATGACCCGGGAGCGGTTGAGCTGCGCCAGCAGGACCGCGCCGACCGCGAGCGCCGCGATGACCAGGACCCGCAGCACCACGACCGACCACGGCTCGCCGTTGGCCTCCCGGGACAACGCGGTCGAGACCGCATAGACGACGACCGTCGCGGCGACGACCAGCGCGCACAGCCGCGGTTGCAGCGACACCGCCGCGATCATCGGCACCAGGGCGAACCCGGCGATCAGCGCGTTGATCGTCCAGCTGACGTCGTTCGACATGCTCGCGATGACCGCCAGGATCGTCATCAGCAGCAGGTCGACGGGCAGCCCGACCCACGACCATCGCACCGCGAATCGCGCGTGGCGCATCACCGCCCAGCAACCCGCGATACACCATGCGGCGTACAGGATTCCGGTGACGACGCTGACGGCCATCGCCGAATTGGGCGGGTCGAGGCAGACGGTGAGCAGGACGAAGGCGGCGAGGAAGACCCGCAGCAGGGCCTGGATGCGAACGCCGCGCACCGCGTGTTCGACGAGGATCCGATGGATGCGCGGCTCGTCGGCAAACCTCCCGAAGCCGAGATAGACGGTCAGACCGGCGATCTCGAGATCGGAGTTGCGGGCCACGCGGTCACTCGAGGAGCCCACGACGCATCGCCTCCGCCACCGCCGCGGCCCGGTCGGAGACGCTGAGCTTCTCGTAGAGCCGCTGGGTGTGGGGTCTTCACGGTCGTCGCGCCGATGTAGAGCTCGGCCGCGATCTGCGGGATCGACCGTCCGCGAGCGAAACCCGTCAGCACCTGCCGCTCGCGTTCGCTCAGGACGGGGGCGTCGGGCTGCGTGCGGGTGCGGATCTCGCCGGCCAGCGCCGAGGCGAGCGCGGCCGGGACGACCGTCTCGCCCTTGGCCACCCGGGTCACCGCGCCGACGATCTCGTCGCGGTCGGAGTCCTTCGGCAGGTAGCCGGCCGCGCCTTCCTGCAGCGCGCGGAACACGATCGGGCCGTCGGTGATCGCTGACAGCAGCAACACGCGGGTCGGCAACTCGTCACGGGTGACCGCGTGCGCCAGTTCGACGCCGGTCATGCCGGGCATCTGATGGTCGACGACCGCGACGTCGGGGTGCTCCCGGCGGATCAGCTCCAGCCCCGACGCGCCGTCGGAGGCCTCGCCGACCACCCGGATGCGTCCGCTCTGCGTGAAGCCGCGCGACACCCCATCCCGGAAGAACGGGTGGTCGTCGACGACGACCACGGTCACCAGTAAATCCATCGTCTGAGGATACGGCGGCTCGCGTTGCCGGGCAGAGGGTTTTCGGCGCGGACGCCTCAGCCGCCGGCACGCTCCGGCGCCGTCACCGTGATGAAGCGGGCCGCGGTCTCGACCGCGTGCCGCGCCTCCGAGGACAACTGCGGCATCAGCTGGAAGACGTGCCCCTGGTCCGGCCACGCCTGCAGGACCGAAAGCCCTCCGGCCGAGGTGATCTCGCCGTGCAGGGCCCGGGCGTCGGCACCCATGACCTCCAGGGCGCCGTACTGGATGAGCGTCTTGGGCAGTGTCATGTCGGGACGGAGACGGACCCGCATGCGCGGGTGGTCGGCCTCGGCCGTGCGGGTGTAGAGGCTCAGGATCTTGCGTGCCGACACCGCGTTGATGATCGGATCGCGCACCCCGCCGAGCTGGTTCTGCACGGCCAGCTCGAAGGTCGGGTCGTACAGCGGGGAGAATAGGACCATCGAACCGGGCTGCGGCGTGCCCGTGCAGTGGTTGACGTACAGCAGGTCGAGGGCGAGGTGCCCGCCCGCGGAGTCCCCGGCGATGACGATGTCCTCGGCGCGATATCCCTGTTCGAGCAGCCAGCGGTAACCGCGGATGGTGTCGTTTCCCGCGCAGGGCCACGGATACTCCGGCGCGAGACGATAATCGAGGCTGAACGCGGGGACCTCGGCGAGATTGCCGATCCGCGCGACGAGTCCGCGGTGTGTTCGCGGGGAGCACACGACGTATCCGCTGCCGTGGAGGTAGTAGACGATCCGCTCGCCGGGTCGGGGTTGCGGGGCGCGCCGGCCGACCACCCACTCGCCCCGCACCTGGCCGCCGCGGAACGACTCCCGGACGGGCTGCACGCGCGTCTCTCGGGGCGGGGGACCGAGCCGCTCGATGGTCCGGTTGAGGCCGGGCCGGGCCCGCTGGATCATCTGCGCGGTGATGCGTGGATGGCTGCGGCCCGCCGCGGCCATCAGCGGCCACGTCGCGCGGGTGAGGTAGGCGTTGACCGCCCGGGATCGGCGGGAACCGCGCGGGTCGACCCCGAGCGGTCCGAACGGCAGGTCGGCTCCGGATCGCGGGTCGGGGACACCGGCGGGCGCACCGCCGGCCATCGAGGTGACGCTCATCACTCCGACGGTAGCCGCGGGTGATGTCCGATGTGTCTGATCACCCGGGACGACACCGGACTGCGACCGGACCGGTACCCGAGAACCTCGCCCTCGCGACCCCGACACCGCGGTCGCGGGTTCGGTCGCGGCCGCCGCGGGAGATCGCCGAAGGGCGCGGACTCCTACCTTGCCGCGGACATATGCAGGGCGTCCGCACACGCCGGATCGGCCCTTGACGTGCAGAATCGTGGCGATTGTGCTAGCCGGATTTCGAGAGTGGACCCCCCACGTGGAAAAATGGCCCACAATGCTCATGCGGTTGCCCGCAGGCGCTCTGTCCAGCGCTGCGCGCACGCCGCCGACGAGCATGTGTTCGGGCCCCGACGATGCGGCCCGAAGGGACTGTCAGCAACGGCGCTGACGGGGACACCGCCTTTGTGGTCGTTCCGCCCAGGTCAGCCCCTCAGGGGGTGGAAGACGACGACCGTCAGCGGACATCGAGGTCCGCGACGTGCACGGCCGAGTGGCCCCCCAGACATCTACGACGGGTAGTGCGTGCACCCTCCGCACGCATAAGTGAGGCGAATATGAAGCAGGCTCCGGGACCGGTTGGTCTCTACGACCCGCGTTACGAGCACGACTCGTGTGGCGTGGCGTTCGTGGTCGACATGTACGGACGACGCAGTCGCGACATCGTCGACAAGGCGATCATGGCCCTGGTCAACCTCGAGCACCGCGGTGCCGCCGGCGCCGAGCCGAACACCGGCGACGGCGCGGGCATCATGATCCAGGTCCCCGACCGTTTCTTCCGCGAGACGGTCGACTTCGATCTGCCCCCGGAAGGCAGCTACGCAACCGGTATCGCCTTCCTGCCGCAGGGTTCTGAAGACGCGCGTCAGGCCTGCGAGGGCGTCGAGAAGGTCATCGAGTCCGAGGGCCTGACCCTCCTCGGCTGGCGCGAGGTCCCCACCAACGAGACCTCGCTCGGTGCTCTCGCCCGCGACGCGATGCCGACCTTCCGCCAGGTCTTCATCGGCGGCGCCGAGGGCATGGAGCTCGAGCGCCGTGCCTACGTCGTGCGCAAGCGCGTCCAGTACGAACTCGGCAACAAGGGTGCCGGCGCCGACGGCCCGGGCCGCGAGACCGTGTACTTCCCGTCGCTGTCGGGTCGCACCTTCGTCTACAAGGGCATGCTGACCACCCCGCAGCTGCGGGAGTTCTACGTGGACCTGCAGGATTCGCGCGTCGAGAGCGCGCTCGGCCTGGTCCACTCGCGCTTCTCCACCAACACCTTCCCCTCGTGGCCGCTGGCGCACCCGTTCCGCCGCGTCGCGCACAACGGTGAGATCAACACCGTCACCGGCAACGAGAACTGGATGCGCGCCCGCGAGTCGCTCATCGACACCGGCGCCTTCGGTCCCGATGCCGCGTCGAAGATCTTCCCGGTGTGCACCCCCGGCGCCTCGGACACCGCGCGCTTCGACGAGGTGCTCGAGCTGCTCCACCTCGGTGGCCGCAGCCTGCCGCACGCCGTGCTGATGATGATCCCGGAGGCCTGGGAGCGTCATGAGTCGATGAAGCCCGAGCACAAGGCGTTCTACGAGTACCACTCGGCGCTCATGGAGCCGTGGGACGGACCGGCGTCGGTCTGCTTCACCGACGGCACCGTCGTCGGCGCCGTGCTCGACCGCAACGGCCTGCGCCCGTCGCGCATCTGGGTCACCGAGGACGGACTCGTCGTCATGGCCTCGGAGGTCGGCGTCCTCGACATCGACCACTCCCAGGTCGTGCAGAAGATGCGCCTGCAGCCGGGCCGCATGTTCCTGGTCGACACCGCCGCCGGCCGCATCGTCGACGACGAGGAGATCAAGGACGAGCTCGCTGCCGAGCACCCGTACGCGGAGTGGCTCGAGCAGGGCATGGTCGCCGTCGACGACATCGAGGCCCCGCCGCACATCCACATGCCGCATGACCGGGTCACCCTGCGTCAGCAGGTCTTCGGCTACACCACCGAGGAACTGAACCTCCTCATCGCGCCGATGGCCAAGACCGGCGCGGAGGCGCTCGGCTCGATGGGCACCGACACCCCGATCGCGGTGCTGTCGAAGCGCCCGCGCATGCTGTTCGACTACTTCCAGCAGCTCTTCGCGCAGGTCACCAACCCGCCGCTGGACGCCATCCGCGAGGAGGTCGTCACCAGCGTCGGCTCGACCATCGGCGCCGAGGCCGACCTGCTGCACCCCGGCCCCGAGTCGTGCCGCCAGATCTCGCTGCCCCAGCCGGTGATCGACAACGACACCCTGGCCAAGCTGGTCGAGATCAACGACAACGACAAGCTGCCGGCCTTCCGCAGCATCCACATCCACGGCCTCTACCCGGTGGCCGAGGGCGGGGACGGCCTGCGCAAGGCCCTCGACGAGATCCGGGCCAAGGCGAGCGCCGCCATCGACGAGGGCGTGAACCTGATCATCCTGTCCGACCGCGAGTCGGACGAGACCTACGCGCCGATCCCGTCGCTGCTGCTGACCGCCGCGGTGCACCACCACCTGGTGCGCGAGCGCAAGCGCACCCGCGCCGGCCTGATCATCGAGTCCGGTGACTGCCGCGAGGTCCACCATGTCGCGACCCTGGTCGGCTTCGGCGCGGCCGCGGTCAACCCGTACATGGCCTTCGAGACCATCGAGGACATGATCGAGCGCGGCGTGCTCGGCGACATCGACTTCGCGACCGCGAAGAAGAACTACATCAAGGCCGCCTCCAAGGGCGTGCTCAAGGTGATGAGCAAGATGGGCATCTCGACCATCGCCTCCTACACCGGCGCGCAGCTCTTCCAGGTGATCGGCCTGTCGCAGGAGCTCGTCGACGAGTTCTTCACCGGCCTCAACAGCCAGCTCGACGGCATCGGCCTCGACGACATCGCCGCCGACGTCGCCAAGCGCCATGCCCTGGCCTTCAACGGCCGGCCGTCGGAGCGCGCGCACCGCGAGCTCGAGGTCGGCGGCGAGTACCAGTGGCGCCGCGAGGGCGAGTACCACCTGTTCAACCCGGACACGGTCTTCAAGCTGCAGCACTCCACGCGCACCGGGCAGTACAAGGTGTTCAAGGAGTACACCAAGATGGTCGACGACCAGTCGCGCCGTCTGGGCACGCTGCGCGGCCTGTTCGACTTCAACTTCGGCGATCGCGACCCGATCCCGATCGAGAAGGTCGAGCCGGCCAGCGAGATCGTCAAGCGCTTCTCGACCGGCGCGATGAGCTTCGGTTCCATCTCGGCCGAGGCTCACGAGACGCTCGCCATCGCCATGAACCGCCTCGGCGGCCGCTCGAACTCCGGTGAGGGCGGCGAGGATCCGCGTCGTTTCCATCACGACGAGAACGGCGACTGGCGTCGCAGCGCGATCAAGCAGGTCGCGTCGGGACGCTTCGGCGTCACCTCGCACTACCTGAGCAACTGCACCGACATCCAGATCAAGATGGCGCAGGGCGCCAAGCCCGGTGAGGGTGGCCAGCTGCCGCCGCACAAGGTGTACCCGTGGGTCGCCGAGGTGCGCGGCTCGACGCCGGGCGTCGGCCTCATCTCGCCGCCGCCGCACCACGACATCTACTCGATCGAGGATCTCGCGCAGCTGATCCACGACCTGAAGAACGCGAACCCGAAGGCGCGCATCCACGTCAAGCTCGTCTCCGAGGTCGGCGTGGGCACCGTCGCCGCGGGTGTGTCGAAGGCACACGCCGACGTGGTGCTCATCTCGGGCCACGACGGTGGCACCGGCGCGTCGCCGCTGACGTCGCTCAAGCACGCCGGCGCGCCGTGGGAGATCGGCCTGGCCGAGACCCAGCAGACCCTGCTGCTCAACGGCCTGCGCGATCGCATCGTGGTCCAGGTCGACGGCCAGATGAAGACCGGCCGCGACGTCGTCATCGCCGCCCTGCTCGGCGGCGAGGAGTTCGGTTTCGCGACCGCGCCGCTGGTGGTCTCGGGCTGCATCATGATGCGTGTCTGCCACCTCGACACCTGCCCGGTCGGCATCGCGACCCAGAACCCGCTGCTGCGCGAGCGCTTCTCGGGCAAGCCGGAGTTCGTCGAGAACTTCTTCATGTTCATCGCCGAAGAGGTTCGGGAACTGCTGGCGCGCCTCGGTTTCCGCACGCTGCAGGAGGCCGTCGGCCACGTCGAGGCCCTCGACACCTCCAAGGCGATCGCGCACTGGAAGAACGAGAAGGCCGGCAAGCTCGACCTGTCGACGATCCTGACCATGCCGGAATCGCCGTTCATGAACCAGGACCTGTACTGCTCGGGCGTCCAGGACCACTCGCTGGACAAGGCGCTCGACCAGCAGCTCATCGCCCAGGCGCGCGAGGCGATCGACCACGGGACCCGCGTGTCCTTCACGTCGAAGATCACCAACGTCAACCGCACGGTCGGCACGATGCTGGGCCACGAGGTCACCAAGACCTATGGCGCCCAGGGACTCCCGGACGGGACGATCATCATCGACTTCAACGGTTCGGCGGGCAACAGCTTCGGTGCCTTCGTCCCGAAGGGCATCACGCTGCGCCTCGAGGGCGACGCCAACGACTTCGTCGGCAAGGGCCTGTCGGGCGGCCGCATCGTCGTCCGTCCGGCGCGCAACGCCCCGGAGGGCTTCGTCGCGGAGAACAACATCATCGCCGGCAATGTCATCGGCTTCGGTGCCACCGCGGGCAAGATCTTCCTGCGCGGCATCGTCGGCGAGCGCTTCTGCGTCCGCAACTCGGGCGTGACGGCGGTCGTCGAGGGCGTGGGCGACCACGGTTGTGAGTACATGACCGGCGGGCGCGTCGTCGTCCTCGGCGACACCGGGCGCAATTTCGCGGCCGGCATGTCGGGCGGCATCGCCTACGTGTACGACCCGGAGCAGAAGTTCGCGGCCAACCTCAACACCGAGCTGGTCGACCTCGAGCCGCTCGAGGAAGAGGACGTAGAGTTCCTCGCCGCCATCATCGAGGAGCATCGTGCGGAGACCGAATCCCCGGTCGCCGCAGCGCTGCTCGCCGATTGGGACACTGCCCAGACCAAGTTCGCCAAGGTCATGCCGCGGGACTACAAGCGCGTGCTGCTGGCCATCTCCGAAGCGGAGAAGACCGGGCGAGACGTGAACGAAGCGATCATGGAGGCCGCACGTGGCTGACCCCAGAGGATTCCTGAAGCACACCGAGCGGGAGCTGCCCGACCGCCGTCCGGTGGACCTGCGCCTGATGGACTGGAAAGAGGTCTACACCGACTTCGACCGGTCCCACCTCCAGACGCAGGCCAGCCGCTGCATGGACTGCGGTATCCCGTTCTGCCACAACGGCTGCCCACTGGGGAACCTGATCCCCGAGTGGAACGACCTGGTCTACAAGGACCGGTGGCGCGACGGCATCGAGCGTCTGCACGCGACCAACAACTTCCCGGAGTTCACCGGTCGCCTGTGCCCGGCTCCGTGTGAGGCGTCGTGCGTGCTCGGCATCAACCAGCCGGCGGTGACCATCAAGCAGGTCGAGGTCGAGCTCATCGACAACGCCTTCGACAACGGCTGGGTCACCCCGGTCATGCCGTCGAAGAAGACCGGCAAGAAGGTCGCGGTCGTCGGCTCGGGCCCGGCCGGCCTGGCCGCCGCCCAGCAGCTCACCCGCGCCGGTCACGACGTGACCGTGTTCGAGCGCGCCGACCGCATCGGCGGCCTGCTGCGCTACGGCATCCCCGAGTTCAAGATGGAGAAGCGCCACATCGACCGCCGTCTGGCGCAGATGGAGGCCGAGGGCACCGTCTTCAAGACCGGGGTCAACGTGGGCGTCGACATCACCGCCGAGCAGCTGCGCGCCGACTTCGACGCGGTCGTCCTGGCCAACGGTTCGACCATCGGTCGCGACCTGCCGATCCCGGGCCGCGAGCTCGACGGCATCCACCAGGCGATGGAGTTCCTGCCCCAGGCCAACCGGGTCCAGCTCGGCGACACCGTCGAGAACCAGATCACGGCCAAGGGCAAGAAGGTCGTCATCATCGGCGGCGGCGACACAGGCGCCGACTGCCTGGGCACCTCGCTGCGCCAGGGCGCGGAGAGCGTGCACCAGTTCGAGATCATGCCCAAGCCGCCGATCGAGCGGGCCGAGTCGACCCCGTGGCCGACCTACCCGCTGATGTTCCGCGTCTCCTCGGCCCACGAGGAGGGCGGCGAGCGCGTCTACTCGGTGAACACCGAGAAGTTCATCGGCGACGAGAACGGCAAGGTCAAGGCGCTCAAGGCGCACGAGGTCGTCATGCGCGACGGTCGCTTCGAGAAGGTCGAGGGCACCGACTTCGAGCTCGAGTGCGACCTGGTGCTCCTCGCCATGGGCTTCGTCGGCCCGGAGCGCGGGGACCTGCTCGACAAGCTCGGCGTCGCCTACGACGCCCGCGGCAACGTCAAGCGCGACGACAACTTCGCCGCCGTCGGACTGCCGGGTGTGTTCGTCGCCGGCGACGCCGGTCGTGGCCAGTCGCTGATCGTGTGGGCGATCGCCGAGGGCCGCTCGGCGGCCGCGGCGGCCGACGAGTACCTGACCGGTACCTCGTTCCTGCCGGCGCCCATCGAGCCGACCACGGTCGCCCAGCGCTGATCTGACACATCGAGATCGCGGACTCCCGCCGCACCCGTGCAGGGTCGGCGGGAGTTCGTGGTTTTCGGGGTTCGAGAGGTGCATCGGCGGGCGGGTCAATCGCCTCACGCGGCTGCCGGTGCGCCCATAGACCAGGTGAAGCCCGGCGTGACCGCCGTCCAGTGGGCGAACCGGTATCTCGCCGGCCTGGCCTGAGCCGACGGCCGGGGACGTCCCGAACCCGCCGCCACAACTCGCCGCGCTGCGGTGAACGACCCCGGAAACCGACGACTCCCGCACACCGATCGGGTGTGCGGGAGTCGTCGTCTGTGGCCTCGGGGGCTACTTCTTGCCGCCCAGGATCGATCCGAGGATGCCGCCGAGGAGATCGCCGCCACCCTGCTTGGCGCCGCTTCCGGCCGCGCCGCCGAGCATCCCGCCGAGGAGGTCGCCGCGCTCGCCGGCGGCACCGCCGCCCTTGCCGCCGCCGAGCACGGTGCCGAGCAGATCGCCCAGGCCGCCGCTGCCGGCCTGCGTCGGGGCGCCGCCGCCGGCTCCGCCGAGAACCTTCTTGGTGAGGTAGCTCAGCACGATCGGCGCGAGGATCGGCAGCAGCTTCTGGACCACGCCCGGGTCGACCGCGGCGGCGGGGACCTGGTTGCTGACGGCGCCCGCGACCTCCGGGGTCTTGTCGCCGAAGATGTGCGCGACGATCTTCGAGCCGTCGGCCGTGTCGACCTGGTCGACGTCGATCTCACCGGTGGCGAGATCGTTGTCGTGCTGGGCGAGGGCGCCGACGAGTTTCTGGGCCGCCTCCTCGTCGGTGGTCTGCGTCTGCAGGCCGGCGAGCAGAGCGGGCACCGCCTGCCGAGCGGCTGCGCGTGCGGAGTCCTCGTCGACCCCGAGCTGCGTGGCCAGGGAGCCGTAGGGGAGGCGCGACAAGAGGTCGTCGATGTCGGACAAGGCGCTGCCTTTCGGTCAAGAACAGTGAAGGTCCACGTGAACCTACTGGATCGGGCGGTCACCCACCAGACCCCGCGCCGCGACCGTGTGAACCGGGATCGGGCCGGATGTGGTCCGACCGGATGGCATCCGACCGACCGCCGGCGGAATACCATAGTTCCTGGTAGAGAACGCGTCGCTACCGGGAATGTAACGCCTCGCGTGCCATGATCGATCTAGCCGGTGCGTAACGGCGATCACAGCCCGAACCAGCCGCGGGCGTGAACTCACATGTCGGCGCGGGCTTCGGATGATCGTGGCCGAGACCACGTCATCTCCGGGGCCGGCCGCCGAGAAATGCCGCTACAGTAGAGCAAAGTCAGAGTCCGTTGAACTGAATGTGGATCGCACCAGGAAGTGATTGGTCATGAAGTTGGCTGACACCCTTCACACATCCCGCAGGGGATCGCTGCTGAATTCGCTCATCGGGGGGCGACTCGGCGGACGCCGCACACACGCACCCAACTTCCCCGCGGAGGCCGAGCGCCTGATCACCCCGGCGGAACTGAGACGCTACGGCGTCCGCTCCTGATCAATCCGAGACGCCGACGAGGGCGGTGACCCGCACGACGGGTCGCCGCCCTCTCTGCTTTCGATCACCGTCGCGAGGAGGATCTCATTCCGCTGCGACCCGGGCGCTCATCCCGCCGATCTCGACCACGTCGCCGATTGCCAGTTGCCGGCCCCGTCGGGTCTCGACCTCGCCGTTGACCGTCACCAGGCCATCGGCGATGACCTCCTTGGCCTCGGCGCCCGACTCGATGAGATTGGCCAGCTTCAGGAACTGACCGAGGCGGATGGACTCGTCGCGGATCGTCACGTCGTACACGGTGCCGATCATGCCCCGTGAGGGCGGAGAGGGCCACATCGGTGCGGCCAGAAGAGATTCTGTGCCGCTGCACAGCCGGATCAGCGTGGACTGCGAGAGTGCGGACTGTTCTGCGACTACCTTCGACGCATGGCCACCGACTCCCCACTCGCGCCGGTCGACCCCGCGAATCCCGATGCCGCCGTTCCCGGGAACGCCCCGGCGCGGCGAGAACCCACCGCCGCCGACCGGCGATCCCTCGCACTGCTGAACCAGATCAGGCGACCCGCCGGATTCGGCCGCAACGCCCCCAAGGTGGCGGGCACGGTCGTCGGCGTCCTGGCCGCGATCTCGTTGCTGTCGAGCCTCATCCCGGCCTTCCGGCGGCTGATCCACGACCCCCGCCGGTACGTCGACGACTACATCATCACCCTGCCGGACACGAGCTTCGCGTGGGCGTTCGTCCTGGCCCTCATCGCCATCGCGCTGTCGGCGCGCAAGCGCATCGCCTGGTGGATCAGCGTCATCTACCTCGTGCTGTTCATCGCCGGCAACCTCGTCTTCCTGATACCGGCGCTCGAGGACGATCTCGAGGTCACGTCCTGGGACCGCACCAACCTGTGGATCGGCGTGGTGATCGACCTCGCGGCGCTGATCTTCCTGATCGCGACGTACAAGCAGTTCTACACCCGGGTTCGCCGCGGGGCGGTGCCCGCCGCGATCGCCACCCTGATCGTCGGCCTCGGCATCGCGACGCTGCTCGGCTGGGCGCTCGTCTGGGCCTTCCCCCACAACCTGACCCACGGCGAGCGGCTCGCCTACGCCTTCAACCGGGTCGTCGCCTTCGGCGCCATCGACGCCGACGCCTCCTTCGACGGCCGGCACGCGCCGGTCTTCGTCAACGGCCTGCTCGGCCTGTTCGGCGCCCTGGCCCTCATCGCGGCGGCCGCGGTCCTCTTCCGGTCGCAGCGCCTGCGCTGGCTCATCACCGCCGAGGACGAGTCGCTCATCCGCGCCCTCATCAAGCGGTTCAACGACGACGACTCGCTGGCCTACTTCTCCACCCGTCGCGACAAGGCGGTCGTGTTCTCCCCGGACGGCCGCGCCGCGATCACCTACCGCGTGGAGGTCGGCGTCGGCATGGCCGGCGGCGACCCGATCGGCGATCCGGAGTCGTGGCCCGACGCCATCGCCGAATTCGTCGCCCTCTGCGAGAAGTACGGCTGGCACCCGGCGGCCATCGGCGCGAGCGCGCACGGCGCGGAGGCCTACCACGCAGCCGGTTTCGTCACCCTGAGCATCGGCGACGAGGCGATCATCCACACCCGCGAGTACAGCCTCAGCGGTCCGGCGATGAAGGCGGTCCGGCAGGCCGTGACGCGCACCCGGCGGGCCGGGGTCACGGTCCGCATCCGCCGGCACGCCGACATCGACGACGCCGAGATGCAGAAGGTCATCGCCCGCGCCGACGAGTGGCGCGACACCGACGAGGAGCGCGGTTTCGCGATGGCGCTGTCGCGGCTCGGCGACCGTGCCGACGACGAGTGCCTGCTCGTCGAGGCCGTCATCGACGAGGGCACGCCGAGCGAGCGGGTCGTCGGCATGCTGTCCTTCGTGCCGTGGGGCCGGCGGGGCGCGTCGCTGGACCTGATGCGCCGCGACCGTTCGGGCCCCAACGGCGTCGTCGAGACGATGGTCTCCGAGCTGTGCCGCAACTCCGAGCAGTTCGGCATCACCGAGGTCTCCCTCAACTTCGCGGCGTTCCGCGCGTTCTTCGAGCAGGGACCGCAGATCGGCGCGGGCCCGATCATGCGCTTCGGGTACTCGGTGCTGATGTTCGGCTCGAAGTTCTTCCAGATGGAGTCGCTGTACAAGTCCAACGCCAAGTACCTGCCGGACTGGCAGCCGCGCTACCTGTGCTTCGAGGACAGCCGCATCCTGCCGCGGGTGGGCCTGGCCGCGATCGTCACCGAAGGTCTCGTCACCCTCCCGAAGTTCGGCCGCGACAAGCACTACGAGGGCGGGCGCTCGTCGATCCCGCCGGGTGTCGACGCGCCGGCGCTCATCGCCCGGCTCGAGGAGGAGGCCGAGACCCGCGACGTCGCCGTCGTCCACCGGCCCGAGCAGGTGCGGGTCCGCCTGGAGAAGATGGACCGGCTCGTCGAGCAGGGGTTCGATCCGTACCCGCCGGCCGACGCCCCGACGCACACGATCGCGCAGGCCCGCTCCGAACCGGAGGGCACGGTGGTCACCATCGCCGGCCGCGTCACACGCCTGCGCGACTTCGGCAAGGTCGTCTTCGCCGACGTCCACGACTGGTCGGGCGAGGTGCAGGTGCTCGTCGAGGAGTCCCGCCTGATCCCGGGCACCCCCGATTTCGGCGGCGACGTCGATCTCGGCGACCTGATCCAGGCCCGCGGCGTGGTCGGCACGAGCCGGTCCGGCGAGTTGTCGATCCTCATCGACGCGTGGCGGTTCAACGGCAAGTGCCTGCGGCCGCTGCCCGACAAGTGGGCGGGCCTGACCGACCCGGAGGCGCGCGTCCGCCAGCGCTACGTCGACCTCGCGATCAACGAGCGCAGCCGCCAACTGCTCGCCACGCGCAGCATCGTGGTGAAGTCGCTGCGGGACTTCCTGTCCGCCCGCGGCTTCCTCGAGGTGGAGACGCCGATCCTGCAGCAGATCCACGGCGGCGCGAACGCCACCCCGTTCCAGACGCACATCAACGCCTACAACCTCGACCTGTACCTGCGCATCGCCCCCGAGCTGTACCTGAAGCGGCTGTGCGTCGGCGGCGTGGAGAAGGTGTTCGAGATCGGCCGCAACTTCCGCAACGAGGGCGTGGACTTCAGCCACAACCCGGAGTTCACGAGCCTGGAAGCCTATGAGGCGCACAGCGATTACCTGAAGATGCTCGATCTCACCCGCGAGATGATCCAGCACGCGGCGACCGCGGCCCACGGCGAGCCGGTCATCGTGAGGACCGACGCCGACGGCAACGAGGAACGCATCGACATCTCCGGCGAGTGGCCGGTGAAGACCGTGCACGAGGTCGTGTCGGAGGGGGCGGGGGAGGAGATCACCCCGGACACCCCGGTCGAGCAACTGCGCGTGGTGTGCGACCGCCTCGACATCAACTACCGCCCCGACTGGGACGCCGGCCAGATCGTGCTCGAACTGTACGAGCACCTCGGCGAGGACCGGACGACGTTCCCGACGTTCTACACCGACTTCCCGACGTCGGTGTCGCCGCTCACGCGTGCGCACCGGTCCAAGCCGGGTGTCGCCGAGCGTTGGGACCTCGTCGCGTGGGGCGTCGAGCTCGGCACCGCGTACACGGAGCTGACCGACCCGGTGGAGCAGCGCAAGCGCCTCACCGAGCAGTCGATCCTGGCCGCGGACGGCGACCCGGAGGCGATGGAGCTCGACGAGGACTTCCTGCAGGCCCTCGAGTACGCCATGCCGCCGACCGGCGGTCTCGGTGTCGGCGTCGACCGCGTGGTCATGCTGATCACCGGCCAGTCGATCCGCGAATCCCTGGCGTTCCCGCTGGCCAAGCCGCAGGACGCCTGACCTCGGGCACACTGGCCGGGTGACCCCGATTCCGCACACGGAGGACGCCCCCGGTGAGTTCGTCACCGTGGGCGACCACCGGCTGCACGTCCTCGACGAGGGGGCGGGCCCGCCGCTGCTGCTGATGGCGGCGCTGGGCAGCAACTGGTTCGACCTCGACCCGCTGGTCTCCCGGCTGGTCTCGTCGTGGCGCGTGATCCGCTACGACCGGCCCGGGTACGGGCTGTCGAGCCCGGTCGGGCGGCAACACCTCCCGACGCTGCTCGGCGAGGTGGACCGGATGGTCGAGGTCCTCGACGCGCGCGGGGTGACCGAACCCGTTGTGGTGGTCGGTCATTCGCTGGCCTCGCTGTATGTGGAGGCGTTCGCGCGCCGCCATCCCGAGCGGACCGCGGGGGTGGTGGTGCTCGACGGCTCCTACGTGCTGGTCCCGTGGCGGCTGGTGCCGCTGTCGTTCCGGGTCGGCAACGCGCACCGGCTGGTGGGGACCGCCCGGGCGGTGACGAGCCGCGTGGGGCTTCGCCGGTGGCCGAGCCTGGGCGTGTGGACGCGGGTCGTGCCCGCGCCCCCGGAGGGTCGCGGGGAGAGTCAACGGCATTGGGGCGCACGGCTGTTCGGTCAGCCTGAGTTCCTGCTGGCGATGCTGGTGGAGAATGCCGCCTTCGGGGCGATGAACAAGACCCTGCGGCAGTTGCGACGCAGCAATCCGATGCCGCGCGTGCCGGTCACCGTCGTGGTCGCGTCGTCGACGCTGCCCGGCTGGCGGCTGTTCTGGGAGTGGAAGCAGCAGCGCTACGCCGATGTTCTCGGCGCCGACCGGATCACGGTGCTGCCCAGGGCGAAGCACTTCCTGGTCTCCGAGCGGCCCGACGAGGTCGCGGAGATCATCGACGACGTCCGGTGAGCACTGGGGCGGTTCTGCGCGGCGGTCACGTACCCATCGCGCCGGCGATACGGAGGCCGGGAGATGTCCGCCACCGGGAGGCTGGGTGCGCAGAGCGGGATTGGTTAGCCGGAGTAAGCGTGATGTACACCACACTTCGGGTGTGCGATGCTGTGGAGGCTGTGCAGCGCAACGAATCTCGTCCAACACACTGTCGTCGGAAGGCGGAGAGATGAAAAGTGCGCGAAGAGTGGGGATCTCGGCAGCCGCATCGGCGTCGATGCTCGCGGGTCTGATCGTGGGCGTGGGTGCCCACGCGCCGGCGGCAGCGGCGCCGTCCGGGCCTGCGAGTCAGGTGGCCTCGGCGAAGTGGAAGCCGTTGCCGACCGTCTATTCGAACGTCCGGGACACCGACAGCAAGCTGGTCTTCCCCTACGCCTTCATCCTGAGTGTCGGCCAGACGCGACAACTGAACGATTCCGGGATCCTGCCCGTCGTGGCGAATGCAGGGATACGCATGGGTGACGTCAGCGAGATCGCCAGGGTGGTGCGCACGACCATCGCGAAGGAGCGGCTGACGACAGAGGGCGGGTGCGTGCTGCTCATGTACTCACCGACCCCGCTGTACAACCCCTCGACGAAGGAGATGACGCACTGGGCCGGCCATTGGTACCGCGGCACGGAGGTCTGCACCCCCTGACGCCGGGTGCGAAGGCGGGTGCGCGGGGGTTGCCGCCGGATCTCTACCCGGCGGTAACCCGGAACTTGCGGTTACACCTATACTGGTCGGTATGAGCGAGTTGACCTTCACCCCGACGGCAGATCTCGTCGACGAGATCGGCGCCGACGTCCGCAGTTGCGACACCCAGTTCACGCAGTACGGCGGCAACCGGGAGTTCGTCGGGCGGGTGACCACCGTCAAGTGCTTCCAGGACAACGCCCTGCTCAAGTCGGTCCTGAGCGAGTCCAACCCGGGCGGTGTGCTGGTCGTCGACGGTGACGCCTCGGTCCACACCGCGCTGGTCGGCGACGTCATCGCCGAGCTCGGCCGTTCCAACGGGTGGGTGGGCATCATCATCAACGGCGCCATCCGCGACGCCAAGACCATCGGCGGCATGGCGATCGGCGTGAAGGCACTCGGCACCAACCCGCGCAAGTCGACCAAGACCGGCGCGGGCGAGCGCGACGTGCCGCTGACCATCGGCGGCGAGACCTTCAACCCGGGCGACATCGTCTACTCCGACGACGACGGCATCGTGATCGTCAGCCCCGAGAACTGAGTTCTCCGCAGGTCGTCCCACCCGCCGCAGCAGACCACCAACGCCGTAGGAGCCCCGCCATGCCGAAGCCCACCGCCGATTACTTCGACCGTCTCGGAGCCCTCGTCGCCATCGACGACGCCGCCTCCCGGCCCACCCGCCCGGTGCTGGAGGCCTTCAGCGGGGTGGAGATGGCCACCATCCCGGTCGGCACCGCCGAGGACCTCGAGGCCGCGGTCGCCCGCGCACGCCAGGCTCAGCAGGGCTGGGCGGCGAAGACCCCGGCCGAGCGCGCGGCCGTCCTCGACCGGTTCTCCGAGCTCGTCCACCGCAACGCCGCGTCGTTGATGGACATCGCGCAGGCCGAGACCGGCAAGGCCCGGATCTACGCGCAGGAAGAGGTCCTCGACGTCGCGCTCACCGCGCGGCACTACGCCGTCGCCGGCCCCAAGCTGCTGGCCGATCGCAAGGTCAAGGGCATGCTCCCGGGCGTGACCAGCGTGCGGGTGCGTCACCTGCCGAAGGGCGTGGTCGGCGTCATCAGCCCGTGGAACTACCCGCTGACCATGGCGGCCTCGGATGCGGTCGCCGCCCTCGTCGCCGGCAACGGCGTGGTCATCAAGCCCGACAGCCAGACCCCGTACTGCGCCCTCGCGGTCGCCGAGCTCCTCTACGAGGCGGGGCTCCCGCGTGAGCTCTTCGCGGTGGTCCCCGGCCCGGGCAGCGTCGTCGGCCAGGCGATCATGGCCACCACCGACTACGTGATGTTCACCGGCTCGTCGGCGACCGGCGCGACGCTCGCCGAACAGGCCGGACGCCGCCTCATCGGCTTCTCCGCCGAGCTCGGCGGCAAGAACCCGCTGGTCGTGACCGCGAGCGCCGACATCGCCAACGCCGTGCAGGGCGCGGCGCGTGCCTGCTACTCCAACTCGGGCCAGCTCTGCATCTCGATCGAGCGGATCTACGTCGACAAGAAGATCGCCGACGAGTTCGCCGACCGGTTCGCCGCCTACGTCTCGACGATGAAGCTCGCCGCGACCTACGACTTCACCGCCGACATGGGCTCGCTCGCCTCGGCCTCGCAGATCGAGACCGTCGAGGCACATGTCGAGGACGCGGTCGCCAAGGGCGCCAAGGTCCTCGCCGGCGGCAAGCGGCGTCCCGACCTCGGCCCGTTCTTCTACGAGCCGACGGTCCTCACCGACGTCACGGACGAGATGACGTGCTGCCGCAACGAGACCTTCGGTCCGGTCGTGTCGATCTACCCGGTCGACTCCACCGACGAGGCCATCAAGCTCGCCAACGACACCGAGTACGGACTCAACGCCAGCGTCTTCGCGGGCAGCAGCTCCGAGGCGCAGGCCGTGGCCGAGCAGCTGCGCGCCGGCACGGTCAACATCAACGAGGGCTACGCCGCCGCGTGGGCGTCGACCGCCGCGCCGATGGGCGGCATGGGCATCTCGGGCATGGGCCGTCGCCACGGCGAGGAGGGACTGCTCAAGTACACCGAGTCCCAGACCATCGCCGAGCAGCGCTTCATCGGCATCGACCGGGCTCCGCTGATCCCGAAGAACATCTACCGCGCGATCACCCCGACCGCCGTGCGGGCGCTGAAGTACCTGCCCGGCCGCTGACCTCACTCCCGGCACTTTCGGCGAGATCGTCCGAACGGGCGACGTTCTCGACGCGCGCGAGTCGGCGACGTCCGTTTGGATGCTGAGGTGCTCGGTAAGTCGTCGGCGGTCCTCGCCGCTTTCGTCGTGGTCGTGGTGACGGTGTGCGGACTCACCGTCGCGTCGTCGACGCGCCCGCTCGTCGCGGCGCCGTCGTCGGTGGACGCGCCCACCGAGATGGCGGCGAGGACGCCGGTCGGCGAACAGATCGTGCTCAGCTTCAGCGGTGACACCATCCTCGGGACCGACGACACCTTCGCCGCCGAGTCGGGACTGCCCGCGGTGTGGGAACGCAGCGGCCGGGCGCCGGATCACTTCTTCCGCAACGTCCGCCATCTGTTCACCGCCGACGACCTGACCGTCGGCAACGTCGAGGTGGCGCTCACCCGCTCCCGGGAGAAGCGGTACAAGGGGGAAGGCGAGGTCTACCACTTCCACGGCGACCCGGCCCCCGGCGCACACCCTGCCAGCCGGCGGATTCGACGTCGCGACCGTCGCCAACAACCCCACGTTCGACTACGGGCAGACCGGCTTCGACGACACCCTCGCGGCGCTGGCCGACGCCGGGATCGGGGTCTTCGGAACCGGCTACGAGGGCGAGGGTTCCGGCTACGACCTGATCCTGGTGCGCAAGGTCAAGGGTGTGACGTTCGGGTTCGTCGGCTACCAGGCGTGGACCGACGGGCCGGAGATGGCCGGCCGCATCCACCGCGATTTCGCCCGCTTGCGGGCGGCCGGGGCACAGGTGATCATCCCGTACTTCCACTGGGGCGACGAGTCCGAACACCTGCCGAGTCCGGTCCAGACGAACCTGGCCCACATCGCGGTCGACGCCGGCGCGGATCTGGTCGTCGGCACGCACCCGCACGTCATCCAGTCCATGGAGGTCTACCGCGGAAAGCTGATCGCCTACTCCTTCGGCAATTTCGCGTTCGGCGGCAACAGCAACCCGTCGGACAAGCGGGCCCTCATCCTGCAGACCCGCTTCACCGCGGTCGACGGCTCGGTCCGCGATGTCGGGTTCCGCGTCATCCCGACCCGGGTGTCGTCGACCGAGGCGTTCAACGACTATGCGCCGACCCCGTATCGAGACGGTGAGAAGCGCGATGTCCTCGGCTTCGTCAACTCGCTGTCGCCGACGCTCGGCGGACGGATCGACGACGTGTTCGTGCCGGTTGTGCCGCCGCCGGTCCCGGCCCCGGGGCCCAGGCCTGCCCCGGCCGGATGAAACGGCGGGCCCGCTCGCCGGAATGCCGTGCCCCGGCGCCCGGCCGCGATTACGGTGACCCTGTGAGCCGGACACGTCGCGCACGCAGAAGAGCCATCCGATCGTTCGCCGCGCTGGCCGCCGCGTCGGCCGTGGCCGCCGGGACCCTCGCCGACGCGCCCGCGGCGCACGCGCAACCGCCGCTCGAGGTGACGACGGTCGCCGACGGGCTGACCATCCCGTGGGGCGTCGTGGTCGCCCCCGACGGGACGGTGCTGACCGGGGAGCGGTCCGGACGGTTCGTCGCCGTCCGCCCCGACGGCCGCAAGGTGAACGTCAAGGCGGACCTGTCGAAGATCTTCGCGGTCAAGGAGGCCGGCCTCATGGGCCTGGCCATCGACCCGGGCTTCGACGAGACCCGCCGCGTGTACTCCTGCCAGGCCGAATACACGCGGCCCGGCGCGTTCACCGTCCCAGGCGAGATCGCCGACATCCCCCTGCCCGCGCCCCAGACGGGGCAGACCATCCGCGTCGTGTCGTGGCGGGTGAACGACGACTGGACCGAGATGGTCCGGGAACGCACGGTCGTCGACGGAATCCCGGTCACCTCGTCCGGCCGGCATGCGGGCTGCGGCCTCGCCGCCACCTCCGACGGCATCTGGGTGGGCACCGGCGACACCGCCACCCCCGGAGTGCCGCAGGACCGGAACTCGCTGGGCGGCAAGGTGCTCCACGTGGATCGCAACGGGGCGCCGGCCCCGGGCAACCGGTTCCCGGGCAGTCCCGTGTACAGCCTCGGCCACCGCAACATCCAGGGCGTCGCGATCGCGCCCGGCGGTCGCGTCTACGTGGCCGAACAGGGGACCACCCGCGACGACGAGATCAACCTGATCGTCGCGGGCGGCAACTACGGCTACCAACCGGACCGCATCCCGGTCATCTACGACGAGTCGGTCCCCATGACCGACACCGGCCGGATTCCCGGAGCGATCGGCCCGGTGTGGTCCTCGGGCGACTCGACGATCGCGACACCCGGCGTGGCCGTCCTCCCGGAGACCGGTTGGGGACCGTACAGCGGTGGCCTGGTCGTCACCGCGCTCAAGGGCCAGCGGCTGGTCTTCCTGAAGCCGTCCGACGACGGACGCCGGGTCGTGTCGAAGACCGAGGCGCTCACCGAGCAGCACGGGCGATTGCGCAGCGTCGCGGTGGCTCCCGACGGGTCCCTGGTGCTGACCACCAGCGACGGCGGCGGCGCCGATCGCATCCTGCGCGTGCGTTGGACGGAGTAGCAGATGTGTGACGAGAAGATCGTGCAGCACGCCCACGACGAGGCCCGCCGGATGTCGCGGCGGAAGGCGCTGCGGGTCGCGGCCGGTGTGACCACGGGGGTCTCGGCAGCGGTGGCCGCCGGGGTGGGGATGTCGGCACTGGCCCAAGCGGCGCCCGCCGGCGCCGAGGGCAATCGGCGGATCGTCGACCTCACCCACACGCTGTCGCCGTCGTTTCCGCTCTGGCCCGGCGAGCCGCCGGTGCTCACCGTCCCGACCTCGCGCGTCGGACCGGGCAACTCGGGGTATTCGACCAACTACCTCTCGTTCCCCGAACACGCCGGGACCCATGTCGACGCGCCGTCGCACAAGATCGGCAACGGGATCACCGTCGCCCGGATCGACCCCGCCGACCTCATGGCGCCGCTCGTGGTCATCAGCATCGCGTCGAAGGCGCGCGGGAACCCGCGGGCGACGCTGACCGAACGGGACGTCGCGGAGTGGGAGAAGCGACACGGTCAGATCCCGCGCGGGGCCCTCGTCGCCCTGCACACCGGGTGGCAGCCGAGAACCGGCGGGGCCCACGCGGCCGCCTATTCGCCCGGCGTCGTCGAGATGCTCGTCGCCGAACGGCGGGTCGTGGCCATCGGCACCGACACCCTCAGCATCGACCTGTTCGACGAATCCGGTGCGCACACCGCGATTCTCGGTTCCGGGAGGTACGCGGTCGAGGCGATGGCGAACCTCGACGCCGTGCCGCAGACCGGGGCCACCGTGATCGTCGGGGCGCCGAAGTTCGCCGGCGGGACGGGCGGCCCGGCGCGGGTCCTCGCCCTCGTCTGAGAGACGCGCCGACACATGGCATCCCGGATCGGCGAGTTCCGCCGCGGCCCGTACACCTTCGACGTGCTCGACGAGGGGCCGGGAGACGGTGAGCCGGTCCTGCTGCTCCACGGGTTCCCGCAGCGGGCCACTTCGTGGGAGCGCGTCGTCCCGCTGTTGCACGACAAGGGGTTTCGCACACTGGCCCCGGACCAGCGCGGGTACTCGCCCGGGGCCCGCCCGCCGCGTCGACGTGAGTACGTGCAGTCCGAACTCGTCGCCGACGCGCTCGCGCTGCTCGACGCCGCCGGCATCGACCGCGTCCACCTCGTCGGGCACGACTGGGGCGCGGCGGTCGCGTGGACGGCGGCCGCCCACCATCCGGATCGGGTCGCCACCCTGACCGCGCTGTCGGTCCCGCATCCGGGCGCCTTCGCGCGGGCGATGGCGCGCGGGCAGATCCTGCGCTCCTGGTACATGGCCGCGTTCCAGATCCCGAGACTGCCCGAGGCGTTCCTCGGGAGGATGATGCGGACGAGGCCGGATTTCGGCCGTCGGATGGGCCTTCCGGAACCGTTCGCGTCCGGCCTGAGAGCCGACATCCTCGACCACGGGGCACTGCCCGGCGCACTGGCCTGGTATCGCGCGATGGTGTTCCCCGACCCGGGGGCGGCGCCGACGCCGGTCCGGGTGCCCACGACCTACCTCTGGGGCGACCGCGACATCGCCCTCGGCCGGGCCGGTGCCCGTCTGTGCGCCGGATGGGTGGACGCGCCGTACGAGTACATCGAGCTCTCGGGCGCCGACCACTGGCTGCCCGAGTCGCGAGCCGAGGACGTCGCCGCCGCGATCCTGACCCGCATCGGCGGCCGATAGGCCGCGTGTCGAGATCGCGGCGGGAAACCGGGTTTGAACGGCGTCGTCGCCGGTTACCCGTGTGATGTGAAGCGATCTGATCGAGTGAGCCACTCCGCGGTGCCCGACACCGTATGGTCGGACGCGGACAGCGCGAACGGTGACCACCGAGCAAGGAGTGGGCACGGCGAGGCGGCCGACGACCGGCTGCGAGGACTCGTGACACGAATCGACCTGCGGCCAATCGACTTGCGACGGGGGCTGTTCCGTGGCTGAACGTGGAGCAACACCGAAGGTCTCGCCGCTGCGGCGAGGATTTCTGGGTGCCATCCGGCATCTGTTCAACCCGCTGCATCCCGACGACTACCTGGAGCTGATCAACCCGCTGTGGACCACGCGGGAGCTACGGGGACGCGTCGTCGAGGTGCAGCCGCAGGGTTCCGGGGCGGCGACGGTGTGGATCGAGCCCGGATACGAGTGGCCGGGCCACCTGCCCGGCCAATACGTCCGCCTCGGAGTCGTCATCGATGGCGTGTTCCATTGGCGCGCATACTCTCTCACCTCCGATCCGCATCCGCGCGACGGCCTGATCGGTGTGACCCCCAAGCTCGTCGAGGGCGGCACGGTGTCGCCCTACCTGGTGCGCGGAATCCGGCCCGGCGAGATCGTGCGGCTCGGCGAGATCGAGGGCGTGTTCACGCTGCCCGATCCGCTGCCGGAGAAGATGCTGTTCGTCAGCGCCGGCAGCGGCATCACACCGATCATGAGCATGCTGCGCGACCTCGACCACCGCGACCGCATGGACGACGTGGTGGTCATCCACTCCGCGCACAGCGAGGACGAGGTGATGTTCGCCGCCGACCTCGAGTCGATGGACTCCCGGCACGACGGCCTGCAACTGACCCTCCGCATCACCGGCCGCGACGGGCGGATCAAGGCGGCCGACCTCGACGAGCTGTGCCCGGACTGGCGGGAGCGGCAGGCGATGTGTTCCGGGCCGAGGGATCTCCTCGACAGCCTGGTCGATCACTTCGAGTCCGAGGGCGTCGGGGACCGGATCCATCTCGAACGTTTCCAGCCGATCATCGGGGGTAACCCCGGCGAAGGCGAGGGCGGCACCGTCCGGTTCCTGCGCAGCAAGACCGAGGTCGACTGCGAGCCGGGCACCCCCATCCTCGTCGCGGGGGAGGAGAGCGGTCTGCAGCTGAAGTTCGGCTGCCGGATCGGCATCTGCCACACCTGCACCGGGGTGCTCAAACAGGGCAACATCCGCGATCTGCGGACCGGCGAGGTGAGCTCGCCGGAAGGCCAGAGCATCCGAATCTGCGTGAACACCGCCGAGGGAGACGTCGACGTCGACCTCTGAGCGGGCCGGCCCCATACGGTCGACCTCTCCAGGGAAGGACCAACATGACAGCCACCGATTCCGGACAACGCGTGACCAATCCACTGGCCCATCTCGACGCCGAGACCATCGAGCGTTTGGGCAAGGAATTCGATGCGATCCACGACGAGGTCTACAGCGACCTCGGCGACCGGGACCGCCGCTACATCAAGACGGTCATCGCCACGCAGCGGCAGCTCGCCGCGCTCGGCCGCGTCGTGTTGCTCAACTCGAGATCGCGCGGGGCGTGGGTCGCCGGCACCGCATGCCTGGGCATGGCCAAGATCCTGGAGAACATGGAGATCGGCCACAACGTCATGCACGGCCAGTGGGACTGGATGAACGACCCCTACATCCACTCGTCGGTATGGGACTGGGACACCGCCTCCACTGCCGAGGCATGGAAGCACTCCCACAATTACGTCCACCACACGTTCACCAACATCCGCGGCAAGGACAAGGATCTCGGCTACGAGATCATGCGGATCGACCCGAACCAGAAGTGGCATCCGGTCTACCTGCTGCAGCCCTTCTACAACGTGCTGCTGATGGCATTCTTCGAGTGGGGCGTCGCGTTGCACGACCTCGACCTCGAGGCGATCCGCCGGGGCGAGAAGTCCACTGCCGAGGTCGTCGAGGACCTCAAGGGCATCGCGGGCAAGATGCGCCGCCAGGTGGTCAAGGACTACATCGGCTGGCCGGCGATCAGCGCCGGCGCGTTCCTGCTGACCCAGGCGCTGACCGCGGGCGGCATCCGGCAGCCGTCGACCTCCAGGATCGGCAACGCGCTACGACGGTTCGGCGGACGGCGCGGTCGGACGACATCCCTCGCCGGCCTCGCCGACCGGGTGATGCCCGGCGCCGAGAGCACCTTCCTGCGCACGATGACCGCGAACTTCACGGCCAACATCATCCGGAACGTCTGGGCCCACGGCATCATCTTCTGCGGCCACTTCCCGGACCAGACCTACACGTTCAGCCAGGACGAGGTCGAGAACGAGACCCGCGGCGGCTGGTACGTGCGCCAGTTGGTGGGGGCCGCCAACATCGAGGGCAGCCCGCTGTTCCACGTCATCAGCGGAAACCTCGGCTACCAGGTGGAACACCACCTGTTCCCCGATATGCCGAGCACCCGGTACGCGGAGGTCGCGCCGAAGGTGAAGGACATCTGCGAGCGCTACGGACTGCCGTACAACAGCGGGCCGCTCTCGCAGCAGTGGGGGCAGGTCCACCGGACCATCGCGCGCCTGGCACTCCCGGGCGGCAAGCCGCGCCCGAAGCCCGGTCCGTACCATCGCCCGCCGCATTCGCGCGGTGAGGAACCGCGCCCCAGCGAGGCCGCCCGCTTCCGCGGGCGCCTGCCCGCGGATCACCCCGACGCGGGTCCCGAACACTCCTCGGGCGGCGTCCGCGTGTCGCCGCCGCCGCGCGACGCCTAGGAGACGCGGGGCGGGCGGCGCCGGAATCAGCGCAGGGCCCGTCTCAGGACGACGAAGACCACGAACGCCGCGAACGCGGCCAGCGCCGCGTAGAGCGGGGTGCGGTCGGGCTCGGCCGGCTCGGTCGGCAGCCCCGACCGGAGCTGCGCGAACGTCGCCTGGGCGGCGTCGGATTCGGCCACCACGTCGATGGGAAGGTGCTGCGGGGTGGCCGGCACCGGTGACGGCTTCACCGGCTCGGCGGCCTGCGGCGCGGCCTCGGCCGATTCCGGCGCGGGAGTCGTGCCCGCAGCCTTCACCGGTTCGGTCGGCGGGACCGGTTGGGTGGACTCGGGTGTCGTCGCTGCCGCAGGCCGCGCCGACTGTTCCCCCTCTGTCGTCGCCGCAGGCGGCGCCGACGGTGCGTTTTGTGTCGTCGCCGCAGGCGGCGCCGACGGTGCGTTCTGTGTCGTCGCCGCAGGCGGCGCCGACTTGGGCGGGGCCTTTTTCGTGGTCGGCTTGGTCGCGGGAGCGGTCTTCCTGGCGGGTGCGGCCTTCTTCGCCGGGGACTTCTTGGCGGCCTTCTTCGCCGGGAGCTTGTCCCCGCCGTTCTCGGCAGCGGTCGTCGGCGGGGTCTTCTCGGCCTCGGCGGGCGCCTTCTTCGCTGCCGCCTTCGTGGCAGGGGCCTTCTTCGCCGGGGACTTCTTGGCCGCCTTCTTGGCGGGTGCCTTCTTCGCGGGCGTCGGTGCGGCGGCCTTCTCCGGGGATGCGCCCGAGTCCGACGCGCCGGATGACGCCTGAGACGCGCCGTCGAGCGGGAACAGGGCGGGTTCGTCGGCGTCGGGCCGGGTCACACCGGCGTTCTCCCCAGACGGTGTCGTCGAATCACCGTCGGACGGCGTGAGGTTCGGCTCCTGCTCGGTCATGCGGCGCTCCCTTGCGTGTGTCGTGCGCATGCGTGCACGCAAGTGAACCCCCCACGTGACGCGTCGACCTCATCCTAGTGGCTGGGCGCCGGCGGCACGGCAGGGTCAGGAACGCACGCCGAGACGCGCGAGGATGTCGGCGTCGATCGCGTTGAGCTCGTCGTCGATCGACTTGTGCGCGGTGCGGCGCTGCGCGGCCGACATCGTCTCCGCGGCGTCGACGGCGATGTCCAGGTTGTCCAGGCGCCGGGTCATCGCGGCCACGAAGTCCCCGGCGTCGGCGCTGGTGTCCTGCGCGACGACCTTCTCCAGCGCGGTGCGCGTGGTGGTGATCCGCGCCTTCAGCGGAGCGCCGTGACCGCTGAACTGCCGCAACACTTCTGGCGACACACCGGCGCGACCGGCCTGGAGCGCGGAGATCTGGGCCCGGGCGCCGACCGCGGCCCGGTAGACGATGGGCGCCGCGATCGGTGCGACGAGTCGGGCGACGGTCAGATACCGCTTGACGCTGGCCGGGCTCAGCGGCCTCGCATCGGCCACCGCCTTGGCCTCGGCGGCCACCTTCTTGGTCTCGGCCTTGGCGACCTTCTCCTGCGCCTTCGCGACCTGCTTGGCGGTCTTGCGCTCGGCCCGCAGCTTCTTCTGAAGATTCTTCTGCTCGGCCTTGTGGCGGGCCTTCTGGATCTTCCGGCGGTTCTTCACATCGAACTTCGCCTCGAGCTTGGCCTTCGTCTTGAGAGCCTTGGCCTCGGCGCGGCGCTGGGCGCGCGACCTACCGTCGGAGGAGAACAATCCCATCAAATGACCTTTCGCTGCTGCCGAGTGACCGCTGCGGGCGTGGTAACAAGTACAAGCATGACACGTGGCCCTGGGCGGCCACGTGTGGAGACCGTCGGAGGCGAGAAAGGGATCGCGTGGCCACAGTGGTGTTGTCGCCGCGCGATCTGGCGGGGTGTGAGCACAGGGTCGCCCTGGACTTCGGTCACGAGCGCCGGCGGAGCGCCGAACCGGACCCGCCCGGGGTGCAGCGGCGCAAGGAGGCGGCGGCCGAGCACCGCGCCATGGTCCGCGAGCTGTTGCGGGGCATCCACAGCGATCAGCCGGGCGCGTTCGTCACCGTCGACGCCGACATCCCGGCCCTGGAGCGGGTCGACGCGACCCTCGCGGCGTGTGACGCCGGTGCGCAATGGATCTGGAACGCCACCCTGCCCACCGACGTCGACCACGCGCGCCGCGGACACGCCGAGCTGCTGGTGCGCGTCGGCGAGGGGTACGTCCCGATCATCGTCGTCAACCACCGGGTCTCCCAGCGGGTCAAGGGTGCGCCGCTCGCCGACGGGCGTCCGGCGTCGATGCTCACCAGCCCGCTGTGGGGGTGGGCGCCGACGCCGGATCCGTACCGGACACCGCGTCCCAACCGGCGGGACAACCTGCGCCTGGCCCATCTGTCGGCGATGCTGCTGGAGATCGGCCGCGCCGCGTCGTCGGAGCCGTCCGAACTGCGCGGGGGAGTGATCGGGGTCGACGCCGACTGCATCGTCGTGCAGGACACCGGTGCGATGTTCGAGGACTACCTCGAGGTCCTCGACCGCCGCAGGGCCATTGCCTCCCAACGGATTCCGACCGAACCGCGCCGGGTTTCGGAGTGCAAGTCGTGCCAGTGGTGGGTCAAGTGCGGCCCGGAGCTCGAGGCACGGCGCGACGTCTCGCTGGTCGCGAGCGGAAACCAGGCGAGCGCACTCACCGAGGCCGGTATCACCACGGTCGACCAGCTCGCGGCCCAGCGTGGGGACCCGCCCGAGAACTGGCCCGGCAATGTTCGGTTCACCGACGTGGTCATCGGCGCCATCGCCTGGCTCGACGACCTCGATCTCGTCCGCCGGCTCGACACCCCGCGGGTGCACCGCGCCGACGTCGAGATCGATGTCGACATGGAGAGCTACGGCGAGCACGGCGCCTACCTCTGGGGCACGCTGAGGACCGACACCACGAACCCCGACGAGCCCGCCGTCTACCGCCCGTTCGTCACCTGGGACCCGCTGCCGACGCGCGACGAGGCCCGTTCGTTCGCGGAGTTCTGGACCTGGCTGACCGCAGAGCGCGAGGCCGCGCACGCGGCGGGCAAGACCTTCGCCGCGTACTGCTACTCCCAGCAGGCCGAGAACCGGTGGCTGCTGGGATCGGCCGACCGGTTCGCCGGCGAACCGGGCATCCCGTCCCGCGCCGAGGTGGAGGCCTTCATCGCCTCTGATGAGTGGGTCGACATCTACGAGGCCGTGGGGGAGAACTTCGTCTGCCCCCGCGGCAAGGGTCTCAAGCGCGTCGCACCCGTCGCCGGTTTCTCCTGGCGTGACGACGACGCCAGCGGCGAGGCCTCGATGGAGTGGTACCGCGCGGCCGTCGCTCTCGGCGGGGGCCGGCCCGACCTCAGCCAGCGTGAGCGGCTCCTCGAATACAACGAGGACGACGTGCGCGCGACGAAGGTGCTGCGGGAATGGATCTCAGAGCGTGCGGCCGAGGAGATCCCGCACGAGCGGGACGTCCTGGCGCGACACTGAATCCCGCGCGTCGTCGAGCGTGGTCGCGGCACCGTCGGATCGCCGCATCGGCCGAGCAGTTGGTCAGCTGCGCAGGGACCGCAGGGAGTCGAGGAACGACCCGCTGCCGAGCATCGCGACAGCGCCGAGCAGGAGCAGGCCGCCGGGCGCGACGCCGTAGAGGAACTTCTTCAGGCCGGTGAAGGCGGCCTCGGGCGACGCCGCGGGCAGCGCCTGGGGCGAACCCCCCGAGCCGTCGGACGGCGCCGACGCGGAGACGGCGGAGACATCGGTGTCGGCGTCGTGATCATCCGTCGCCGAGGCCTCCGCTCGTGGCGCGTCGACCTGAGCCGGGGTGCCGCCGGGCATCGCCCGGCCCGGCAGCGCCATCGCGGGTGCGGGGAGTCCGGGTGCCGTGACGGGCGGGCCGCTGGGTGCGGCCACGCTCGGGACCGCGCCGCCGGGGGCCGGCGGGGTTGCGCCGCCCGAGCCGCCGCCACCGGGCGAAGGCGAGGGAGATCCGTTGCCGCCGGCGGGCGGGACGACCGGGACGAGCGGTCCGCCCGGCCGCGGGACGATGACGATGCCGACGGACGAGGAGTTCGTGGAGGTCGTGGTCGTCGACGACTGGCTCGATGTGCTCGACTCGGTGGGCTCGGACGACGCGGTGGGCTCGGACGACGGAGCGACCGTCGACCCGGGCGAGGATTCCGTGGACTCCGAAGACGAGGAGGAGGGTCCCGACGAGGACGAGGGCCCTGCCGAGGACGATGGTCCCGCCGAGGGGGCGGTCGATCCCCCGGTGGTCTGCGGCGAGAACCCGTTGTCGTCGTCGGTCGAGGTGGCCGCGCCCGAAGAGCCCGGGCTGCCCGTCGAACCGGACCCGTGCCCGTGATGACCATGCCCGTGGTGACCGTGCCCGTGGCCTCGGCCCTGCCACGAGTGGCCTGTGCCGTTCCCGGAGCCGGTGGGGCCGCTGCCGGAGCCGGTGGGCGCGGAGCCGGCACCACCCGTCGGGTCGGAATCGCCCGCGGAGTCGCTGTTCGATCCGGCGCCGGCGGTCGAGTCGCCGCCCGAGCCGGTCGGCGTCGGCGAGGCCAGGCCGGGGGCCATGGCGAGCAGCGCGACCATCGCCGCGACGGCCAGGAGCGCCGCGAGCGTGCGACGTCGCGTGCGGTCACGCCGATGCGTCGGCATGCGGTGTGTCATCGGTCTTCTCCGCGCGTACAGTCGTCGGTGGACGCCGGGGGTGTGCGACCTTGCGAAGAAGGGCCGTCGACACCTCGGCGGTGACAGATGTGCACGCGCCGCTGCTGTGCCGACAACGTTGGTCCCCCCGGAATGTGAAGAACGCCACACTGGTGTTCGTTACATCATCACCACAGGTGATGCCCATGGTGTGCGGACGTCCGGTACGTTTTCAGCGTACCGGTCATTGCGACGGCCGAGTGCAGCGGGCTTTAATGTTTGCAAGTTCAAGTTTTGCGTTTCGGAGAAGATGGTCATGACTTCAGGAGGGGCGGAGGAGCCTATGGGCGACACCGGACGCACCGACTCCGAGCGTTCGAAGGCGAAGAAGGATTCGGATTCGGATCCGGGCTTGTTCGCCCGGCGGCTCGAGGAGTTGTTCAGGACCGTTCCGGGTCCGAACGGTAGGGCATACAGTGCCAAGGCGATCGCGGCGCGATCGACGGAGCGGGGGTTCCGGCTCGGTGAGTCGTACCTCAGCCAGCTTCGGTCCGGGAAGGCGAAATCACCGTCTTTCCGCACCGTCGAGGGCATCGCTGCGGCTTTCGGGGTGGATGTCCACTACTTCCTCGAGGATCGACAGGCTCAGCGGACACGCGACGAGATCGATCTGATGCGCCTGCAGGCGGACACCAACGTGCAGTTGGCGGCGTTCCGCCTGGCCGGACTTTCGAGCGACTCGGTGACGGTGGTCAACGAACTGATCAAGGTCCTTCGTGAGCAGCAGGGTCTGCCGAAGGATCCGCCGGATGTGATCGCGGCGGGACTCAGCGACGAGAAGCCGTCGGCGGATTCCCGACTGCGCGTGGTGGGCGAGAACGACGACTGAGCCGTTTCGCCGGAGGACTCGTGGGCCGTGGGGTGTCGGCCCAAGAGGCGTTCTGGCCTGCGGCGTCGGGTGTGCACCGTCGGCGTGAGTCGACGGTGATGTGAATCCGGCGCGGTGGATCCGAATGGGTCGGTCGTACAAGAGCATGGTTCGATGGGGTCCATGCGTCGATCCGAGCGCGCGTTGCGTGTGCTGTGCCGCACCACGTTGAAGGGGCTCGATCTCGATCTGCCCCTCGACGTGTTCCAGCTGTGTGAGCGGTACGGCGAACGCCGTGGCCGACCCGTCACGCCGATCGCGCACCCGCTGCCGACCGGGGTCCCCAACGGGATCTGGCTCGCGGCCGCGGATGCGGACTACTTCTTCTACCAGGCGAACACCTCGCCGTTGCACCGCGACCAGATCATCATCCACGAATTCGGTCACCTGATCGCCGGGCACCAGATGCTCGGCGAGCTGTCCGTCGAGGGGCTCGCCGCCCTCAGCCAGGAGTCGTCGGACGCCGCGCTGCGTCGCACCTGCTACTCCGACGACCGCGAGTGGGAGGCCGAGATGCTCGCGTCGATGATCCTGGCGTGGGCCGAGGAGGCGAGCACCGGCGTCGGTGCGACCGCCCGACACGACGAACTGCGAGGTCTCCAGCGTCTGCTCGGAGGTCATCGCGGATGGTTGTGACCGGGACGGGAGACCCGACGTTCCTGCTCGCCGCGTCGCTGGACGCCGGGGTGGGCGTGATCAACACGATCGCCGCCGTCGTCTTCGCGCTCGCGTTCTGCTGGCGTCTCGACCAGATCCGGCGGGCCGGATGGGGTCTGCAACCGCTCGCGATGATGGTCGCGGTGGCGTCCCTGACGGTCGCGTTCGTCGTCGTCAACGAGTCGGTGGCCGACGCCCTGAACACCAGGGGCTTCCAGGGACTCTCGCGGGTGGCGTTCTACGCGCTGCTCGCGATCGGCGTCGCCGCCCTGGTCGTGGTGTTCTTCTTCCCCGACCGGGTGACGAGGGAACGGCGCGCCGGCTGGGAGGCGCTGCCGCTGGTCGCCTCGCTCGTCGGCCTGCAGGTGACGATGCTGGTGATCCCGCAGGAGATCCGGACCGAGACCATCAGCGAGTGGACGGTCCAGAACCTGGGCTTCGCCCTGTTCATGCTCATCGCCAGCGGCTATCTCACCTACGGTTTCGCCGCGTGCGTCAACAGCGTCCGGAAGTTCTACACGACGGCCGACGGCTATCTGCGCGTCTCGCTCGGGCTGCTCATGGGCGGTCTGGGTCTTCTCGCCTCCAGCGCGATCGCCCAGATCGTGTTCGTGATCGTCTCCGCGTCGAGGGTCGCCCGGTCGCCATGGCTCGTCACCACCAATCGGGTGCTCGCGATCCTCGGCGTGGTGGTCTTCCTCATCGGCATCAGCTATCCGATGGTCTACTCCCGGATACAGACCCACCTGGCCAACCGGCGACGCCGTCGTCTCGACACCGAGCTGCTGCCGCTGTGGCGCGTGGTGACCGATGCGATCCCCGAGGTGGTCCTGCCGGACGTCGGGAACCTGCCGCCGACCACCCGGCTCCACCGCCGGGTCGTCGAGACGCGCGACGCGTTGACCCAGCTCAGTCCCTATCTGCCGCCGGTCTTCGAGTACGCGGAGGTCGAGGTCCAGGTGCGGCTCCTGCGTGCGGCGGTCGTGGAGGCGATGGCCGCCGCCGACGGGTCCAGGGAAAAGATCAGCGGCGCGGTCCGCGACCTCGCCCCCGCCGAGGGCGAGGGTCTGGAAGCGGATGCCGCGCCGCTGATCAGACTGTCGAAGGCACTGCTGGCGACCGGGGCCGACGAGTCGGCCGGTACCGGCTAGGAGCCGGATCTCGATCAGCCCCGGCGGAGCCGGATCTCGATCAGCGCGGTGCCATGCGGATGGCGCCGTCCATGCGGATCGTCTCGCCGTTGAGGTAGTTGTGCGCCACGATGAACTCCGCGAGCTGGGCGTACTCGTCGGGCTCGCCCAGACGCTGCGGGAACGGGATCGCCTCGGCCAGGGTCTTCTGGAACTCGGGGGTCACGCCGGCGAGCATCGGGGTGCTGATGGTTCCCGGTGCGATGGTGTTGACGCGGACGCCGATGCGGGCGAGGTCGCGCGCGGCGCAGATGGTCATGGCGTGGACGCCGCCCTTCGACGCGGCGTAGGCGATCTGGCCGATCTGGCCCTCGAAGGCCGCGACCGACGCGGTGTTGATGATGACGCCGCGCTGGCCGTCACCGTCGATGGTCGACTCCTCCGCCATGCGGGCCGCGGCCAGACGCATGACGTTGAAGGTGCCGACGAGGTTGATGTCGATGACCTTGCGGAACAGGCCGAGATCGTGCGGGCCGTTCTTGCCCAGGATTCGGGACGCCCAGCCCACGCCCGCGCAGTTCACCGCGACGCGCAGCGGTGCGCCCGACTCCGCGATCGTGTCGATGGCGGCCTGGACCTGCTCCTCGTCGGTGACGTCGGCGGCGATCAGCGTGACGCCGTCGGTGGGGGCGGCCTTGTCGATCGAGTCCTGCAGGTCGAGGCCGAAGACCTGTGCGCCTGCGGCGGCGAAGCGACGGGCGGTGGCCGCGCCGAGGCCGGAAGCCCCGCCGGTGACCAGAACGGAAGCGCCAGAAACGTCCATGGGTGAGTAGTCCTTTCGCGGTGCCGGATGCCGCCGGTCCGTGACCCTCCGGGGATCCCGGACGGGAGACGCGCGCCGGCGCATGTGCACGTTCACGATAAACAGGCACGGGAGAGAGTCCGTGCAGGACCCCCGAGTGAACGCTCGGTGAACGGCGCGGCGATCGGTACCCGACCCCGGCCTACGGGACCGACGGGGTGGGGAGGTCGGCCTGCGCGGCCGAGCGGCGGTCGCGAGCGATGAGGAAGGCGCCGACCCCGCTGATCACGACCGCGGCCGAGATCGTGGCGGCGACCAACGGCATGGACGCCCCGACGAGGCCGGTGGCGGTGAGCCATGCCGCGAATCCGAAGAACAGGACCGCGGCGCCGATCGAGATGATTCGTTCGGGCAGGTGCTTGCCGAGGAACCCGCCGACCGCGATGGCAAGCGCATCGGCGGCGACCATGCCGATCGTCGAACCGATCCACACGCCGAGCCAGTCGTGGTCGGTTGCGATCGTGATGGTCGCGAGCATCGTCTTGTCGCCGAGTTCGGCGAGGAAGAATGCGGACATCACCGCGAGGAACACCGAGGCGCCCGCGCGGGACGCCCGGTTCTGCTCCTCGTCGTCGAGGCGGTCCCCGTAGAGCGTCCAGAGACCGAAGACCAGCATCGCCAGGCCGGCCAGGACCGACAACAGGTCGGTCGGCAGGCTCATCCCGAGGAAGTGCCCGAAGAAGACCGAGACGGCGTGGACCGCGGTGGTGGCGGCGGTGATCGCGAGGATCACGACCCACCAGCGGTACCTCAGCGCGTAGGTCATCGCCATCAGCTGTGACTTGTCGCCCAGTTCGGCCACGAAGATCACGCCGAAACTCAGGAGGAGGGCGGTCATCACGGTCGCCAGGTTAGTGAGGCCTAACTACCGAATGCAACAGATCAGCTGACCGTATCCGCGCAGGTAGGGGGCTCGCAAACGAAGATTCGGGTGCCCGAAAAGCCCGCGTTCGGACGCCCTGGGCGAACCGATCGGGCGCTCCCGGCGGCTCGGGTCCCGGCACGTGTGCGGCTGGGTCGCGCCGCCGAACCCGGCCGGTCAGGCCGCCAGGAGCATCGCCAGCACCGCGGTGTCCGGGTCGGCGTTCGGGTCGATGCCGATCTGGTTGCGGAGGTTGACCACGGTGCCGTCCGCCTCGGCCTCGGCCCAGCCGGCGCGATGCTCGAGACCGAGCTCGGGGATGCCCGGCAGCAGGACGCAGCCCGACGCGACCTCAGAGCACTCCGGCAACGACGGACGGGTCTGCGACGGCGGATGGAGCATCACCAGGGCCGGGGGATTCTTCAGGAACTTCCCGGCCTCGACGAAGCTGTCGTCGACGACGTTGCCGATCGCGACCATCATCCCCACGGTGTCCGACCCGGCCTCCGGGGGCGGATCCTCGACGACGCCGAAGACCGTCGTCGTCGGGAGAAACCCCGGTCGGCAGGCGATGCGGACCGATCCGACCAGCGTCTGCGTCCACTCGAGGGTCGACTCCGGCCAGCGGCCGGAGATCAGGATGCCGTTGCGCTTCCCGTCGTCGAGCTTGAACGGCGTGAGTCCGATCGGAATCGAGTTCATCGCTTCTCCTCCAATTCGGGTGAGAGGCCTGTCATCTCGCACACGGACAGCGGCGTCATCAGCCCGTGTGGACAAGAATCCGCCCACGTGGCAAAACCGACAACCCGAACCGCGCACTTGTGACGGTTCTTTAACAAGGAACGCTTCGGGCACGGTCTGTGCCGGTCGTCGACGGCCACACCCGGGGCGCCCGCGCACACCAGGCACACTTGAACGGTGAAGAACTCGCCTCCGCTGAGGCCGATGGAGTTCGCGTCCGTCGCGATCTTCGGTGGCCTGACCGTCGCCGCGGTCGTCATAGCCTCGGTCATCCCGCTCGCGCAGGCGGCAGGACTCCTGGCCCCGATCCCGCTCGCCCTGGTCGCGGCGCGCACCCGCCCGCGAGCGCTCGTCACCGCGACGGTGGCCACCACCGCGGTCGCCTTCGCCATGGCGGGCACCGGGGCCATGGCGACGGTCCTCGGGTCGGCGCTCGTCGCCGGGATCGTCGGCGACATCAAGCGACGCCGTCGCGGTTTCCCGACCCTGCTCGCTGCGACGCTCGTCGCGGCGCCCCTGCTCGGCGGCGTCTCGGTGCTCCTGCTGCTGATCCTGGTGCCGCTGCGCGAGCTGACGATCGAGGCGCTGACCAACTCGATCCACGGCGTCGCCGGGCTGATGCACCGATGGGGGCCGTTCGACCGGGTGGGCAACGGACTCGATGCATTCGCCGACAGCATCGCCTCCCACTGGTGGGTCTGGATCTGGGTGTCGGGAACCGTCGGAACCGTCATCTCGCTGGTGGTCGCCTGGTGGATTCTCGGCCCGGTGATCCACCGTCTGCGGGACGTGCCCAGCGAGGACACCCTCGACTCCGACGTGCAGGCGACCGGACGGTCCGCCGTCGAGGCCGGTGTCGCGCCGCTGCCGATCGTCGCCGAGGGCGTCGGCTTCTCCTACTCGCCGGGCGCCCTGCCGGTGCTGCGCGACATCGACCTGCGCATCGACCCGGGTGAGTTCGTCGCGATCGTCGGCGCCAACGGCTCCGGGAAGTCGACACTCGCCAAGATCCTCGCCGGCCGGACGCCGACGAGCGGGGTCGTCCACCGGCCGGGGCTCGCGGGCCTCGGCGTCCACGGTGGCACCGCCCTCGTCCTGCAGCGTCCCGAGGTGCAGATGCTCGGTTCCCGCGTCGCCGACGACGTGGTGTGGGGGCTCCCGGCCGGAACCGAGGTCGACGTCGACGCGCTGCTGGCCGAGGTCGGGTTGGCCGGGCTCGGCGACCGCGAGACCACCGACCTGTCCGGAGGCCAGCAGCAGCGCCTCGCGATCGCGGCGGCGCTCGCCCGCCGGCCGCAGCTGCTGATCGCCGACGAGGTCACCTCGATGGTCGATCCGGAGGGACGCGGCCATCTGCTGAAGCTGTTGGCAGCCCTGGCCCGGAGGCACGGCATCGCGGTCGTGCTCATCACGCACCGCGGCAGCGAGGCGGCCGCGGCCGACCGCGTCATCCACCTCGACCGCGGGCGCATCGTGCCGCACCCGCCGCTTTGGATGCCCGATCCCACCACGGACCTCGACCACCCGGCCGTGGTCGAATCCTCCTCGCTCGCCGACCCCGGGCCCCACATCGGCGGGCCGCTCATGGTCCTCGACCAGGTGAGCTACGCACACCTGCCGGGCTCGCCGTGGGAGGTGCAGGCCCTCACCGACGTCAACCTCACCGTCTACCGGGGCGAGGGACTGCTCATCGTCGGCGGCAACGGATCCGGCAAGACGACCCTCGCCTGGATCATGGCCGGCCTGCTCACCCCGCTGACCGGCACCTGCCATCTGCTCGGGGTCACCGGGAAGGTCACGCCGGCAGCCGGTTTCGACGCCGGGGAGCCGATCACCGAGCATGTCGGCGCAGTGGGGCTGGGTTTCCAGCACGCGCGCCTGCAGCTGCAGAAGGTCACCGTCGCCGACGAGATCATGGCGGCCGGCGGCGAGAAGATCGGCACCGCGGAGGTCGCCCGCGTCCTCGAACTCGTCGGACTGCCGAGGGAGATGGCGGCGTCGAAGGTCGACTCGCTCTCCGGCGGGCAGATGCGTCGCGTCGTGCTCGCCGGATTGATCGCCCGCAAGCCGGACATGCTCGTCCTCGACGAACCGCTCGCCGGTCTCGACCCGGTGTCGCGGGACGAGATCGTGGCGCTGCTGGCGCGCCTGCGCGCCGAGGGCATGACGATCGTGATCATCTCGCACGACTTCGAATCCCTGGATTCGGTGTGTACCCGCCGCGTCAGGCTCGTCGACGGGCGGTTGCTGCCCGACTCCCACGATGTCGCCCCGCTACCGGGCCGGGACGGAGGTGTCCGATGACGATGCGCACGGTTCCGCTGCGGCAGGTGCCCGGCGACTCGTTCGTCCACCGTCTGTGGGCGGGCACGAAACTGCTGATCGTGTTGATCCTGGGGCTCATGACCTGGGCGTTGCCGTCCTGGCCCGCCCTGGGCATGGTCGCCGGTGTCGTGATCGTCACCGCGCTGATCGCCGGCATCCCGTTGGGCGCCATCCCGCGGCCGCCGTGGTGGTTCTGGGGACTGATCGGGATAGGGGTCGCGGTCAACGCGTCGTTCGCCGGGCTCGCCGGGGCGCTCGTGTTCCTGCGGGCCACGGCGCTCGCACTGGTGCTGGTCGGGAGCTCGATCCTCGTCATCTGGACGACCCCGATGGCCGATGTGGCACCCGCCATCGCGCGGCTCATGCGTCCGCTGCGGTGGTTCCGGCTGCCCGTCGACGAATGGGCGGTGTCGATCGCGTTGTGCCTGAGGGGACTTCCGATGCTGATCGAGGAGCTGCGGATGCTGCGCGCGGCACACAAGCTGCGCCCGGTGGCACGCGGCCGCACCGATCACCCGTCGGCCGAGATGGGGATCCTGGACCTGATCACCGCGGCCATGTCGTCGGCGCTGAGACGCAGCTCGGAGATGGCCGAGGCGATCACCGCCCGTGGCGGCACCGGCCGCCTCACCGCCCACCCCTCCGGTCCGGGCCGCGCAGATGCGGTGGCGCTCTTGGCGATCGGGGTGGCGTGCGCGATCGCGATCACCGCGACGGTCCTGCTGTAGGCGGGGCGCCCGTCACGTCAGACGCGACACGGCGCCGGCCACCCCGAGGTGACCGGCGCCGTGTGTGTTTCGCTCTGGCGAAGAGGGATCAGGCCGGGACGATGAGTCCGGCGCCCTGGGTCTTCGCGCGGCCGTAACGCTCGCCGGCGTCGGCCCAGTTGACGACGTTCCACCACGCCTTGACGTAATCCGGCTTGACGTTCTGGTAGTCGAGGTAGAAGGCGTGCTCCCACATGTCGAGCATGACGACCGGGATGATCGCGGCCGGGATGTTGCCGCTCTGATCGGTCAGCTGCAGGATGACCAGCTTGCCGCCGATGGTGTCGTAGCCCAGGATCGCCCAGCCCGAACCCTGCAGGGTGGTGGCGGCGGCGGTGAAGTGGGCCTTGAACTTCTCGAAGCTGCCGAACTGCTCGGTGATGGCCGCGGCGAGGTCACCCTCGGGCTCGCCACCGCCGTTGGGCGACAGGTTCTTCCAGAAGATCGAGTGGTTGGTGTGACCGCCCAGGTGGAAGGACAGGGTGGCCGAGAGGCCGTAGACCTTGCCGGCGATGGACTCGTCCTCGCGGGCGGCGGCCAGCTTCTCCAGGGTGTCGTTGGCGCCCTTGACGTAGGTCGCGTGGTGCTTGCTGTGGTGGAGCTCCATGATCCTGCCGGAGATGTGGGGCTCGAGTGCCCCGTAGTCGTAATCCAGATCCGGCAAGGTGTATTCAGCCACGATGTTCCTCTCTGAGGTTCTCTTCGTTCGGTGCTATTCGTTTTCCCTGTTCACGCGAGTACGCGACGAAAAAGTCGTGACACGCGGATGGTTCCACCCAACCGCAGTGCATGGGTGATTGCAACAAACACACGGCAATCGACGGCAGGTGCGGTCGAAGATCACCTTCTTGACGATGCTTCCTAGAGAAGGACGACGGCGACGAAGAGGGCGAGGATCGCGAGGATGCTGAGCGCGATCGCACGACAACTCCTCGCGACGTCGTAGTTGGCGCGCGGGACGCCGCGGGATGTCCGGAACGTTCCTCGAAGGTCTCCGGTCGCGTGCGTCGCCATGTTCGCCTTTCATCACCGATCGGCTCTGCGGTCACACCCGGTGGACGGTCCCTGCGTACGAGGTCGCATACAGTGACCGGCGTCATAACACGAATGTGACCGCCATCATAAACAGACTCGGACGGCTGACTCAACTCGCCGGCCGGGGTCCTCTGCCCACCGCGCGTAGACTCGGAACATGTCCTGGCTCGACCAACTCTTCGCCGCGAGTTCGCACAAGCAGCAGCTCATCGATTCCGACGCCGCGCTGCCGGGTCGCGACACCGAGATCACCGTCCCCGGGGATCACCTGGTGCTGCAGACCCCGATGCGGGGCCGACCCGGGCCGGACGGCGAGTACGCCAACGGCGGGGTGGGCGACTTCGGCGACGGACTGGCGATGATCGTGCTGGCCGGCGGCTGCTTCTGGGGGGTCGAGGAGATCTTCTGGCAGGTCGAGGGCGTGTACACGACCGCGGTCGGCTACGCCGGTGGCTTCACCCCGAACCCGACCTACGAGGAGACGTGCACGGCGCGGACCGGCCACACCGAGTCCACGCTAGTCGTCTTCGACCCGGCGGTGATCGATCTCGAGAGCATCCTCAAGATCTTCTGGGAATCACATGACCCCACCCAGGAGATGCGCCAGGGCAACGACATCGGCACCCAGTACCGATCGGCGATCTACACTTTCTCCGACGCCGACCTCGAGGTCGTGAAGAACACCGCGGAGCGGTTCCAGACCGCCCTCGACGCCGCCGGCGCGGGCCGGATCGCCACCGAGATCAAGCCGCTCGCCGAGGCCGGTGACGGTCGCTTCTACTACGCCGAGGACTACCACCAGCAGTACCTCGCGAAGAACCCCAACGGTTACCGCTGCCACTCGTCGACCGGCATCCGTTACCCTGCCTAGGTGTCGGACCGCCCCTGCCCGAGCCCCCGGAACCCGCGGTGAGCAGGGCGATCACGCTCCGGCAGTGGAACCGGACCCTGCTGTCGCGACAACACCTCGCGCGGCGGATCGACGAGGACGCCATCGAGGTCCTCGACCGGTGCGTCGGCCTCCAATCGCAGGATCCCCGGGCGGCCTTCTTCGGATTGTGGTCTCGCATCGAGGGATTCGACCCGACCGAGCTCGACGACCTGCTCGTCGGCCGTGACGTGGTGCGGATGGCGCTGTTGCGCTCGACGGTCTTCCTCATCGACGCCGAGGACGCCCGCTGGATCCGCCCGCTAGCCGGACCCACCCTGCGTCGCGAGCTCTCGGTCCACGCACGGCGTCTCGCCGACGCGGACGCGGAGCAGGTCGTCGCCGACGCCGAGGAGCTCCTGACCGGCGCCGCGCTGAGCGTCGGGGAGCTCGGAAGGCTACTGGCCCAACGCCATCCCGGGGAGAACCCCTCGACCCTCACGGCGATCGCCCGGTGCGGGCTGCCGTTGGTGCAGGTGCCGCCGCGCGGACTGTGGCGCGGTCGCGGGACGCCGACCTACCGGCTCTTCGACGAGTGGGCGGGTCCGGGGGAGCCGGCCGTCGCCGACGACTCCGCACGCGCCGACCTCGTCCGCCTGTATCTCCGCGGGTTCGGTCCCGCGACGGTGGACGCGATCCAGACCTGGTCGGGTCTCACCGGTCTGCGACCGCTCGTCGAGAGACTCGAGGCGGACTGGGAACTGCAGAAGCTCACGGGCCCGCACGGCGAGACCCTCTACGACCTCGAGGGCCTCGGCCTCGCCGACCCCGATCTGCCTGCCCCCGCGCGCCTCGTCGCGCCGTTCGATCACGTCATTGGCATCGCCGCCGACCGCGTCCGGGTCGCCGACCCGGAACTGTTCCGCCGCACGGTCACCGCCAACGGCCGGTCGCCGGGATTCGTCCTGGTCGACGGATTCCTGGCCGGCACATGGCGTCTCGAGGGTGACGAGGTCCGCGTGGACTACCTGCGTGAGGTCGGCAGGGCCGGGCGCGGCGAGGTCGACGACGAGGTGGACCGCCTGCGGGAGTTCCTGGCCGCCCGCTGAACCCCACCTGGTTGTCCCGTGCAGCACGATGCCGGCGACCGTGACCACCCGGCTCGGTGTCTCACCGGCCGGTACGCGGATTGCGCGCCGTGATGCAGTAACGCCTGCCTGCCGGGTCGCTCATCACCGTCCAACTCGGGAAGCGCTCGACCACCGTCGCACCCCATCCTTCGTGACGGACGACCTCGTCGGGCACCGAGCTGGTCGCGAGGTCGAGGTGCGCCGTCGCGGTGTGGCCGGAGTCCAGCCGTTGCAGCAGCAGGCCCAGGGTGATCGCGGGCTGCCGTGGGAGATGGACGAATTCCGCGCGGTCGTCCGGGACGGGGGCCCACCCCGTCAGCGTCGCCCAGAATTCGACCTCGACGTCGAAAGCAGGTGCCGGGATGTCGATGCAGATCTGGTCGGCGATGCTGATCGCGTCGCCCGGCCAGCGGATCGGGCGGGCCCGCTCGGACTCGCCCTCCCACGGGACGAGACAGAAGCGGAATCCCGCCGGGGACCGCAGGATCCGGTGGGTGCCGGCATCGTGTTCGGCGGTCGCGCCCAGGGCGACCGCCTCGGCGCCGGCGCCGGCCACGTCGTCGGTGTGGATGTCGAGATGCATGCCGCCCGGACCGTCGTCGACGCGCTGGACCCGCAGGTGCGGGTCTCCGGTGAACGGCTCCAGGGAGGCGAACTCGCGGTGTTCCCCACGTGGCGGGGACACGGTGCTGCCGGTGATCGCGCGCCAGAATCTGACCTCCTCGCCGAACGCGTCTGCGGGGAGGTCGAGGAAGGCGGTGAGCCACCCGACCTGCACGTCGGCGAGTCTACGGTCCGCCACTAGACTCGGTCAGATGACTGGTGGACCCCTGGGGGCGTTGGGCAAGAAGTTCGCGCGGTCGCGCGCCGAACACGTTGCGGTGGTCCGACTCGACGGCCAGATCGGCGCGGCGTCGATGGGCCGGCACGGCATCACCACCGACACCCTCGAGCCCGTCCTGAAGAAGGCCTTCGACACCGATCGTCTCCGGGCCGTGGTCGTCGTCATCAACTCTCCCGGCGGTTCGCCGGCGCAGTCGGAGTACATCGCCGAGCGCATCCGGCAGCTGTCGGCCGAGAAGGGCGTGCCCGTCCTGGCGTTCTGCGAGGACGTCGCGGCCTCCGGCGGTTACTGGGTGGCCTGTGCTGCCGATGAGATCTTCGCCGCGAACACCTCCATCGTCGGCTCGATCGGCGTGGTGTCGTCCGGTTTCGGCTGCTCGGAACTGCTCGGCCGCTTCGGCGTGCAGCGCCGCCTCTACGCGACCGGCGACAACAAGGCCCGGCTCGACACCTTCCTGCCGGAGAACCCCGAGGACGTGGAGTGGATCAAGGGGCTCCAGGCGCAGTTGCACGAGGCGTTCATCGCCTGGGTGCGCCAGCGCCGGGGGAAGAAGCTGACCGGCTCGGACGGCGAGCTGTTCAACGGAGACGTCTGGGTGGGTCGGCGCGCCGCCGAACTCGGTCTGGTCGACGGCATCGGCGTGATGCGGTCGGTGGTGGCCGAGCGCTACCCCGACGCCGAGATCGTCAACGTCGAGGCACCCAGGCCGCTGATCGCCCGACTGGTCGGAGATCAGGTGTCGGTGTCCGGTCTGGCCGAGAGCGTGACGTCGGGGATGGTGGCCGCATTCGACCGCGCGCAGCCCGTCCGGACGGCATTCCTACACCGCGACTGAGGCCCCGTACAGACCCCCTTTCGGGGGAATCCCCAAGGGTTATTCCCCAAGTTATCCACAGGTGTGTGCACCGGAAAGAATGTGCAGGACCACCGCGTCTATGCACTTTCGTGAACTTCCTGCGACCGATTCGAACAATTTCCGTGACGCCAATCACACACGAACTGGGTTTGGCCAGCAGTTTTCCACAGTTTCCACAGCCTCATCCACAGGTTGACGTTGACATGTGCACAGTCCGATCTCGCCGTTCAGACACATGTGGATAAATCTATGACGATTGGCATAGTCCGTTTCATCCGATTTGGTGCGCGGTTCGGGAGGCCGGTGGCGGATCGCTCCTCGGGCCGGGTGATGACGCGGCACCCAGCGGGCGGCGACTGTGCCACCATGGGACACGTGACCATGGGCGATATCACGCAGGTGCCGGTGACAGACCTGCCGGACGACTTCACGGGCAAGACCGATTCGATCATGCTCGACGTCCGCGAGGACGACGAATGGGCCAACGGCCACATCCGCGGAGCCCTGCACATCCCGCTCGCGGAGATCCCGGCGCGCCTCGACGAGATCGACCCCGACACCGACCTCTATGTCGTCTGCCACTCGAGCGGACGGTCGATGCGCGTGCTGCAGTACCTGGCCCAGATCGGGTACGACGGCATGTGCGTGCGCGGCGGGATGCTCGCCTGGCAGGAGCACGGCAAGCCCGTCGAGTACGGCAGCGGCGAGCCCGAGGTCGACGCCCACCGATGATCGACCTCTGTCCGCGGTGCCGCATCCAGGCGCCGCATCGTCCCGGCCGGGAGCGCTGTCCACGCTGCGGCGGACCGCTGAGCGTGGTGGAGGATGCCGCGCGTGCCCTTCGCGACGCCGACCCGCGAGACAGGGAGCCCGTGGGTGCCCGGGCCGCGGCGCCCTCGCGTCCCGCGCCGCCGCCGGTGACCGGACGCCTGTACCGGGCCCCGCAACTGCGCTGGGTGGCCCGACGCCCTCCCGAGGCGATCCCGATCCGACGCGGCCCGTCCCGGCCCCCCGGCCCGCGGCGCATACCTCGATACACCTACATCCCCACATGGGGTTTCCGTGACGAGCCGGCGTCCGACGACCCGGCGCGCAGCAGGCTCGACCATGCGCGGTCCCAGCTGCTCTTCGCCCTCGTGACGACCGGCGTGGCCCTGGCCGCCTCCGCGGCGGTCCACCTGTTCCGCTACATGCTTCTCGCGGTCAACCGTTCCACGCCGCTGCCGGAGTGGCTGATCGCGGTCTCCGAGGTGCTCGTCCTGTTCGTCGGCATACTCGCCCTGCTCGGGTTCGTCGTGTCCACGCTGATGTTCGCCCGGTGGGTCCTCGACCTGCGGGCCGAGGCGTATCACGACGCCCATCTCGTCGATCCGCGACGGCCGGTGTGGGTCGCGCTGCTGGCCGCTGTCCCGCTGGTCAACCTGGTCGGTGCGCCGCTCGTCCTGGGCGAGGTCGCCGCGGTGCGCGTCGGGCACGACCCCGCCCTCGACGCCGGGCGGGTGCGTTCCCGCCTGCGCCGCATGTGGGTCGCGTGGGCGGTGGTCAACGCCGTGGCGGTCGCGGCCGTCGTGGCGCGCGTTCTCGCCTGGCGGTCCGATTCCCTGCAGACCGGTGCGAATTCGCTGACGATGGTCATCATCAGTTCCGCGGTCTCGGCGGCGTTCGCGTTCTGGATGGCTCGGAGGATTCCGGGCCTCTTCGACGCGTCGTCGGCCCCGGTCCCGACGAAGAGGTGGGTGGCGGTCGCATGAGCTCACGGGTGAACGTCAACGCGGTCGAGAAGGTGTCCAGGTCGGGCAAACCGGCGGTCGTCGCGCACCGCGGCGCCTCCGGGGACCGCCCGGAGCACACCCTCGCCGCCTATGAGCTGGCGCTGGCACAGGGCGCCGACGGGCTCGAATGCGACGTCCGGCTGACCGCCGACCACGAACTCGTCTGCATCCACGACCGGACCGTCGACCGCACCTCCGACGGCTCCGGGATCGTCAGCGAGATGACCCTCGCCGAACTCCGCGAACTCGACTTCGGCAGCTGGCATCCGTCCGGGGCGTCGGCGTCGGTCCTCACGCTCCGCGAACTCCTGACCCTGACCCTGGACTGGCGCCGGCCGGTCCGGCTGTTCATCGAGACCAAGCACCCCGTGCGCTACGGCAGCCTCGTCGAGCAGAAACTGCTGGAGATGCTGCACGAGTTCGGGGTGGCGATGCCGCCGTCGGCCGATCACAGCCGGGCCGTGGTGATCTCGTTCTCCTCCGCCGGCGTGTGGCGCATCCGGCGGCACGCCCCGATGCTCCCGACGATCCTGCTCGGCGACACCGCCCGCCTCCTACGCGGCAGCGCGGCGACCGCCGTCGGGGCCACGGGCATCGGGCCGTCGGTGACCACACTGCGTCAGTACCCGGACCTCGTGGACCGGGCGGCCGCTGCGGGCCGGGTCACCTATTGCTGGACCGTCGACGAACTGGTCGACGTGCAGCTGTGCGCCGACCTCGGGGTCCGTTGGGTGGCCACGAACCATCCCGCCAAGGTGCGCGACTGGCTCGTCACCGTCGACTGAGGCGCCCCGGAGGCGGGCCCGGCGTCGTCGCGGATGCCGGGCGGTCACAAACCGCAGCCCGGAGAGAACCCGGGCCGTGAGAAAGTGGACCGATGGGCAAGAAGAGCAAGCGGGGCAGTGGACCCCGTCCGGGTAGCAATCGTGCCGAGCGGGTGGCCGCTCGCAAGGCTCGGCAGGCGGCCGCACTGGCGCCGCCGCCGCGGCCGTTCGCCGGCCTCGCGGCCGAATGCGACCTCGTCGCACTGCGCACCTTCGTCGCGTCGGCGACCGCGCCGCTCGAACTCGCCGAGCCCGCCGGGTCGCGCAACGAGGTGTCGATCGTGACGATCCTGCCGGGTGCCGGGCCGGCGCTCGCGCGCGAGAACGGCGGCGCCACCGAGGGTCTGGTCGCGCTGCAGACCGAACCCGACCGCGCGGCGCCGGCCATCGAGCTCGCCGGCGCGATCGCGTGGGCCGCGCACGCCGAGGCGGGCAGCGAGTTCGACCTCGAGGCCGCCGACGAGTCGCCGTCGCTCGACGAGGTGATCAAGGCCGACGCCACGCTCGACATCACGGTCCACGACGACTTCGCATGGTGGTTTCCGGAGGGCACCGAGACCCCGGCCGAGATCAAGCCGATGCTCGAGCGGGCCAACGACTCGGTGCTGCCGACCGCGCGGCTGGTCGTCGACAGCGGCAACGGCGCGCCGTGGTGGGTCGACGCGGGGGAGCGCGCCCATCTGCGGTGGATCCGTCCCGAGCCCGAGGACAACCTCATGGCGGCGATGGCCCGGCTGCACGCCGCCGGCCGGCTGACGCTCGGCGAGGGCTCTCGGTTCGCCGGATCCTTCCGCACCCACGGGCTGCTGGTGCCGGTCTTCGACCTCGACAACGAGATGCACCACGAGGAGTGGCACGCCGGCCTCAACCAGCTCGACGAGTGGCTGAGCGAGGCGCTCGCCGAGACCACGCCGCTCACCACGGCCGAACTCCGCTCGCGCGACGGCATCCGCGGGCGGCAGGTGACCCTGCGCTAGGGCGCCTGGGGACATTGCATTTCGGCGCCGCCACCCGAGAGCGGGTGGCGGCGCCGAAATCGTCTGTGTCGCTTGCGCGATCCCCCGGGCGAGGCCCTAGACGACGCCCCCGGCGACCGGCGGCGCGGTCGGGTCGGGGGTCGCGGGACCGTTGAACTCGCGCTCGACGAAGTTCTCGAGATCGAAGAGGTTGCCCTTGCAGCGCTCGGCGATGGTCAGCAGGGTGGTCATGGTCGCGACCTCCTCGACCTGTTCCTTGAGGAACCACTGCATGAACTGCTCGCCGAGGTAATCGCCGGTGTCGCGGGCCGACTTCGCCAGGTCGACAATCTGCTGGGTGACCGTCTTCTCCTGCTGGAGGGCGAGTTTGATCGGCGCCTGGTAGTCCTCGAAGGTGTTGTTCGGCGCGGGGACCCCCGGGATCTCGACGTCCATGTCGCGATCGAGGAAGTACTGGACGATCATCATCGCGTGGTTACGCTCCTCGACCGCCTGGCGGTAGAAGAGCTGGGCCAGCTGAGGCATGTCGTGGTTGTCGAAGTAGGTGGCGACCGCGATGTACTGCTGGGACGCGTAGAACTCGTTGGCGATCTGGTCGTGCAGCAGCTGATGGAATTTGGTGAACTCGGTCATCACCCCATCCTGGCAGCAGAAACCGCCTTCTACCAGCAAGTTCAGCCTTACTGAGGCTAGTCTGGCCTGTCTTTGGCAAGCCTGTGCTCGTCGTGTCAGCCCGCGTCGACGAGCAGTTCCTCGGGAATGGGCCGACCTGCGCGGAGATACGCGAAGAAGTCCTCGGTCTGCTGTGTGACCGGAAGGGCGAGACCGTCGTCGGTGTACTCGCTCTCGCCGGTGGGCGTGGTGGTCGTCACCGGATCCCGCAGCGCGAACATGAGTGTGGCGAGGTTCCAGATGTGATCCCGCTCGTCGACGGTCAGCGAGTCGATCGCCCCGTCGACGAAGCCGAAGAACCGGAACGGGTTGAGCAGCACCGCCGGACTGGTCGCCCGTTTCACCAACGCGGCGAGGAACTTCCGCTGGTTCACCACGCGCTCGAGGTCCGCGCGCGGGAAGGCGCGGGTGCGGACGAGGCCGAGCGCCTGCCGGCCGTCGAGATGGTGGCACCCCTTGGACAGCCGGAGGCCGGCCTTCGGGTCGTTGAGCGGTTGGTCGATGCACATTTCGACGCCGCCCACCGAGTCGACGAGGGTGTCGAAGCCGCCGAAACCGATCTCGGCGTAGTGGTCGATGTGGATTCCGGTGACGCTCTCGACGGTCTGCGCGAGCAGCGCCGGACCGCCGATGTTGTAGGCCGCGTTGATCTTCAGGCTGCCGTTGCCGGGGATCTCGACGTACAGGTCGCGCGGGATGCTGACGACGGTCGCCTTGCCGCTATCCGGCGGGTTGTGGACGAGCATGATCGTGTCGGTGCGTGACCCGTCGGCGTCGCCGGTGGACAGGCCGGCGCGCTGCTCTGCGGTGAGGTCGGCACGCGAATCGGTGCCGACGATGAGCCAGTTGCTGCCCGGGGTGTCGGCCGGGCGGCCCGCGTAGGGACGCAGCGCGTCGATGCGATCGAGCTTCGAGTCGTAGTAGAAGAGCAGCCCGGTACCGCCGAGCACAACGACGAGCACCAGGACCAGCAGGACGCGTCCGACGCGCAGCACGCGCCGCCGGCGTCGCCGCGGCCTCGGCGGAGTGACCGGGGGCCCCGGCGGTGCGGGAGGTGCGGGCGGACGCGACGAGGAGCGGCCGG
>NZ_BAOQ01000039.1 GCF_000344155.1 Gordonia paraffinivorans NBRC 108238 | reverse complement strand
TGAGCAGCTCGCCGAGTGGTCTGGGGTTCGCACGCTATGTGAGATCGGTGACGGCTCGGCGACTTTGGGTGACCTGGTAGAGCGGGTGGAGCCGTCGTTCCTGAACTCTATTGCGGTGATCGACGGTGATCGGGTCATCGATTATGGCGAGCTCACTGCCCGGACGAATGTGCTTGCGCGGGAGTTGATCGGGCTAGGTGTTGGCCCTGAGATGCCGGTGGCGGTTTCGGTGCCGCGCTCGGTGGAGATGGTGATTGCTGCGCATGCGGTGGTTGCTGCGGGTGGTCATTTCGTGCCGGTGGGGGTGGATGCTCCTGCTGAGCGGGTTCGGTACATCCTCGAGGTCACTGGTGCTGATGTGTTGGTGGTGTCGGCGCATGCGCGTGAAGCTGCCGATCGTGTCGATCTTGGGGCTGTACGGGTGGTGGAGGTGGATGCGTCGGCGGTGCTGGTCGGTGATGGTTCGACCATCACCGATGCCGACCGTACTGCGCCCCTGCTTCCGGATCATCCGATGTACACCATCTTCACCTCGGGGTCGACGGGTACGCCGAAGGGTGTGACGGTGTCGCGTCGGACGGTGATGGCGATGTTGCGGGCCGATCAGGAGCAGTACGGGTTCTCTTCGGCCGATGTGGTTTTGGCGGTGTTGGATTTCACATTCGATCCGTCGGTGCTGGATTTGTTCCGCCCGGTGTTGTGCGGTGGCTCGGTGGTGTTGGCAGGTCCGGGTGAGCAGCGTGATCCGTGGGCGTTGCGGGATTATGTGGTCCGGCATGGTGTGACGTCGGTGATGATGGTGCCGTCGATGTTGTCGTTGGTGCTCAGTGAGTTGTCGGCTGAGGATCTGCGGGCGATGAGCACGTTGCGGACCATTCAGGTCGGTGGGGAGGCGTTGCCGCCGGCGCTTGCTGATGAGGTGTATAGGGTGTGGCCGCACGTCAACCTGCAGAACCAGTACGGGCCGACCGAGACGATCATCTACTCGACGATTGCCGAGGTGGGTTCGGGAGTGCCGACAGTGCCGATCGGTGTGCCGACCCCGCATACGGTTGCGCAGGTTCTGGATTCGCGGTTGCGTCCGGTGCCGATGGGGGTGTCCGGTGAGTTGTACTTGGGTGGCGGGCAGATGGCCCGTGGGTACATCGGTCGCCCGGGGCTCACGGCGGAGCGGTTTGTCGCTGATCCGTTCGGCAAGCCGGGCGCACGCTTGTATCGTACCGGCGATGTCGTGCGTTGGCGTGCCGATGGGCAGTTGGAATATCTGGGGCGTGTGGATTTCCAGGTGAAGTTGCGTGGTCAGCGCATTGAACTCGGAGAGATCGAGTCGGTTATCGCCTCGGCTCCTGGGGTTCACGAGGTGGCCGTCACGGTGGTCGATACTCCTGCGGGTTCGCAGAATCTGGTCGCGTATGTGACCGGCGACGACGAAGTTACCCACGGTGTGCTGCGTGCGTATGCCGCCGAGCATTTGCTGCCGTTCATGCGGCCGTCGGTGTGGGTTGTGCTCGACGATATGCCGGTCAACGCGGCGGGCAAGGTGGATCGGAAGGCTTTGCCGGCGCCGGTGTTCGATGCGATGGAGTATGTCGCTCCTGAGTCTGAGGCCGAGCAGTCAGTGGCTGCGGTGTTTGTTGATCTGTTGGGTGTTGAGCGGGTCAGTGTGGTCGAGTCGTTCTTCGATCTGGGTGGTAATTCGTTGTCGGCGGCACGTCTCGCCGCGCGCGTGTCTGCGGTGTTGGGTGTGCAGGTGTCGGTGCGAGACATCTTCGATGCGCCGTCTGTACGTGAGTTGGTGATTGCCGCTGCTGATGCTGCTCCTGCGATGCCACCGGTTACTGCGGTTTCACCGCGTCCGGAGCGTGTTCCGTTGTCGTTTGCGCAGCAGCGGATGTGGTTTATCAACCAGTTGGAGCCGGAGGCACCGACTTACAACATGCCAATTGGGGTGCGTCTGAAGGGGTCTTTGGATGTGCCCGCTCTTCGATCTGCGGTGGCCGACGTGGTCGAACGTCACGAGATCCTGCGCACGACATTCCCGTCGGTGGATGGTGAGCCCTTCCAGCTGGTCCACTCCGCGGATTCGTCTGTGGCCGAGCCCGATTGGGCCGTGGTCTCTGATGAGGGCGAGTTGGTGGCAGCTGCGGGGACCGGATTCGACGTGGCCGCGGCGCCACCCTTCCGCGTGCGGTTGATGAAGGTGTCCGACACCGAGCACGTGCTGCTGGCCGTGCTGCATCACCTGGTCGGCGACGGTGAGTCGATGCGTCCGTTGATCGGTGACATCGTCGGTGCTTATCTGGCTAGGACAGCTGGCGTGGACCCCGGGTTCGATCCGCTCGAGGTGCAGTTTGCCGACTACGCGTTGTGGCAGCGTGAGGTGTTGGGTTCGCCGGATGATCCTGCGTCAGTGGTCGGGCGGCAGTTGGAGTACTGGCAGCGGCAGTTGGCCGGTGCGCCGGATGTATTGGAGTTGCCGCTCGATCGGCCGCGCCCGACGGTCGCGTCGCATCATGGGGCTGTGGTCTCGGTACCGCTGCCGCCCGAGCTGGGTGTGCGTCTGGACGCGCTTGCCCGCGAGCGAGGTGTGACTCGGTTTATGGTGGTCCATGCAGCGTTGGCGGTGTTGTTGTCGCGGCTGTCGGGGACTGATGACATTTCGATCGCTACGCCGATCGCGGGCCGTGGGCAGCAGGTCCTCGAGCCGTTGGTGGGTATGTTCGTCAACACACTTGTGCTGAGGACACCGGTCCGTTCGCGTGATCGTTTCGTTGACTTCTTGGATAAAGTTCGTGGGGTCGATCTCGAGGCGTTCACTCATGCTGATGTGCCTTTTGAGGCGGTTGTCGAGCGTGTTCGGCCGGTGCGTTCTCAGGCATTTGCACCGTTGGCTCAGGTCACGTTGTCGGTTCCGGAACAGGATGGGGCTCGTTCTGGCGATGGTGCGTTGGTGGTGGGTGGGCTGGAGGTTGAGTCCCTTCATCCTCCGGTTGTGCCTGCGCATAATGATCTATCGATTACCTTGGCCAGCGGGGGTGTCGGTGAGGGTGAGGTGGGTGTCACCTACGCCGTGGACCTGTTCGATGAGTCGACAGTGCATGACTTGGCAGAGCGATTCGTCAGAGCCCTGACGGCTGTGACCGAAGATCCGGCGCGCAGGGTCGGCGAGATTCCGATTATGACTGTCGATGAACTTCCGCGGTTGCGGGAGTGGTCCCGTGGCTGGGAGGGCGGATCTGTCCCGGAGACGCTCGGCGAGCCGTGGCGTGAGACCGGGCAGCAGAGTGTCGGCGCTGTATTGAGTTCGAGTACCGATCAAGAGGTGCGACCTGGCGCCGCTTCTGGGCTGGGTGATTCTTACGACCGGCCGGCGATCATTTCGGGCGGTGAGTTCGTCAGTCGTGGGGAGTTCGATTTCCGTGTGGCTGCGTTGGCTCACGAGTTGATCGACTTGGGGGTCGGGCCGGAGGTTGCTGTCGGCATCCAGATGGCGCGGTCGGTCGAACAGGTGGTGGCCATTCATGCCGTGGTTCAAGCGGGCGGGCACTTCGTACCTTTGGACAGGCAGTTGCCAGTCGATCGTCTGCGGTATATGGCTCAGACGGCACAGGTTCGGCTGGTCTTGGTGACCGCTGGTCAGGAGGTGGAGGCTCGTTCTCGGTTCGACGGGCTCGCCGAGGTCCATGTGGTAGGCGAGCCGCACCCGAATGAGGCCGGTATCGTCGACGGTGTTGAGTCGGTGGCTTCTGTTCGGGGTGAGAATGCTGCGTTCACGTTGTTCACCTCGGGATCGACGGGACAGCCGAAGGCAGTGGTCATCACTCATAGGGGTGTTGCGAACCGACTGTATGCGGACATTGACCAGTACGATCTGACCGCGCGCGACGTATTCCTCTACAAGGCGCCGATCACCTTCGATGTCGCGGTCCGCGAGATCTTCTTGCCGATCAAGATCGGTGCGACGATGGTCATCGCCGACGAGGGCCGGCATGGTGACCCGGGGCATCTGGCGGACCTGATCAGCCGTTATGAGGTGACCGTCGTGCACTTCGTGCCAGCGATGCTGGCGGTGTTCAACGAGGTGCTCGGTCCCCAGGTCACGGACTTGACGTCGTTGCGTCTGCTACAGACCGGTGGTGAGGCACTTACGGCTCCGACAGCTCGTGAATTGATGTACCAACTCCCAGGTGTGCGTGTACGGAACCAGTATGGTCCGGCCGAGACCTCGATTGACGTGACGTGTTATCGGGTAGGTATCGATGACCGGGTGATACCGCTCGGAACTCCGACTCGGAATGTCAACGCGTATGTGCTCGATGAGAATCTGAACGAGGTACCGGTTGGTGTTCCGGGCGAGTTGTATGTGGGTGGTGTGCAGCTTGCCCGTGGTTACGCTTCGCGTGCTGATCTGACTGCAGAGCGTTTTGTGGCGGATCCGTTCGGTGGGCCGGGTGCGCGGTTGTATCGGACCGGTGACCGGGCCCGCTGGAATCGGGACGGGCATTTGGAGTATTTGGGTCGTACCGATTTCCAGGTGAAGTTGCGTGGTCAGCGCCTGGAGTTGGGTGAGGTGGAGTCGGCGGTTTCGGGTGCGCCGGGTGTGGTGCATGCGGCGGCTCGGGTGGTGTCTGGTCCGGCTGGTGATCAGCTGGTCGGGTATGTCGCTCCTGCTTCTGTGGATGTGGATGTGGTGCGGGCGTCGGTGGCGGGATCGTTGCCGGAGTACATGCGTCCGTCGGTGTGGGTGGTGTTGGAGGAGATGCCGCTCAATAGTGCGGGCAAGGTGGATCGGCGGTCGTTGCCGGATCCCGAGCTCGGTGTGGCCGAGTATGTGGCGCCTGGGTCTGAGACCGAAGAGGTTGTGGCTGGGGTGTTTGCTGATCTGTTGGGTGTTGAGCGGGTCAGTGTGGTCGAGTCGTTCTTTGATTTGGGCGGCAATTCGCTGCTGGCGGTACAGGTGGTCGCTCGGGTGCGTCAGCGTGGACTACCGTGCGAACTCAAATGGCTGTTCAGCGATCCCACCATCCGTGAACTCGGCCGTCGCATAGACGGCGATGGCGAACTGCGGAATGACGTCCTCATCACGCTGCGTGCCGACGGGGCCCGTCTGCCAATTTTCTGCGTTCACCCGGCAGGCGGTCTCGCGTGGTTCTACGGCGCATTGGCCCAGTACCTTGCGGATCGTCCCATCTATGGTTTGCAGGACCCCCACGTTGTCAACGGTGAGCCCAGTGCAACTGATGTCGACGAACTCGCCGAGCGCTACGTCAATGAGATCCGTCGAGTGCAGCCAAACGGGCCGTACCATATCCTCGGTTGGTCGATCGGTGGAACTATCGCCTTTGCGATGGCGACGCGTCTCCAAGCTGACGGTGAACAGGTGGCCTATCTCGGTGTGATGGACAGCATGCTTCTAACCACGGGAGGTGCGCCGCTAGCTGCGCGCGGTCTCGAGGAGGATGGCCAGCGAGCTGGGATCACTGACCATGCGGCAGACCTCCTCGGTGGTTGGCGTGATCTATTCGACCTAGATGAAGCGATCACCGCCGAAACCTCAGAGGAAGTAGCTTCCATCGTACGGTCCCAGATCGCGAAGATAGGCTTGCTGGAGGAAGACGTCGTTGACCGAGTAATGGACAGTTTCGAGGCTGCCCCCCGGCTATCGATGCAGTTCCAGCCGCAACCGTTCCACGGAAGGGTTCAGGTGTTTACCGCGACAAGTGACAAGGAGGACCCGACTGTTGTCGCGGAGAGCTGGCGCGCCCACGTATCAGGAGGTGTGGAGAATGTTGACGTTGCTACGCATCACTTGGGAATGGCCGATTCTGCTGCCATGGCGGTGATTGGTCCGAGAATTGAGCAAGCGCTTTCCGAAACCGAAGATCCCGGCCACGGGAATGCTGACAAGACATTTCAATCAGGCACCGTGCAGACGTGAACTCATGCAAGGCAACAGAAAGTAGGAGTAACTATGACCAACCCTTTTGACGACGAGAACGGCCGCTTCTATGTCCTCGTCAACGACGAGAACCAGCACTCGCTGTGGCCGACGTTCGCCGATGTTCCGGCAGGATGGACGAAGGTGTTCGGCGAGGACAGTCGCGAGGCCTGCCTCAAGTACGTCGAGGAGAACTGGACCGACCTGCGGCCGAAGAGCCTCATCGAAGCAATGGAGGCCGATGCTGCCGACAAGAGCGGGAGCTGAGCGTCCGGCGTCGTCAGACCTCGGTCACGTCGCTGCCTGCCCGTTCGTCTGATCGGGCAGGCACAAGTCGGTGAGGCCAGGAGTTGTTGTCAGTTCCGGGTGGTCTGTATCAACGGGGCGACACGGCTGATCCATACTGCGTACTGGTGATCCCAAATTGCGTGTGGGCGGCAGGCGACGTCGCTATGAGTGTGTGAGACAACCATCGTCATCGAGGAGGCGCCGTGCGACTCAGCCTGGTAGTCCCTGTGTACAACGAGGTCGACACCATAACGGCATGCCTCGAACACATTGCTCGGCAGGTCCGCCCGTTCGATGAAGTGATCATCGTGGACAACAATTGCACTGATGGCACGATGGACGTGGTGCGGACATTTGCCGACAGAATCCCGCTCAGGATTCTCGTGGAGCCCGTACCAGGTGTGGCGGCCGCCCGGCGTACCGGATTCAATGCCGCCGTGGGTGACATAATCGGACGTATCGATGCGGACACCCGGCTCGACCCGCAGTGGGCTGGCCGTGCGGTCCGGTTCTTTAATAGTGATCCGGATGCCGACGCGGTGTACGGGGGCGTGTACTTCTACGACACTCCGTTGGACAGTGCATTGCGAAAGCTGGTTCGCAAGGAGGCGGGGCAGGCTCTGAGATCGGGCAGCGTTGCCGGCGATACGCTCCAAGGGTCGAACATGGCGATCCGACGCGAGATGTGGCGCAGTGCAGAGCCTCTCCTACTCGATCAGCCCGGAACCCACGAGGATCTCGACCTGTATTGCGCTGTCGTCAAATCCGGTGGCGTCGTGCGAAGGTACGCGGCCTTAACCGTTGCTCAGTCCGCTCGTCGGCTGGCCGAGCCGGTCCGTGCCAACATCGCGTATGCACGTGCGGCAATCCGTACTCATGAACTGCATGGTGATGAGCCCGGAGCAAGACGGTTGCGGCGGGCATTTCCGATGAACGTCGTGCTTCTCGGAATCTCGCGCATGCTGTTGGTGCCATTTGATCCCGAAACCCGTCAGTGGCGTCCGTTCCGTGACCGTCGGCAGGGTCGCATCTCGCCGATAGAAGGATCCAGGTCGGGCTGAGGACCGCCTTTTCACTCCGAGGCGGAGCCATGCCCTTGGGACGATGTATTCGCATGGTTCACGCAGTGACGTACACATGATGTCTACCCGGATCGCCGAGTATGTAATCAACCCGAATATCGGGATGGTCGCAAGCAAATAACAATCGGCCTTTTCGAAAGCTTGCCTCGCCGGCAACATTGGCCCCAGTAGTAGTGTGGAGCCACACTCCTGAAGCAACTGGGCTTGTGGGATGTACCACAGGTGCTCGAGCAGTAGTCCTCTTTTTAGCCGAGGTGGGGCACACTATGTTATGGCGCGACGGATCCACGTCAGGGGAGGCGAGGACGTCGCGACGACGCCACTACGGCGGGGGGGAAGGTAGATAGTCATGTACGACGATCTCTTGCACGACATCTTGGATCGTGGCGCGATCACTCCGAGGCTGACTGCGGTTCGCCTGGGCGAGAAGGCACTCAGCTACGGAGAGCTCGCGGGTCGGATCGACGAGTACGACAACGTGTGCTCGCTGCACGGTCTGTCACACAATTCGGCGTTCTACGCGGCGTTGATGAACTGTGTGCCCACTTTGAACGACATCAAATCGATCGAGGACCGGATGCGGGTCATCGGTGAGGTCGAGGCCTGGCTCGGACGACGTCTGGGCGACAGCCACGGTACCCGCAGTCACCTGCGCGCGGTCAGCTAGTAGCCGCCGCCGGTCCACACTGTCGCGAGACCCGCTTGGCCTATGCCGGGCGGGTCTCGTGGCATATCCAGGCGCTGCCGGTTGGCTTCCTGTCTCCTGAGGCCACGCTGTTGCCGTTTCCGGGTACCGCCGATGCCCGGATCGGGAGTTGGGAATCGGGACGCACCGATGCGCGATGGGAGTGCGAACCTGGTCAGAGCAGGCCGGCGAGCAGGAGCACGAACGCCAGGATCGGTCCGCCGACCATCACGCCACCGACACCGCAGATGATCCCGGTGACGGCACGACCGGTGCCTTTCGTGCTTGCCGGCGCGTTGGTCACCTGTCGGATGCCCACCACACCCGCGACGATCGCGATCGTGCCGAGAAAAGCGCCCAGGCCGAGGGCGAGTGTCAGCGGTAGCGACAGCAGGCCGCAGGTGAGGGCGAGCGATGCAGCTGGTGCGACCGTCCGCTGCGACGGCGGCGCGACATAGGGCATCGGTTTCCAGACACGTCGTGCCGGAAGAGACGTGAAGACGGCAGCGGCACCGGTGCGCGGCCACGGTTGAGCGGACCGCAACTCTTCGGGCCGCAATTGTCCAGGCAGCAATTGTTCGGGCCGGGACGTAGCCCCGACATCCCAGAAGTCGCCGACCGGCGGGAGAGGGGCGTGCTGCTCCGACAGGGGGCGACGTAGCGGCCGCGGCGCCACGGTCTGTGGTCGGGTGCCAGGACGTGCCGCCGGCGTCGTGCCGCCGACGACGGGCTCCGCAGCAAGTACCTCGTCGAGATCGTTGACCGCCGGCCATCGCTGGTACCGCTCGGTGTCGGCCGGTGGGAACGGTTGGGTCGAATTGTCGACGCCCACTGCACCTCCTCGTCCGCCGGCCACCTGCGCAGGCCGTACCTGCGCGAGTGTACCGACGACCGGCGGGTGCAGTGGGCGTCGAGAAGTCAGATGGCCGCGGTTGGCGTCAGTTGCCGCGGGCCATGCTCGAGAGCTGGGTGACGGCGTCGGCGCTGAGCTTCCAGCCGTCGGCGTCGACGTAGGTGAGCTGGACGTCGACCGGCGCGGGAGCGTGCGGGCTCTTCACCGCGACGGTCGCGACGGCCTTGTCGCCGTCCTTCTTCACCTCTTTGACGGTGTAGATGTCCGGGGTGTAGCCGAAGCCGTTGGAGGCCTTGGCGTACTCGATGATCGCCGTCTTGGTCGCCGGGTTCGAGGTGTCGACGACGGAATCGATCTCGTCGGCCGGCGTGTTCGCGTCGACGGCCTTGCGCAGGATCTCCTGAGCCTTCTCGGTGCTCAGGCCGGTGACCTCGTCGACGGCGTCCTCGACAGCCGTGGAGACCGCGGTTGCGGCCGACTCGACTGCGGTGGGCACCTTGCTGGCGGCCGAGTCGACGGTGTCGGAGCTGTCCGAGCAGCCGGTGACGACGAACAGTGCAGCGCCGGCCAGGGTGACGGCGGCGATGGACTTCCGGATCTTCATTGATTCCCCTTCACACGACACCTCCGCGAACAACTTCGCGGGAGTACTAAGCCAACACTAACCTAACCGTGTCGGCGGATTTGTCGGGACCTCGATCCGTATTCGTCTCAGGCGCGTCCCGGGGAGTTCTGTCTCGGATGCAGCCGGGAATGAGGCAACGCGGGCGCGGGCAGGTGCTGGATGGGGCCCTGATACCCGACGACCTGGCCGAATCGGTCGCTGTGGGCCATCCATTCCTCGCGGAACCGGACGATCTCCTCGTGTGAGCGGCCGATGAAGTTCCACCACATCACGATGTCCTCGTCGAGCGGGGTCCCACCGAGCAGCAGGATGCGAGCGGGTTCGGCGCCGACGCCGCGCAGCGAGAGGCGTGACGCTCCGAGGCCGACGTAACCGAGTTCGGTGCGCCGGAGCGGAGGGGCGTCGGAGTCGCAGACCTCGATCGTGCCGGAGTCGACGAGAATGCCGTGCTCGAACGCGGGATCGACGTCGAGCTCGACACGGGCGCCCGGCTCGAAGTCGATCTGGGCGCCGAGCAGCGGCAGGAAGGTGCGCACGGGGGAGCGCGTGCCCGCCAGTTCACCGAGGAACACCTTGAGCCGGACCCCGTCGAGGACGACGTCGTCGGGCTTGTGGTGCGCGAAGTCGCGCGGTGCGTCCGCCGCCTCGGCGGGCAGCGCGATCCACAGTTGCACTCCGTGCAGGACGGTCGTCTCGGGCGTGGACACCTCGGTGTGGGCGATGCCGTGGCCGGCGGTCATCAGGTTGAGCTCGCCCGGCCGGACCATCGCGTGATTGCCCATCGTGTCGCGGTGCTCGATCTCTCCGGTGAACAACCAGCTGGCTGTCTGCAGCCCGGTGTGCGGGTGGGGTGGAACGTCCATGCCTCCGGTCTGCGACACGTCGTCGGGACCGTAGTGGTCGACGAAGCACCACGACCCGATGAGCGATCTCGACCGCTGGGGGAGCGTTCGGTGGACGGTCATCGCGCGCGGGCCGCCCAGCGGGACGTCGCGGGCGGTGAGCACCTCCACGTGCAGTGGGCCGCTGCCGGAGGTTGCGGCGTCGGCGTCACCACGACAGTCGAGTTCGGCCGGGTCCGTCTCGAGGTTGCTCATGGGGTCATTGTGCTCCGCGCGTGGGCGCGGCGTGCCGACTCCGGGGATGGGCTCAGATGACGATCGGGTCCTCGAAGCGCATGGTGATCTTGTCCACCGAACTGGACATCAGGGCACGGCGACCCAGGCGCAACGAGCGCAGTTCGTCGGCGATGGGATGGTCCCCGAGGGTGAGGGTCGCTCCGCCTATGCGCGTGCGCGTGCCGCTCACCGAGGTGAGTCGCCACGGAGTCATGCGGGTGACGCCGTCGAGCTGCGAGTACGCGTTCAGCACCGTGTCGGCGGTGGTGTCGGGGACCTTGAGACCGGCCTTCAGGCGCAGGTCGGCGATGAGGCGGCCGTCGGCCTCGACCCGGCCGTGACGGCCCGCTGATGTGTGGTCGACATCGAAGTCGGCGAGGGTCTTCGGGAACCCCCATATCCCGCGGCCGGCGGCGAGCGTGAACTCGCCGTCGACGGGCAGTCGGTGCACGAGCGCTCGGGCGTCGCCTTTGACGAGTGAGGCCAGCGCCGACAGCGGCGAGGTCGGCGGCTGCGACGGGTCCTCGACCAGGAAACACACCCCGAACTCGTTGTAGGGGCCGAGGTCGCCGTCGATGTAGTCGACGAAGACGATCATGCACATCGATCGCCCGGGACGTATCCGTAGGGGGCGTAGTGTTCCGGGACGGGTCGACTCGCTGTCGATGGCGCGCTGGACCGCGGCGGTGTCGGCCGTGAACCCGGCGACGAAGCATCGTGCGTGCCGAATCTCCACCGGCATGGTCACCGTCGTGCCCAGGACGTCGTGCGTCGAAGGTGCGCTCATCGTTTCACCTCGTGGCTCGCTGCGGCGGTAGGGTCGCCGCCATGAATTAGAACGTGTTCCAGTTTGGCACGTGGGCTGCGGCTCGAGGGCGAAAACTCATCATGTCCCCCCATGTCGAGGACCGATGCTGCGACAAAACGAGACCAGTTGTCGCAGGTGAGGCATCTGACTGAGAACGTTGTCGGAATCGTTCGATAGGTTCGCCGAGTACAGAGGAGTACGAAGCTGTCTAATTGCTCAGAGGCCGGCATCGGCCGCCCGGGCAAGGAAGGGGGACGTCGTCGATGACCGACGCGGGGTCCGGGAGCGAACGCGTCATACGCGTCGGCATGGTGGACGACCACCGCTCGCCGATCTGGGGTATCGAGCGCGTTCTCGACACCGTCGACGACATCTCTCTGGTCTGTTCCGCTTCCACGGTCGCGGGCGTCCTCGCCGGCATGCCGCTCGACGTGGTGCTGCTCGACCTTCGACTCGACGACGGGACCACGCCTCGCGAGAACGTCAACGCCCTCGCCGACGCCGGGGTGGCCACCGTCGTCTACACCTCGGGTGAACACCCCGCCTTGCTCCGGTCGGCGGCGAGGGCCGGCGCGCTCGGCGTCGTGCTCAAGTCGGCGGACGAATCGGTCATCATCGACGCGATCCGAGCCGCGGCCGAGGGGCGGGCGGTCTTGACGACGGAGTGGGCGGCCGCCATCGACGGCGACCCCGAACTCGCCGCCGTCGACCTGTCTCCCCAGCTCCAGAAGGTCCTGGCCCTGTACGCGTCGGGCGAGACCTCGGCGCGGGTCGGCGCCGCTCTGGGGGTGTCGGCCGAGACGGTCAACGAGTATCTGAAGCGGATTCGGCAGAAGTACGCCGACGCCGGACGGCCCACCCGGACAAAGGTGGACCTGTTCAAGCGGGCGGTAGAGGACGGGTGGCTTCCGGTCCCCCAGCGGCACCGGGTCCGCAAGCCAGGGGATCGGCCGGACTGATCTGGGTGGTCTCGGTCGGTCGACGGGAGGGTGCGGAATCAGTGACGGGGGGACGCGAGCGTGAGTGAATCAGTCGACGAGCGATCCGAGCACGACGGAAGTCCCCCTTTCTGGGTCTACCGTCCAACGGACCTGAGTTCTAGTTTGGGATCAACGGGAATGATGCGTGGAGCGTGCGTGGTCGGGAGTGCAGGCGAAACGCTTGACAAACAAGGGGATGGACCAGTGACGGCCACTTCAGAGATCTTTCGTTCCGTACCGTCCCGGGGTGCTGTAGACCAGCGTCGCGTCGGGACTCCGGACGCCACGGCAACCGGCGTCGCGCGACTCTCCGACTACCGGACCGTCGGAGAACCCGGGTCGGCGAACCTGCCTCGTCCGAGTCTCTCCGACCGCGAGGTCGAGGTCCTCCTGGCGTGGTTGGCCGCGGAGTCCAAGGAAGAAGCCGCTGCCCGCCTGTTCATCTCCGCGTCGACCGTGAGCACCCACTTGGCCCGGATTCGCGCCAAGTACACGGCGGTGGGTCGTCCCGCGCCGACCAAGACGCATCTGTTCGCTCGCGCGTTGCAGGACGGCTACACCAGCCTCGATCGCTGGTGAGTGACGGCCCGGGGGTTGATTCCCGGGCCGATTTCTTGGGACCGCGAACGAGCTCAGCGGGTCGCGCGCCGGCTTTCGGCCGGGTCGCGTAGAGACGGTCCTGTCGGTATCCCCACGAGTGGGTTCCCCGGACGCAGGTTCACGTGAGCGGAATCTGCGCCAGGATCGGGGTCGTCGGCTGCTTGCTGCCTCCGGTCGGTTCGATGGTCACCGCCAGGACCTGCGCGCCACCCAGCTCGCCGACGACGACGGGTTCGGTGTCGCCTCCCGGGATCAGTCCTGCCGGAACCGGGTCGTCCGCTCCGCCGACCAGCCACAGCTGGTAGGTGCTGTCGGGCGAGATAGGGCGGCTGGTGTTCCGGATCAGGGTCACCACGCGACCCGCGCTCGCCGAGTTGACGACCGTGATCGTGCCGCGGTCGTCGGCCAGGGGCTGGGCGGTCACGGTCGCGTCACCCGCAGCCAGGACGTCCAGGACCTGCTGCCGGCTCTCGTCGATCGCTGTCGCCGCCGGGGACGGTTCCGGTGCCGTGGTGCGACCGATCAGCACGCCGGCGCCGAGCGCGACGACGACGGTCACCGCGGCGGCGGCCAGCACGGCCATCTTCCGGCGCGGTCCCTGTGCGGTCTCCTCACGTCGACGGCGCGCGGACCCCAGATCGGCGGCCGGTGTCTGAGTCGTCGGGTCGAACGGATCGTCGAAGACATCGGCAAGGACCCGGCGTCGGAGGTCGGCGGGTGCCTCAAGGGCGTAGGCGCTCGCGAATCTCGCCATGGCGCTCTGGGTTTCGACGATCCGGGCGTCGTATGACGATCGCCGGGCAGCCGAGAGTGCGGCGAGTTCCCGTTCCGCGCGGAGGGTCTCCTCGGGGGTCAGTGCGGAAACGGCATACAGCTCGATGTGGTCGTCGAGCCAGGTGGACATTCGGTCGTCGGGCTCCGCGTCGGTGGTTGGCATGGTCGGGTCAGGCATCCTCCTGCGTCCTCAAGCACTGTTTCAGGCGGCGAAGGCCGTCCCTGATGCGGGACTTCACGGTGGGCAAGGGGGTCGCCGTCTGCTGCGCCACCTCCGGGTAGGTCAGACCGCCGAAGTAGGACATCTCGATGGCGTTCCGCTGTAGTTCGGTCAGCTCGCCGAGGCATGTGCGCAGCGTACGCGCCTCGTCGGCGTGGACGGCCACCTCGAGCGGGATGTTGCGCGGGGTCTCCACCGAGGCCGCGCCGTAGTCGGATATGCGGTCCTGCTGACGTTGCTCCGAGCGCACGCGGTCGACGGCGCGGCGGTGCGCGATGGTCATCATCCAGGTGATGACCGAGCCACGGGCCGGGTGGTACTCGCCGGCCTTCTGCCAGTACTGCAGAAAGGCCTCCTGCACGATTTCCTCCGCGTATTCGCGGTCCCGGACCACGCGAAACGCCAGTCCGTAGATGCGGGAGCTGGTCAGGTCGTACAACTGCGTGAACGCGGCGCGGTCCCCGGTGGACGCCGATTGGAGAAGATCGCGCAACACGCGAGATTCGTGTCCGCGTCCGGGGCCCTCGTCGCCGTCGTCCGATGTCACCTCATCACGGTAGCCGGAATCGTCGGGACTTCTCCGGCGATCGGCGATCACCGGTTCGCTGAACGTCGGTAAAGGACAAGGGACGCAGGGACGCACACGGCCAGGATGACCAACGACGAGCCCACCGCATACGCCACGGCGTGGTCGGCGACCCATCCGGTCGCGGTCGGGAACGTCGGTGGTGCCTCGTTGCCGAACAGTTGCCGGCAGGCGGTGGCGACAGCGGTCACCGGGTTCCATTCCGCGATGGTTCGCAGCGGTCCGGGAAGGCTCTGCGCCGAGATGAACGCGCTCGACAGGAACGTCACCGGGAACATCCAGAGGAAGCCGATGCTCTGTGCCGCTTCGACATTCGGCGCCGCCAGGCCGGTCACGGCACCGACCCAGGCCATCGCGACGGCGAAGAGCCCGATGATGGCGAAGGCGATCGCGGCGTCGGCGGCGCTGCCGTGGACCTGCCAGCCGATGGCCAGTCCGCAGGCGACCATGACCGCCAGTCCGACGGCGCCCAGGAGCATGTCCGAGGTGACCCGGCCGCTGATGACGCCCAGTCGGGACATCGGTAGCGAGCGGAGGCGGTCGATGATCCCGTCCGACGTGTCGTTCGCCAAACCGACGGTGGTGAAGGCGGCGTTGAACACGACGGTCTGGGTGAAGATGCCGGCCATCAGGAACTCGCGGTAGGAACCACCGCCGAAAGTCGCCCCGAAGACGTAGGCGAAGAGGAAGACGAACATCAGCGGCTGGATCGTCGCGCTGATGAGGAGCGTCGGTATGCGTTTGACGGTCAGCAGGTTTCGCTCGACCAGAACTGCGGTGTCAGTGAACATGTGCGTGCTCCGATCGATCGGCTCGGTCGTCCGGTGAGTCCGCGGCGCGCTCGTCTGCTCCGAGCACGTCGGAGCAGACGGTGTCTGCGAACCTGTCGACGGGCTCGCCCTTCGCTTCTGGTTCGCCGGTCGCGGTGTCCGAACCGGCCGGCCGGTGGATGATCTCGTCGACGCCGCCGAGCGTGTCCGGCCCGGTCGTGCCGGAGCGCTCGGTGAGCGTCAGGAAGACGTCGTCGAGGGTGGGTGTCGACACGGAAGCGTCGACGACCTCGATACCGGCCGCAGACAGCGCGAGGACCGCCGCCACAGCACTGCGGGTGCCGGCGTCGACGGGAACAGACCAGCGCGCGGAAGTCGTGTCGGTGACGGTCTCCGTGCCCGATTCGACACGCTCTGCCGGTCCGACGCCGATCTGGGTGAGCGACGACGAGACCTGCGTGTCGGCGTCGTCGTATTGGGGGACAACGACTTCGACGGTCAGTATCGACCCGCCGGTGGCGGACTTGAGCTCCGCCGCGCTGCCCTGGGCACGGATTGTGCCGTGGTCGATGACGGTGATCTCGTCGGCGAGGGCGTCGGCCTCCTCGAGGTACTGCGTCGTGAGCAGAACCGTCGCGCCGGAGCCGACTTGTTCGGCGATGACCTCCCACATCTGGCGTCGTCCGCGCGGGTCGAGTCCGGTCGTCGGCTCGTCGAGGATCACCAGCGAGGGGCGGTTGATGAGGGCGCCTGCGAGGTCGAGGCGACGCCGCATCCCGCCCGAATAGGTCCGCATCGGTCGGTCGGCGGCGTCCCCGAGGTTCAGTTCCGCGATCAGTTCGCGGGCTCGTTCCGACGCCTCCGAGCGCGGTTGCCCGTACAGCTGACCGACCATGCGCAGGTTCTCGAAACCGGTCAGGTTCCCGTCGACGGCGGCGTACTGACCGGACACCCCGACGATCTTGCGCACTGCACCGGGATCGGCGATGGCATCGACGCCGTCGACGATGACCGAGCCCTCGTCGGGGGTCATCAGGGTCGCCACCGCGCGGACCGTGGTCGTCTTGCCCGCTCCGTTGGGCCCGAGGAGGGCGTGCACGGTTCCGGTGGGGACCGAGAGATCCAGCCCGTTGAGGGCGTGGACCCGCGGGCCTCGGCCGAACAAGCCGGTGCGGAAGGTCTTCTGCAGCCCGCGGAGTTCCAGCGCGTACGGCGACGCTCTACGGTCCGGTGCGTCGTCAGTGATACTGTGCCTCCCCACGGGTGACCTCGCTTCCCTCGTCCTGTGCGCTCGCCATGGTCCGGATCAGGCTGGCGGGTCGCATGTCTCGCCAGTTCTGTTCGACGTACTCGAGGCATTCGTCGTGGCCGGAGGGGCCGAAGACGGTCTGCCAGCCGTCGGGGACGGGTGCGAATTCCGGCCACAGCGAGTGTTGGTTCTCGTGGTTGACGAGCACCCGGAAGACTCCGTCGGTGTCGTCGAAGGGGTTGATCATCGCTTCTCCTGTCGTGTGGCGTCCGCCGGTGCTCCCGGTGGTACGCCGATGGCATGTACCCAGTCGGACACGTGCTCGGGCAACATCATTCGTGCATGGGTGCTGTGTGCTTCGATCTCGACGACCCGTCCGGTCACCTTCGAGTGCCAGGCGTCGACGGCGGGTGCGCCGGGCTGGGGGTCGACGGTGGCGGTGACGAAGGTCAGGTCGCCGTCGTAGAGGCGCGGCCGCCACCTTTCGGCAAGCGGGGAGGCGTGGCGGAACACCTCGTGGACCTTTCCCAGGGCCTCCCGGGTCAGGCCACCGAGCGCTCCGCCGATCGAGGAGATGATGCGGTGGGCGTCGGCGACGGTGAGTTCTTCTGTCCCGGACAGCTCTTCGCTGTCGAGTTCGAGGCCGAATTCGCGCATCAGGTCGGTGATCGACGCCTCGGCGTCGAGGTCCGGTCGCTCGGAGACGACGTAACTGTCGAGCACGACGAGCCGGGCGACGTCATCGCCGGCCTCCCGCAACTGAACCGCCATCTCGTGCGCGATGAGTCCGCCGAGCGACCACCCCACGAGGTGATACGGGCCCTCCGGGGCGACGGTCCGGATCTGCGCCACGTACTCGGCGGCGAGGTCGCCGATCGTGCGAGGGCAGGGCTTGCCGGACAACGCCGGATGCTGCAGTCCGTACAGCGCCCTGCCTGCGGGCAGGTGGGGCAGGAGCGAGGTGAAGCTCCACGACAGTCCGATCGCCGGATGGACGACGAACAGAGGAGGTCCGCCGGGATTCTCCGCGGTGTCGCCGCGTTGCCGACGCAGGGGCAGGAGCACGTCCAGCCCCGCTGTGCCGGCTTGTTCCGACGGGTCGGTCGGCGCCGCCCCGTCGATGCCCAGTGCGGCGGCGAGTTCCGCCGGGCTCGGCGCGCCGAAGAGCGACTGCGCCGACACCTGGAGGCCGGTCCGTTCGGCCAGCCGCGAGGTGACGGCGGTGGCCAGCAGGGAGTTGCCGCCGAGGTCGAAGAAGCCGTCGTCGGCCCCGATCGTGTCCGGGGTGACCTCCAGGACCTCGGCGAAGACCTGCGCGATCGTCGTCTCCACACCCGGGGCCGGTGCGCGGCGGGTGGCGTCATCGCTGGGGGCGGGCAACGCCTTGCGGTCGAGCTTGCCGGTGGGGGTCAACGGGATGGCGTCGAGCAGTATCACCGAGGTCGGCACCATGTGCCGGGGGAGTCGGCGACTCACGCGGCGCCGTAGATCGGCGGGGTCCGGTGCGGTTCCATCGGTGGCGGTGACGTAACTGCGGAGCTTGGCCGCAGCTCCGGTGCCCTCGACGAGGGTCACCGCGAAGTCGACATCCGGCTCGGCCGTCAGGGCGTCGTCGATCTCGCCGAGCTCGACCCGGAAGCCGCGGACCTGCACCTGTGTGTCGCCGCGGCCGACGTAGGCCAGACGGCCGTCCTCGGTCCAGCGCACCAGGTCGCCGGTGCGGTACATGCGCCGTCCGGCGAAGCGCCGTCCGGCGACCATCGGTGCCGGCACGAAGCGGGTCGAGGTGAGACCCGGTCGGCGGTGGTAACCGCGGGTGATCTGCGGGCCCATGAGATAGAGCTCGCCCACCACCCCGGCCGGTACCGGATGCAGACGCTCGTCGAGGACGAGCGCGCCCACTCCGTTGTTCGGCGTGCCGATCGTCAATTGCCGGTCGGGCGCGAGTGATTCGCTGCCGGTGATGATGATCGTGGTCTCGGTCGGTCCGTACACGTTGATCAGGGTGCGTCCGGGGGCCCAGCGCCGGACCAGGTCGGCGCCGTAGTCCTCGCCGCCGACGGCGAGTGCCCGTAGGGACGGCACCGCGTCCGGCGACATGCTGGCGACGGCGGCCGGCGTGATGAACGCATGGGTGACCTGCGCGGAGTCGATGACGTCGCTGAGTGCCTCACCGCCGTAGACCTGGGGCCCGACGATGACCAGTGGAGCCGATCCGGCAAGGGCGAGCAGCATTTCCAGAACCGACGCGTCGAAACTCGGCGACGCGAAGTGCAGCACCCGCGACTTCGGGCCGGGGGCCATCCGGTGGGCGAGTTCGTCGTGCACCGGACGCAGTCCCGAGTGAGGCACGAGTACCCCCTTGGGCCGTCCGGTCGAACCGGAGGTGTAGATGATGTAGGCGAGCTGGTCGGGCCGGATCGTCGAACCGCGCTCGGCATCGGTGATCGGCGACGGCGACGAGTGTTGCAGCCGGGTGGCCGTCGCCGCGTCGTCGAGGACGAGCAGCGGTGCCGGGTCGCCGGCCATCCCGGCCGCGATGGATTCGGCTGCCGCCGAGGTCGTCACCACGAGCCGTGCACCGCTGTCGCCGAGCATGTGGGCGATCCGGTCGGCGGGATAGGCGGGGTCGATCGGGACGTAGGCCGCTCCGGTCTTCACGATGGCCCAGATCGCCACGAGGGACTCGATCGAGCGCTGCACGGCCATCGCGACCACGTGTTCGGCGTCCGGGGAGCCGACGCCCCGACCCAGCAGTACCCGGGCCAGTCGGTTCGAACGGGCGTCGAGCTCCGCGTAGGTGATGGTCTCGGGTGCCTCCGGCGAGCCCGCCATCGCGGCGACACCGTCGGGGTTCCGCTGCACGGCTTGTGCGAACAACCTGTCGAGCGTGGTCGGCGGTTGCGCCGGACGCCCGAGTGACGGTGCGCGCTCGGCGACCTCGAGCGGGTCGGTGATCCGGATGTCGCCGATCGGACGACCTGGGTCGCCCAGCATGCCGCGCACGACACGCATCAGGCGCGTGGCCAGGAGCTCGGCATCCTGCCTGCGGTACCGCACGGTGTCAAAATTGATCTGGAGGGCCGCATCGCCGTCACGCAGGCCGGTGAGCGTGAACTGGAGATCGAACTTCGCTTCCGGGGAATCGAATTCGGCGATCGACGCGCGGAGGCCCGCATCCATCTCGATGGTCGTCGCCAGCAGGCCGTCGGCCGGTCCTGCGGCGCCTCCGGCCGTGTAGTCGTGGACCGACAGGGCGACCTGGAACAGTGGATGCCGTCCGGGCGTGCGTGGGGGGTTCAGCGCCGCGACGACGTCGTCGAACGGCAGGCCGCGGTGGTCGAGCGCGTCGATGTCGGCGTCGCGGACGCGACGGACGAGTCCGGCGACCGTGTCGGCCGCCTCCAGGCGGGTTCGCAGCGCAACGACGTTGACGAACATCCCCACGACACCGCTGTAGTCGCGGTCGGCGTCGCGGCCGACGCGGTTGTCGACCGGGCTGCCGACGACGAGATCGTCGCCGAGGCCGAGTCGGTGCAACAGGATCGCCAGGGCCGTGTGCACCACCGAGAACGGCGTGGTCGACTGCTCACGGGCGAAGGCGACCAGGCCTGCTCGCGTGTGTGCGGGAACCGGGAGGCTGACGGAGCCCGCTCCGGACCCGGACGGCTGAAGATCATCCGCCACGGGTGCGACGGTTGTCTCCGCCGGGGCGTCGGCGAGTGTCACCTCCCAGAACCGGAGGTCGTCGGCGAGGCTCTCGGCGTCGGCACTCTCGAGCGCGTGGTCGCGATAGTCGACGGCGGCCGGCGTCCAGTTCTCGGTACGGCCGCGTCGACGTTCGCCGTAGGCGCGGGTGAGGTCGGCGACGAGGACCGGAAGGGACGCACCGTCGGCCGCGATGTGATGGAGGACGAGTACGAGTACGTGTTCGGTCACCGTTCCTGCCGTCGCACTGTCCGCGACGAGTGTCGCGGTGATCGGCGCCTGGCGCGAGAGATCCATGGGACGGGTTGCGTGCCTGGCGATCTCGGCGGCGACATCCGGCGTCCACTGCACGGCGAGTTCGCCGACCACGGCCCCCGGGTCGTCGAGCACTCGGCCCACGGGGCCGTGCTCGCCGGCTTCGAAGATCGTGCGCAGGCTGGTGTGCCGGGCGACGATGTCGACCAGTGCGCCACGCAGCGCCGGTACGTCGAGCTCTCCCCGAAGGCGCAGCACGAAGGGCATCAGGTACTCGGTGGCCTCCGGGTTGGCGGTGGCCATCGAGTGGAGCCGGCGCTGTGCAGGAGCCATCGGGAACCGCTCGGGTCGATCCGAAAGCCGTTCGGGCGCAGTCTGTTCGATTGACCCCGAGATGAGGTCGGCCGCGGCCGGTGCACTCACGTCCCAACCCTCCGGGAGCATGAGCAGCGGCGCGAGCGCTTCGGGTGTCGGGTGATCGAAGACGTCCCGTACCCGGAGCCGTTCACCGATGTGGACGCGGTTGATCCGGCTGACCAGCGTGGTCGCCTGCAGCGATGTGCCGCCGAGGAGGAAGAAGTCGTCGGTGGCCCCCACCTCGTCAGAGCGGAGATCGAGAACGTCGGCGAGGATGTGCGTCAGCGTGGTCTCGGCGGGAGTGCGCGGAGCGCGGCCCGACGTCGGCACCGCTGTCGTGGTGGGCTCGGGGAGCGCGCGATGATCGAGCTTGCCGTTGCCGGTCAGCGGGATCGAGTCGAGGACGACCACCGCGGACGGGACCATGTGGCGCGGGAGGCGTTGCCGAACGGTGTCCAGGATGGCTGCGGTGTCCGGTGCGTCGGCCGGATCGGTAGAGGTGACGTACCCGACCAGCACAGCGTCGCTGCCCTGTCCGCGGACGACGGTCGTTGCGAAGTCGACGCCCTCGACGGCGCTCAGCGCGGCGGTGACCTCATCGAGTTCGATGCGGAATCCGCGCACCTTGACCTGGTTGTCGCTGCGGCCGTGGTAGATCAGCGATTTGTCGGCGTCGCGCCGGACGATGTCGCCGGTGCGGTACATGACGTCACCGGAACCGCCGGGGCGGGCGATGAACCGGGTGGCGGTCTGTCCCCGCCGATTCAGATAGCCGCGGGCGACGCCCGGTCCGCTGATGTACAGCTCGCCGGGAACGTGATCGGGCACCGGGCGCAGGCGATGGTCGAGGACAAGTGCGGTGCAGTCGGTGACCGGAGAGCCGATGGTGATCGGCGCCTCCGGACGGAGCGGCTGCGACATGACGGCGACGATGGTGGTCTCGGTCGGGCCGTAGGCGTTGACATAGCTCCGGTCGGTTCCCCAGCGTGCCACCAGCTCCGGCGTGGAGGCCTCGCCCCCGACGCCGAGCGTGCGCAGCAGGGGAAGCGGATGCGGAGCGGCCGTGGCCAGCGCGGCCGGTGTGATGAACGCGTGGGTGACCGCGTGCTCGTCGACGAAGTCGACGAGCTCGTCGCCTCCGTAGATCGTCGACGGGACGATCACCATCGTCGCGCCGGCCTCGAAGGCCAGGAGGAACTCGAGCATCGCGGCGTCGAAGGCCGGGGAGGCGAAGTGCAGGGTGCGGTCCCCGGGGGCCACCTGGTAGCGATCGCGTTGCGTCGCGGCGAATGCGGCGATCCCGCGGTGGGTCACGCTGACTCCCTTGGGCTTTCCGGTGGAGCCGGAGGTGTAGACCACGTAGGCGAGCGAGTCGGTGTGGCGGGGACCGGTGAGCGAGTCGGCAGCCGGGGTGGGACCGCTCCACGGTGCAGCCAGCATCCCGGGCGAGGCCCACCAGATCTCCTGCGGCACGTGGGCGAACCGGTCCGCGGTCGTGATGCCCAGTCGGGCCCCGGAATCGGCGACCATGTGGGCGATCCGGTCGGCGGGGTAGCGGGTGTCGACCGGAAGGATCGCGGCACCGCTCTTGGCGATCGCCCAGGTCGCGATCACCGACTCGACGCTGCGCTCGAGGGCGACGGCGACAACGTCGTCGGTGCCCACCTCGAAGGCATGCAGGTGGTGCGCCCAGATCGTCGAGATCTCGTCGATCTCGGCGTAGGTCAGACTGCGATCGGAGTCCTCGACGGCCACCCGGTCGGGATGCCGGCGTGCCGTGGCGGTGATGATGTCGGCGAGGTGGCGCGGTGTGATCGTGGGTTCGCCGACCGGTTCGAGGTCTCCGGCCGTCGTCAGGCGGAGATCGTCGAGGGGGACGTCGGGGTGTGCGGCCGCCGCGTCGGCGAGCTCGGCGAATATTTGGGCCAGTGCCTCGACACGAGCGCGGGTATGGACATCGGTGGCATAGGTGAACCGGGCGCGCCCGTCCCGGATGCGGAGCTCGAGATCGAAACGCGCCGTGCCGGTGTCGATCTCGACGGCGTCGATGCGCAGATCGGAGATCCCGGAGCCGGCGTCGAGCGCACCCGATGCCGCGCTGTCGGTCGGGGCGTCGGTCGTCTGGGCGTCGAAGGCGAGCGCGATCTGGAAGATCGGATGCCGGCCGTCACGAGGCGGATTGACCATCGAGACGATCCGCTCGAACGGCATGTCGGATTGCGAGAGCGCCTCGAGGTCGCGGTGGCGAACGGAGTCGAGCAGAGTCGTGAAGCTCTCACGACCGTCCACCGGGGTCCTCAGCACCACCGAGTTCACGAACATCCCGACGACGTCGGCGAGACGGGGGTCGTTGCGCCCGGCGACCGGGGTGCCGATGACGATGTCGGAGGACGCGCCGCCCACATGGGTGGCGGGATCGGCGTGCAGACGGTGGAGCAGGGCCGCGAACAGTGCGTGCACGCTCATGAATTCCGTGGCGTGGTCGGGGGAGACGGCCATCAGCCGGCGCCGGACTTCGGCGCCGAACTCCACCTCGACGACTTCGGCACGGCGTGTCCGTCCGGCCGGGGCGTCGGGGATCAGGATGGGGCCGGCGTCGATCCCGTCGAGTTCGCGTCGCCACCAGTCTGTGAGCTCACCGTGGCCGGCGAGGTTCTCGGCCTGCCACCGCAGGTAGTCGAGGTAGTCGATCGCGGTGTCGGTCAGGGGTTTCGCGCCGGTCGTGGCACCGTCACGGAGTTCGGCGTAGGCGCGGGTGATGTCGCGATGGAGCGGGATCATCGACCACCCGTCGGCGGCGATGTGGTGGATGACGATCGACAGCCGGTGGTGCATGGCGTCGCCGTCGATCTGGTGCAGTGCGGTCCGCAGCGGGAGGTCGGTGGTCAGATCGAACGGGCGGGCGGCGAGAGCCCGGGCCAGATCCGGCCAGTGCGCTTCCGTGGTGTCGGTGACCGCGAGGTCGAGAGTGACGGCGTCGGCGGGGCGCACGTCGAGGACAGGCCTGCCGTCGAGATCGGGATAGACGGTGCGCAGCATCACGTGGCGGTCGACGGTGTGGCGGATCGCGCCGGCGAGTGCGTCGACGTCGAGACGGCCGCGGAGATCGAGCGCGAACGCGATCGCGTAACCGGCGGTCGCGGAGCCGTCGCCCTCGGCGGTCTCGCCGACGGCGAGCTGGTTGAGGAACCAGAGCTGCCGCTGGGCGGGACCGGGCTCGACGGGAGCGTCGGGATCGTGCAGGAGACGGGGGATGCGCGTCTCGTTCGTGTCCGCTCGCTCGCGTTCCCGCTCGGGTACGAGGCGTGCGATCGCGGCGACGGTCGAATGATCGAAGACCTCGCGCACCGGAATCCGGTGGCCGGTCAGGTGCTCGAGCGTGCCGACGATCTGGGTCGCCAGCAGAGAGTTCCCGCCGAGGTCGAAGAAGTCGTGGTGGCGGCCGACGGTGCCGGGTTCGAGGTCGAGTCGTTCGGCGATGAGGTCGGCCACCGTCTGCTCCGTCGGCGTGAGCGGCGCGACGTACACGACGCCGGTCTCGGCCGGCAGGGCCTCCGGTGCGGGCAGCGCGCGCAGGTCGACCTTCCCGATGGGTGTCGTCGGGATCTCGTCGAGTTCGACGATCGTCGACGGGATCATGTGCCGCGGAATACGATCCGACAAACGCTCACGCACTTTGGACGCGGTGTCGGAGGTTCCGTCCGCCATAGTCACATACGAGACGAGATGAGCGCGGTCACCCTCGCCGTGGGTGGTCGTGACCGCCGCACGCACCGCGGCGTCGGCGACGAGGACGGCATCGATCTCGCCGAGTTCGATACGGTGACCGCGGACCTTGGTCTGATGGTCGGCGCGGCCCCGGAACTCGAGTTCGTGATCGGGCGTCCAACGCACCAGGTCGCCGGTGCGGTACATCCGCTCGCCCGGATCGCCGAACGGGTTGGCGATGAACCGCTTCGAGGTCAGCGGCCGCACCCCGTGATACCCGCGGGCGAGATGCTCACCGGCGATGTACAACTCGCCGACCGCGCCGGGGGTGACGGGCTGCAGTCGTTCGTCGAGCACGAGCGCGGAGACGCCGCGAATGGGCCGTCCGATGGTCAGCGTCCGGTAGTCGGGTTGGATCGGTGACGACACAGTCGCGACGACCGTGGTCTCCGTCGGACCATAGGCATTGAACAGTCGCGGCCCGTGGGACCACATACGCACGACTTCCGGGTTCGGGTGCTCGCCGCCGATGACCAGGGCCTCGAGTTCGGGGACGTCGTCGGGCGAGATGGTGGTGAGCACGGATGGGGTCAGGAAGGCATGGGTGACATGGCCTTCCCGCATCAGCTCGGCCAGTTCGGCGCCGCCGACGATGCCCGGCGGGATGATGTGCATCGTCGAACCGGCCGCGACGGCCATCAGGATCTCGAGCACCGACGCGTCGAAACTGGGTGAGGCCATGTGCATGGTCTGGCTGTCGGGGGTGATCCCGTACTGCGTGACCTGCTGCGCCGCGAAGTCCGCGAGACCGCGATGACCGACCACCACGCCCTTGGGGGTGCCGGTGGTGCCGGATGTGTAGATCAGGTAGGCGGGCTGATCCACACTGAGCGGGCCCGGGCGTTCGGCGGCCGACACCGGCGCGGCGGACATCCGGAGTACCGATTCGACGACCTCGTCGTCGTCGAGGACGAGAGTCTGCGGGAGATGCTCGGTGCTGCTTGCGGATTCGCCGGCCAGTGCGGTCCGTGGGTCGGAGGACCGATCGGTCAGGAGGAGGCGGGCACCGGAGTCGCCGAGCATGTGCGCGACACGCGCCGGCGGGTAGGCCGGATCGACGGGGACCCACGCGGCCCCGGACCGGGCCACGGCCCACATGGCGATCATCCAGTCCACGCCACGCGGAAGTGCCACCGCGACATGGCGTTCGGGTCCGGCGCCTCGTTCGAGCAGCGACCTCGCGAGTCGGTTCGACGCGGCGTCGAGGTCTCGATACGTCAGCGACCGCGTGCCGTCGGTGACGGCGACCCGATGCGGGGAGGACGCGGCGGCCGTGGACAGCAGCGTCGTCAGATGCTCGACGGGTCGGCGTCCCTCGCCGACCGCGGGAACGAGGTCGAGTCGTTCGTGGAGGTCGAGGACCGGGAGGTCGCCGACCGCGGAGCGCGGTTGCACGGTGGCCGCCTGCAGCAGGCGGTCGAGGCGCGAGGCGAGGGTGGACACCGTGGATCGGTCGAACAGGGCAGTGGCATAACCGATCTCAAGAGACAGTCCGGCGGGCTCGCCGTCGGTGTCCGGCATCTCGGTGAAAGTGAGCTGGAGGTCGAAGGTGGTGTATCCGGTGTCGACGCGCGAGGCGGTGGCCGAGAGGCCGGCGAAGTCGAGACGGATGGCCGAACGGTCCTCCAGCGCGAGGGACACCTGGAAGAACGGATGGACGTGCGACGACCGGTCCGGGTTGAGTTCGGTGACGAGACGGTCGAAGGGCAGGTCGGCGTTGTCGAAGGCGTTGAGGTCGACGTCGCGCACGTGCGCCAGCAGGTCGATGAAGGCTGCGCTCTTGTCCACTCTCGTGCGCAGAGCCAGCGTGTTGACGAACATCCCGACGAGGCCGTCGAGATCGGCATCCCCGCGCCCGGCGACAGGTGTTCCGATGACGATGTCCGGTGACTGCGACAACGACCGCAGCAGGGTGGCGACGGCAGTGTGCAACACCATGAACACGGTGGAACCGGAGACCGAGGCCAGTTCTCGGATGGCGCGGTACGTGTCGGGCGAGAGCGCGTGGGTCACCGACGCGCCCGATGCGTCGCGGCGACCGGTGCGCGGACGGTCCAGCGGCAGATCGGTCTCGCCGGGGGCGTCGGCGAGGACGGCCCGCCAGAATTCGAGTTCGGTGGCGGCGTCGGTGCTCTCGGCCAGCCAGGCATGGCGTTCCGCACTGACCTGCGAATAGGAGACGGGCAGCGCGGCCCAGTCGGGTTCGTTGCCTTCGCGCCGAGCGCGATAGGCCGTCGCCAGGTCGCCGGCGAGGGGCGCCAGTGACCAACCGTCCGCGGCGATGTGATTGACCACCATGGTCAGCCGGTGGTCGTCGTCGGAGGTACGGACGAGACGCGCCCGGATCGGCAGGTCGACGGCGAGATCGAAGGTCTGGGAGGCGAATTCGCGATCGGGAAGATTCCGCACGTCCTGCGCCGGCAGGACCGGCAGGTCGACGGTCACCGACTCCGGCGTGCGCGGTGCCATGAATGCGATGCCGTCCTGCTCGACGACGACACTGCGTAGCGGTTCGTGGCGGACGATGACGTCACTGAGCGCCTGCCTCAGGGCGTCGGTGTCGAGCGGGCCGACAAGCCGGACGGTGAACGGCATGTTGTAGGTGGCCGCGGCGGCCGGATCCAGCCGGACGGCGAGCCACAACCGGTGCTGTGCCGGTGACAGGGGCACCGGGGAGCCGTCGAGGACGCGCGTACCGGCGCGGGGTGAGGTGCTCTCCGGGGAATCGTCGATTCCAACACCCAGTTCGGTGAGCGCGTCGACGATCCCGCCGATGTCCGCGGCGTCGAAGATCGTGCGGATACCGATGCGCCGGCCGGTCGCCTTCGACAGGCGGGAGGCCACCCGGGTCGCCGACAGTGACGTGCCGCCGATGTCGAAGAAGTCGTCGCGCATCGAGATCGGCGAGCTGTCCGTCGAATCGGACCCCAGCTCCAGGACGTCGGCGACGGTGCGCACGACGAATCGGTCGAGCTCGGATTCCGGTGCGACGAACTCGCGGTCGGTGCGGAGTTCCGGGCGGGGGAGCGCACGGCGATCGAGTTTCCCGTTGGCGGTGGTCGGGAGCGCGTCGAGGACCATGATCGCCGTGGGGATCATGTGCCCGGGCAGCGCCGACGCCAATTCGGTCCGCAGGTCGCGGGTGTGCAGGTCGGTGTCACCGCTCACGTAGCCGACGACGGCAGGTCCGTCGGCGACCAGGTCGTCGCGGACGACGACGCCCGCGGCGGAGACTCCGGACACCGTTGCCAGGGCCGACTCGATCTCGCCGAGTTCCACGCGCTGACCGCGGATCTTGACCTGGGAATCGGACCGTCCCAGGTACTCCAGGTCGCCGTCGTCGTTCATCCGGACCAGATCGCCGGTGCGATAGAGACGTTCGCCGGTCCCCTCGGGGGAGGCGACGAAACGTGACGCGGTGAGGTCCGGCCGTGCCCGGTAGCCGCGGGCGAGCTGGACGCCGCCGAGGTACAGCTCACCGACAGCGCCGTGAGGCTGCGGTCGCAACCGACGGTCGAGGACGTGGACGCTGGTGTTCCACACCGGTCGGCCGATGGGCACGACCGGGACGTCCGCACGGCAGGCGTCGTGGTGGGTGACGTCGATGGCCGCCTCGGTGGGGCCGTAGAGATTGTGGACCGGTGCCGAGGTGAGTGCCGCGGTCGCCCCGACCGTGCCCGGCGTCAGTGCCTCGCCGCTGGTGAAGATCTGGCGCAGCGACCCCAGGGTCGTCGTGGTCCGCCGGCGTGCACCGCCGGGGGTGTCGGCGTCGGCTGGGGTGTCGGAGTCGGCGGAGAGCGCCGCCGAGAATGCGGTGAGCATCGACGGGACGAAATGCGCCGTGGTGATGCGGTGTTCGTCGATCACGTCGCGCAGGTACCACGGGTCGCGGTGTCCGTCGGCGGACGGAACGACGAGCGCGGCGCCGGCGACGAACGGCCAGAAGAACTCCCAGACCGACACGTCGAACGTCGCCGGGGTCTTCTGCAGGACGCGGTCGGACTCGGCGAGGGGGTACCGCTCCTGCATCCATCCGAGTCGGTTGACGATCGCGCGGTGGGTGATCGCCACGCCCTTGGGCTTGCCGGTCGAACCGGAGGTGAACAGCAGGTAGGCGGTGTTGTCCGGGCCGGCGACCGGCGCGGGGTCTCGTCGGGCCGGGTTCGCGCGCAGCTCGGTCAGATTCTCTTCGGTGATGACCAGGTCCGGGGCCGCCACCGACAGGATGTGCTCGAGGCGATCGGCCGGCTCGTCCGGGTCGATCGGGACGAAGGCCGCGCCTGCCCGGACGACGGCGTGCAGGGCCAGCACCTGATCGACGCTGCGTCGGAGCCGGACGGCGACGATGCTCTCCGCTCCGACGCCGCGATCCTGGAGCGTCGCTGCCAACGACCGTGTCTGCCGAGCGAACTCGGCATGAGAGAGCGGTCGGGATTCGGACCGATCCCGCGGGTGGGCCGCGATGAGGGCAGGCGCGTCGGGGTGGGCTGCGGCGGCCTCGTCCACAAGGTCGATCAGCGTGTGCTCGCCGACCTCGACCTGTGCGCCGGAGGCGTGCTGCGACAGTTCCGCGTACTCGCACTCGCGCAGCACGCTGACTCGGGACACCGGGGCGTCGGGAGCGGCGGTGACCAGGGCTTCGAGAAACTCCACGAGCCGACGGTGATGGGTGGCGATCTCGTCGTCGGCGTAGATGTTCGGATTTGCCTCGAGGTCGACGCTCATCCCGCCGTCGAAGCTGTCGTAGACGTTGACCGAGACGTCTTCGATCGGTCCGGTGGACAGCACGTTGAGCTCACCGCGCACGGGGCCGAAGTCGATGTGCTGGAAGAACAGCATCACGTTGACCAGCGGTCCGAAGAACCCACGACGGGCCCCTGCGGCACCCAGGATGTCGGCGACGATGTCCTCGTGGCGGTATTTCTGGTGGCGCACGGCGCTCTTGATCTCCGCGTTGACCGCCGAGAGCAGATCGGCCACGGTGGCGTCCTCGTCGAGAGCGACGCGCAGCGGGACGACGTTGGAGAGGAGGCCCGCGGAGGTGCGCAGGATGTCGCGGTCCCGTGCCGCGACCGGAAGGCTGAGGACCGCCTCGTCGCGATCGGTGAAGCGGGCGACGTAGGCGGCGACGGCGGCGGTGATGACCGACGCCGGCCGGACCCGCTGGGCCCGTGCCAGGGAGCGGATGCGGTCGACCAGGTCGTCGTCGAGGGTTGTCGAACTCACCTTCGACAACGGTGCGGCCGAACCGGAACGCCTGGTCAGGGTGGCCGACTCGGGCAGATCGGCCAGGTGCTGCGACCAGTGCTCCCGATCGGCGGCGAACTTCTCCGAGGTCCGGTAGTCGGCATCCATCGCGGCGATCTCGGCCATCGTCGCCGTGTCCACCAGGGGAGCCGGAGAATCGTTGACGATCGCCGTGTAGTGCGACGAGACCCGGAGCATCAGGTACATGGCGGCATAACCGTCGTATCCGATGTGATGCCCGCGGCAGTACCAGATCGAATGACCCGGACCGATCTTGATCAGGTGTGTGTCGAGGAGGGGATCGGAGAACATGTCCGGACTCTTCGACCGGTGCTCGTCGATCCAGGCCAGCCCGGCAGCGCGCGGGTCCGCGGCGTCGCTGAAATCCTGTGTGCCGACGACCAGTCGGCGCGACCGATCGATGGTCAGGGTCGGTTCCGCGTCGTCGGTCGAGGTCAGCCGCAACATCGAGGCCTCCGTCTCCAACGTGGTCAGCGTTGCCGCACGCTGGAGGATCCCGGGATCGATGTCCACCGGCGCGTCGTCGGAACCCGAAGTGTCGCCGCGGAACTCAATGTAGGCGTCGATCGTCAGCGGAACGTCGGGTTCGAGTTGCTGGGCGTAGAAGATGCCGCGCTGAGCGGCGGTCATCGGGATCGCGGGGTCGGATGTCCTCGCGATATGGCTGCTCTGCCGGATCGTGTCTTCGGTGGTCACTCATTCCTCCCCTGTGAACGGGCGAACCGGCACCCGAGAACGAACTCGTGTGTGCCAGGTCGCGCGTGTCGCGCTGGACGTCGGATTCCCAGGGCGTGGCGATGGACGCGGGCTGGGACGAAGCAGATCTCCCGGCACTCGTCGGGAGCCTCCGCCGGCGGCAGGCTTGCTTGCTGCGCACCGAAGCGGTGAAGGGTGGGCCGGCCGCTCATGGTCTGATCGGCCGGTACGGGGTGGTCCCGTCTCGAGGGTGCTTCGTGTGGGGATGCGCCCCAGATGGGTGCGGATCCAAAAATTCTCGTCCGGTCCGGGTGTTCGTCACCCGGCGATGGAGGGCGTCGGGGGGCGTGATTTGGCTCCGACCTGGGAGTTCCCCTACACTTGTGGGGTTGCCTGCGGCACTACTGTGTCGCAAATCGGCACGCGAACCCCCTGGGGCGGACCGTCCAGGTGTCACAGTCTGGCGGAAAACACCAGGCAGGCGTGTGTTCGGTGGGCAACAGACCGTGTGCGTCGGGTCGGAAATCCGCCGTACATAAGTTCCAGGTCAAGGAGACTAACGAGTGATTCAGCAGGAATCTCGCCTGCGAGTCGCCGACAACACCGGTGCCAAGGAGATCTTGTGCATCCGCGTGCTCGGCGGTTCCTCGCGGCGCTACGCCGGCATTGGCGACGTCATCGTCGCCACTGTCAAGGACGCGATCCCCGGCGGCAACGTCAAGAAGGGTGAGGTCGTCAAGGCAGTCGTCGTGCGCACCACCAAGGAGCGCCGTCGTCCGGACGGAAGCTACATCCGTTTCGACGAGAACGCCGCCGTCATCCTCAAGGGTGAGAGCGACCCCCGCGGTACCCGCATCTTCGGCCCGGTCGGCCGCGAGCTGCGTGAGAAGAAGTTCATGAAGATCGTGTCGCTCGCTCCGGAGGTGATCTGACATGAAGGTTCACAAGGGTGACACCGTGATCGTCATCTCGGGCAAGGACAAGGGCGCCAAGGGCAAGGTCATCCAGGCCTTCCCGAAGACCCAGAAGGTCCTCGTCGAGGGCGTCAACCGAATCAAGAAGCACACCGCCGCGTCGGCCAACGAGCGCGGTGCCTCCTCCGGCGGCATCGTGACCCAGGAAGCGCCGATCCACGTCTCGAACGTGATGGTCGTCGATTCCGACGGAAACCCGACCCGCATCGGCTACCGCGTCGACCCGGAGACCGGCAAGAAGGTCCGGATCTCGCGCAAGAGCGGGAAGGACATCTGACATGACTTCTACCGAGACCAAGGTCCAGCCGCGTCTGAAGACTCGCTACCGCGAGGAGATCAAGGACCAGCTGAACAAAGAGTTCAACTACCCGAACGTGATGCTGATCCCCGGCGTCGTGAAGGTCGTCGTGAACATGGGCGTCGGCGACGCCGCCCGTGACGCGAAGCTGATCAATGGCGCTGTCGAGGACCTGGCCAAGATCACCGGCCAGCGCCCCGAGATCCGTCGCGCTCGCAAGTCCATCGCGCAGTTCAAGCTGCGTGAGGGCATGCCGATCGGCGCTCGCGCCACCCTCCGTGGCGACCGCATGTGGGAGTTCCTGGACCGCCTCGTGTCCATCGCCCTCCCGCGTATCCGCGACTTCCGCGGCCTGAGCGACCAGCAGTTCGACGGCAACGGCAACTACACGTTCGGCCTGAACGAGCAGTCGATGTTCCACGAGATCAACATCGACAACATCGACCGCCCGCGTGGTATGGACATCACCGTCGTGACGTCGGCCCGCACGGACGAGGAAGGCCGCGCGCTGCTCCGCGCCCTCGGCTTCCCGTTCAAGGACAACAACGTTAAGGACAACTGACATGGCAAAGAAGGCTCTGGTCAACAAGGCCGCCAAGAAGCCCAAGTTCGCCGTGCGGGCCTACACCCGGTGCAACAAGTGCGGTCGTCCGCACTCGGTGTTCCGCAAGTTCGGCCTGTGCCGCATCTGCCTGCGCGAGATGGCTCACGCAGGCGAGCTGCCCGGCGTGCAGAAGTCCAGCTGGTGACATCGGCTTCACGGATTCTCTAGCTCCGAGGCGCGACCTCGAGCTGTAGATCGACAAACGGCCCCATCTCCCTCGCGGAGGTGGGGCCGTTCGGTGTCTGTCGGCCCGGTCGCCTCAGCCCAGCGACGGGAGAGCAGACGACCGGGTCACCGGCACCGTCACCGCCAACACGGCCGATGCGCCGCTGGGGTCGGATACCAGCACTGTGAAGCTGTGGGAGGTCCGGCCGTCGGGGTCGGCGGCCGACCGTTGCTCTGGCGTGGGCGTGAAGACGAAGCGTCCGCCTGTCGGATCGAGCTCCACCTGGGGGTCGGTGGTCAGGAAACCGAGTGCGCCTTCGTCGGGTCCTGCGTCGCCGATGGTGGCCGTCACCGCGCCGGTGTCCGGGTCGACGCCGAGGATCTGCGGGGCGACGTCGAAGACCTTGGCGCCGAGGGGATCTCCGGATCGGTGGGTGTGGGCGTCGACGACCCTCAGCGTCGCGGCGCCGGCGTCGTGGGTGACGACGGCGAGTCCGTCGCCCGTCGGGGAGAGGAGCGGGCCGCGCGTTGCGTGGCCGGGGAACTCACCGACCATCCTCGCGCGACCGTCGGGATCGAAGGCGACGACCGCGCTGTGCGGCTGCCGCGTCGACGGCGCGAAACGGGTCAGGGTGATGAACGTGGTGCCGTCGTCGGCGATCGTCGGATCGCCCGCGGGTTCTCCTGCGACGGCGGGCGACCGCACCACGGCGGCGTCGGGACGGACCACGGCGAACGAGGTCAGCGTGTCGCCGGTGGCCTCGTCGGTGGTCATCATCGCCAGGTGCGCGTCGCCGGATCGGCTGAACTGCAACGAGATCGGAGTGCCGTCGAGGAGCCGGCCGGTGGCGGTGCGCCCGTCCGGGCGGATCACGGTGACCGTGGTGGTGTCTCGCCCGTCGGCCGTCGTCGTGGACGAGACGACGAAGACATCCCCCATTCGGTTGGTGCGGATGTCGACGAGCCCGACGGTCGACATCACCGGGTTGATACCGCCCTCAGGGGAGGCGGCGACCACGATCGTCTCGGCGGTCATCGGGTCCGACATCGCGGCGAAGAGCGTGTCGCCGGCACCGTTCGCGGCCGCTGCCACGGTCATGGCCGCGAAGTTCGTCGTCCATCGACCGTTCGGGCCCACGGTGGTGATGTGCGCCGAGCCCGCGGATTCGGACAGCACGTGCACGCTCGTGTGGCCCGGCCGCACGAATGTCAGCCGTCCGGGGAGGTCGGCATGGGTGACGGCCTCGCCGTCGGCGTGGCGGATCGTCAGTGTGCTGTGTGGTTCGGCGGCATCGCCGGTGTACGCGGCGAAGTACGTCGCGTCGCCACGGTGGTCCCACAGGGTCCAGGCATCGGGCGCAACCAATTCGGTCAGCGGTGTCAGCCCGCCCGCGGCGACTCGATACAGGGCCGTCGAGGACGCGGTCGCGACCGCCACCTGGACATCTCCCGTAGGTGAGACGAGCAGGTGTCCGTCCTTGCCCGGGACGGATGTCGAGGTCGGCGCGCCTCCGGGGCCGAGCGTGATCAGGTGGGTGGTGCCGGTACCGGTGGGGTTCTCGTCGACGCTGAGCAGGTACCCGGTCCCGTCGGGGCCGAACCGTAGGCCTCCGTGGGGCCGGCCCGGAATGGGTGCTGTCGTGTGCGGGACACCCGATTCGTCGACCGAGGTGATGCGCATGGTGGTGCGGACGGCGTCACCGACGATCTCATCGCTGTGAGTCACCTGATGGGCGCGGCCGTCGGGACCGAGCACCACCCCGTGGATGCCCTGGGGCGGCTCGCCCGGGATGAGGATTGTCGTCGCCGACGTGGCGTCGGGTGAGATCACGGTCAGATAGGTGCGGTCACCGTCGTGGGTCGTGACGAACCAGGTCCCGGCCGGGCTCACGACGGCGTCATCGATCTGCTTGCCGGGCACCGTGATCCGTCCGGCCGAGTAGGGGCCGGCGACCGGTATCCCGACGGTGATCGCGGCGCCTGTGTGGTCGTCGGCGCGGATGGTGAACGGGTCGAACCGCGTCGATTCCGGGGCGTCGTCGGCGGCGGCCGCCACCCGCGCCCTCAGGCACGGGGCGTACGTATAGGCGCCCGAGACCGGGTCGATGGTGCAGGTACCGCCCAGAGGGGAGCGGTAGACGGTTCCGTCGACGGGATCGGGCATCTCGGGTGTCGACGGCAACGAGTGTCCGTCGACGTCGCGCAAGGTCACCGATCCGGTGATGGCTCCGACCGGCAGGGTGGTGAAGGCGGGAGCAGGGTCCGGCGGCAGAATGTCGCGAGCGCTCGTGGGACCCGGGTCGGTGGGGATGTCGGTGGGGATGTCGAGAAGGAGCCCGCGGCCGGGCGCGAAGGCCGGGGCCGAGGCGATGGTCGGTACGTCGCTGCCGAACCGGCGAATCCACCACAAGAGGGCCCATGGACCGGGGCTGACCGCGCCCGTGGTCCCGCTGCCGAGCATGTTGACGCCGAGGAACGCGAGCACGCTGATGGCGCCGGTCCGTTTCGGGTGTGGACCGAGTGCCACGACGGTGGGGGAGGAATTGTTGGCGCGCAGCGTGGGCGTGATGTGCCGCGAACTGTCAGGGATGCGGTCGGCCATGATCGCGGCGGCCTCTGGTCCGCCCGCCCGGGGCGCCTTGCCGGGTGGGTGCGTCGACGGCTCCGGCTGACCGCCGACACCCGGCGTCTCGTACCGCTCGGTGGCGGAGACGATGTCCTCGGGCGGCCGGCGGGCGGGAAGATCCTCCGTGCCGGAGGTTTGGTTCGATGGCGACTCCTCGGCGTTGAAGTCCGGCGTCGTGGCTTCGGCAGCTGCATCGGACGCGGCGGGCGGGTCCGGCGGAGTCGGCGCGACACCGTTCGCTCCGTTGCTGGTCGGGGCGGAATCGGGCGGCGAAGGCTCGTCGGCGTCGGACCCGTTGCCGTGGCGTTCGGGGCTCGGAGTGTCGCCGTCGTCGGACCCTGATTCCTCGCCGCCGGAGCCCCCGTCGCCGGAGTTCTCGTCGCCGGAGCCTTCGCCGTCCGAGCCTCCGCCGTCGGTGTCGCCGTCGCCGGTGTCCGTCGTGCTCGACTCTCCCGCGCCCGGGTTGCCGCGCGGGCTCCCGGGAGCGTCGGACGGGGCGTCACCAGGCGTGCCGGACTGGCCCGACCCGGATGAGTCCGACGTCGAATTCCCCTCGGAACCGCCCGGTTCGGCCGAAGCGGGCGTGTTGGCGCCGATGAAGACGACAAGACCCACCCCCGCCGCGGCGGCAAGCGCCCGCAAGCGGTGGGATCTCATGCGAGTCTTCGCCATTTCCTTCGCCGGCCTCCCCGGTCACCGAACGTCAGTGGTCGACGAGTCCAGCCGTAGGGGTCGTCGGAATCGACGTCGTTGATCTCCCCGACAAGTCGGTGCGTGTGCCGTCGGCTCCCACGCAAACCGTCTGCACTCATCCGGATGAGGGGCACGGTCGGGTGCATTCGCTTTCCATCGTGAACCTCCAGTGACTCGAAGGCACCGTTGTGGAACGGCCGACGGACTCGCCTGCAATTGACGGTAGCGGGTGAATGCGGTGAACGGTATCGGGTCGGCAAACCAATTTCGGTGGGGTTTCGGCACTGGTACCGCCCGGTGCGCGACGCGGTCGGTGAGCAATGGTTTCACGGGTACGATTTCCCTGGTCTGCCAGCGCTTTCAAGGCGGTTCACGCACGTGTGTTCGGCGTGTTCGGCGAGGAGTGGGGTGCCGACGAAATTCGGGTTCCGGGCGTCGCGACGCGATAATCGTCTGACCGGACTACATGACATTTGTCCGAATTGTACTTATTTGAATTGTGGGGTGCATTGGGCCCGCGCCCGCTCGCGCTCGCGGCCGTCGCGCATGGGAGTCCGGATTCGTGGCAGCCGAGGGGCCGGACGTCGGTGCGTGCGACGTATCGGGCAGGGTGTGTGAGCGCACGATCGACAAAGGAAGAGGTAGGAACAGCCGATGGCAAAGGTGATCGCGACGATCAGTCTGAAGGGTGGTGTCGGCAAGACGACCGTGACCGCCGGTCCGGCGGAGTTCATGTCCGCCGAGTTCGGGCAGCGGGTGCTGCTCATCGACCTCGACTCGCAGATCAACCTGACCACCATGATGATCAGCGAGGAGCGCTGGTTCGAACTGAACACCAACGGGCGGACCCTCGCCACGCTGTTCTCCGACGCCGTCAACGGGACGTCGTACTTCCGGCTGAACGAGGCCATCGAACGCGGGGTGTCGCCGGTCAAGAAGGTCACCACCGTAGACCTCCTCGCGTCTTCTCTCGACCTCATCGAGGTTCAGGAAGAGCTCAGCGCACTCCGGGTGGTGGGTCGGGCGCCGGGCAACGGCACGCGATTCCTGCGCGAGGCCATCGCCCCGGTGGTCGACTTCTACGACTACGTGCTGATCGACTGCCCGCCCAACATCGGCCCCGTCACACTCAACGGTCTCGCCGCCGCCGACGCCTACATCATCCCGACGATTCCGGATGTGCTGTCCACGTACGGAATCCCGCAGATCCAGAGTCGGGTCCGCAAGATCGGCGAGGAGATCGGCCGCAGCATCGTCGAGCTCGGCGTGGTGATCACCAAGTACAAGGCCAACTCGGCAGTGCACCGGTCCACCACCAAGCGCCTGCGCCGCGACCCCACGATCCAGCATGTGCTGCCCAGTTACATCAACGAGGCCAACTCCGTTGCCGCGGCCGCGGAGTTCACGCCCTACGGGACCCTGAAGGTGAAGTACGGCAACCAGGGCCAGTTCGACCAGTTCCGCGCCCTGACCATGGATGTGATGACCGAAGCACAGGAGAAGATCCGATGAGTTCCGACGAGGCGCGCCGGCGTGTGGAGTACCAGGCCGTCGGCGGCGCCCTGGCCCGGCTCGACGCGAAGAACCCGCAGGCTGCTCAACTGATCGCCGGTCTGGCGAACGTGATCATCGAGGAGGCCGAGCGGTCGTCGCGATTCGCCGGCGCGCTCACCGGCGTTCTCGACACCCTGCGGCCCGTTGGTCTCGAGGCCGACTCCGCCGCAGACGCGGTGCCGACTGCGGCACCCCGCAAGCGGGCGTCGACGCCGAAGAAGCGTGCAGCCCGTCAGCCGGGAGCCTTCGACCCGTTCGTCGTGTATCGGGAGGACGGCGAGCAGGGACTGGCTGCGAGGCTCGGGCAGCTGAGCGTCGACCAGTTGCGCGACATCATCGCCGAGCAGGAGCTCGACACCCGCAAGGAAACCGGGCGCAAGCGCAAGCCCGAGGTGCTCGTCACCTGGATCCTCGACCGCGTCAAGGCGTCGGAGAACAAGGGGAGTGTGTTTCGGTAGACGGCGTTCGGGCACGGCGAGCCCGGAGTCTGTCTTCTGTCTGGCAGAGTGGGAACCGGATCGCGCGTGGGCGATCGGCGACGATCGTCCGCGTTCTGTGCCGCCCCGGGGTGTTCCCGGGCTCCATTGCGGAGTATTGGTGGCCGAGCATTGAAGCGGCACCGCGATCACCCATCCGTTCGGGGGAACTTAGTATTAGTGGCAGAGCAGCGATTGCCAGCCGACTCGGTCTAGCGTACGTTGATTTCAGCGCGTGGCTCTGACAAAACCCGATGACCTCGCTAGGCCACGTGGCGCAGGAGGGTGTACATGGTGGAGTTCGAGTCCTTTGACGAGTTCTTCGAGGCCGCGACCGGGGTTCGCCCGTATCCGTATCAACGCCGCGTCGCGCTGTCGGGGGAGAAACTCCCCGATGTGATCGACGTTCCGCCGGGTCTCGGGAAGACCGCGGCGATCGTGCTCGGCTGGCTCTGGCGTCGACTGACGGCGGACGGGCAGGAGGTGCCGCGCCGCCTGGTGCTGGCGTTACCGATGAGGACGCTGACCCACCAGGCGATGTCGGTGATTCCGCAGTGGTTCTCGGCGCTGGAGCTTCTCGATCGGGTGGACGTCACGCAGTTGGTGGGCGGCGTCGGCGCCGACGGCGGTCGCTGGCGGAGGAAACCGGACGACATGCAGATCATCGTCGGAACGGTCGACATGATCGTCAGCCGGATGCTGATGCGGGGATACGGATCGACGCGTGGCACCTATCCGATCGATGCCGGCCTGCTGTGGAACGACACCCACCTCGTCGTCGACGAGACCCAGCTCGCTCCTGCGTCCACCGTGACCGCCCGGCAGATCGCCGCCTTTCAGCGCGAGTCCGGGGCACTCGTCACCGGGTTGACATGCATGAGCGCGACCATCGACGAGCGTCTGCTCCACACCGTCGACAACCCGTTCGGCGCCGACGCCACGGTCGTTCGGCTGGACGAGGAGGACCTCACTCCGGAACTGCGCCGGCGCCTCGAGGCCCCACGGATCGTCCGGGAACTTCCGATCGCGCAGGCGAATCCGAAGCCGATCGCCGACGCCGTGGTGGCGCGCCATCGTCCGGGACTCACGTTGGTGATCGTCAACACCGTCGCGACCGCGGTCGACGTGTACAAGCGACTCACCGGGAAGAAACGGCCTCTCGGTGATACGCCGGTGATCCTGCTGCACTCGCGTTTCCGTCCTGCCGATCGCCGTACGAAGTTCGACGAACTGCAGGACGCGGAGGACATCGTCGTGATCAGCACGCAGGTCGTGGAGGCCGGCGTCGATTTGGATGCGCGGACTCTGATCACCGAGGCCGCGCCCTGGCCGTCCCTCGTCCAGCGCTCGGGTCGGTGCAATCGCGCCGGCGTCACCGACGATGCCGAACTCTGGTGGTTCGCCGCCGGAAAGAAGGGACCCTACGAACCCGACGATACCGCGGCAACCGCTGCCGCCCTGCGTCAACTCGAGGGCGAATCGGTCAGCAATCAGCGACTGCTCGGGTTGGCGGACGAGGTCAAGACCACCTCTCCGGCGATACAGACCTTGCGTCGCAGTGACTTTCACGCCCTGTTCGACACCACTCCCGATCTGTCGGGCAACGACCCGGACATCTCGCCGTACATCCGCGACACCGACGAACTCGACGTCCAGCTCGCGTGGGTGGACCTCGGCGAGTCCGGTCGGCCGGGTCCGGACCTGCAGCTCCCGGGGCACGATGCGCGGTGTCGCGCGCAGATCAGTGACGTGAAGGGGCTCCTCGCGGCCGGAAAGACCCTGTGGTTCTACGACATTGCGCAGCCCCGGTGGAGCGAGGCGCGGTGGACGGAACTGAAAGCGAGCATGCCGATCCGTCCAGGACAGGTCTTCGTCCTTTCGACGAGAGCTGGTGGATACTCCGTCGAAGTCGGTCTGGATCCGAAGTCGGGGGTGCCGGTGCCGCCAATCGACGACGCAACGGCAATCGGCCCACAGGGTGGCGACGAGCCGGGCAGCGACGGTGACACCTCGGACACCGGGGCACTCGGATCCGGGGGATGGCTGGAACTCGACCAGCACCTCGAGGAGACCGGGGACGAGGCCGCCAGGATGGTCGCCGGCCTGCCGCTCGGCGAATCGACCGCCTCGGACATCGTGCTTGCAGCACGCCTGCACGACCTCGGCAAGGCGCACCCGATGTGGCAGCAAGCCCTTCAGCGCACGGCGGAGGTTCCTGCGCCGGACAAGGTGTGGGCGAAGTCGCCCGGACGCGGCCGACTTGTGTACGACGGTGTGAAGTCGTTTCGGCACGAGCTCGCGAGTGTGGCGTTGCTGGACTCGGGCTACCCGGAACTGCTCGACGCGGCCGGCGACCGCGACCTGGTGCGCTATCTGATCGCGGCACATCACGGAAAGATCCGCGTGCAGATCCGCGACGACGCGTCGGACGAGTCGCAGATCCTGGGACTCACGGCCGGTGAGGTGGCGATCCCGTCGGTCTCAGGAGTCGAAAGCCGAACGGTGTCGATCGATGTGGAGCCCTACGGTGCGGTTTCCGACTCGGTCGAGGTGTGGGCCGACATGGTGGACCGCCTCCTTGCCAGATATGGGCCGTTCCGGCTGGCGTACTTCGAGGCATTGGTGCGCGTCGCGGACTGGAACGCGAGCGCAGCGTACGAGGGGAGGGAGGAGCGATGACCGAACAGCGTTTCGTCGCGGCGCGTGGCCGCAGTCTTCAGCGGTCACTCGCCGCACTGGGGCTCGTTCGCGTGCTCGCCGAGCAGCGTGATCCGGGACTTCGGTGCCGGGTGGTGGGGGACGACCTCGTCATCGACACCGACGTCGAGAACATCGCGGACTGGCTGGTCGAGGAGTACCGGCCTAGGCCGGTGTTGAGCCCGTGGAACGGTGGATCCGGGTTCACCGAGAAGGACACCAATCAGCGGGCGAAACTCGAGACACTGCTGTCCTATCCGGACCAGGACCGGGTGAGCGCGCTGAGGCGCGCCGTCGCAGTGGTCGACGAGACGGTCCGCCGGGGAAGGTCCGAGGGCTGGGACAAAGCTGCCTTGATTCGCGAGGTCGCCAATGTGTGCCCCGACGAGATGCTCCCGTGGCTGCGCTCGGCCGTGGTCGTACTCGGAAGCGGTGAACTCGCCTTCCCGTCGCTCCTCGGCACCGGAGGCAACGACGGGCGGCTCGAGTTCTCCAGCAACTACCACCAGCGGCTGCTCGACGTGTTCCCGGCCGATCCCAAGACCGAGCGCGCCAGCCGGGCCTGGGCGCGCGACGCTCTGGCCGGTACGTCGCACGAGAAGCTGGTGAACGCATCAGTGGGGCAATTCGATCCGGGTAGTGCGGGCACCCCGAACACCTCGGCCTTCGGCGCAGCGCAATCGGTGGTGAACCCGTGGCTGTTCGTTCTCATGGTCGAGGGCGCCACGCTGTTCGAGGCCGCGCCCGCGCGCCGGATCTCGGCGCAGTCCAGTGTGGACAAGGGCGCGGCGATGACGTTCATGACCCGGGGTTCGAGCGTGGGTTTCTCGTCGGGCAGCGCCGACGAGGACTCCCGGGGTGAGGTGTGGATTCCGTGGTGGGAGCACTGGCTGAAGTGGCCGGCGGTCACACGCATCTTCGCCGAGGGAAAGGCGACGTGGCGAGGGAAAACCGCGACCCGGTCGGGGGACATGTATCTCGCGGTGGGCACGCGCGGTGTGTCCGCGGCGGTGTCGGAGTTCGACCGCTACAGCATCGTCAAACGAAATGGGTTGGCATTCTCCGCGGTTCGGGCGGACACGGTCCGTGTCACCGACGACCATCTGCTGCGGATCGTGGCTTTGGTGGAGGACTGGCCGCAGCGGCTGCCCGGTCAGGGCGGACTTCCCGGAACCGTGTCGGAACACCGGCGCCGGTTCGACGATGCGCGTGTCGACCTCGCACGGACCCGATCCGCGCGTGAACAGATCGGGAACCTGCGCTCCATGTTGCAGGCGTTGACACGGCTCGAACTCGCGGTGGGACGCAGCGGCGCACTGAGAGAATCGGTGCCGCCCCGGGTTGTGACGTCTGGCTCAGGGTGGACGCTCATCGACGTCCTCCGAGATGCCCGACTGCTGGACACCCTGGCCGATACCCCCGAGTTCCGGGTGGCCCTCGGACTGGCGTCGGTGCGTCTGCGGTGGCGGGAAGGGCACTGGATCAGCATCCGGGACCTGCTGTTTCCGATTTCCGGTGCCGGCCAAACGCTGCGACGGTGGACGGATACGAGCGTGGTGGGCGGCTACGGGATCCGCTCGTTGCCGGACGTGATGACAGACGTCCTGGCGCGGGTGGCGATCGAGAGTGCCGCGGCGCAGGACCGTCCCGGTGGCGCAGGCCGTTGTGTCGCCGGAGTCGCGATGCCGACGAGTGTGGCGGTGCCACTTCGGGATCTCCATCGCTATGCGGCCGGTGAGCTGGAGGACGCGGTCGTTGCGGCATGGTTCGACGCACTGGTGGCGTTCGACTGGAGCGGTGAACAGACTCACCTCCGGTCCATGACGGCTAACCCTCTCGTTCCGGATACCGCTCTGGCGCTACTGGGACTGTTGCGGAACGGCCTTGCGGCGAACACCGGTAACGACGAACCGGCACAGGGCCTGACGGTCGAAATCCTGGGGGCACTGACGGCCCGCGACGTCCACCGAGCAGTGACGCTGGCGCAGAGAAGGATCGGTCAGACCGGCCGTGTCCCGGTGAGCTGTGTGGTCCCCTCCGACCCCCGGTATCTCTCGACCTGTCTTCTCCCACGGGCGTCGCACCAGGACTTGTCGGCGTGTTTCGTCTTCGCCCCGAACAACGTCGACACCAGGGCAGAGGCCGGGATCAACGACCACACCCCAGAAACGGACGACCCAGAAATCGACGACACAGAAATCGACGACACAGAAAAGGAGGCCTCTTGATGGCCGGTAAGCGCGACATTCGCAAGTATCTTCTCGAGCCGATCGCGGGGAGCAGATTCCAGCCGACCGGGTTCCCCGATCTGGGTGCCGCCACGTTCGACGGTCCGGATGGGGATACGCGCCTTCTCGTGGAATCGGTCCAGTCGCTGGCCAACCACCTCGAGGCGACCACCTGGGACGAAGCGGCCCAGCAGCCGGCCGAGCCTGTGGCCCAGATTCCGTACGTCCGAGTGGTCGACGCCGACGGCGGATTCCTCACCAGCAGCCGGCTGGAAGCACACCGTCTGGCGTCGGCATATGTTCTCGATTCGTCCTTCGGCGGTGGTGACTTCCGTAAGGCGTTGTCCGAGCGGCTCGGTCTGGAGAAGAACAAGCCACTCGATCTGGGCAAGGTCTACCAGGAGGTCTATGCGCTGGACCCCCTGAGTCTTCTGCATGGGGTGTTCTTCGCGCAGAGCAGCTGGCCGTGGCAGCCTAAGATCAGCCGTGCGGTCTCGGCGTTCATCGAGGCCGAAGGGGCGCGTCCGGTGGTCAGCGGGGGTGTGAAGAAGGACAGCGTCAACAACAACCTCGACCCGGCGGCGGGGCGCACCTCGGACAAGGGGTACGGCATGGTGCCGCACCACCGCACGGAGTTCACCGCCGACAAGATCACGCTGTTCGTGGTGATCGACGAACAGCAGATCCGCTCGTACGGGCTTGGCGACGCGGCGTCGGAACTCCTTCTGGCGCTGGCCGACTGGGAGGTTGCCTCGCTACTAGACGGTGGCCTGCGTCTGCGCACCGCATGCGATTTCGCGGTGACGGGCGTGGACGGGGCCGGCGAGCTTCCCGACCTCGGGGCGTCCGAGGAGCGGCTGGCGAAGGCGATCGCCGCTGCCGATCTCGGTGAGGTGACCGAGCTGACCTGGAACGGAACCAAGGCGAAGGCCGGCTAGCGCATGGGGACAACGGTTGAGGTGAATTTCCCGCTCGGCCGCTATCACGCCACTCCCTGGGACGCGGGAGCCAATTCGGGGTATGTGGAATGGCCGCCGTCGCCGTGGCGGGTGATGAGGGCGCTGGTGGCTGTTGCGCACGCCGGTGTCGCCGACGTCGACGCCGCCGTCGCATTGGTGGGCAGACTGGGCAATCCGTCGGCGTTCGAGTCGGCGCCCATCACGACAGGGACCACACGGCATTACATGCCGGATGTCAAGCATCGCACCGATGACCGCGGCGGTACCGATCTGGTTCTGGACGCGTTCGTGTCCATCGCCCACCGTGATTCACTGCCCGACCTGCGAATCCACTGGGACGCTGAGCTGGCGACGGAGGAGCACAAGCTCTTGACCGTGCTCGTCGAGAATCTTCCCTACCTGGGTCGCAGTGAATCTGTCTGCGAGGCAAAGGTTTCAGAACATCTCGCGGAGCCGGACGCGAGCTGGTGGCGGGTGGGCACCGTCGGTGACGACATCGAAACCGTCGAACTCCTGGCCGCAGACGGGGTTCCGAGCAGAGAGGAACTCGAGGCGACGCCGACGATGGTTCGCGGCAAGCTGCGGTCCGTCTATCCCCCGGGTACCCGACTGCTCGGATACGGTCGGCGCCGTGACGTGGGGCGGACGTCGTCTGCGACACGTGCGCGCTGGTCGCGGCGGCGTGGCGACGTCACGGCGATACGACTCGAACTCCACGGGAACGTCGCGATTCGGATGCGGGACTTCCTGAAGCCGACGGACCGCCTTCATGCCGCGATTCGCAGTGCGTTGGACGACGTCGAAGACACGGCCGAGGTGGCGGCGATCATCGGGAAGGACGGCGGGGGACCGCGGCGGAACGGGCACGATCACCTGCATGTCATCCCGATCCCGAGGCGCGTCACAGCGGAACGGTTCAAGGGAAGTGACGAGATCGGCTCGGTTGTCCTCTGGACCCCACGAGGCATGTCCCCCGAAGCAGTGGATCGGATCTGCAGAATCGGGCGTCTGTGGACCTCGGATATGGTCACCGAGAACTCGTTTCCGACGCAGCGGCTGTTGGTCGCAGGACTGGGTGCGGTGACCGAGATCGCCGATGAGATCACGGCGGGCGGTGACGGAGCGACCATGTGGCGCTCGGCGACGCCATATCTTCCGGTGCGGCACCAGAAGCGGAAGACGATCGAGGAGTTCCTCCAGCTCGATCTCGACAAGGAGCTCGGGTACCGCGACGCCACGGCGGGCGTCGAGGTCGTGCAGGTCGACGTCGAGGACGACCGTGCCACGGCGTCGGATCTCGTGAGGTTCCGCCGTCGTCGACTCCGGGAGCGACGTGAGCAGAGTCGCCGGGGATTCTCGGTTCGGGTCACGCTGTCGAAACCTGTTGCGGGACCGCTGCTACTCGGCCAGCTCAGCCACTTCGGCGCCGGACTGTTTGTTCCCCTGCGCCAGTGACCATCTGAACGGTTGACGAGCTGAAATGGCGATGTCAGAGGTCTGTGCGATGGTGTGCCTTAAGCGTCCAACGACGGTCGCGGGTTCCCTGCCACTTCCCACTTGGAGCCATCATGACCTCTGACCTGCCTGAGCTGTTGTCTGCCCGAATGCTCAACGAGTTCGTCTACTGTCCGCGCCTGTTCTACTTCGAGTGGGTCGATCGCCGATGGGCGGACAGCCACGACACGGAGCAAGGGCAGCTCACCCACCGCGGGGTCAACAAGCGCTCGGGGTCACTCCCGGAGCCTGAGTCGGGTGACTCGGTGAAGAGAGTGACAGCGCTATACATCGAATCGCGCGAATTGGGCCTCGTCGCCGTCCTGGACCGTGTCGAGGACGGCGGCGACGGCACCACGGTCCCGGTCGACACGAAAAAGGGGCGTCCACCTGCGAGTGGTCAGCCGTGGCCGGCCGACGCCGTGCAACTCTACGCACAGGCTGCGTTGCTGCGCGACGCCGGCTACTCGGTCGATCGAGGAGTGCTGTACTACGCAGAAGCGAACGAGCGCGTGACCATCGCGATCGGGGACGCCGAGGTGACCGCCGCGTTGGAGATCGCCAAACAAGCGCGGGAGGTGGCCGCACGTGATGAAGCGCCGCTGCCGCTCGTCGGTAGCCGGCGATGCCCGCGCTGCTCGCTGCTGGGATTGTGTCTGCCCGACGAGACGAACGCGCTGCTGCGGCGAGGGACGGAGTCGCCGCGGCGGATCGTCCCTCGCGACCCGGACTGTCGCCCAGTGTATGTCACCGCGCCAGGGGCGACCGTCGGTCTGAAGGGTGGGCGAATCCGGGTGTTGCACGAGGACTCCGAGCCAATCGAGGTCCGACTGATCGATGTGAGTCAGCTGTGCGTGTTCGGGAATGTGCAGGTGAGTACGCAGGCTCTGGCGGAGTTGTGGGCACGCGGGATCCCGGTGCTGTGGTTCAGCTACAACGGTTGGCTGCGTGGTTGGGCGCAGGGCGAGATGTCCAAGTACGTCCAGTTGCGCGTTGCGCAGGCCAGATTGAGTGATCAGGTTGCGTTGGCCGTGTCGCGTGCGATCGTCTCCGGGAAGATCAAGAACTCCAGGACGTTCCTGCGCCGGAACTCGCGGGGTACGGCAGACCACCTCGTGACTCAGCTGGCAGGCATGGCCGAAGCCGCACTCGACGCCGCGTCGGCCGCAGAACTGCTGGGTGTGGAGGGTGCTGCTGCGCGCGTCTATTTCGAGAATTTCACCAGTACGCTGCGGGAATCCAACGCCGAGCTGGCTGCTGAGTTCGACGCGAACGGGCGCAAGCGTCGCCCGGCGCCGGATCCGATCAACGCGCTGCTCGGTTATGTGTACTCGTTGCTCGTCAAGGACATCGTGGCGGTATGTATCGGTGTCGGACTCGATCCTTACCTCGGGGTCTTCCACCGTCCCCGATATGGCCGGCCTGCGCTTGCACTCGACCTGATGGAGGAGTTTCGGCCGTTGTTGGCCGACTCGACGGTGGTTGGCATGCTCAACAACGGTGAGGTGACGGCGGGAGATTTTGAACGGCGCAGCGGCGGGTGCTGGTTGACTGCACAAGGGCGACGCAAGGTCATCCGTGCATACGAGCGGAGGCTCGACGTCCAGGTCACGCACCCCGTGTTCAAGTACAAGATTTCGTACCGCCGAGTGCTCGACGTGCAGGCCCGGATGCTCGCCGGGGTGATCATCGGTGAGCTGCCGACCTATACACCCATGATGACGAGGTGATTCGCGGTGGCGAGGCGGCGGTATCTCATCGCATACGACATTGCGGACCCGGCCCGCCTTAGACGGGTGTGCAGGGTTATGGAAGCGTACGGTCAGCGACTGCAGTACTCCGTGTTCCTGTGCGATCTGTCGAAGCTAGAGTTGGTGCGCTGGAGGGCGGATGTTCATGAGGTCATCGATTACGGTGAGGATTCTGTCGTGATGATCGACCTCGGGCCAGAAGGGGCGGCCGCATCCGTAACACAGCTGGGACGTCCCCGTGACCTGCCGAAATCCGGGCCGGCCATCATATGAGCGGCTTGCGAGTGGTGACTTGACGGCAGCAACCCAGGGGACTGCTCGCATGCTGGTCGGTGCGTTCTTTGAGAACTTCAGATGTGAAGATCTGTGCCAAGAGGGATGTGTTGCTCGGCACCTCTCGCAACCGCCTGAATTCTGGCAGGTCAAAGCCTGTAATCTGTGCGAGCGGTGCTCCCGGTCTTCGCGACCGGGTTCCATTGAGGCCTGGATTCCCGCTCTCTTCGCTTCTCTTCCTGCCTTTGGTGCTCCCGGTCTTCGCGACCGGGTTCCATTGAGGCATCCGTACACCCTTGGCGTGTGGCTTGGAGACGGTACCAGGTGCTCCCGGTCTTCGCGACCGGGTTCCATTGAGGCATACGGGACCGCCGACACTAATGCAAGTCTTTTTTTTCGTGCTCCCGGTCTTCGCGACCGGGTTCCATTGAGGCGGGCTGAATACCCACGGCAGATACATCTTGTGTAGCGCGTGCTCCCGGTCTTCGCGACCGGGTTCCATTGAGGCCGCGCCGGGTCGGTGAGGATCGCCCGCACCCGCTCCCACGTGTGCTCCCGGTCTTCGCGACCGGGTTCCATTGAGGCTGCTGGGCGCGTTTACGGGACCGACGATCAGTGCCAGGTGCTCCCGGTCTTCGCGACCGGGTTCCATTGAGGCTATTCGGCGTCGATCTCGTTGATGACCGGACCGGCAGGTGCTCCCGGTCTTCGCGACCGGGTTCCATTGAGGCGCGAATGCGCTCGATCGCGCTCAGAGCCATCTGCCGGAGTGCTCCCGGTCTTCGCGACCGGGTTCCATTGAGGCATACGGGACCGCCGACACTAATGCAAGTCTTTTTTTTCGTGCTCCCGGTCTTCGCGACCGGGTTCCATTGAGGCCTCATCGCTTTCTCTTCGGCATCTTGTCGCATGGTACTGTGCTCCCGGTCTTCGCGACCGGGTTCCATTGAGGCACCACCCTTCGGGTTTGAATGTGGTGGTTTGTTTGCCGTGTGCTCCCGGTCTTCGCGACCGGGTTCCATTGAGGCGCCTACGTGGCGCAGTCGCTCGACGGTGGCGTCTACTGGTGCTCCCGGTCTTCGCGACCGGGTTCCATTGAGGCAGATCGAACGTCCACTGAGAACCATCCGACCTGTACTTGTGCTCCCGGTCTTCGCGACCGGGTTCCATTGAGGCCCCAACGACCCACTCGACCCCGACGAGTGGGAGGGCTGGTGCTCCCGGTCTTCGCGACCGGGTTCCATTGAGGCCTGCATGTTGTGCAGCTCGACCACACGCTGTACAGCTGTGCTCCCGGTCTTCGCGACCGGGTTCCATTGAGGCACCGCAGGCAACGACTGGTTAGCCTCG
>NZ_BAOQ01000040.1 GCF_000344155.1 Gordonia paraffinivorans NBRC 108238 | reverse complement strand
GGCCACCACTCCGGGGGTCGCCGAGGTCGTCGCCTCGGTCATGTCGCTGCCGTCGGGCGACCAGCTCGTCGCCCACCTCACCGGAACAGGCCTGGATCTCGACTCCGTCCGCGCGGTCGCCGAGGAGCGGCTGCCCGCCTACATGCGGCCCACGTCCTGGGTGGTGCTCGAGGAGATGCCGCGCAACACCTCCGGAAAGATCGACCGCAAGGCGCTGCCGCTTCCCGACTTCGCCGGTGACGAGCACGTCGAACCGGCGAACCCGCTCGAGGTCGCGATCGCCGAGATCTTCGCCGACGTCCTGGGCCTCGACGAGGTCTCGGTCACCACGAGCTTCTTCGACGCCGGCGGCAACTCACTCGCCGCCACCCGGCTCGCGGCGCGTATCGGCCGGATGCTCGACGCCGCGGTGACAGTGCGTGACGTCTTCGACGAACCGACGGTCCGCGGACTGGCCGGACGGTTCGCCGGCGCCGCCCGGTTGTCCACGGTGCCGGCGGCCGCGACACCGCGACCGCGGCCGGAGACGCTGCCGTTGTCCAGCGCCCAGCGTCGGATGTGGTTCCTCAACCAGTACGAGCCCGATGTGGCGTCCTACATCATCCCGTTCGCGTTCCGGATCGGCGGGGGCGTCCGCGCCGACGACGTCCGGGCCGCGATCGGCGACGTCGTCGCCCGCCATGAGATCCTGCGCACCACCTACCCGGTCGGTGCCGACGGACGCCCGCACCAGGTGATCGCCGCGGACGCCGACTTCGACTGGGCCGTCGTCGATTCCGAGGAACGGGCGCGCGAACTCGTCGCGATGCCCTACGACCTCACCCGCGACCGTCCGATCCGGGCGCGCCTGTACAAGGATCCCGCCGATGGCTCCTTGCTGGTGCTGGCGATCCACCACATCGCCGCCGACGGCGCCTCGGGGCCGGTGCTCGCCCGCGACCTCCTGACCGCATACGAGGCCCGCCGCGCCGGACGACGCCCCGACTGGATTCCCTTGTCCCGCCAGTACGCCGACCATGTGCTGGGCCTGGTCGAGGACCCCGCCGTCGCGTCGCAGCGCCGCCGTTGGTGGGTGGAACGACTCGCCGGCGCGCCGACCCTCCTGGAGATCCCGACCACGTACCCGCGTCCGGGCACGCGCGATTCCCGAGGAGCGACGGTCGAGTTCACCATTCCGGGCCGGACCGCCCGGGCGGCGGCCGAACTGGCACGCACCGCGGGCGTCAGTACGTTCATGGTCCTGCACGCCGCACTCGCCGCGCTGCTGGGACGGCTGTCCGGCGGCCGCGACGTGGTGATCGGCACCGCGACCGAGGGACGAGACGGCGACACCGACGACCTCATCGGCATGTTCGTCAACACCGTCGCGCTGCGGACCGGGGTCGAACCGTCCGCGCCGTTCCGGGATCTGCTCGCCGTCGTGCGGGACACCGATCTCGACGCCCTCGCCCACGCAGACGTGCCCTTCGACGAAGTGGTCGACGCGCTCGGCATCGCTCGCACCGGATCGCACGCGCCGCTGGTGCAGGTGCTGCTGACCACCGACGCCGCCGGAGGCGCCGGTATCGCCGCGGAACTGCCGCAGGATCTCGACATCGTGCCGATCGCGATCAGCGACGAGACGGCGAAGTTCGATCTGACGGTCGCGATCCGGACCGACGGGACCGAAGGAGCACCCTGGCGGGGCACGCTGGGCTACGCTCGCGATCTCTTCGACCACGCCGACGCCCGCCGCCTCGCCGACCGCTACGTCGGACTCCTGGCCTCCGCGGTCGCCGACATCGACACCGCGGTCGGCGAGCTCGACCTCCTCGTCGACGGCGAGGAGACGTCTCCGTTGGTGTCCGGGGAACCCGATCCGGACCCGGTGGTGCTCGGCGACCTCTTTGCCCACGCGGCTGCGACCCGGCCGGATCACGTCGCGGTCGTCGACTCCGGACGGAGCTGGACCTACGCCGAACTGGACCGTGCGAGCACATATCTCGCCGCTGAGCTCGTCGAGCGCGGGGTCGGCCCCGACGACGTCGTCGTCTGTGCGTTCACCCGCTCGGCGGTCGCGCAACTGGCGTTGTGGGCCGTGGCCAGGTCCGGTGCGGTGTATTGCCCGATCGACCCGCGGCACCCCGCCGACCGCATCGCCCGGATCATCGAGGCGAGCGGCGCGGCGGTCGGGCTCACCGACGGCTCGGCGGATGCCTTCGACTCCAACGGCTCCCGAGGCCTCACCTGGCTGCGAGTGGACGACGGCCGTGCCGCCGACCTCCGGGCCCGCGCCGACCTGCCGCTACCGGAACCCCGCACCGCGGTGCGCCCCGACAACGGGGCCTACATGATCTTCACCTCCGGTTCCACGGGCCTGCCCAAGGGTGTGCTGGTGACCCATCGCGGACTGACGGGTGTCGCGACGGTGCTCCGCAGCCGGCACGGTTCGGGGCCGGACGCGCGCTGGCTGGGGATCAGCTCGCCGGCCTTCGACGCCGCGATGCTCGAGGCGTTGGGCGCCTACGGCAGCGCTGCGACCCTCGTCGTGGTGCCGCCGGAGATCTACGGCGGACGCGAGCTGGCCGACTTCATCGGTACCCACCGGATCACCCACGCTCTCTTCGTCACCTCGGTGGCTGCGTCGCTACCCGACCCCGCGTCGATGTCCCTGACCGACGTCCTGGTCGGAGGGGAGGCGGTGCCGGACGCGGAGAAGAATCGATGGGCCGGCCACACGGCCTTCCACAACGCCTACGGACCGGCGGAGACGACAATCCTGGGCACCACCTGCCCGGCGATCGGCCTCGCCGAACCGGTCCGGCTGGGACGCCCGGTCCCCGGTGTGACAGCACATGTGCTCGACGAGCGTCTGCATCCGGTTCCGCCGGGCGTCGTCGGCGAGCTCTATCTCTCCGGCGGCGCCCTGGCCCGCGGCTATCACGGCCGAGCGGCCCTGACCGCCGAGCGCTTCGTGCCGTCGGTCTTCGGGCCCCCGGGAAGCCGGATGTACCGAACCGGCGACCTGGTCCGGCGGTCCCGCACCGGCGATCTGACGTACCTCGGCCGCAGCGACTTCCAGGTCAAGCTGCGCGGGCAGCGCCTCGAGCTCGGCGAGATCGAGGCGACGCTGAGAGCACATCCGGCGGTCCGGAACGCGGTCGTGATCGGCGTCGGGGATCCGGTCACCGACCTCGCCGGATACGTCGAGCCCATCGGGCCGGATCGCGATCTCGGGATCGACGAGTTGCGGGATCATCTCGCCGGTCACCTGCCGCCGTACATGGTCCCGGCCGCGCTGCGCATCATGGACGAACTCCCGCGCAATCCGGTCGGCAAGGTCGACCGGGCGGCTTTGCCACCGATCGACCTCGGCGCTGACATGGAGGCGTTCGTGCCCCCTGTCGGCCACACCGAGCGCGTCCTCGCCGCCGTCGTCGCCGACCTGCTCGACCTCGAGAAGGTGTCGGCCACCGCGGACTTCTTCGCCATCGGTGGCAACTCGCTGTCCGCCACACGGTTGTCCGCCCGTGCCGGCGACGAGTTCGGGGTCCGAGTCGGCGTCCGGGATGTTTTCGACAATCCCACCGTCCGCGGCCTCGCCCGGCACATCGACACCGTCCACAACTCCGAGGCACCTCTCGTGCCACTGACGGCGGTCCCAGACCGGCCGGCCCGTATCCCGCTGTCGTATGCGCAGCAACGCGTCTGGTTCCTCAACCGGTTCGAACCCGAGTCCGCTGCGTACACGATCCCCCTCGCGGTCCGGCTCGTCGGGGACCTCGACCGAGACGCGCTGTACGAGGCGATCTGCGACGTCCTGGCCCGGCACGAGGTGCTGCGCACCGTGTTCCCTGATGACGGCGGCGAGCCGTACCAGCGCATCCTCCCGGCAGACGCGGCGCGCGAGTCGCTGCGGTGGGACGATGTCACGGTTGCCGCGCCGATCGACGAGATCGCCGAGGAGGACCTGGGCGAATTGCTGGGCACGACCGGATTCGATCTCACCGCGGAGATCCCGCTGCGTGTCCGCCTGGTTTCCGGGCCGGGCTACCACGTGCTGGTTGTCCTGGTCCATCACATCGCCGCGGACGGCGAATCGATGCGCCCGCTGATGACCGATCTGTGGGGGGCCTACCTGGCCCGCACCACCGGGCGTGTCCCCGAGCTCTCCGAACTGCCGGTGCAGTTCGCCGATCACGCCCTGTGGCAGCGTCGGACACTGGGCGACGTCGACGCCCCGGATTCGGTCCTGGGCCGGCAGGTGCATTACTGGGTGAACCGGTTGTCGGGCCTGCCCGACGTGCTGGCTCTGCCGACCGACCGCCCTCGGCCCGCGGTCGCCTCCCAACGCGGGGCGCGGGTGCGGGGCGAGATCCCGGCTGAGCTGACCCGGCGTCTCGCGGACGTCTGCCGCGAGCGTGGCGTCACCGATTTCATGCTCCTGCATGCTGCGCTCGCACTTCTGCTCGCCCGGTTGTCGGCGACCCGTGACATCGCCATCAGCACGCCGGTGGCAGGCCGCGGGCAAGCGCACCTCGACGACCTGGTCGGCATGTTCGTCAACACCCTGGTGTTGCGCAGCGAGGTCGATCCGGCGCTTCCGGCCGGCGAGTTCCTCGACCGCATCCGGAGCGACGACGTCAACGCCCTCGCCCGTCCGGACGTGCCGTTCGACTACCTCGTCGAACGGCTCGCACCCGTCCGCTCCGAGGCGTTCGCCCCGTTGAGCCAGGTCATGCTCTCGGTCCTGCACGGGACGAGCGATGACCAGGTCGGGCAGGCGCAGTCGCTCGGCGGGCTGCAGATCGAACCGGTGTCCGTGTCGACCGGGACAACCCAACTCGACATGACCGTCGCGATCATCGTCGACGAGGGCCGGGCATGGCCGATCGAGATCGTCTACGCCACCGACCTGTTCGACGAGTCCACCGTCCGCACGACCCTCGCCCGCCTGATACGCGTCCTCGAGCAACTCGCCGACCCTGCCGAACGCGAGGTCGGGGCGATCGATCTCGCCGACGATGCCGAGCGGGCCCGGATCGAAACATTGACCACCGGACCGGAACTCGACGTGCCGTGGTCGTCGATCACCGAGACCGTCTACGTTCAGGCCCGCACGAAACCGAACGCAGTCGCGCTCGTCGCGGGGGAGCGGACCCTGTCCTACGCCGAATTCGCCGGCCGCGTGTCGCAGCTCGCGCGTCGCCTGGCCGATGCCGGTGTCGGTCGGGAAACGGCTGTGGGCGTGTGTATCCCGCGGTCGGTCGAGCTGGTCCTCGCCGTCCACGCCGTGGTCGCCGCCGGCGGGGGTTACGTCAGCATCGACCCGTCCACCCCGCCCGAGCGGCTGTTGGCCATGATCGACACCGCGGCGATCTCGGTGATCCTCACGGCCGACCCGCAGCCGGCGGTGCTCGACGGCGTCGCGTCCGCCGTGCTGACCGTCGACGCGACCGAGCCGGGCGCGGCCGACGCCGACCTGTGGTTCCGGCCCGTCCACCCGGACACCGGGCTGTACACCCTGTTCACCTCCGGATCGACCGGAACCCCCAAGGGCGTCACCATGAGTCGTCGGGCGGTGCTCAACCGGCTGGCGTGGATGCAGGACCGGGAACCGCTGTCCGCGGACGATGCGGTGCTGCTGAAGACGCCGGTCACGTTCGACGTGTCGGTGCCCGAGCTGTTCGCGCCGCTGCTCGTCGGGGCGCGACTGGTCATCGCCGAGGACGGGCGTCACGTCGACCCGGCATACGTCCTCGACGAGATCGCCCGGCAGAAGGTCACCTCGGTCCACTTCGTGCCGTCGATGATGGTGGCTTTCGTCGAGTACGTCGGCGACGATCCGCGGCGTCGGGAGGCTCTCGCCTCGCTCCGGCGGGTGCATTCATCCGGCGAGGCACTGCCCGCCGCGACCGCGCATGCGATGGCCGCACTCGCGGTGAACGCGGTCCTGGACAACCTCTACGGGCCCACCGAGGCCGCGGTCGAGGTCACCGCGCATACGCTCCGGCCCGACGACGCGACGGTGCCGATCGGCGCGCCGGTCGCCAACTCGATCACGCTGGTCCTCGACGATCGGTTGCGACCGGTCCCGGTCGGGGTGGTCGGCGAACTCTACGTCGGTGGGCCGCAGTTGGCGCGGGGCTATGCGTCGCGGCCGGATCTGACGGCCGAGCGGTTCGTCGCCGACCCGACCGGTAACGGCACGCGTCTGTACCGCACCGGTGATCTGGTGCGGTGGAACGCAGCCGGCGAACTCGACTACCTCGGGCGTGCGGACTTCCAGGTGAAACTGCGCGGCCAGCGGATCGAACTCGGTGAGATCGAGTCGATCTTGACCGGAATCGACGGCATCACCCACGCCGCCGTAGCGGTCCACGGCGGCGCATCGACCGGTGTGCTCGTCGGCTATCTCGCGGGAGACGTCGACCTCGACGCCGTACGGGCCCGGGTCGCGGCGACCCTGCCGCAGTACATGCGGCCCACACAGTGGGTGGTGCTCGACGATGTCCCGCTGACGGCGACGGGCAAGCTGGATCGTCGGGCGTTGCCGGCCCCCGAGATCGCAGCAGGCGAGATCGTGCGTCCCGCCGACGGGATCGAGCGGGCCGTGGCCGGGATCTTCGCCGAGGTCCTCGGCGTCGACGAGGTCTCGGTGACCGTGCCGTTCTTCGAGCTCGGCGGTCACTCGCTCCTCGCCATGCGCGTCGTCGCCGCGATCGCCGACCGGCTCGGCGTCGACATCGACATCCGCGATCTGTTCCGCACCCCGAGCGTGCGTGAACTCGCCGCCACGCTCACGAGGCGACGGCTCGGCGCCCAGCCGCTGCGTGCCCGGCGCCGTCCGTCGCGGATCCCGCTGTCGTATGCGCAGCAACGCATCTGGTTCATCAACCAGTTCGACGTCACCTCGCCCGTCTACAACATGCCCGCCGCCTTCGACGTCCTCGGCGACCTCGACACGAGTGCGCTGCGCGCGGCCCTCGTCGACGTGATGAGTCGGCACGAGCCGCTGCGCACCGTGTACCCGCTGGGTGACGACGGGCTCCCCGAACAGTCCGTCCTCGATGCCGACGATGCCGCGGAGCAGTTGGCCTGGCAGGAGACCGACGACATCGGAACCGCGATGATGCTGTGCGGCAGGGGCTTCGACGTCGCACGTGAGCTGCCGGTCCGGGTTGCGGTCGCCCCGATCGAGGGCGGGTATCGCGTCGTCGTGGTGATCCACCACATCGCCGGCGACGCGGCGTCCCTGGAGATCCTCACCGAGGAGCTCCTCGCCGGGTATCACCGCCATGCGACCGCGTCGGGGTCGGCCGGGGAGACCGGGGGCGCAGGAGCGGCGGAGAGCGCGGAACCGCTGGAGATCGGCTACATCGATCACACGCTCTGGTCGCGCGAGGTCCTGGGCGACATCGAGGACGAGTCGTCGCCGATGGCATCGCAGTTCGAGTACTGGTCGCAGACCCTTCGCGGGATCCCCGCGGCGATCGACCTGCCCGTCGACCGGCCGCGGCCTCCCGTGACCGACCATCGCGGCGGGCGGCTGACGATCGACTTCGGGGCGGAGCTCAGCGACGCCGTGTTCGCCACGGCGCGTGCCCACGGGATGACCGCATTCATGGTCTGTCACGCCGCATTCGCGGCGACCCTCGCACGCCTCACCCGAATCGGCGACGTGAACATCGGCGCCGCGGTCTCCGGCCGCGGACAGGCGGCGACCCGGCGCATGATCGGCATGTTCGTCAATACCGTCGTGCTGCGGACCCCCGTGCGCGACGACGACACCATCGGCGACCTGCTCGATCGGGTACGCGCCATCGACCTCGAGGCCTTCGCCCACGCGGACATCCCGTTCGAGATGTTGGTCGAACACCTCGCGCCGGTGCGTTCGACGGCGCACCCGCCGCTGGTCCAGGTCATGATGAACTACCTGTCGGCAGGGGATTCGGCAGCGGCTCCCGTCGGCGACGAGGACTCGGCCTGGGATCTCGACGGGCTGCGGATCGTGCCCGTCGACGCGGGCGCGCCGCCCGCGAAGGTCGATCTGAGTCTCGGCCTCGCCGAGCGGCACACCGCCGACGGGCTGTCCATCGTCGGCGAGATCGACTACGCGGCAGCGCTGTTCGACCTCGAGACGGTCGAGACGATCCGGCAGGTCTTCTTCGTGATGCTCGACGCGATCACCGCCGGGTCGGACCCGACGGTCGGTGACGTCGAACTCGTGCCGAGCGCAGTGGCACAACGCCTGCGGTCTGCGACCGAAGCGATCGTCGTCGACGAGTGGGGACGGGTCCTGCCGCCGCGCGTGCCCGGCGAGCTGCGCTCGGCCGCTCGAGGTGTCTCCGGCGAGCGTCTGCTCGCCCGGTGGATCGACGGCGCCTCCGCTCCCCGGATCGAGATCCTGGGTCGCCTCGACCGGCAGACCAGGATCGGCGGTCTGCGGGTGGACCTGGACCGGGTCGAGTCCGTGCTGGCCGAACTCGACGTCGTCCAGTCCTGCGCCGTGGTCGCGGTCTCGGGGAAGGATGGCGACGAGGTCCACGCGTGGGTGGTCGTGGCCGCTCCCGACACGACCGACGACGGCAACCGCGCGGCGACGCTGCGTCGGGAGCTCGTCGAATTCCTCGCACCGCACGAGATTCCGACCACCGTCACCGTCGTCGGCGAACTGCCCGTGGATTCTGCCGGCCGGCCGGACCACGCCTGGATCGCCCGCAGGATCGCCGACACCTCGCCTGCGCGGCTGCCGGGGGCGCCGGCCGCGCCCGACGGGCCGTGGGAGGAGATGGTCGCCGAGTGCATGTCGGAGGTCACCGGCAAGCCCTTCACCGATTCCACCCAGGGCTTCTTCGACCTCGGCGGCACCTCGCTGTCTGCCGTCCGGCTCGTCGCGGAGCTGCGACGACGCACCGGCATCCCGGTCGAGGTCGCGTGGGTCTTCGCCGGGCCGACCCCGCGGGACCTCGGCGCCCGGCTCGCGGCGCACCACGACCCCGGCGTCGAGGAGCCGGCGCCGACGGGCGTCGTCGTGCCGCTTCGCGCCGAGGGGGCGCGGCCCCCGGTGTTCTGCGTCCATCCGGCGGACGGCCTCGCCTGGCTGTTTGGCGCGTTCACCCCGTATCTCGACGACCGGCCGGTCTACGGACTCCAGGACCCGTACGTGGTCGCCGGCGAGCTGCCGGATGCGGCGATCCGCGACCTCGCGGCGCGCTACGTCGACGAGATCCGGCGCGTCGTGCCCGACGGTCCGTATCACCTGCTCGGCTGGTCGATCGGCGGACTGATCGCGCAGGAGATGGCCGTCGCGCTGCGCGAGCACGGCGCCGAGGTCGGATTCCTCGGACTGCTGGACAGTTACCCGGCCGACGAGGCGGGAGCCGACGAGCATCTCGCCGACGGGGTGTCCGCCGAGGGTCTGCCCGACGGAATCGATGCCCGGCGAGCGGCAGCCGGCCTTCTCGGCGGATGGCGGCAGGTCATCGACGTCGACGAACTCGTGGACCCGACCGATCCGCAGTCCGCGTCGCCGGAGGCCCTCGCCGCCGCGATCCGGGATCGGGTCATCGGCCTCGGACTGCTCGACGCGGACTCCTTCGACCGGATGTTGCAGCGGATGGGCAGCTCCGCGGAGCGGATCATCGCCCACCGGCCGCGTCACCACGCCGGCGACATGACGCTCGTCGTCGCGACCGGCGAACACGACGACCAGGTCGCGGAGTCGATCGCGGCTCGCTGGGAACCCTTTGTGGGAGGCGAGATCACGCGCATCGACCTCGACACCGACCACCTCGGCATCGTCGGCAGCGAGGCGCTCGACCTGATCGGTCCGCGGATCGATGCGGCACTCCGTGAGGCGGACGGTCCTCGCGAACGCTGAGTCGGGATCTCGGGGACCCGACGCAGCGGTCGCTTCCATGGTCTCGAAAGCCCGGTTGGGTCGTCGCAGCGTCGTGCGGTGCGTCCGGCCCCCGGGCCGCTCAGCCTGCGACGGCAGGCATGCCGGACAGCGACTCGGGGAGTTCCTCCGCGTGGACGACGAGGAGACGCTGGGTGGCGCGGGTGAGGGCGACGTACAGGTCGCTGAGACCACGTGGCGACTGGGCCACGATCTCGGCGGGTTCGACGACGATGGTCGTGTCGAACTCGAGGCCCTTGCAGGACCGCACGGTGTAGACCTTCGGCACCTCGACGTCCTTCGCCTCGAAGGATGCGGGGTCGAGCGCCGAGGTCACCGTCTCCAGAAGCGAGTCCGGTACCACGACCGCGGTGAGGCCCTCCAGCTCGGCGAGATCGACCGCGCGCAGGATCCCCTCGGCGATCTCGGAGGTGTCGTCGGATCGGATCGACACGGCGAGCGGTTCGATCCCGTTGCTGCGCAACGACGTCGGCGGCGTCTCACCGTTGCCGATCTCGTCCAGGACACGGGCCGCATAGGTCATGATCTCGGCGGGGGTGCGGTAGTTGACCGTGAGTTCTTTGAACTGCCACCGCTTGGCCACGTACGGTTCCAGGACCTCGCCCCACGACCGGGTGCCCGCCTCGTCGGAGGTCTGGGCGGTGTCGCCGATGATGGTCATCCAGCGATTCGGGATGCGGCGCATCACCATCCGCCACGCCATCGGCGAGAGCTCCTGCGCCTCGTCGACGATCACGTGACCGAACGTCCAGCTGCGGTCGCCATAGGCCCGCTCCGCGGTGGTCAGGCGCTTCGTCTCGGTCTGTCGGGCCGCGAGCTGTTCGGCGTCGATCAGGTCGTAGGCCATGAGGATCTCGGGATCGAGTTCGTCCTCGAGATCCTGTGGCGCCGAACCGGTCAGAATGTCGAGCGCATCCTGGGCCTCGGCGAGTTGCCGGCGCCAGCGGGCGCGTTCGGCACGCTCGGCGTCGTCGGTTCCGTAGCCGACGAGCTCCGCGAGTTCGTCGAGAAGCGGCACGTCCGCGGGGGAGAAGTCCTCGCCCTCGCCGGAGTACGTCCGCGGCTCGCGGTACAGCGCGGCGCGGTCCTCGTCGCTCCACCCGGTGGTCGCCTTGCGGATCGCCTTGGCATCCGAGAGGAACTCCCGCAGCATGTCCTGCGGGGTCAGGGTCGGCCAGTACTTCAGGAGGGCGGCCCGGATCTCGGGGTCGCGGCTCATGTCGTCGCGGATGTCGGCGATGTCGCCCGGGCTGAGCAACTGCGAACCGTCGAGCAGGCTGGACCCGATGGCCGACGCGTGGCGCGCCGCCAGTTCGGCGAAACCGGCCTTCAGAAACGCCGGTTGGGCCTGGTTGTGCGGACGGCGCGAGGCACGCGCCTTCGCGCGCGCAGCCTTGATGAGCGCGGAGTCGATTTCGACGCGATAGCCGTCGAAGTCGATCGACTCGGGCTTGGACGGCAACGCCTGCTTCGCGCGGACGGCCTTCTTCATGACGTCGACCATCCGCAGGCTGCCCTTGATCGCGGCCGCGGCGCGCGGGTCCTCGGCGCGGGCACGGACGCCGGGGAACAGGTCGCCGACCGTCGAGAGCAGCACCCCCGACTCGCCGAGCGACGGCAGCACCTGTCCGATGTAGTTCAAGAAGTCGTCGTTCGGGCCGATGATGAGAATGCCGCTGCGCGAGAGGATCTCGCGATGCGTGTACAGCAGGTAGGCGGCGCGGTGCAGCGCGACCGCGGTCTTGCCGGTGCCCGGCCCGCCCTGGATGACCGTCACACCGCGATGGGTGGACCGGATGATCAGGTCCTGCTCGCGCTGGATGGTCTCGACGATGTCGGTCATCTCGCCGGTGCGGGCTGCGTTGAGCGCCGCGACGAGTGCCGACTCGTTCACGACGTCGCCGTGGCCGAGGTCGTCGAGCACGGCGTCGCCGGCGATGAGCGATTCGTCGCTGACGCCGCGCACCTTGCGGTTTCGGGTGCGGATGTGACGACGGCGCGACACACCTTCGGGGGACGCCGGGGTCGCGAGGTAGAACGGCCGTGCGAGTGGTGCGCGCCAGTCGAGGAGCAGGGTGGCGTCGGTCGCCGAGTCGTCGAGCGATCCGTCGTCGCCGAGTCCGTCGTCGAGGATGCCGATGCGGCCGATGCGGCGGATCTCGCCGTCCTCGAGGTCGAGTCGGCCGAAATACAGGTTGTGCTCGGCGGCATCGATCTTCGCGAGGTCCTCGATGTACATCCGCTCGTACGACTCGCGCTCGGACAGGGCCTGCGGGGTCCCGCCGCGTTCGCTGAGCGTTGCGGAGAGCCGACGCCTCGTGGTCTGGCGCATGCGGTCGAGGCGACCGTAGACCCGGTCGAGGTGGTGCTGTTCCTCGGCGAGCCTGGGGTCGGTGTCCGGGGAGAGCGCGGTCATCGGGCGCCTCCGTCCGCGGCGAGGGACGGCCAGGCCGGCTGCGACAACCCCGCGGCGCGCATGAGACCGGTCACCCGGGCACCGAGGTCGCCGGTCGCCAGCCGCGCACAGACGTCGGCGGGCGGACCGTCGAGTTTGGTCACTCCCAATCGGCGTGCGAGCCACGCCAGCACGGTCGGCTGATCGCCGAAGGGCAGCGCGGCCCCGCCGTCTGGGTCGGCCAGGACTCCATGACGTGAGACGTAGAGGTCGAACTCGTCCGGAGTGGGGACGCCCGGCAGGCGGTCTGCGAGCTGGAGGGGATGGTCGTGCGTGTTCACTGTCCGTCGATCGTAGTTGGGTTCGGTGCGGTCCAGAGCCTCGGTCTGCGACGGCTTCAGCCATGCACCGACGGTCGTCAACACGCCCTGACCTGCGTGAACAGGTGCTGCGGGGATGTATCCGCGAGCCGCGACGTGGGCGGAATGGCCCACTGTGATGTTGGCGACCCGCACCCTGCAGAGGGCGGGTTCCACCGCGTCACCGAGATGGTCCAGCTTACGCCGGAGAACGCTCGGGGCGGCATTCGAGCCGACGGCCACGACCAGCCGCGAGTTCGGCGGCGGGGCCACGGACCCGAGCGGCTGCAGCAGAACGGACGCGGGCACCCACGGGTAGTCCTCCGGTGGGTGCGCCGCGTCCGGTCTGTTCTGGTTCATACTCAGCGTCGTTCTCGGACCGAGCGGTGTGACGGGCCGCGCTGATCAGGCGCGGGCCTTGCGCCAGCGCTTGCGTCCCTCGTCGGCGGTGTGAGCCGCGGACTCCTCGGCGGCGGCCGCGAGCTGACGCGCGGTCTCGGCGAGTTCGGCCGAGCGCTGACGCGCGTTCTCGGCGAGCTCCGCCGAACGATCGCGGGCGACGTCGGCCAGTTCGGGGGCACGCTTGCGGGCGACCTCGGCGAGTTCCGCGGAACGGTCGCGGGCGATATCGGCGAGCTCGCGGGCGGCGTCGGCGATCTCGGGTGCGCGCTTGCGCGCCTTGCGAGCGAGGATCGGTGCGCGCTTGCGGGCGGTCTCGGCGATCTCGGTCGAACGCTCGAGTGCCGCGTCGGCGAGTTCGGGAGCACGCTCGCGTAGGAGCTCGGCGGTCTCCGCGGCGCGCTCGGCGACCTCCTGCGAACGCTTCTGCGCTGCCTCGGCGATCTCCGGGGCGTGCTCGCGGAACCGCTCGGCCGCCTCCGCCGAACGCTCCGAGAGCAGATGCGCACCCTTGCTCAGCAGCTCGCCGGCCTCGACGGACCGCTCGCCGACCAGCTCGGCACCCTCATGGGTGCGTTCGCGCAGCGAGTCCCACGCCGAGTGGCCGGCGGCGGTGCCGATCGGCAGTGCCGCGGCGACGGCCTGCGCCTTCTGCCGGCCACGCCATGCCAGCGACGGCTTGCCCTCGGTGTCCACCGCGGCGAGCAGGACTCCGCCGAGCAGGCCGACGTTCTTGACGAACGCGTCGCGCTGGGCCTGCTTGCGGACCGGATCGGCCTCGTTCCAGAAATCGGTGCCCGCTGCGGTCGTCGGGACCAGGGTGCCGGCCAGCACCACCGACGCCAGTCGCGGCAATTTGCCGGTGGCGAGCAGGATGCCGCCGCCGATCTGGGCGGCGGCGTTGATCTTCACCAGGGTCTCGGTGTCCTCCGGGATCTTCTCCGCCACCTCGGGCGGCAACGCGGTGCGAGCCCGGTCGACGACCGGCTCCGCGGACTGCGCGATCGGTTTGGGGCTGCGGATCGTCTCGACGCCTTGCGCGATGAACGCGGAGGCGAGGAGCGGGCGGGCGATACGGCGGAGAATCATCGGTCACAACCTTCTTCAGTCGATGCGGTTCGAGATCCGTCGGGTCGCGCTGACTTCGGGGTCAGAGCGATGGGCCTCGTCAACGCTACCCGTCCTTCGGATATGTGCTGGTGAATCGACTCTTCGTGATCCTTTCGGGAATATCCGTCCCAGATCGCGAACACAGTGCGCTTCGTCAGACCACGTATCCGGTGGGGGAGAAGGTCAAACACCGGCCGTCACGGCCCGCCGAGGACGTTGCGACTCGTCTCATATCCACCCGCTCGATGTCGTGGGTGCGTCCTAGGATTCGGCGCGTGGGCTCCAAGAAGAGTGACAACGGCAGCGCCATCGTCGTGGGGATCGTGCTGGTCGCCGTGTTCTGCGCACTCGCGTGGCCGTACTACCTCGGCACCTGGCTCGCGGTGGAGTTCGGAGCGGACAATCCGTCCACGGCGCGAACGGCGACGGGTTGGGTCCTGGAATCCATCTACCTGATCGGCCTGGTGAGCCTCGGGATCTGGTCGTGGTGGTCGGACGAGCGGGAGAAGGAGAAGGCCCGGCGTCTCGAAGCCGAGAAGCGTCAGCGCGAGATCGACTTCGGCTCGGACGGTGCCCGGCTCTACGAATCCGCCGAGGCGGCGATCGCGCGGATCGCCGGATCCGAGGCGGCCCGCGCCGGCTGGCTGGGGGACCCGGCCGACTTCGACTTCCGGGCAGATCTCTGGTCGATAGCGGCGAACCTGCGTCGCGCGGAGGAGATCCGGAAGGTGATGGCCGGCGCAGCCGGCATCCGCAGGTTCACCAGGACCGACGAGCAGATGCTCGACGACGCGCGGCGGACCGTCGCAGCCCTCGAGCAATCGGTCCAGCGTCGTGTCGAGCTCATCGGAGAGTGCGCGCGGCAGGCCGAGGACATCGACCGCGCGTTGCGCGAGGAACGCGAGAACGCCGAGGACGCGAGGCGACGCGAGGAGCTACGCGGCCGCCTCGGCACCGTCCTCTACGGTTCGCCTGCCACGCCGGCCGAGGAGGGCTCGGAATCCGCCGACGTCGTGAAGGCGCGGGCAGCGGCGTTCCACGAGCTCAAGGCGCTCGTCGACAAGCACCGGATCGACGAGGGGCAGTAGCGCCCGATCGGCCGGACCCGCCACCGTTGCGTGAACCCCTCCGGCCGATGCCGGGACAGGAATGCGGAACGGCGGTGGGTGTGCGCGGGCTCACCAGCCGCGCTCGCGCCACTCCGGGAGGTGCGGGCGCTCGGCACCGAGCGTGGTGTCCTTGCCGTGCCCGGGGTAGACCACCGTCGAGTCCCCGAACCGGTCGAAGATCTTGGTCGACACGTCGTCGAGGAGTTTCTCGAAGTCGCCGGGCTGCCACGTCTTGCCGACGCCTCCCGGGAACAACGAGTCGCCGGTGAACAGCTGCACGACCTCCTCGCCGTCGGCGGTGGTGTCGGTCAGCGCGAGGGCGATCGACCCGGGGGTGTGGCCGACGAGGTGGATCGCCTCGAACCGGAGGTCGCCGATCTCGATGACGTCGCCGTCGTCGACGAGGCGGTCCGGGGCCACCGGGATCTCCGGGGCATCGTGGCGGCCGGCGGCGGTCGGGGCGCCGGTGTGCTCGGCGACCGCCTCGAGGGCCTGGACATGGTCGAAGTGCTGATGGGTGGTGAAGATGAGGGCGGGCTTTCCGCCGATCGCGTCGAGCGTGGCGATGATCGTCTCGGCGTCGTTCGCGGCGTCGATGATCAGCTGATCACCCGTCGCCTTCGAGGTGACGATGTAGACGTTGTTGTCCATCGGCCCGACCGAGAGCTTCACGATCGTGGCCTTGCCGAGGGTGCGGCGTTGCGGGGTCTTGGACTCGGAGAGGTCGCCGGTGTAGTCGTCGCTGATCGGTGTCGCGGAGGTCATGGGGAAAGGCTATGACACCGCGCGGTCGCCATCGCGCCCGTCACCGCCGTGTCGTGTGACGCTCGCGACGGCCGGACGCGCTCTGAGCACGGGTATCGTGGACTATCGGTTCGATGGTGTATGGCACGGGTGGCGAGACCGATCCTCCGGCCCTCGGACTGCGAATCCCCAACGGGTCTACGCCGTCGAGACGGCTTGTCGGTACCTGCCGATATGGTGCCCATGCGCCGCGCGTGCGCCCTGAGCTCGATGGACCTGTGACTCGAAAAGAATGTTAGGACTGCAGTGGTTGATCGTCTGATCGTCCGAGGTGCCCGCGAACACAACCTTCGCGGTGTCGATGTCGACCTTCCCCGGGACAGCCTCATCGTGTTCACCGGATTGTCGGGCTCGGGCAAGTCGTCGCTCGCCTTCGACACGATCTTCGCCGAGGGACAACGCCGTTACGTCGAGTCGCTGTCGGCCTACGCCCGGCAGTTCCTCGGCCAGATGGACAAACCCGACGTCGACTTCATCGAGGGGCTCTCGCCGGCGGTGTCGATCGACCAGAAGTCGACCAACCGCAACCCGCGGTCGACGGTCGGCACCATCACCGAGGTCTACGACTACCTCCGCCTCCTCTACGCGCGCGCCGGAAAGGCCCACTGCCCGGAATGCGGCGAGCCGATCGCCAAGCAGACGCCGCAGCAGATCGTCGACCAGGTCCTCGCGATGGAGGAGGGCACCCGATTCCAGGTGCTCGCGCCGGTGGTCCGCACGCGCAAGGGCGAGTTCGTCGACCTCTTCGCCGAGCTGCAGACCCAGGGCTTCTCGCGTGCCCGCATCGACGGCGTCGTCCACCAGCTGACCGATCCGCCGAAGCTGAAGAAGCAGGAGAAGCACGACATCGAGGTCGTCGTCGACCGCCTCGTCGTCAAGCCCAGCGCCAAGCAGCGCCTCACCGACTCGGTCGAGACCGGCCTGCGCCTGGCCGACGGGATCATCGTGCTCGACTTCGTCGACCTCGACGAGGACGACCCGAACCGCGAGCGCCGCTTCTCGGAGAAGATGGCGTGCCCCAACATGCACCCGATCGCCATCGACGATCTCGAACCGCGATCCTTCTCGTTCAACTCGCCCTACGGCGCCTGCCCGGAGTGCGACGGCCTCGGCGTTCGCAAGGAGGTCGACGAGGACCTCGTCGTCCCGGACCCCGACCTGTCGCTGGCCGAGGGTGCGATCGCGCCGTGGTCGACCGGCCACAACGCCGACTATTTCCTGCGGCTGATGTCGGGTCTGGCCGACCAGATGGGCTTCGACGTCAACACCCCGTGGAAGAAGCTGCCGGTCAAGGCCCGGCGCGCGCTGCTCAACGGCAGCGACCACCAGGTCCACGTGAAGTTCCGCAACCGCTACGGACGCACCCGCTCGTACTACACCGAGTTCGAGGGGGTGATGTCGTTCCTCGAGCGCCGGATGGAGCAGACCGAGTCCGAGCAGATGAAGGAGCGATACGAGGGGTACATGCGCGACGTGCCGTGCCCCGCGTGCGAGGGCGCGCGCCTGCGCCCGGAGATCCTGGCCGTCACGCTCGACCACCCCGAGTACGGGGCGAAGTCGATCGCCGAGGTCTGTGCGCTCTCCGTCGCCGAATGCGCCGACTTCCTGGACAACCTGCACCTCGACGAACGTCAGGCCGCGATCGCCGGACGCGTCCTCAAAGAGGTCCAGGCCCGCATCCGGTTCCTGCTCGACGTCGGTCTGGAGTACCTGTCGCTGTCGCGCGCGGCAGGTTCGCTGTCCGGCGGTGAGGCCCAGCGCATCCGGCTCGCGACGCAGATCGGCTCCGGCCTCGCCGGCGTCCTCTATGTCCTCGACGAGCCGTCGATCGGCCTGCACCAGCGCGACAACCGACGACTCATCGAGACCCTCACCCGCCTGCGGGATCTGGGCAACACGCTGATCGTTGTCGAACACGACGAGGACACCATCCGCGCCGCCGACTGGATCGTCGACATCGGCCCGCGCGCGGGCGAGCACGGCGGCGAGGTCGTGCACTCGGGCAGTTACAAGGACCTGCTCAAGAACAAGAGGTCGCTGACCGGCGCATACCTGTCGGGCCGCGAGGAGCTGGCGATCCCGGAGATCCGCCGACCCATCGACCGCAAGCGGCAGCTGACCGTCGTCGGCGCCCGCGAACACAACCTGCGCGGCATCGACGTGTCGTTCCCGCTCGGCGTGCTGACCACGGTCACCGGTGTGTCCGGGTCGGGCAAGTCGACGCTGGTCAACGACATCCTCGCGACGGTCTTGGCCAACAAGCTCAACGGCGCGCGGCAGGTGCCCGGCCGGCACACGCGCGTCAAGGGACTCGACAACCTCGACAAGCTCGTGCAGGTCGACCAGTCGCCGATCGGTCGCACCCCGCGGTCCAACCCGGCGACCTACACCGGCGTCTTCGACAAGATCCGCACCCTGTTCGCCGCCACCACAGAGGCGAAGGTCCGCGGCTACCAGCCGGGCCGCTTCTCGTTCAACGTCAAGGGCGGCCGCTGCGAGGCGTGCACCGGCGAGGGCACGATCAAGATCGAGATGAACTTCCTGCCGGATGTCTACGTCCCGTGCGAGGTGTGCCACGGCGCCCGCTACAACCGCGAGACGCTCGAGGTCCACTACAAGGGCAAGACCATCGCGGAGGTCCTCGACATGCCGATCGAGGAGGCCGCCGACTTCTTCGAGCCGGTCACCTCGATTCACCGGTACCTCAAAACACTCGTCGACGTGGGCCTCGGCTACGTCCGCCTCGGTCAGCCGGCGCCGACGCTGTCCGGCGGCGAGGCGCAGCGCGTGAAGCTGGCCGCCGAGCTGCAGAAGCGCTCGTCGGGCCGGACGATCTACATCCTCGACGAGCCGACCACCGGCCTGCACTTCGAGGACATCAAGAAACTGCTCACGGTGATCAACGGACTGGTCGACAAGGGCAACACGGTCATCACCATCGAGCACAACCTCGACGTCATCAAGACCGCCGACTGGATCATCGACATGGGTCCCGAGGGCGGCAGCGGCGGCGGCATGGTCGTCGCCGAGGGCACGCCAGAGGACATCGCGGTCGCGCCCGGCAGCCACACCGGCAGGTTCCTCGCCGAGATCCTCGACGTCGACCAGACGGTCGCGTCGGCCGGCTGACGCAACCGCAAGAGGAATCGCCACTTCTGGTACAGGATCGCGGGTTTCACCCTGCGACTCGGTCCGGAAGTGGCGATTCTGCTGAGACTCGGATGGCGCCGGCGGGCTACTTGCCCATCGACTTGCGGATCTCCTCGAGGCGCTTCTTGGCGGCCTCGTCGCGCTTGCGCACCATCTCGTCGACGCTCTGTCCCTCGGGCGTGGCCTCGGCGAGCTCCTGCGATCCGATGGCCGTCGTGATGCGGTTCTCGATTTTCTCCCGCACGTAGTCGAAGGTCGGGATGCCGCCCTCGGTGTAGTCCGGGTCCGGGAGAGAGCCCGGCAACGGGGCCCCGGTCACCCGGCCCGGCACGATCTCGGCGTCGATGATGTCGTCCGACGGGGTGCCCGCGGGCTGCGTGCCATCGGTGCCGGATTCTCCTGGGGTGGTCATACCGTCAGGGTAAGCGGTTTCGGCATGTGTCGTCGGCACGCTCGGCCCACCAGGTGAGGCCGAAACCTATTTCCTCGGCGCCCGGACCGGCCCGGTGTACTTCTCGCCGGGACCCTCGCCCGGCTCGTCGGGGTAGGCGCTGGCCTCGCGGAACGCCAGCTGCAGGCTCTTCAGGCCGTCGCGGATCGGCGCGGCGTGGATGCCGAGGTCGGCCTTCGAGGCGTCGACCAGGCCGGCGAGCGCGTTGATCAGGACCCGGGCCTCGGGGAGGTCGATCTTGTCCTCGGGGGTGCCCTCGGCCAGGCCGAGCTTCTCCGCCGAGGCGCTCATCAGCATCACGATGGACCGGGTGATCACCTCGATCGCCGGAATATCCTGCAGGTCGCGGACGTTCTCTGCCTCAGTGTGCGCCGCGTCTTCCGCGCCGGTGCCACTGCCCGTCGCACCCTTCTGGGGTTCCGGTGCTGGTGACGAATAGGAGTTCTCGGCCATGGCTGATAGACTCCCATAGCACGACCGCCCTGGTATGCGCCGGGGTCGTAAGTGGAGTTCCGCTCCCACCGTGTGACGCGAGTCCTCGCCAGTTGAGATCGCAGTTGCTCGGTCCGGTTCACGCCGACGGTCGCGACCACATCCTCGTCGATGTGTCGCACGACGTCGGCAGTCGCCACGCGAACGCGCGGCGATGCGAATCGGTCGGTATCGGAGCCCCGCGGACCTGTGTCCCGGGGCTCTCTTGCTGAGGGTTTCACACTCGGATCTCCTGCCTACGGCCCCCGCGCGACGACGCGACGGTTACCACTGCAGGATTGAACTAGGAGGCCCCATCAGCACTGAGACCCGCATCAACGAGCGCATCCGCGTCCCTGAGGTCCGACTCGTCGGACCCAACTCGGAGCAGGTGGGCATCGTGCGTGTTGAAGATGCGCTTCGCTTGGCCTACGAGGCCGACCTCGACCTGGTCGAGGTGGCCCCGGACGCCCGTCCGCCGGTCTGCAAGATCATGGACTACGGCAAGTTCAAGTACGAGGCGGCCCAGAAGCAGCGTGAAGCACGCCGCAATCAGCAGATGACCGTCATCAAGGAGCAGAAGCTCCGGCCCAAGATCGATGACCACGATTACGAGACCAAGAAGGGTCACGTCATCCGGTTCCTCAAGGACGGGTCCAAGGTGAAGGTCACGATCATGTTCCGCGGCCGTGAGCAGTCGCGTCCGGAACTCGGCTACCGGTTGCTGCAGCGCCTGGGCAACGACGTCGCCGACTACGGCTACGTCGAGACCGCAGCCAAGCAGGACGGTCGCAACATGACGATGGTCCTCGCCCCGCACAAGGGAGCGAAGACCCGCCAGAAGGCGCAAGAGAGCCGCGAACGTTCCGGCGGAGGCCAGAAGAAGGCCGACGCCCCCGCGGACGAGAGCTGAGCCGATCGGCCGGGCGGGGAGCACATGCCCCGCGCCGGCCGTGATCACGAGACGTGAACCCGGGATTCCAGCCGTAACTGGTCAGGTTCGGCTGCCCGCGTTCGCCCGACAGAAGGAAGAAAATGCCTAAGAGCAAGACCCACAAGGGCACCGCGAAGCGGTTCAAGGTGACCGGCAGCGGCAAGATCGTCCGCCAGAAGGCCAACCGCCGCCACCTCCTGGAGCACAAGCCCTCCAAGCGCACTCGTCGCCTCGACGGCACCACCGTCGTCAGCGACAACGACGCGCCGCGTATCAAGCGCCTGCTGAACCGCTGACGCGAGCGACCCCGGACATCTGACGAGCAAAAGGATCTAGAACATGGCACGCGTGAAAAGGGCCGTCAACGCCCAGAAGAAGCGTCGGACCACCCTCGAGGCCTCGAAGGGCTACCGCGGTCAGCGGTCGCGCCTGTACCGCAAGGCCAAGGAGCAGCAGCTCCACTCGCTGAACTACGCCTACCGGGACCGTCGTGCCCGCAAGGGTGAGTTCCGCAAGCTGTGGATCGCCCGCATCAACGCTGCGGCCCGCGCCAACGACATCACCTACAACCGCTTCATCCAGGGCCTGAAGGCCGCCGGTGTCGAGGTCGACCGCAAGGTCCTCGCCGACATCGCGGTGACCGATCCCGAGGCCTTCACCGGCCTGGTCGAGGTCGCCCGCAAGGCCCTGCCGGCCGACGTCAACGCCCCGGCTGCCTGATTGAGCAACACCGCACACGACCCGCGAGTCGCGCGGAGGATGTCCCGATGACGGAGATCCTGTCCGAGCGATCCTCGCGGGTCGTGTCGTTTGCCAAGCTCCACCGCGCCGCCGCCAGGCGCGAGCAGGGCCGATTCCTCGCCGAGGGATCGAACGCGGTGGAGACCGCCCTGGCCGTCGAGAAGGCGGAGACGGTGCTGGTGGCGGAAGAGCATCTCGATCGTCACCGCGCGATCGTCGAGACCGCCGAGGCCGGGGGAGTGCCGGTCCTGCTGATCTCCGGGCGTGCGGCGTCGAAACTGTCCGAGACCACCACACCGCCCGGCGTCTTCGCGGTGTGTCGGCTCCTGGACGCGTCGCTGGCCGACGTGCTCGCCGACGAGCCGCGTCTGCTGGCGATCGCGGTCGAGCCCCGTGAGCCCGGCAACGCCGGCACCCTGATCCGCTGCGCCGATGCGATGGGCGCCGACGCGGTGGTCCTGCTCGGCGACTCCGTCGACCCCCACAACGGCAAGTGCGTCCGCGCGAGCGCGGGGACGGTCTTCACCGTGCCGGTGGTGCGCGAGAGGCGGGTGGCCGAGGGTCTCGCGGCGATCGCGGCGTCGGGCATCACGCTGCTCGCCACGGCCGCCGACGGCGAGGTGAACCTCGACCACGCCGACGAGGTGCTCGCCGGCCGGATCGGCTGGCTGTTCGGCAACGAGGCCCACGGCCTGTCGCCGGAGGTCCAGCGCGTCGCCCACCACCGGGTGTCGATCCCCATCCGCGGCCGCGCGGAGAGCCTGAATGTGGCCGCCGCAGCGGCGATCTGCCTGTACGAGAGTGCGCGGATCCACAACGCGGTGGGTCGCGGCTGACAGCTGTCCGACGCGGCCGGTAGGGTCGGCGATCGTGTCAGAAACCGTGTCACCCGAGTCCGTGCCGTCAACCGAGTCCGCCTCGGCGTCCGCCCCCGTCGCCGGGGCGCAGCAGACAGAGACCCCCGCGACCCCTCAGACCGTTCCGGCCCCTGATCCGGCCGTGGTCAACGCCCGCGTCGCGGCGGCGATCGCCACCGAACTCAACGTCGGCGTCGGCCAGGTCCGTGCGGCGATCGAGCTGCTCGACGGCGGGTCGACGGTCCCGTTCGTCGCGCGCTACCGCAAGGAGGCGACCGGCGGCCTCGACGACGCCCAGCTGCGCACGCTCGAAGAGCGTCTCGCCTACCTTCGCGACCTCGAGGCCCGGCGCCAGGCCGTACGCGAGTCCATCGCCGCCCAGGGCAAGCTCGACGCCGAGCTCGACGCGCGCATCCTCGCCGCCGACACCAAGGCGCGGCTCGAGGACATCTACCTGCCCTACAAGCCCAAGCGGCGCACCAAGGCCCAGATCGCGCGCGAGGCCGGGCACGAGCCCGTCGCCGACGCACTGCTGTCGGATCCGAACACCGACCCGTCGACCTTCACCGCCGAGCAGCTCGACGGCGCCCGGGCGATCGCCGTGGAGCGCATCGCCGAGGACGCCGACCTCGTCGGCGAACTCCGTGAGCTGATGTGGCAGAAGGGTGTTCTGCGGACCGCCGTCCGTGAGGGCAAGGAGTCCGCGGGCGCCAAGTTCGCCGACTACTTCGAGTACTCCGAGCCGTTCACCACGATCCCGTCGCACCGCGTGCTCGCCGTGCTGCGCGGTGAGCGCGAGGAGATCCTGAGCGTCACCCTCGACCCCGATCCGGAGGCCGCCGAGCGCCCGGCCGGGCCCGGCATCTACGAGCAGCGCATCGCCGCCCGGTTCGGCATCTCCGATCAGGGGCGTCCCGCCGATCGCTGGCTCGCCGACACCGTGCGGTGGGCCTGGCGCACCAAACTCTTCGTCGGGCTGTCCATCGACATCCGCACCCGGTTGCGCCAGCAGGCGGAGGCCGACGCGGTCGCGGTGTTCGCGACCAACCTCAAGGACCTGCTGCTCGCCGCACCGGCCGGTGCGCGCACCACGATGGGCCTCGATCCCGGCCTCCGCACCGGCGTGAAGGTCGCGGTGGTCAACGAGACCGGCAAGGTCGTCGACACCGCCACCATCTACCCGCACGAACCGCGCCGGGACAAGGCCGGTGCGCTCGCCGTGCTCGGCGCGCTCGTGCAGAAGCACGGCGTCGAGCTGATCGCCATCGGCAACGGCACGGCCTCCCGAGAGACCGACGCGCTCGCGGGTGAACTCGTGGCCGCGATCAAGGCGGCGGGCAAGACCCCGCCCACGACGGTCGTCGTCTCCGAGGCCGGCGCGTCGGTGTACTCGGCGTCGGCGTACGCGTCCAAGGAGCTGCCCGACCTCGACGTGTCGTTGCGCGGCGCGGTGTCCATCGCCCGGCGCCTGCAGGATCCGCTCGCCGAGCTGGTGAAGATCGACCCGAAGTCGATCGGCGTGGGCCAGTACCAGCACGACGTGTCCGAGACGCTGCTCGCCCGGTCGCTGGGCGCGGTGGTCGAGGACGCGGTGAACGCGGTCGGCGTCGACGTCAACACCGCCTCGGTCCCGCTGCTCTCGCGCGTGTCGGGCATCACCCCGAGCCTGGCGGAGTCGATCGTGTCGTATCGGGATTCGAACGGGGCGTTCCGCAACCGCATGCAGATCACCGAGGTTCCGCGCCTGGGACCCAAGGCGTTCGAGCAGTGCGCGGGCTTCCTCCGGATCACCGACGGCGACAACCCGCTCGACGCATCGGCGGTGCACCCGGAGGCGTACCCGGTGGTGACCCGGATCCTGGAGAAGGTCGGCACCGACGTGCGTTCGCTCATCGGTGACACCGCCACGCTGACCAAGCTGCGTCCCGACGACTTCGTCGACGAGACCTTCGGTCGCCCGACCGTGGTCGACATCATCTCCGAGCTCGACAAGCCCGGCCGCGACCCGCGTCCCGAGTTCAAGACGGCGACCTTCGCCAGCGGCATCGAGAAGGTCTCCGACCTCGAGCCCGGCATGATCCTCGAGGGACAGGTCACCAACGTCGCCGCGTTCGGCGCGTTCGTCGACGTGGGCGTCCATCAGGACGGTCTCGTCCACGTGTCGGCGATGGCTCATCGCTTCGTCTCCGACCCGCACGAGATCGTCAAGTCCGGCGACATCGTGAAGGTCAAGGTCATGGAGGTCGACGTCGAGCGCCAGCGCATCGGCCTGTCCCTGCGCCTCGACGACGAGCCGGGCACGACCGGCAAGGGCGGGTCACGCCCGCCCCGCGGAGAAGGAAACCGCGGCGGCGGTCAGGGACGCCGCAACGACCAGCGCGGTCGTGGCCAGGGTCGGGGCGGCAACCGCAACGACCGTCGTCCGGCTCCCGGCGGCGCGATGGCCGATGCGCTCAAGCGCGCGGGTTTCGGCAACTGACGCACCGGATCCGACGAATCGCGGGACCGGGTCCCGGACTCGCGCGCACCGCGTCGCGACTTCGGGCCCGACCCGCGATTTTGCCGTCTGCGACCGAGTGATTCTGCTCAGGTCCGCGGTGAATCGGCCGGTCAGACTCGGTGGATGCGCACGATCACGCCCGTCTCGACCCGCCCGCGCGGCCTCCCGACGCCTCGCGAACTCGCCGCCCTCACCGGTGACCGCGACCGCTACATCGATCTCATCCGCATCGTCTCGTTGCTGGTCGTCGTCGCCGGTCACTCGATCATGCTCACGGTCGACCCCGCCGGGGACTCGATCCTTGTCGGCAACACTCTCGGCGAGATACCCGCACTGCAAGCCGCGACCTGGCTGTTGCAGGTCCTGCCGCTGTTCTTCTTCGCCGGAGCCGCCGCGTCGACGCACGCATGGAGGTCTCGTGCCGCCACCGACGCACCGAGTGCCGGACAGTGGCTGTTCGGTCGTGCCCAGCGCCTGCTCCGACCAGTGGTCTGGTATCTGAGCGCCGTGGTCGCCACGCTGGTGATCCTGGGGGGCACCGGTCACGACGCCGCGGTCGACGTCGTCGCCCGCCTGAGCGTGCAACTGCTCTGGTTCCTCGGAGCCTACCTGCTCGTTCTGGCCGTCGTCCCGTTCCTGCAGCGGGTCCGCACGACCGGCCACATCGCGATCGCGCTCGCTGCGTGCTGGGGGAGTACCGCGCTCGTCGACGCCGTTCGCCTGTCCGGCGGCCCGTCCTGGCTCGGCTATGCGGGCTTCCTCACCGTCTGGACTCTCCCCGCCGTGCTCGGCGTGGCCCACGCCAAGCGGATCCTGCGACCCGCGATCGCCGGGGTCGTCGCGGCGTGCGCGCTCGTCGTCGACATCTGCCTGGTCGTGTGGGGGCCGTACGAGATGTCGCTCGTGACGGTGCCGGGTCAGCAGCTGTCGAACATGAACCCGCCCAGCCTGCTGCTCGCCGGCCACGCGATCGTCCTCTGCGCCGGGGCGATCGCGCTGTGGGGCGTACTGGCCGGCATCGCCGACCGCCCGCGGGTCTGGTGGTGGGTCGTCCTCGGCAACCGGGGAGCGATGACCCTGTACCTGTGGCATCTGCCGGTTCTCGCCGCGATCGTCGCACTCGGCGCGGCGGCCGGATTCGACCGCGCCGACGCGCACAGCATGTCGTTCCCGATCGTCGTCGCGACGCAGACCGCGTTGCTGCTGATCCTGATGGTGCCGGTCCTCGTGCTGCTCTCCCCGCTGGAGAACAGGCCCCTTCCGTGGTGGGACGACCCCGTCGCCCGACGTGCGGGACGGGCTCGCGACGCGGCCCTGGTGTCGCTCGTGGTGGTCATCGGCATCGCGGTGCTGATGGTGGCGAGGTCCGGCCTCGTCGGCGACGGCCTGGTTTACCTGCTGATCGCCGCGGGCGGTGCACTCGGCGCCCGCTGCCTCGCGCTCGGCATCGACCCCGAGGCCCGCCCGCGGACGTAGAGCGCGTGCGGTCGCGCGCTGGTCACTCCTCCCTGCAGGTCAGGGCGAGGGGGCGGTCGACTACCCTCGATGGGAGTCATCGCCGTCGTCGACGGTGGTCCGGGAACGCAAAAAGCCAAGGTCCCGGGACCGCGTCGCGTGACGACGACGCAGTCCGTCCACCGACCCACGCATGAGGAGCTCGCCGACCGTGGCCACTTCCGCCGACGAAACGGTATTCCCTGGACCCGACGACCTCGAGGCGGCCGCCGCAGCGGCGATCGAGGCCTTCGAGGCGGCGGCCGATCTCGAGCAGCTCGCCGCGGCGAAGACGGCACACCTCGGGGACAAGTCACCGATCGCCCTGGCACGACGCGCGCTCGGCAGTCTTCCGAAGGAGCAGCGGTCCGAGGCGGGCAAGCTCGTCAACCAGGTCCGCGGGCGGGTCACCGCCGCACTCGAACTCCGCACCACGACCCTCGAGGCCGAACGCGACGCGGCGGTGCTGGTCGCCGAGGCGGTCGACGTCACGCTTCCCAGCGGCCGCCGCCCGGTCGGCGCGCGCCACCCGATCACCGTGATCGCCGAACAGGTCGCCGACGTCTTCGTCGGGATGGGCTGGGAGATCGCCGAGGGACCCGAGGTCGAGACCGAGCACCACAACTTCGACGCGCTGAACTTCCTGCCGGATCACCCGGCGCGGTCGATGCAGGACACCTTCTACATCGCCCCCGAGGGGTCCCGTCAGGTGCTGCGCACGCACACCTCGCCGGTGCAGGTGCGCTCCATGCTCGACCGCGAGCTCCCCATCTACGTCGCGTGCCCGGGCCGGACGTTCCGCACCGACGAACTCGACGCCACCCACACCCCGGTCTTCCACCAGATCGAGGGACTCGCCGTCGACAAGGGCCTCACGCTGGCCCACCTTCGCGGCACCCTGGAGACCTTCGCGCGCGCCCTCTTCGGGCCCGAGACCACCACGCGCATGCGCGCGTCCTACTTCCCGTTCACCGAGCCGTCGGCCGAGGTCGACGTCTGGTTCCCGGGCAAGAAGGGCGGGCCCGGCTGGGTCGAGTGGGGCGGCTGCGGCATGGTCAACCCGAACGTCCTGCGGGCCAGCGGGATCGACCCGGACGTCTACTCCGGCTTCGCCTTCGGCATGGGCCTCGAGCGCACGCTGCAGTTCCGCAACGACATCTCCGACATGCGCGACATGGTCGAGGGCGACATCCGGTTCACCCTGCCCTTCGGCCCGGCGGCCTGATCACCGGCGAGCACCCTCACAGACTTCTCCCGACGCGACGAAAGTAGTTGATAGACAGTGCGTGCACCTCAGTCCTGGTACACCGAGGTCCTGCGTTCCGGCGACCCCGAGTGGTCGGCCACCACGGAGGAGATCGACGCGGGCTTCGTCCGGGTCGGTTTCGAGATCGAGGACATCGAGAAGTTCCCGGAGATCACCGGCCCGCTGGTCGTCGGGCGGGTGGAGACCATCGAGGAGCTCACCGGCTTCAAGAAGCCGATCCGCTTCTGCACCGTCGAGGTGGGGGAGGAGCAGCCACGCGGCATCGTGTGCGGCGCACGCAATTTCGCCGAGGGTGACCTGGTCGTCGCCGCGCTGCCCGGAACCGTGCTGCCCGGTCCGTTCGAGATCGCCTCGCGCAAGACCTACGGCCGCGTCTCCGACGGCATGATCTGCTCGGTCTCCGAGCTGGGCATCGGCAACGACCACAGCGGCATCCTCGTGCTGGCGCCCGGCACCGCCGAACCCGGCGCCGACGCCCGCGAGGTGCTCGGCCTCGACGACGCGGCGATCGACGTGAACGTCACGCCGGACCGCGGGTACGCCTTCTCGATCCGCGGTCTCGGCCGCGAGCTCGCGAGCGCCTTCGAGGTGCCTTTCGTCGACCCGGCATCGGTCGTCGACGAGGTGAAGGCCGACGGCACGCCGTGGCCGGTCGCCATCGATTCCGACTCCGGCGCGACCCGCTACACCGCCCGCGTCATCACCGGCGTGAACCCGAAGGCCGTGTCCCCGTGGTGGATGCAGAAGCGACTCCTCGTCGCCGGCATCCGTCCGATCTCGGCGATCGTCGACGTCACCAACTACGTGATGATCGAACTCGGCCAGCCGCTGCACGCCTTCGACGCCGACCGCGTCTCCGGCACGGTGACCGTCCGCTCGGCGAAGCCGGGGGAGAAGCTGCGCACCCTCGACGACGTCGAGCGTGTGCTCGATCCCGAGGACGTCGTCATCGCCGACGAGACCGGCCCGATCGCGCTCGCGGGCGTGATGGGCGGCGCGGCCACCGAGGTCGGCGACGAGACCACGACCGTGCTGCTCGAGTCGGCCACCTTCGACCAGGTCCGCGTCTTCCGCACCGGCAAGCGACACAAGCTGACCTCGGAGGCGAGCAAGCGCTTCGAGCGCATCGTCGACCCTGAGGTGACGGCGGTCGCCTCCGACCGGGCGGCGCAGCTCATCGTCGAGATCGCCGGCGGCACCATCTCCTCGCCGCTGTCGGAGGCCCGCGTCGACACCCCGAAGCCGGTCGCCATCAGCATCCCCGCCGACGAACCCGACCGCGTCGCCGGCGTCACCTACCCGGCCGGCACCGCGGCCGCCCGCCTGCGAGAGGTCGGCTGCGAGGTCACCGGCTCCGACGTGCTCGAGGTGACCCCGCCGTCGTGGCGTCCGGACCTCAAGCAGCGCGCCGACCTCGTCGAGGAGGTGCTGCGCCTCGAGGGGCTCGAGGACATCCCGGCCGTGGTGCCCCGCGCACCCGGCGGCACCGGCCTCACCCCGAAGCAGCGTCGTCGCCGGAGCATCGGCCGCACGCTCGCACTCGACGGCTACGTCGAGGTGCTGCCGTACCCGTTCATGCCCGCCGGCGTGTTCGACCTCTGGGACCTCCCGGCCGACGACGAGCGTCGCCGCACCGTCAAGGTGCTCAACCCGCTGGAGGCCGATCGTCCCGAGCTCAACACGACGCTGCTGCCGGGCCTGCTCGAGATGGCCGCGCGCAACATCGCCCGCGGGCAGCGCGACCTCTCGCTGTACACGATCGGCCAGGTCGTCATCGCCGGTGACCAGGCAGCGCCCGTCCCGGCGCTCGACGTGACCCGCCGTCCGACCGAGGAGGAGATCGCCGCGCTCGACGCGTCGCTCCCGCACCAGCCGCTGCACGTCGGCGTGGTCCTCACCGGCCTGCGCGACCCCGCGGGCCACTGGGGTCTGGGACGCCCCGCCGATTATCTCGACGCCTTCGAGGCGGCCCGCACGATCGGCCGTGCGGCCGGTGTGACGATCGAGCTCACCGCCGACGACCACCGCCCGTGGCATCCCGGCCGCTGCGCGCGGCTGACCGTCGACGGTCGTACCGTCGGCCATGCGGGCGAGCTGCATCCCGCGGTCCTCGAGCGTGCGCATCTGCCCAAGCGGATGTGCGCGGTGGAGATCGACATCGACGCCCTGCCGCTCGACGTGGTCCTGCCCGCGCCGTCGGTGTCGGTGTTCCCGGCGGTTCTGCAGGACGTCAACGTCGTGGTCGCGAGGGACGTGCCGGCGGCCGAGGTGGAGAAGGCCCTGCGCGAGGGCGCCGGTGAACTCCTCGAGGAGATCTCGCTGTTCGACGTCTTCACCGGCGAGCAGGTCGGCGAGGGCAACAAGTCGCTGACGTTCTCCCTGCGGTTCCGCGCGGCCGACCGCACCCTGACCGAGGACGAGGCGAACGCCGCCAAGCTCGCCGCGGTCGACGCCGCCGCCGAGTGGGTGGGGGCGCGCCTGCGCTGACGCCACGCGCGTCAGCGCCGGGACGAGCAGGGCGCCTGCGTGGCGCGCGACTCGCCGACGGCCACCCCGCCGATGAATTGATTTGCATCGTTCTGCATAATGATTGCATGACGATCAAAGTGGCGGTGGCCGGCGCGAGCGGCTACGCGGGCGGTGAGATCCTCCGGCTTCTGTTGGGGCATCCCCGGCTGCGATCGGGTGAACTCGAGATCGGCGCGCTGACCGCAGGGGGCAACGCCGGCAGTGTGCTCGGCGTCCACCATCCGCACCTGTTGCCGCTGGCCGACCGGGTTCTCGAGGACACCTCGCCCGAGGTCCTCGCCGGTCACGACGTGGTCTTCCTGGGCCTGCCGCACGGCACGTCGGCCGTCATCGCCGACGCGCTGCCGCCGACGACCCTGATCATCGACTGCGGCGCGGACTTCCGGCTGCGGGACGCCGAGGACTGGGCCGCCTACTACGGCGGCGACCACGCGGGAACCTGGCCGTACGGCCTGCCCGAACTGCCGGGCAACCGGGAGGTCCTGAAGGACGCGAGCCGCATCGCCGTCCCGGGCTGTTACCCGACGGTGTCGATCCTGTCGCTGCTCCCGGCGTTCGCCGCGGGCCTCGTCGAGCCCCACGCGACCATCGTCGCCGTGAGCGGCACCTCGGGAGCCGGCCGGTCGCCGAAGGTCGATCTCCTCGCCTCCGAGGTGATCGGGTCGGCCCGCGCCTACGGCGTCGGCGGCGTGCACCGGCACACCCCGGAGATCGGGCAGGCGCTGTCGGCGGCGGCCAGCGAGCCGGTCAGCGTGTCGTTCACCCCGGTCCTCGCTCCGATGGCGCGCGGCATCCTCGCCACCTGCACCGCGCGGACCACCGCCACCAAGGCCGAGATCTGGGCCGTCTACAAGCAGGCCTACGCCGACGAGGAGTTCATCCACGTCCTGCCCGAGGACCGGCTGCCCGCAACGGGCTCGGTGATCGGCTCCAACGCCGTCCAGCTCGGCGTGACCGTCGACGAGCGCGCCGGGACCCTCGTGGTCGTCGGTGCCGTGGACAACCTGACCAAGGGGACCGGCGGCGCCGCGGTCCAGTCGATGAACCTGGCGCTGGGCTGGACCGAGAACGAAGGACTGAGCACCGTGGGAGTGGCACCGTGACGAGCAGCGAGCAGACGCCGACACCGTCGGCGTTCCCGGAACCCGACCGGATCGAGGGCGGCGCGCCCGGCGACCGGCCCCGCCTCGTCCGCGAACAGGGCGTGACCTCACCCCTCGGCTTCCGCGCCGCGGGAATCGCCGCCGGCATCAAGGCCTCCGGCGCCCCCGACCTCGCGCTGGTCTTCAACGAGGGACCCGACCACTCGGCGGCCGGCGTGTTCACCCGCAACCAGGTCAAGGCGGCGCCCGTCCTGTGGTCGCAGCAGGTGCTGACGACCGGCCGGCTGCGCGCGGTGATCCTGAACTCCGGCGGCGCGAACGCCTGCACCGGCCCGGGCGGCTTCCAGGACACCCACAAGACCGCCGAGGCCGTGGCCGAGGCACTGAGCAACTGGGGGACCGAAACCGGTGCGGTGGAGGTCGCGGTGTGCTCGACGGGCCTCATCGGCGACCGGCTGCCCATGGACAAGGTCCTGGCCGGCGTGACCGAGATCGTCCACGAGATGGCCGGCGGACTGTCCGGGGGCACCGACGCCGCGCACGCGATCATGACCACCGACACCAAGCCGAAGCAGGCCGCGCTGCACCACCCGCAGGGGTGGAACGTCGGCGGCATGGGCAAGGGCGCGGGCATGATGGCGCCCTCGCTGGCGACCATGCTCGTGGTGCTGACCACCGACGCCGCCGCCACGCCCGAGCAGCTCGACACCGCGTTGCGGCGCGCCACGGCGCGGACGTTCGACCGGCTCGACATCGACGGCTGCATCTCCACCAACGACACCGTGCTCCTGCTGAGTTCGGGTGCGAGTCAGATCCCGGTCGAGCAGGCCGACCTCGACGAGGCCGTGTTCGCGGTGTGTGACGACCTGGCCGCGCAGATGCAGGCCGACGCCGAGGGCGTCACCAAGCGCATTCGCATCACCGTCGCCGGCGCGCGCACCGAGGACGACGCGGTCGCCGTGGCACGGTGGGTCGCGCGCGACTCGCTGGTCAAGACGGCGCTGTTCGGCTCCGATCCCAACTGGGGCCGCGTCCTGGCCGCGGTCGGTGCGTCGCCGGTCCGGATCGATCCGGACCTGCTCTCGGTGTCGTTCAACGGTTCCCCGGTCTGCGAGAACGGATGTGGCGTCGCGGGTGCCCGCGAGGTCGACCTGGCCGGTCCCGACGTCGACGTGGTGGTCGATCTGAAGCTCGGCGACGCCTCGGCGTCGGTCCGGACGACGGACCTGTCGCACGCCTACGTCGAAGAGAACTCGGCGTACTCGTCATGAGCGGCGACGCATCGCAGGCCGGTGCCCCGAAGATCGATCCGGACGCCGGATTGGCCAAGGCGAGGGTCCTCGCCGAGGCGCTGCCGGCGCTCCAGGAACTCCACGGCGCGACGATCGTCGTCAAGTACGGCGGCAACGCCATGGTCGACGACGAGCTGAAGAAGGCCTTCGCCGCCGACATGGTGTTCCTGCGCGCCTGCGGCATGCACCCGGTCGTCGTGCACGGCGGCGGTCCGCAGATCTCGGCCATGCTGAAGAAGCTCGGCCTCCAGGGCGAGTTCAAGGGCGGATTCCGGGTGACCACGCCCGAGGTGATGGACGTCGCCCGGATGGTGCTGTTCGGTCAGGTGGGCCGCGAACTCGTCGGCCTCATCAACCGGCACGGCCCCTACGCGGTCGGCATCACCGGTGAGGACGCGCACTTGTTCACCGCGACCCGCCGCACCGTCATGGTCGACGGCGTCGCCACCGACATCGGACTCGTCGGCGACATCACCTCGGTGAACACCTCGGCGGTGCTCGATCTCGTCGCCGCCGGACGCATCCCGGTGATCTCGACGATCGCCCCCGACCGCGACGGCGTCGTGCACAACATCAACGCCGACACCGCGGCGGGCGCGATCGCAGAGGCGCTCGGCGCGACCCGGCTGGTGATGCTCACCGATGTCGAGGGCCTCTACACCGACTGGCCCGACCGCGGTTCGCTGGTGTCGCAGATCGACACCGACGCGCTCGCGGAGCTGCTGCCGTCGCTGGACTCCGGGATGATCCCGAAGATGGAGGCCTGCCTGCGCGCGGTGACCGGGGGAGTCGAACGCGCCCACGTCATCGACGGCCGCGTCGCCCATTCCGTGCTCGCCGAACTGCTGACCGAGAGTTCCACCGGCACCGCCGTCGTCGACCCCTCCGAGGCCGTCGCCGCGACCGGAACCGAGGAGGAGAAATGACCGCGCCCTTGCAGGAGCGCTGGGCCACCGCGCTCATGAAGAACTACGGCACCCCGCCGATCGCCCTGGTGGGCGGTTCGGGGCCGTACGTCACCGACGCCGACGGCAGGCGCTACCTCGACCTCCTCGGCGGCATCGCGGTCAACGCCCTCGGCCACGCCCACCCGGCGATCGTCGAGGCGGTCACCACCCAGCTGCAGACCCTCGGCCACGTGTCGAACCTCTACATCTCGCCTCCGGTCGTCGAGCTCGCCGAGAAGTTGCTCGACAGGTTCGGCCATCCCGGGCGGGTGTTCTTCTGCAACTCGGGCACCGAGGCCAACGAGGCCGCGTTCAAGCTCGCGCGGCGGACCGGTCGTCCCGAGATCGTGGCCGCGGAGAAGGCGTTCCACGGCCGCACCATGGGAGCGCTCGCGATGACCGGGCAGCCGACGAAGCGCGCCCCGTTCGAACCGATGCCGCCCGGCGTGCGCTTCGTGCCGTACGGCGACGTCGAGGCCCTCGACGCCGCGGTCACCGATCAGACCGCCGCGGTCATCCTCGAGCCGATCCTCGGCGAGGCCGGAGTGATCGTGCCGCCCGCCGACTACCTGGCCGCGGCCCGGCGGATCACCAGTGAGCGCGGCGCGCTGCTGATCCTCGACGAGGTGCAGACCGGGGTGGCCCGCACCGGCACCTTCTTCGCCCATCAGCAGGTCGGCGTCGTCCCCGACGTCATGACCCTGGCCAAGGGACTCGGCGGCGGCCTGCCGATCGGCGCGTGCATCGCCACCGGTCCGGCGGCCGAGCTGTTCGAACCCGGCCAGCACGGCACGACCTTCGGCGGCAATCCGGTCGCCGCCGCCGCGGCGCTCGCCTTGCTCGGCGTCATCGAGTCCGAGGGGCTCGTCGACCACGTCGCCGCCGTCGGCAAGTCGATCGCCGCCGGCATCGAGGACCTGCACCACCCGCTCGTGTCGCACGTGCGCGGAGCCGGCCTGCTGCTCGGCGTCGTGCTCACCGAGCCGGTGTCGGCCCACGTCGACGCGGCGGCCCGCGACGCCGGGTTCCTCATCAACGCCCCGGCGCCCGACGTCCTGCGGCTCGCGCCGCCGCTGATCGTCACCGAGGAGCAGGCGGAGAGCTTCGTGCAGGCATTGCCGGGCATCCTCGACGCAGCCAAAAACAGAGCGACGCAACAGAACCAGGGGGACCAGCAATGACGCGTCACTTCCTCCGCGACGACGACCTCACCCCGGCAGAACAGGCCGAGGTGCTGGCGCTCGCCGCCGAGGTCAAGGCCAACCCGTTCAAGTACCGGCCCCTCGAGGGCCCGCGCGGGGTCGGCGTGATCTTCGACAAGAACTCGACGCGTACCCGGTTCTCGTTCGAGGTGGGCATCGCCCAGCTCGGCGGCCACGCCGTGGTCGTCGACGGGCGCACCACCCAGCTCGGCCGTGAGGAGACCCTCGCCGACACCGGCCGCGTGCTCTCCCGTTTCGTCGACGCGGTGGTGTGGCGGACCTTCGGCCAGGAGCGCCTGGAGGAACTGTCCTCGGCGGCGACGATCCCGGTCGTCAACGCGCTGTCCGACGAGTTCCACCCGTGCCAGGTGCTCGCCGATCTCCAGACGATCATCGAGCACAAGGGCTCGGCCGCCGGCCTGCGGATGACCTACCTGGGCGACGGCGCCAACAACATGGCCCACTCGCTGGCGCTCGGCGGCGTGACCGCCGGGATGCACGTCACCATCAGCGCACCCGAGGGCTTCCGGCCGGATCCGGCGATCATCGCCGACACCGAGCGTCGCGCCGCCGAGACCGGCGGCTCGGTGAGCCTCGTGGCCGACCCGGTCGCCGCGGTCACCGGCGCCGACGTCCTCGTCACCGACACCTGGGTGTCCATGGGCCAGGAGGACGACGGCAAGGACCGCAAGGCGCCTTTCCTGCCGTACCAGATCAACGACGAGTTGCTCGGACACGCCGCCGACGACGCGATCGTGCTGCACTGCCTTCCGGCCCACCGGGGCGACGAGATCACCGAGTCGGTCATCGACGGCCCGAGGTCGGTGGTGTTCGACGAGGCGGAGAACAGGCTGCACGCGCAGAAGGCGCTCCTCATCTGGCTGCTCGCGCACCAGTGAGGACCGGGCGAGACCACGACAGCCGACGACGAGTGACACAGGACGAGAGATGACCGCCGGAGCCGAACCACGCGGAACCGCGTCGAGCGGGGCCGAGCATTCGGAGACCCGCCTCGCCGCGACCCGTGCGGGCCGGCACGCGCGGATCGTCGAGATCCTGGCGACCCATCGGGTGCGGAGCCAGACCGAACTGCAGCGCCTGCTCGCCGAGGAGGGCATCGAGGCCACCCAGGCCACGCTCTCCCGTGACCTCGACGAACTCGGCGCGGTCAAGCTCCGCGCCGCCGACGGCGGGGCCGGCGTGTACGTCGTGCCCGAGGACGGCACCCCCGTCCGCGGGGTGTCCGGCGGCACCGACCGCCTCGCCCGACTCGTGACCGACCTGCTGGTCTCGACCGACAGCAGCGGCAACCTCGCGGTGCTGCGCACGCCCCCGGGCGCGGCGCACTACCTGGCAGCGGCCCTGGACCGGGCGCGGTTGCCCGACGTGGTGGGCACGATCGCCGGTGACGACACGATCCTCGTCGTCGCCCGCGAGCCGCTCACGGGCGCCGAACTCGCACGACGGATCGAGGGACTCGTGTAGCCGCCCCGGCCCGCAATCAGCACCAGAGAGAGACCCACAGCACAAGAACCGAACCGAGCACGCCGCGAACCGAGACCCGGGCGGCGTGGCCGGAACCCCGGGGCCGATGATGGACTCGGGTCATCGCTTAGAACAGGAGCTTCACCTCATGGCAGAACGTGTCGTACTCGCATACTCCGGCGGCCTGGACACCTCGGTCGCGATCAGCTGGATCCAGAAGGAGACCGGCAAAGAGGTCGTCGCCGTCGCCCTCGACCTCGGGCAGGGCGGCGAGGACATGGAGGTCGTCCGCCAGCGTGCTCTCGACTGCGGCGCCGTCGAGGCCGTCGTGGTCGACGCCCGCGACGAGTTCGCCGACGAGTACTGCCTGCCGGCCATCACCTCCAACGCCCTGTACATGGACCGCTACCCGCTGGTCTCGGCGCTGTCGCGCCCGCTGATCGCCAAGCACCTGGTGACCGCGGCCCGCGATCACGGCGGCACCGTCGTCGCGCACGGCTGCACCGGCAAGGGCAACGACCAGGTCCGGTTCGAGGTCGGCTTCGCCAGCCTCGCACCCGATCTGGAGGTCATCGCCCCGGTCCGCGACTACGCCTGGACCCGCGAGAAGGCGATCAAGTTCGCCGAGGAGAACGGGATCCCGATCACCGTCACCAAGAAGTCCCCGTTCTCGATCGACCAGAACGTGTGGGGCCGCGCGGTCGAGACCGGCTTCCTCGAGGACCTGTGGAACGCGCCGACCAAGGACGTCTACAGCTACACCGAGGACCCGACCGTCAACTGGAACTCGCCCGACGAGGTCATCATCGGCTTCGACAAGGGTCGTCCGGTCAGTATCGACGGCCGTCCGGTCTCCGTGCTGCAGGCCATCGAGGAGCTCAACCGCCGCGCCGGTGCGCAGGGCGTCGGCCGGCTCGACGTGGTCGAGGACCGTCTCGTCGGCATCAAGAGCCGCGAGGTCTACGAGGCCCCGGGCGCCATGGTGCTCATCCGCGCCCACGAGGAGCTCGAGCACGTCACCCTCGAACGCGAGCTGGGACGCTACAAGCGCGGCACCGACCGCAAGTGGGCCGAGCTGGTCTACGACGGCCTGTGGTTCTCGCCGCTGAAGCGTTCGCTCGACGCCTTCGTCGAGTCGACCCAGGAGCACGTGTCGGGTGAGATCCGCCTGGTCCTGCACGGCGGCAACATCATCCCGAACGGCCGCCGCAGCTCGGAGTCGCTGTACGACTTCAACCTGGCGACCTACGACGAGGGCGACACCTTCGACCAGTCGGCGGCCCGCGGCTTCGTCGAGCTGCACGGCCTGTCGTCGAAGATCGCGGCGAAGCGGGACCTGAATCTGTGAGTGGCGAGCAGACCGGCGGGACGACCAACGAGGGCTCGCTGTGGGGCGGCCGGTTCGCCGGCGGCCCCGCCGCCGCCATGGCGGCCCTGAGCAAGTCGACCCACTTCGACTGGGCCCTCGCCCCGTTCGACATCCAGGCGTCCAAGGCCCATGCCCGCGTGCTCAACCGGGCGGGGCTGCTGACCGATGACGATCTCGCGGCGATGCTCGAGGGTCTCGACCGTCTCGCCGCCGACGTCGCAGACGGCACGTTCGTGCCGGCCGAATCCGACGAGGACGTGCACGGCGCGCTCGAGCGCGGCCTCATCGAACGAGTGGGCCCCGAGCTCGGCGGCCGGCTGCGTGCCGGCCGGTCGCGCAACGACCAGGTGGCCACCCTGTTCCGGATGTGGCTGCGGTCGGCGATGCAGCGGGTCGCACTCGGCGTGCTCGACGTGGTGGACGCGCTCACCGCCCAGGCGGCGGCGCACCCCGACGCGATCATGCCGGGCAAGACCCATCTCCAGGCGGCGCAGCCGGTCATGCTGGGGCATCACCTGCTGGCGCACGCGCAGCCGCTGCTCCGCGACATCGACCGGCTCGCCGACGCCGACCGCCGTACCGCGGTGTCGCCGTACGGCTCCGGCGCTCTCGCCGGTTCGTCGCTCGGGCTCGACCCGGCCGCGATCGCGGCCGACCTCGGGTTCGACGCGCCGGCCGAGAACTCCATCGACGCCACCTCCTCGCGTGACTTCGCGGCCGAGGCCGCGTTCGTCTTCGCGATGATCGCGGTCGACCTGTCGCGGTTGTCCGAAGAGGTGATCATCTGGAGCACACCGGAATTCGGCTACGTCACGCTCGCCGACGCCTGGTCGACGGGCAGCTCGATCATGCCGCAGAAGAAGAACCCCGACGTCGCCGAGCTCATGCGCGGCAAGGCCGGGCGGCTCATCGGTGACCTCACCGGCCTGCTGGCGACCCTCAAGGCCCAGCCGCTGGCCTACAACCGTGATCTGCAGGAGGACAAGGAGCCGGTCTTCGACGCCGTCGCCCAGCTCGAACTCCTCCTGCCGGCGGTGACCGGCCTGGTGGCCACGCTCGAGTTCCACACCGACCGGATGGAGGAGCTGGCCCCGGCCGGCTTCACCCTGGCCACCGACATCGCCGAGTGGATGGTCCGGCAGGGCGTGCCGTTCCGCGTCGCCCACGAGGTGGCCGGGGCGTGCGTGCGGGAGGCGGAGTCGCGCGGCGTCGGCCTCGACGAGCTCGACGACGAGACCCTCGCCGGGATCAACCCGGCACTCACGCCGGCCGTCCGCGAGGTGCTCACGGTCCGTGGTTCGGTGGAGTCGCGCAACGCGCACGGCGGCACCGCGCCCGAGCAGGTGCGCCGTCAGATCGAGGTCGTCTCGGCCTGCTCCGCCGATCTCCGGACACGGTGGTCCGCGGGCTTCGGGGGACGCAACTGAACAGCTGCCCGGATGGGTAGAGTGAGCTTGGTCACCGCTGCGTCGGTGACTGTGTCTCGGTGACGACGGGAGGGAATCGACGCGATGGTGTCTTGGGAGGGGCTCCCGGATCTCGGCGGGGTGGTCGACCGAGTGCTGGCGACCGCGCAGAACGGGCTCGAGGTGCTGCGCTACGGCGGCCTCGAGACCGGTACCGAGCCGGCTCCGTTCGCGGTGGTGGAGACCCGCAGGATGTTCAAGCTGCGCCGGTACTTCCCCGATGAGCCGTCGACCGGGCCGAACATCGTGCTCGTGCCGCCGATGATGGTGTCGGCCAACGTCTACGACGTGACCGAGCACAACGGCGCCGTGTCCATCCTGCACCGCAACGGGATCACCCCGTGGGTCGTCGACTTCGGCTCGCCCGAGCGGGAGGAAGGCGGGCTCGAGCGCACGCTCGCCGATCACGTGGTGGCCGTCAGCGAGGCCATCGACCTGATCGTCGAGGCGACCGGCCAGGACATCCACCTCGGCGGGTACTCCCAGGGAGGCATGTTCGCCTACCAGACCGCGGCATACCGGAGTTCGAAGAACATCGCCAGCGTCATCACCTTCGGCAGCCCGGTCGACGTGCTTGCGGCGTTGCCGCTGGGCATGCCCGCAGGGCTCGTCGCGCCGGCCGCGGAGTTCCTCGCCGAGCGCTCGTTCACGCAGAACCTGTGGGTCCGGGATTGGATGGCGCGCACCGGTTTCCAACTGCTCGACCCGGTCAAGACGATCCGCAGCCGGATCGACTTCCTCCGCCGGCTCCACGACCGCGAGGCACTGCTCACCCGCGAGGACCAGCGCCGGTTCCTCGAGGCGGACGGCTGGGTCGCGTGGTCGGGTCCGGCCATCGCCGAGCTGCTCCGTCAGTTCGTCGCCCACAACCGCATGGTCTCGGGCGGTTTCGTCATCAACGGCGACCTGGTGTCGCTGACCGAGATCACCTGCCCGGTCCTCGCGTTCGTGGGTGAGGCCGACGACATCGGCCAGCCCACCGCGGTGCGCGGCATCGTGAAGGCGGCCCCCGACGCCGAGGTCTACGAGTCCACCCTGCCGGTCGGCCACTTCGGCCTGGTGGTGGGTTCCACTGCCGGCCAACACACCTGGCCCACGGTGGCCGACTGGGTGACCTGGCTGTCGGCCGACGGTCCCCGTCCCGACCTCATCCGCGAGATGGAGTACGTGGAGAGCGGACACGGCGGCGGCGTCAGCCTGTCCTCGCGCATCACCCACGGCGTGGGCGCGGTCGCCGACGCCGGCTCGGCGTACTCCCGCGAGATCCTCGGCCTCCTCAACTCCTTCCAGCGCACGTCGATCGCCGTCGCATCGGAGTCGGTGCGGACGGTCCCACGGCTCCTGCGCCTCGGCCAGATCCAGAGCGGCACGCGGATCTCGCTGTCGAAGCTGATGGCCGAGAACACGCGCAAGCACGGCGAGAACGAGCTGTTCCTGTTCGAGAACCGCGTGCTCACGCACAGCCAGGTCGACGCCCGGATCAACAACGTCGTCGCCGGCCTCGTGGAGTGCGGCATCCGGCCGGGCCAGCACATCGGCGTCCTGATGGACACGCGCCCGAGCGCCCTGGTCGTGATCGCGGCACTGTCCCGCCTGGGCGCGGTTGCGGTGCTCCTCGCCGCCGACGCGGACGTGCGCGAGATGATGCTGCTGGCCGACAGCTCGGTCATCGTCACCGACCCGAACAACCTCGACCTCGCGACCGCGGCGTCGGATCGGGTTCTCGTCCTCGGCGGCGGCAGCGGCGACAGCCGCTCGATCGAGGGGGCCGACGGCGACACGATCATCGACATGGAGCAGATCGACCCGGATCAGGTCGAGATGCCGAGCTGGTACCGCCCCGATCCGGGACTCGCGGGCGATCTGGCGTTCATCCTGTTCAGCCGCTCCAAGGGCAAGCTCGTGCCGTGGCCGGTCACCAACCACCGGTTCGCGATGTCGGCGTTCGGCGCGGCGTCGGCGGCCGCACTCACCGACCACGACACCGTGTACTGCCTGCCGCCGCTGCACCATGCGTCGGGACTGCTCACCACCCTGGGCGCGACGGTCGTCGGCCGGTCGCGCATCGCGCTGTCCAACGGCATCGACCCGGAGACGTTCTCCACCGAGGTGCGCCGCTACGGCGTGACCGTGGTGTCGTACACGTGGTCGATGCTCGCGCAGGTGGTCCGCGACCCGGCCTTCCGGATCAACCAGCACAACCCGATCCGGCTCTTCATGGGTTCGGGCATGTCGGGCGGACTCTGGGAGGACGTGTGCAAGAGTTTCCCGCGCGCCCGGATCCTCGAGTTCTTCGCCACCGCAGACGGTTCGGCGATCCTGGCCAACGTCACCGGCGAGAAGCTCTCCTCGGTCGGACGTCCGCTCCCCGAGACCAACCCGGTCGAGGTCGCCGCCTACGACATCATGCGCGACCAGCTCCTCATCGACGAGCACGGCTACGTCCGGCGCGCGGAGGTGGGCGAGCCCGGCCTGCTGCTCGCCAAGGCGCGGCACAAGTTCGACGTCAACGGGACGGTGCTGCGCGACGTGTTCGCCGCCCGCGACCGCTGGGAGGTGTCGGGCCACCTGTTCGTCCGCGATGCCGACGGCGACCTGTTCTTCCTCGGGTCCGTCGATCGCGTCATCAAGGCCGAGACGGGGCCGATCTTCATCCCGACCATCAACCACGCGTTGTCGCGGGTGACGGGAATCGACAAGGTCGTCACCTACGGGATCGGTGAGCCGGGGCACCAGATCGCCATCGCGGCGGTGACCCTGCGCCCCGGCGTCAAGGCCGACTCGCTGACGGCCACTCAGCTGCGCGTCGCGCTCGGCGAGTTCCCGTCCGTGCTGCGACCGCACCTGATCCGCGTGGTGGACGAGATCCCGCTCTCGGCGTCGTTCCGGCCGTTGAGCACGGTGTTGCTCGCCGAGGGACTGCCGAAGCCCGGGCCGCGGATCTGGTACCGCGACGAGGAGGGCCGGTACCGGCGCTACACGAGGACCGCCGCCGCCAAGCTGGACTGGGCGGCTGCGCCGGTCGACGATGCCATAGGCTGATCCGCGTGACATCACGAGCTGAGGCCATCGATCCGATCGTCCGCGAGCGGCTGGCCTGTCCGCAGGACCACGGCCCGCTGATCGACGCCGGCGACGAGCTCTACAACCCGCGCCTGCGCGTCGCCTACCGCATCGACACCGACGGCATCCCGGTCATGCTGATCGACGAGGCACGCAAGGTCGACGACGCCGAGCACGAGCGCCTGGTCTCCGGGCAGTAGGCGGCTCCCGGGAGCCGCACGCGGTCATCTCGGTCACCTCTCACACGCCCCGATCTGGGTGGATGACAAGATCGAAGGGTGAGTGCTGAGACTGAGGGAACCGCCAACACGACCGAGCCGGGTGTCGACACCGCCTCTGCGAAGGCAGGCCCGACCGACATCCTCGACGAACTCCAGTGGCGAGGCCTGATCGCGCAGTCCACCGATCTCGACGCGTTGCGCGCAGAGATGGCCAAGGGGCCGATCACGTTGTACGCGGGTTTCGACCCGACGGCGTCGAGCCTGCACGCAGGTCACCTCGTGCCGCTGCTGACGCTCAAGCGGTTCCAGCTCGCCGGCCATCGGCCCATCGTTCTCGCCGGCGGCGCCACCGGTCTGATCGGTGATCCCCGAGAGGTGGGGGAGCGCACCATGAACGCACCGGACACGGTCGCGGAGTGGGCGAGTCGGATCGACGCCCAGCTGCGCCGGTTCGTCGACATCGACGATTCGCCCACCGGCGCGGTCGTCGTCAACAACCTCGACTGGACCGGGAAGATGACCGCCATCGAGTTCCTGCGGGACCTCGGCAAGCACTTCTCGGTGAACGTCATGCTGGCCCGCGACACGGTGAAGCGTCGCCTCGAGGGCGACGGCATCAGTTACGCCGAGTTCAGCTACCTCCTCCTGCAGTCGAACGACTTCGTCGAGCTCAACCGCCGCTACGGCTGTGTGCTGCAGATCGGCGGATCCGATCAGTGGGGCAACATCATCGGCGGCGTCGACCTGGGTCGTCGTCTCGACGGCGTCTCGCTGCATGCGCTCACCGTTCCGCTGGTCACCTCCTCGGACGGCAAGAAGTTCGGCAAGTCGACCGGCGGCGGGAGCCTCTGGCTCGATCCCGAGCTCACCAGCCCCTACGCCTGGTACCAGTACTTCGTGAACACCGCCGATGCCGATGTCATCCGCTACCTGCGGTGGTTCACCTTCCTCGGTCGTGAGGAGATCGCGGAGCTCGAGCAGGCCACCGCGGACAAGCCGCACCTGCGTCTCGCCCAGAAGCGGCTGGCCGCCGAGATGACCACGCTCATCCACGGAGAGGCCAACACCCGGGCCGTCGAACTGGCCAGCCAGGCGTTGTTCGGACGTGCCGACATCACCGAGCTGGACGAGGCGACCCTCGCAGCCGCCGTGGGGGAGACCGTTGTCGCCGAGTTCTCCGAGCGCCCGACGATCATCCAGCTCCTCGTCGAGACCAAGCTCGCCGACAGCAACAAGGCTGCGCGGCGGACGGTTTCCGAGGGCGGCGCCTACGTGAACAACACCAAGATCACCGATCCCGAGTGGCAGCCGGCCGACGCCGACCTGCTCCACGGCCGGTGGCTGGTGGTGCGCCGCGGCAAGAAGAACTTCGCGGGTGCCAAGTTAAGCCTCTGACCAGGCGATTTGACGTGGTGTTCGCGCCTGTGTAACTTAATCGACGCACCGCAGAGAGCAACGCCCCCGGGGCCGAGAGGGCCGGGGAGGCAAAAGTGCCCGGGCCACTCGCTCGGGCCGCCTGTGCGGTGCCACTCCCGAGAACAAGAGCGTGAGAATATCGCGCTCTGGGAGAGCTCTTCGGAGCCGGCCTCCTCACGGAGGACGTCCGTTGGGTGTGTGTTCTTTGAGAACTCGATAGTGTGATGATGGATTGTTTGATGCCGTTTTTT
>NZ_BAOQ01000041.1 GCF_000344155.1 Gordonia paraffinivorans NBRC 108238 | reverse complement strand
CGGCCGGGCCGGTATCCCGCCGGCACCCGCGCATCCCCCGCGCGGGTGCCGGTTCGTGTTGTCCGGTCCCGTCCCGGGCGGGCCGTCAGGCCGCGTGGAGCGGGCTGTTCGGCGAGGCGTCCACGGGGCGTGGGCGCCCGGGCGCACTCGCAGTCGTTGTCGTCCTGCCTGATGGTGTGGCGCCCGCCGGCGCCGGGTACGAGCATGCCGACGGGCCCGGTGGTAGGTCCGTGGTCGCAACCCGGCGGGAACATTCGATGTGTCCCCGGTAACAGGGGCTTCGGTACGCTTTTCTATATCGCCACAGGCAGGAGACACCGATGAAGCGCAGGCGCCACAGTTCTCGTGGCGTGCCGTGGACGCGGTTGCGACGCCGCACCTCCGGGCTGCTGTGGGGACTCCCGACGGTGCCCAGCCCGCGCGGATGGGCACGTGTCGGTCCGGAGATGCGCGCGCGGATCGCCCGGCACTCCGTCTTCACCGCGGTGTCGGCTGTCGTGCTCAGCTATGCGCTGATCGGTCTCGAGACGTTCCTGCTGGTGCAATTGTCCTTCAACGGCGGACAGCTCACCTTCGCCGAGACTCTCGGCGCCCCCAACTTCCCGGCGGTCGTCGGTGCGATCGTCACCGGCATCGTCGTCAACGTCGTGTTCGGACTCCTGGTCTTCCGCCCGCAGCTGGAGTGGTTCGTCAGTTGCCGGCCCGCCGATCACGCACGCCGACGGGCGGTGCAGCGCGTTCCCGGCATGCAACTGCTCGTCTCGGTCGCGGCATGGGTCTCGGCCGCCCTGTTCTATGTCGCGGTCGCCGACGACCTCACCCTTGCCACGGTCGCCGGTGTCGCGGTCGCGTTCACCCTTGCCGGCGCGTCGAGCGCGTGCCTGACCTACCTGTTCGTCGAACGGGCGTCCCGGCCCCTGTCGATCGTGGTCCTCGAGGACTTCCCGGCCACCCACGTGATGCACGGTGTCCGCATCCGGTTGATGGTGGTGTGGGTGGTCTGTTCGGCGATCCCGATGATCGGTCTCTTGACCGTCAACGCCGGACGGTTCACCGGACTGCTGCCCGACGTCGCCGGTGCCGTGGACTGGACCACGGTGGTGCTCACCCTCGTCGCGCTCGCCGCCGGCGCCCGCGTCATCGCGCTCGTGGGTCAGGCCCTCGCCGACCCTCTCACCGAGATGCACCTCGCCGTCCACCGCGTAGAGCACGGCGACTACAACGCACGCGTCCCGGTCTACGACTCGTCAGAACTCGGTGTGCTGCAGCACGGATTCAACGAGATGGTGAAGGGCCTCGCCGAGCGCGAGCGGATGCGCGAGATCTTCGCCCGTCACGTCGGAGACACCGTCGCCGATCTCGCCATCTCCGATGGGATCGGCATGCACGGCACCAACACCCGGGTCGGGGTGCTGTTCGTCGACATCGTCGGCTCGACCAAGCTCTCCCAGGACCGCAGCCCCGACGACGTCGCCGAACTGCTCAACGCCTTCTTCAGCATCGTGTTCGACGTCGTCGACCACAACCAGGGCTTCGTCAACAAGTTCGAGGGTGATGCGGCACTCGCCATCTTCGGCGCGCCCGTCGAGATCGAGGACCCCGCCGGCCACGCCCTCGCCGCCGCCCGCGAGCTCGCCGACCGCCTCGCCAACAGCCTCGACATCCGCTGGGGGATCGGCGTCTCCTACGGGGAGGTGTTCGCCGGCAACATCGGCCACGAACGCCGCTACGAGTACACCGTCATCGGGGACCCGGTCAACGAGTGTTCGAGGCTGTCGGACATGGCCAAGACGGGCCGCGTTCCGGCGCTCGCCGGCGGGGCTGCGATCGAGGTGGCCGGTACCGAGGCGCAGGAATGGGAACTGCTCGGCAGCCGCATCATGCGCGGGCGGTCGGTGCCGACCGAGTTCTACGCCCCTCGGGAACTCGTGAACCGACTCGGATCGTCGACGAACGTGATCGCCGAACTGTTACGCCCGGCGCGCAAGATCGTCGGGGCCAACCTGAAAACGGGGCTGTTCGGCGGGTGAGCGCCGGGTCGTGGCCGTGCGTTCGCAACCGGTGGCGAACCGTTGACGCCGCACTCGGCCGTCAATAGCGTGGGGGCGCAGGGCCGCGGCGCAGGTGCCCGGCCGCACGACCAGCACAGGGGGCTCGGACATGAGTGGTTGGACCTCGGCGAACATTCCCGACCAGACCGGACGCACCTTCGTGGTGACCGGCGCCAACAGCGGCCTCGGTGCCGAAGCGGCCACCGCGCTCGTCGGGGCCGGGGCAGAGGTCATCCTGGCCTGTCGGAACACCGTCAAGGCGGATGCCGTCGCCCAGCGGCTCGGACCCAAGGCGACGGTGGCGAAACTCGACCTCGCCGACCTCGCATCGGTGCGCAGCTTCGCCGAATCCGTTACCGGGGCAGACGTTCTCATCAACAATGCCGGCCTGATGGCGGTACCGCTGCAACGTACCGCCGACGGTTTCGAGATGCAGATCGGCACCAATCATCTCGGCCACTTCGCACTCACCGCACTGCTGCTGCCGAAGATCTCCGACCGGGTGGTGACCGTGTCGTCGGGGCTCCACCAGCTCGGCAATCTGCAACTCGACGACCTGAACTGGGAGAAGCGTCGCTACAACCGTTGGCGTGCCTACGGCGACTCGAAGCTCGCGAATCTCATGTTCGGGCTGGAGCTGGCGCATCGGTTGCGGGACGCCGGATCGTCGAAGCAGTCGTTCGTCGCGCATCCCGGCTATGCCGCGACGGAACTCCAGGGGCGCACCGAGACGGTCATGGACTTCCTCATGAAGCTGACCAACAAGACGCCGATGGTGCAGTCGGCCGCTGCAGGCGCCTGGCCGGAACTGTATGCCGCGACGATGCCCGGTCTCGAGTCCGGAACCTACTACGGACCAACGCAATTCTTCGGGCTGCACGGTGCACCGGGGCGGAACCGATACAAGAAGATCGCCGACGACGCGTCAGTGCGCGCACGGCTCTGGGAGGAGTCGGAGAAGCTGACGGGCGTGACATTCGACGTGGCATCGGCTGGCTGAGGCCACCAACGCAGAGTGCGGGCCGAGCGTCGGAAAGCGACACTCGGCCCGCACCTTTCGGATCGGCCGGGAAAGCCGGCTATCGCACCGAGAACGCGATGCTGTTCGACGCCCCGGAGATGGTGTCGGTGACGCGGATCGTGAAATCGCCGGCGCCCTTGAAGAAGTACGACTTCACCGCGGTGCAGTCGCGGGTCTTGAAGAGCGCTGCCTCCTTGGGCACCTTCGGGCCGGACAGGCGGACCTCCATGCGGCACTCGTCGCCGTCGACGATCGGGCCGGCCTCGATGATCGAGTTCCAGCGCACGCCCAGGCGTGAGTTCCGCGGGAAGGTGCCCGGCGAGAGCTCGCGGGCGTTCTTCGGGTTGTAGACCCAGACGTTGATCGAGCGGACGCCGTTCGGTGCGTCCTTGCGGCCGAGCTTGCCGTAATGGGTGACCTTGTCGCCCGACGACCCCAGCGCAGCGCTGCCGGAATCCAGGCTTCCGCTCGCGCTGCCGAACATGTCGCCGACGGGATCGGCGGTCGCCGGAGCGATCGGGATCAGGATGGCGGCTGCGGCCAACAGGCCGGCGACACCGGTGCGCTTCATCGAAGTGGGTTCCCCTCGTACGGTTTATAACGAAATGATTAAAGCAAAGTAGCGCGCCGTCGGCTGTGGGCTGTTTCACACCTTGCCGCGGTGGCGCAGGGGCGACCAGCGGGAGTGTCGGCGGAATGCGAACGTCTGCGAGGCGTCCCGGGCCGTACCGACTCCTGATCGGTTGTCACGCGGCGTCGCGGCGTCGCCGGATCACCATCGTGAGCTGGATGATCGCGGCCGCGACCGCGGCGATCACCGGGATGTAGACCAGTACGTCGGAGCTGCCGCTCGCGATCTCCCGGACGGGAAAGATCATGAGCGGGAGAACCAGGCACCAGGTTCCGACGCCTGGGGTGCCGGCATCGGCGTGGTCGGTGGAGTGGTCTGCGTCGCTCATCGTTGCACGGGGTCGGCCTTGGCGGTTTCGGCGTATGGATCGACACCGATACTAGTGAAGGTGCGAACCCGGTCCTTCCGGGCCGTGATATCGAAAATGTGTTCGATATGGGTGTATTGTGACCGGCATGTCCATCGGCATCCAGGGCTCGTTGTTCGCCGAGGCCGACATCGAACCGACCCTCGGCGACCTCGCGGCGACGACGCGCCGGCCGCTTGCCGACGGCGCATGGGTGGACCTGTGTCCCGGCTGGATCGGTGGCCCGGACGAGCTGTTCGAGCGACTCCGGCGCGACGTGCCGTGGCGGGCGGAACGCAGGCAGATGTACGACCGGGTGGTCGACGTCCCTCGGCTGGTGTCGATCTATCAGGCCGACGACCCGTTCCCGGACCCGCTGATCACCGAGATGCGGTCTGCACTGTCACAGCACTATCGCGAGGAGCTGCCGGAGGGTTTCGCGACAGCGGGGATCAGCCTGTATCGCGACGGCAACGACTCGGTGGCCTGGCACGGCGACCGTATCGGCCGGTCGGCGACCCACGACACGATGGTTGCGATCATCTCCCTCGGCGCCCCGCGGCCGCTCTTGCTCCGGCCCCGTGGTGGCGGGAGGTCGTTGAGGTTCACGTTGTCGTCGGGCGACCTGCTCGTGATGGGCGGCAATTGCCAGCGGACGTGGGAGCACGCCGTGCCGAAGGTGCGCGGAGCCGGGGCGCGGATCAGCATCCAGCTGCGGCCGCCGGGTGTGTGGTGACGGCCGGCGTCAGGATGTAGAAGTCGTGGACGCCATGACCCGCTGAGTTCTACGAAATCCGTTGGAGCACGGATGTGTTGGGGCGTGGGGGAGCATGCGCCGCTGGCGCATGCTCCCCCACGCGTCTAGCCGGCGTTCGAGATCGGCTCGATCGGCAACCGCAGCGCGGCCGGCGCGTGGGCCGGGACCGTCGGGCGGACCGGCGGAACCGGTGCGACCGGACGGTACGGCTCACCGAGAGCCGGACGCGGGTCGGCCTCACCTGCGTTCGGCCACATGGCGAGTGCACGCTCGGCCTGGGCCGTGATCGTCAGGGACGGGTTCACGCCGAGGTTCGCAGAGACCGCCGAACCGTCGACGACGTGCAGACCCGGATGGTTGAACACCCGGTGGTACGGGTCGATCACACCGTCCTCGGCCGAGTTCCCGATCGAGCAACCGCCCAGGAAGTGCGCGGTCATCGGGATGTTCAGCCAGTCGACGAACGAACCGCCCGGATCGCCGTCGATCTCGTCGGCGACGCGGCGAACGGCCTCGTGGCCCTCCGGAATCCAGGTCGGCGGCGGGTCGCCGGCGCCCTTCCGGCTGCGCAGCATCGGACCGAAACGACCACGGCCGGAGAACAACTCGAGCGAGTTGTCGGCGGTCTGCATCACCAGCGCGATGATGGTGCGCTCCGACCAGTTGCGCACCCAGAGGCTCCGCGCCGTCACGATCGGATGCCGGATCGCCTCGACGATCGCCATCAGCGGCCGCGGCAACGGGCCGTCGCCGTCGATGAGCATCGCCTGGAGCAGGCCGATCAGATTGGAGCCCTTGCCATATCGCACCGGCTCGATGTGGGTGTGGTCGTTGGGGTGGAACGACGAGGTGATCGCGACGCCCTCGGTGTAGTCGACCTTGCGGTTGCGGGCCGTCGCGGCAAGAACCGCCTCGGAGTTGGTGCGGACCACCTTGCCGAGACGCTTCGACAGGCCCGGCAGGTGGCCCTTCTGCTGCATGTCGAGCAGCAGCTTGTTGGTGCCGTAGGTGCCGGCGGCGAACACCACGTGATCGGCGGTGAACACCCGCCGTCCGCGGCGTGACCAGCGACGTCCCGTCCGGTGCGACTCCACGACATACCCGCCCTCCGACCGCGGGTAGACCGTGTCGACGGTGGTCATCGGGATGATCGTCGCCCCGGCCTGTTCGGCCAGGTACAGGTAGTTCTTCACCAGGGTGTTCTTGGCGCCGACGCGGCAGCCCGTCATGCAGGACCCGCAGTCGGTGCACCCGGTGCGTGCCGGGCCGACGCCGCCGAAGAACGGGTCCTCGACGGTCTTGCCGGGCTCGCCGAAGTACACGCCGACCGGCGTGTGCACGAAGGTGTCGCCGGCGCCCATGTCCTGCGCGATCTTGCGGATCACCTTGTCGGCCGGGGTCTCCCGCGGGTAGGTGGTGACGCCGAGCATGCGCGATGCCTGGTCGTAGTAGGGGTCGAGCTCCGAGGCCCAGTCGGTGATCCGGCCCCAGTGCGGGTCGTCGAAGAACGCGGGCAGCGGCCGGTAGAGCGTGTTCGCGTAGTTCAGCGACCCGCCGCCGACGCCGGCGCCCGCCATGACGAGCACGTCGCGGAGGGGATGCATGCGCTGCACGCCGAACAGCCCGAGGGCCGGCGCCCACACGTAATCGCGCAGGCGCCAGCTGGTCTTGGGCAGATCCTCGTCGGCGAACCGCCGTCCCGATTCGAGAACCGCGACGCGGTAACCCTTTTCGGTCAGGCGGAGTGCGGCGACCGAGCCGCCGAAGCCGGAGCCGATGACTATGGCGTCGTAATGATCGGCGTCATGACGATCGGTTCTGGTCACTTGGTGAGAGTCCTTTCGACGGAGTCGGATTCGGTCTCGACAGCATCGGCGCTGTCGGTGGCGGCCTCGACGGCCGGCGCGGTGGCCGGGATGGCGTCGTCGAAGCGGTGGTCGGCGGTCACGAACGTCGACATCATGCGGCGGAAGTCGCTGGTGTACTTCGGCCACATGACCGAGTTGCGGCCGGTGGAGTCGAGGTACCAGCTCGAGCAGCCGCCCGAGTTCCACACGGTCCGTTCGAGTTCGGGGTCGAGCTCGGCGTTGTAGCGGTCCTGCGCGTCCTGGGTGACCTCGAAGACGCTGCGGCCGTTGCGCTTGAGCTCGCCGATCGTCTTCGACATGTAGTACGCCTGCGGCTCCAGCATCAGCACGATCGAGCTGTGGCCGAGGTTGGTGTTGGGGCCGTACAGGAAGAACAGGTTGGGGAAGCCGTGCACCTCGACGCCGCGGTACGCGCGCGGCGAACCCTGCCACGTCTCGGCCAGGGTGCGGCCGTCGCGGCCGGTCACGGCCTTGGCGATGGGCGGCTCGGTCGGGGTGAAGCCGGTGGCGAAGATGACGGTGTCGACCTCGTGCTCACGACCGTCGGCGTCGACCGCGCCGTTCTCGGTGAGCCGCGACAGCGCGCCGGTCACGGTGACGTTCGGGCGCTGCAGCGCCGGGAACCACTTGTTGGTCAGCAGCATCCGCTTGCAGCCGATCTGGTAGTCGGGGGTGAGCCGACGACGCAGATCCTTGTCCTTCACCTGCACGCGGAGCTGGGCCAGCGCGACCGTCTTCGCGATGGGGAGCAGCTTGGGGTTGCGGGCCATCATCGCGACGTAGAACTCGCGGTAGGCCCACACCATCTTGCGGACGAGGCGGTGCACGCCCGGGACGCGGCGGTAGACCGCGCGCTCGAGCGGGCTGATGGTGCGGTCGATGCGGGGCACGACCCACGCCGGGGTGCGCTGGAAGACGGTGAGCTGGTCGACGGTGTCGACGATCTCGGGCACGATCTGGATCGCCGACGCGCCGGTGCCGATGATCGCGACCTTGCGGCCGCGCAGGTCGTGGCTGTGATCCCACTGCGCGGAGTGGAAGACCTTGCCCGAGAACTTCTCCATGCCGGGCACCTCCGGGACGCCCGGCTCCGAGAGAGCGCCGGGGGCGGCCACCAGGAACCGGGTGCGGATCTGACCGCTAGTGGTGTCGACGACCCACTCCTGTGCGGCGCCGTCCCAACGGGCGGCGGTCAGGGAGGTGTTGTAGCGGATCTGATCCTCGTAATCGGCGGCGACCGAGCGAAGGTACTCGTGGATCTCGCCGCGGCGCCCGTAGGTGTGCGACCAGTTCGGGTTCGGGGCGAACGACAGCGAGTACAGCGACGTCGGGACGTCGCATGCCGCGCCCGGGTAGTCGTTCTCGCGCCACACGCCGCCGGCCCCGGCGGCGCGCTCGATGGCGAGGGCCCGCAGCTCCGGATGGTCCTTGCGCAGGCGGTGGAGTGCGGCGAGGCCGCCGAATCCGACGCCGACGACGAGGACGTCGACGCGCTCGGGCAGTGCTCGCGTGCTGGTGTCAGTCATGGTTCAACAGGTCCTTCCAGATGGGCAGGAGGCGGTCGATGTATTCCCGGTCGGCCTCGGGCGAGCGCAGGATGCGCGACACCGCGAGTCCGCGGGCGAGTTCGATGGAGAGTTCGAGTTCTTCGGGGGTGTAGCGGTCGCCGAACAGTTCGGCGCCTCCGACGGCCAGGGCATCGGAGACCTTCTTCTCGAGGGGGATCATCGCCGTGCGCAGGTTGACGTCGGTGCGGGCGGCGACCCACAGCTCGAGCGCGGCGTCGAACAGCGGCCCGCTGAACGCCTCGACGAGGACCTCGAGGCCTTCCTCGCCGGTGCGCGGCCGGGACAGCACCTCGGCGAGGCGTCGCTCCACGAGATGGTCGACGGCCGCGACCACCAACGACTCCCGGGTGGGGAAGTGATGGAGCAGTGCGCCGCGCGAGACGCCAGCCCGCCGGTTGACCTCCTGGGTGGTGGTGCCGGCGTATCCGACCTCGACCAACGCCTCGATCGCCGCGTCGAGAACCCGTGCCTGGGTCGCGGCGGTGCGTTCGGCCTGGGTGCGCCGACGCGGGGTGGTGGTTTGCTCGGTCACGGTGAGCAGCGTAACACAGAAACAGTCCGGACTGTTTGTAAGTTGTGCCGATTTCGGCAAAAGTGCAGTTCGGGGCCGCTGGGGTGATCCGACGTGGGGGCTTCCGAGGCGACGGTCCGCTAGCTGCAGCTAGCGCCTGGGATGCGAACTCGGGACTCTGCGGACGTCGACGTCCGACGCCGACGCGATCGACGGGCCGCGGAGTAGGTTCGACGCATGCGTTTCGGACTCTTCATCCCCCAGGGCTGGCGACTCGATCTCGTGGGCATCGACCCCGCCGACCAGTGGGAGGTGATGTCGTCGCTGGCCGACCGCGCCGAATCCGGCGGCTGGGACTCCATCTGGGTCTACGACCACTTCCACACCGTGCCGCTGCCGACCGACGAGGCGACCCACGAGGCCTGGACGCTGGTGACGGCGTTCGCCGCGACCACCCGGCGCGTCGACATCGGCCAGATGTGCACCGCGATGAGCTATCGAAACCCCATGTACCTCGCCAAGGTCGCCGCCACCGCCGACCTCATCTCCGGCGGCCGGGTCCAGATGGGCATCGGAGCCGGCTGGTACGAGCACGAGTGGCGCGCGTACGGTTACGGATTCCCTTCGGCCGGAGAGCGTCTCGCCCGCCTCGACGAAGGCGTGCAGATCATGAGGCAGGCGTGGGAGACCGGCCGCGCCTTCTTCGCCGGCAAGCACTACAGCGTCGACGGCGCCATCTGCCGGCCGCAGCCGACGGCCGGGAAGCTGCCGCTGTGGATCGCCGGCGGCGGCGAGAAGAAGACGCTGCGCATCGCCGCCAAGTACGCCGACTACACCAACTTCGACGGCACGCCCGCCGGCTTCGCCCACAAATCGGCTGTGCTGCAGCAGCATTGCGCCGACCTCGGACGCGACTTCGATTCGATCGTCAGGTCGGCCAACTACAACGTGATCCTCGGTGAGACCGATGCCGACGTGGAGCGCAAACTCGACGACCTCGAGTCGCGGATCGCGAAGATCGTCGGAGCCGACGCGGCGTCGGGAACCATGGGCGCCTTCCGCGGGATGCCGGCGGTCGGGACCCCGGAGAAGGTCGCCACGAACCTGCGCGCCCTGAAGGACGCCGGGATGGCCTACGGCATCTTCTACTTCCCCAACATCGCGCACGACCTCGAGGACCTGGAGCTCTTCGAGCAGCAGGTGGCGCCCGCGCTACGGTGAGGCCTACAGCCTCCGCAACCGCTCGGCGGCCTCGGCGATGACGTCGTCGCGCTTGGCGAAGGCGAAGCGCACCATGTGGTTCCAGGGGTCCTTGTCGTCGGCGAACACGCTCACCGGGACCGCGGCGACGCCGATGCGCCCGGGCAACGACCGGCAGAACTCGATGCCGTCGTCGATGCCCAACGGGCGCGGGTCGGCGCACACGAAATAGGTTGCCTCGCTGCGGTGCACGTCGAACCCGGCGTCGAGGAGGGCGGCGGTGATCATGTCGCGCTTGGACTGCAGCGCGGCGGCCGAGTGGTGGACCCAGCCCATCTCGTTGTCGAGGGCGTGCGCGACCGCCGGCTGGAACGGCCCCGACCCCACATACGACATGTACTGCTTGGCGGTGCGGGTCGCCGCGACCAGCTCGGGCGGGCCGCTGATCCACCCGACCTTCCAGCCGGTGCAGTTGAACGTCTTGGCCGCGCTCGAGATCCGCAGCGTGCGTTCCCGCATACCCGGCAGCATCGCCAGGGGAGTGTGGGTGCGGCCGTCGAACAGCAGGTGCTCGTACACCTCGTCGGTCACCGCGATGACGTCGAACTCGAGGCAGAGCCGGGCGATCTCGGCGAGATCGTCGTCGGACAGGACGGTGCCGGTCGGGTTGTGCGGGGTGTTCAGCATGAGCACCGCGCTCTTGGGGCCGAAGGCATCGGCGAGGCGGTCGCGGTCGAGCCGGAAGCCGTCGCCGTCGGGGATCAGCGGCACGACGCGGCGGACCCCGCCGGCCATCGCGACCGTCGCCGCATACGAGTCGTAATACGGCTCGATCATGATGACCTCGTCGCCGGGTTCGATCAGGCCGACGATGGCTCCGGCGATCGCCTCGGTCGCGCCGACCGTGACGAGGACCTCCCGGTCGGAGTCGTAGTCGAGGTCGTAGTGCTCGCGCTGGTGACGTGCGACCGCGTGTCGCAACTCCGGCACCCCGATCCCGGGCGGGTACTGGTTGTGGCCGTCGGTGATCGCGCGGCGGGCCGCCTCGAGCATCGACTCCGGGCCGTCGGTGTCGGGGAACCCCTGGCCCAGGTTGATGGCGTCGTGTTCGACGGCCAGCGCCGACATCTCGGCGAAGATCGTCGTCATGAACGGCCGCAGGCGGGTCGTGGTCCGGCTCTCCGAGGACATGGAACCAGGGTGGCACATCACGGGCGAGGCGCCCGGACCGCAGGTGCCCGGCCGCGAGGCCCTGGGGCGATCCCGAGGCGTGGTGTACGGGAGTGGTCCGGTCGACGGACGCCACGTCACCTCATCCTCGCCGTTTGGGCCGAGGGGATGAAAGACTACAGGCGACCCGACGACCGATGAGGAGGAGCGATGCCGCGTAACCCCGGCGAGCACTTCGCCGGTTACACGATCATCCGACTCATCGGCCGTGGCGGGATGGGTGAGATCTACCTGGCCCGACACCCGCATCTCCCGTGCGACGAGGCGCTGAAGGTGCTCCCGGCGAATCTCAGCTGCGCCCCCATGTACCGGCAGCGATTCGTCAAGGAGGCCGAGCACGCCTCCAGCGTCGTGCACCCGTCGATCGTCACGGTCTTCAACTCCGGCGAGTACGACGGCCACCTGTGGATCGCGATGGAGTACATCGACGGCATCGACGCCCTCAAGCTGCTCCGCCAGAATCCCCATGGTCTCGACGCGGGAACAGTGATCGCGATCGTCCGGGCGATCGGCGCCGCCCTGGACCGGGCGCACGCCACCGGACTGCTGCACCGCGACGTCAAGCCGGCCAACATCCTGCTCCAGGGAGTCGGGGAGCCGGAGCCGCGCGTGCTGCTGGCGGACTTCGGCATCGCGAAGTCGCAGCAGGACGCCGGCCACCTGACCTCGACCAATGTCTTCGTCGGCACCGTCGCCTATGCGTCGCCGGAACAGTTGCTGGGTGAGACCGTCGACGCGCGCGCCGACCAGTACGCGCTCGCCGCGACCGTCTTCGAACTCCTCACGGGCCGCCCGCCGTTCCAGGGGGAGAGCACGGCGTCGATCATCGGCCAGCACCTGCAGAAGATGCCGCCCCGCCCGTCCACCCTGCGGCCGGGGATCTCCCCGGCCGTCGACGCGGTGTTCGAACGCGCACTCGCCAAGGAACCCGGACGTCGCTACGGGTCGTGCCGGGAGTTCGCCGAGGAGCTCGAGCGGGCGCTGAACGCCCCGGACCTGGCGAAGACCCGAAAAGCCCAGGATCTGCAGAAGGGCCCGGATCCGTCGAAGACCCCGACCGTGCGTCCCGGCGCCCCGGTCCCGGGCGAGCCGGCGGGTGCGCCGCGGATCCGTCACGCCCAGGCGTACCCGGGTGTGAATCCCGGGTACGGCCCGTCGCAGCCGCCTCACCCCGCGGTGTCCGGCGCCCCGGCCCCGGTCGCCCAGAACGTCGGGCCGGCGAATCCGTACGCCGGACAACCCGGAGGCGCCGGGCCGGGATACCCGTCGGGCCACTCACCTCAACCCGGTCTCACCCCACCCGGCGGGTACCCGCCGCCGTATGGGGGCGCTCAGGTGCCGCCGCCGAAGAAGAAGAGTTCGGGGCTGCTCATCGGTCTGGGTGCGCTGGCGCTGGTCCTGGTCCTCGCGATCGCCGGTGTGGCGATCTTCGTGGCGATCTCGGTGTCCGACGAATCCGGCCGCGCCGCCGCCCGCTCGACGCCGGGCACGACGACCAGCGACGATCCGACGACGACGACCACCACGACCCAGGACCCGGCGGACCGCACCCCGGACACCTCGCCGAGGGCGGTCACCGGTCCCGGCGCCGTCAGCGTCGGTGAGTGCATCAGCGTCACGATGCAGCCGGGTTCGGCGACGACCGTCCTGGCCTCGCGCGTCGACTGCGGGTCGGCCGGGCTGAACTTCTACACCGCGGCGAAGATCGACAACGCGGCTTCCTGCGCCAGCGAACAGAATTCGACGCTGACCTTCCCCGGCAGCAGTGAGAAGCTCTGTCTCACACCGAATTTCTACGAAGGGCTGTGCTACCAGGTGCCGCTGACGGGCGGGTCGCTCGCGGACTACCGAGAGGTTCCGTGCAGCAGCGCGCCCGCGGCGCGGACCGTGCTGGCGCGGGTGAACACCAGGTCGACGTCGGCGGTCTCGTGCAGCGCGGGGGAGACCCGCTGGACGTTCTACCAACCGGTGTCGATCGGATACTGCCTGGTCGAGGTGTAGGCGGCCCTCAGTCGATGACCGGCGGGTCCGTCGGCGCGGTGTCGCCGATCGTCGGGCCCAGCAGGTCGTCGGCGTCGGTGATCCGGTAGGCGTAACCCTGCTCGGCGAGGAAGCGCTGCCGGTGGGCCGCGTAGTCGGCATCGAGGGTGTCGCGCGACACCACCGAGTAGAAGTGGGCTTGTCCGCCATCGTGTTTCGGTCGCAGCAGACGTCCGAGACGCTGGGCCTCCTCCTGGCGTGACCCGAAGGTGCCCGACACCTGGACGGCGACCGAGGCCTCGGGCAGGTCGATGGAGAAGTTCGCGACCTTCGACACCACCAGGGTCTGCAGCTCGCCCGACCGGAAGCGGTCGAACAGCGCCTCGCGCTCCTTGTTCTTGGTCGATCCCTGGATGACCGGGCAGTCGAGTTCGCGGCCGAGCTCCTCGAGCTGGTCGATATAGGCGCCGATGACCAGCGTCTGCTGGTGCTGGTGCTTGTCCAGGATCGCCTTGACCACGTTGACCTTGGTGTGCGCGGTGGAGCAGAGCTTGTACTTCTCCTCCGGCTCGGCGACCGCGTACTGCAGGCGCTCCTCGTCGGTGAGGGTGACGCGAACCTCGATGCACTCGGCGGGCGCGATCCAGCCCTGCGCCTCGATGTCCTTCCACGGGGCGTCGTACCGCTTGGGGCCGATGAGGGAGAAGACGTCGCCCTCGCGGCCGTCCTCGCGGACGAGGGTCGCGGTGAGTCCGAGTCGGCGGCGCGACTGCAGGTCGGCGGTCATGCGGAACACGGGCGCGGGCAGCAGGTGCACCTCGTCGTAGATGATCAGGCCCCAGTCGCGCGAGTCGAACAGGTCGAGGTTCTTGTACTGCCCCTTCGACTTGCGGGTCATTACCTGGTAGGTCGCGATCGTGACCGGGCGGATCTCCTTGCGTTCGCCGGAGTACTCGCCGATCTCCTCCTCGGTCAGCGAGGTGCGGGCGACGAGTTCACGCTTCCACTGGCGTCCGGCGACGGTGTTGGTCACCAGGATGAGCGTGGTCGCCTGGGCCTTGGCCATCGCCGCGGCACCCACCATCGTCTTGCCGGCACCACATGGCAGCACGACGACACCCGAACCGCCGGCCCAGAACGAGTCGGCGGCCATCTCCTGGTAGTCGCGCAGATGCCAGTCGGTCTGTTCGAGGGTGATCGGGTGCGCCTCGCCGTCGACGTATCCCGCGAGGTCCTCGGCCGGCCACCCGACCTTCAGCAGCACCTGCTTGAGGCGTCCGCGCTCCGACGGGTGCACGACGACGGTGTCGTCGTCGATCCGCGCGCCCAGCATCGGGGCGACCTTCTTGTTGCGCATGACCTCTTCGAGGACCGCGCGGTCGAGGCTGACCAGTGTCAGGCCGTGCACGGGGCTCTTGACCAGTTGCAGCCGGCCGAAGCGGCCCATGGTGTCGACGACGTCCATCAGCAGCGGCTGCGGCACGGCGTACCGCGAATAGGTGACGAGCGCGTCGACGACCTGTTCGGCGTCGTGACCGGCGGCGCGCGCGTTCCACAGCGCGAGCGGCGTGACCCGGTAGGTGTGGACGTGCTCGGGGGCGCGTTCGAGTTCGGCGAAGGGTGCGATCGCCTGACGAGCCGCCTGCGCGTCGGGGTGGTCGACCTCGAGCAGCAGGGTCTTGTCGGATTGCACGATCAGGGGTCCATCGGTCACCCGCTCCATTGTCCAGATGCGGGGGACAGTTGTCAGCGACGGCCCCGCCGACCTGCTGAGAACCGCCCCTGCACGCCGCGCTGGACAGGAGCCCCGGCGACGATCTGGCATTCGCGTGACCCTCGTGCGTCTGGTTCCGGGGCGCTTCAGAAGACGGGGATTCCCAGCTTTCGGCGCAGCCGCAGATCGAGGATGTTGAGCCGGAAGATGCCGCGCAGCATCGGTGCCATCAGCGGGTCCACCAGGCGGAACCCGGCGAGGACCGCCTCGTAGCGACGGGCGTCGGCGGCCGAGAAGGACCAGCCCATCATCTTGCGGAACTCCGGTGGGAGGCCGGCGTTGACGGCGTAGGTGAGGAAGCCGCCGAGCGTCTTGTGCGCGATCGTGCCGACCACACCCGCGCGGAACTCGAGGAACGACAGGTCGGCCAGGCTGCGCAGCTCCTCGCGCACCGGCTCGTCGATGCGGAGTTCGGCGAGCTGGGAGTTCCAGTAGACGAGGAGTTCGGCGTAGGTCCGGGGCCACTTCTCGCGCGGCACGTTCAGCGCGGTGCCGAGGGGGTGCGCCTCGGTGAGGACCGTCTGCTTCTCGGCGTCGGTGAGCGGGCCGTACAGCAGTTCGTACTGGTCGATGAAGTACTTGAGCAGACACACCGCGACCCACAGCTGCAGCCGCGAGTCGTTGGCGCTGTAGCGCACCGGGCTGGTCTCGGTGGAATAGACCCGGTCGTGGACGCGGCCGACGTGTTCGTGGACGTAGGCCCTGTCGGCGTCGCTGCCCATGAGCGCGACGGCGAGATAGGTGCCGGTGGTGCGGGCACGCTTGATCGGTCGCTTGATGGCGTTGCCCGACGGCACGCGGCTCTCGTGGACTCCGTGGCCGACCTTCGGGTTGGACAGCTGCATGATGACGTTCGCGACCGACAGGGTGGGGCCGACGACGGTCACCAGGTCGGCGGCGCGGCGGACGTGGCGGCGACGGCGTCGCGGCCGGATGCGCGCGACGAGGTCGTGCTGGTAGGTGTCGGGGACGCCGTTGCCCGCGATCTCGGTGAGGTGGCGTGTGCTGGTCATGGCCGGGTGCCGCCGAGTCCCTCTGCGAGCGGACCTCGCGGAGACGAGGGGTACGTCCCGAAGCTGTGCAACCCGATCATCGCGGCCCACTTTCCTCAACGCCGAGTGATGCCGAGCGTAGCAAGAAAGTGAGACGTGGGTCACAGGGTGTCTCGTCCGGGGCCGGAACTCAGTCGTCGAGCAGCTCCACGCTCGTGATCCGGTGCAGCGAGAACCGCTGCTCGGTGTCGGTGCCGTCCTCGACCGCCACGAGCTGGCCGGCGCCGAGGATCTTCGGCGTCACGACGTGGCGGCTCGCCGAGCCCTGTGCGTCGACGTATCCGACGCGCAGGCGGCGGTTGGCGCGCAACGCGAGCTGGATCAGCGCGGTCGACGACTCGCCGCCGCCGGTGGCGCGGACCGGTGCCGACGAAGGGTTGCGCGCGGGTGTCGCCGCCGCGGCCCGATCGGTGGAGCGGATTCGGGTGACCACCGCGCGCAGCTGCGCGACCGACGGCGTGCCGCGGCGCGGCTGCGCCTGGCGCCGGGCCCGCGACACCGCGACGCGGCTGCCGCGCTCGCGCAGGTCGACGAGCGCCCCGGTGGAGTCCTCGCCCGCCGGGGCGAAGCCGGCGGCGCGCAGTTGGTCGATCACGTCGCGAACGTCGGACGGCGAGACCGCCACGGTCGGGGCGAGCGATCGCAGTGCGAGGGCCTCGGCCGCCGGACTGCGCATCACCGCTGCCAGCACCGTCGGGTCCTCGCAGCGGATGAACGCCGACGCGACGCCCACCCGCAGCTGTCCGTGCTTGCGTGCCACGTCCTCGATGAGGTACGTGAGCGACTGCGGCACAGGGGTTCTCGAGTGCCTGGTGAACATCTCCTGCAGCTCGTTGGCCGAGCGCCCGGCGTCGAGCGCGCGCCGCACCGTCTTCGGGGTGATCCGGTACACCGAAGCGGCGCCGCCGGATTCGAGGTCGGCGACCAGTTCGACCTGCTCGGCGAGCTCCGGGGTCATCGGGCCGGGCACGGTGAGGGTCAGGTCCGCCTGGGTCAGGAAGTGGTCCACCGGCTCGGGCAGGGCTGCGCGCATGGCCGCGAGAACCGCCGCGTCGGCGTCGGCGGGATCGGCGTCCGGTTCGGGTTCGACGGTGTACGCGCGCCCGACGCTGGTCAGCGCGTCGTGCGCAACGAGTCCGAGTTCCCTTGCCTCACGCAGTGTCTCGGCAACCAGGTGACGGCTGAACCGACGGATCAGGCGGGGGCGGTGCCAGTGCAGGCTCGCGAGGACGGCATCGGGGGTGACCGCGACGGCCGCGTCGGCCTGCGCGAGCGTCGAGAGGATCAGCTGACGCTGGATGGGCGCGTAGGAGTCGTGCAGCTCGGAGGACAGCGTGGCCATCGCGTTGCCGTCGCGGTCGGGTTCGCCGACCTGCCAGGCGCGCCGGGGCATGTGCAGCCACGCATCCGCGAGGGCCAGCCACTGACGTTCGCGCGGCTGGTGGAGCCAGGTGTCGGCGGTCTGCGTCGGGGCGAAGGCCTGCTCGCCGGTGTCGTCGGGCGGCGGCGGTTCCGGAAAACCGGCGTCGATGAGTCGGAGGTAACCGGCGAGTTCGATGAGCAGGGCCACGCGTCCGGTCTCGAGTTTGGTCAGCTTGGCGATCCGGCGGAGCTCGCGCACGCCGAGCGCGCCCGAACGCAGCACGGCGGCGGGGGTGGCCCCGAGGACGTTGAGAATCGCGGTGAGATGCCGGATGAGTTCCAGGGCCTCGCCACCTCCGGCGGCGTCGACGGCCTTGGCCGGGAACCGCGGCCTTGCGCCCGGCTCGTGCAGCGGCGGCGGTGCGAGTGTGTCGGTGTGCCAGGCGGGTTCGCCGCGGATCACCGCCCCCACCATCGGCGGTAGCTCGACGGTCTGATGGTCGACGCGCGCCAGCAGCCCCGACGAGATCAGTTGCGCCACCGGGGCGGTCGGGTCGGCATCGGGTGCGGCGTCGCGGCTTCGGCCCAGCGCCGGACCGCGGGCGAGGGTCTCGAGGAGTTCGCGGGGCCGCTCGGGGAGCTCGGCGATCATCGCTGCGATCTCCTCGCCGGACCTGCCGGCGAGCGGACCGGTGAGATGCCGTGCCTTCCACGGCAACGCCGCGTCGACGTGGTCGCCGGCGAACAGGGAGGAGTCCTTGCCCCACAGGATCGCGCGGCGCCGGAGCAGGTCGATGCGGGCGCGGACCTCGTCGGCGTCGGCGCGACCCGACAGCGCCTTGACGATCGACGCCGCGGTGAGCGACTTCGGCTTGCGCTTGGACGTGTCCGTGCGGAAGGCGATCACCTGCTCGAGGACGGCGACCGACAGCACGTCGAGATCCTCCCCGGCCACGGTCAGCGATGCCGCAGAGAGTGCGCGTTGCGCGAGGACACGGGTGCCCTGCGGAGTGGGGGAGGCCAGATCCGGCCGCTCGATCAGCAGCTCGGTGAGCTCGTCGTCGGAACGTGCGGCCAACTCAGCGGCAAGGCCGGCGTGCTGGTCATCCGAACTCATTCGATCGAGCTTACCGGGGCCCGGCCGGGGTCCCCCGACGCGTCGGGATCAGATCGACAGCTTCGTCGGCGACGAACGGTTGGCGCCCTCGCCCTGGGAGCCGTCGCCGACCTGGCCGCTGCGGTTGAAGCCCCAGCAGTACACCGACTCCGATGCCATCGCGCACGAGGTGCCGTTGCCGGTGGCGATCGAGGTCACGTCGGCGATGTTGATGATCTCCCGGGGGACGCGGGTGGCGCCGCCGTTGGAGCCGAGCTGGTTGCGGTCGTCGTCGCCCCAGCAGTACGCCCTGGTTCCGGCGATCGCGCAGGTCGATCCCCAGTCGGTCGAGATCGCGGTGACGTCGGTCAGGTCGGCGACCTTCGTCGGCGTCTTGCGGGAGTCGGTGGTGTTGTCGCCGAGCTGCCCGTACCGGTTGGCGCCCCAGCAATGGGCTTCTCCGCCGGCCACCGCACAGGTGGTCTGGAAGTAGTTGCTGGTGTTGGTGGACGGGTCGTTGTCGTCGTCGGGCGCAGACTCGTGGTAGCCGCCGACCGCGATGTCGGTGACGTCGTCGAGGCCGTCGACCTTCACCGGCGTCGACCGCGCCTTGGTGCTGCCGTCGCCGATCGCCCCGGTGTCGTTGTTGCCCCAGCAGTAGGCGCTGCCGTCGGAGACCGCGCACGTGGTGCCGTAGGCGGTCGAGATGTCGGTGACCTTGCCCAGTCCCGACACCTTCTGGGGCCTCGACGTCCTCTCGGTGGCGTCGCCGATGCCGAGCTGGCCGTACTCGTTGTTGCCCCAGCAATAGGCGTCGGTGCCCACGACCGCGCAGGTGGTGCCCCAGCCGGTGGAGATCGCCTTCACGTCGGTCAGTCCGCGGACCCGGATCGCGTCCTCGACCGGTTCGCCGTCGGTGCCGTCGCCGACCTCGCCGTAGTTGTTGTTGCCCCAGCAGTACGCCTCGCCGGTGGTGGTGATCGCACATCCGGTTCCGACGTAGGAGTTGTCGCCGGTCAGATAGCCGCCGACGGCCACCATGGTCGCGTCGGCGACGCCGCCGACGACCTCGGGGCGCGCGTGCGGCTCGACCGTGCCGTTGCCGAGTTGGCCGGTGCTGTTGAGGCCCCAGCAATAGACCTTGCCCCCGACGACCGCGCAACTGGACCCGAAGTTGGTGCTGACCAGCGGTTGCGCGACGGTGGCGGGCGGCGGATCGTCGTCCCCGCCGAGGACCGCGACGCCGGCGATCGCGCCGGCCACCAGGACGAGCACCGCACCGAGTACGCCGGCGACGATCAGGCCGGTGCGCTTCTTCTTCGGCGCGGTCGGCGTCGGTACCGGCTGCGAGGCCGCATATCCCGGCTGCGAGTCGAACAACGGTTGCGGGCCGGACCGGTTCACATCCGCGCCCATCGCCGGCTGCGGCCCCGATGCCGCCATCGTCGGCTGTGGACCCGAAGGTCCGTTGACGACCGCGCCCGGACCGGACGGTCCGTTCACCACGGGCTGGGGACCCGACGGTCCGGCCGCAGCAGGTGCCGGCGGTGGCGTGTACCCGCCAAAGGGCCGGCCGAACGGTTGCTGCGGGCCGGACCCGACCCCGGCGCCTCCGACGAGCGGGGGCGGAGACACCGGTGCGGCGATCGTCTGTCCGGCCGAGGCCGTGGCCTCCGCGGCCTCCCGCAGCGCGGCCGCGAAGCTGCGGCAGTCGGGATACCGTGCGGCCGGGTCCTTGGCGAGGGCGCGCTGGAACACCGGGTCGAGATGGGCGAGGTCGCCGCGCAACTGCCCGATCGGGGGCACCGGGCGCTGGATGTGTCCGAGCATCACCGAGGGCTCGGACGGTCCGACGAACGGCGGCTGGCCGGCGAGCAGGGCGTACGCCGTGCAGGCGAGCGAGTACTGGTCCGACCGCGGTGTGGCATCGGCGCCCTCGAGCGTCTCGGGGGCCGAGAAGGCGACGGTGCCGATGAACGAGTGGGTGCCGGTCAGGTTGGCCGAGCCGGCGAGCTTGGCGATGCCGAAGTCGAGGACGAGCGCGCGGTCGACGGCATGCGTCGCGGGGTCGCGCGTCACGAGGATGTTGGCGGGTTTGATGTCGCGATGCACGATGTGGTGCCGGTGCGCGTAGTCCAGGGCGTCGGCGACCTGTTCGACCACGTCGGCGACCTCGGCCGGCGTCAGGCGCTCCTCGGTGAGGTCCTTGCCGTCCACATAACTCATCGAGAACCACGGCGAACCGTCGGCGATGCCGTACTGGTAGATGGTGATGATGCTGCGGTGGTCGAGCTTCGCGGTGGTCTTGGCCTCGTTGGTGAAGCGCTGTGCGAACCCCGGCTGCGCGGCGACCGCCGACGAGATCACCTTGAGCGCCTCGCGTCGCTCGAGCTGCAGGTTCTCCACCAGATAGACCTCGCCCATGCCGCCTGCCCCCAGCTGGGAGATCACGCGGTAGCCGGCGATGTGGGTGCCCGGACTCAGCGGCACGGCGACACCTCTTTCCTCGGAGACGGGGGTGTTTCGGGGTCTACGCTGGGACGGTATCCGTTCCGGGACCCTCTTGGTCATCTCCCGACCGGATGAATCCTTCGCGGTATTCGTGCTCGTGGCGGCTCTCGATGAGGGCGGCAGCGGGCCGGTGAGCTGTGCCGACGCGCCGGCCTCCCGCGTTCGCGTGCCACGCCCCGGACTCGTCACCACCCGGTCGTGACCGCCGTGGCACAATGCTCCCGTGGCAAACAACAGTGGTGACACCGGCAAGAAGCATTACGTCGACAACGGCTGGCCGAGGACCGCCGACGGCGAGGTCCTCGACCACGCGGTCTCCGAGCTCGCCACCGACATCTCGGGCGCCCTGTCGCCGTTCGGCGACACGGAGTTCCCGATCCCGGCGGACGAGCTGCCCTTCGTCCAGCCGAAGACCGTCGTCAACCGCTGACGCCGATGCCGGCCTCCCGGACTGACGGCGGGGCGGACCGACGCGATGGCACCGGCCTGACCCACATCGACAGCACGGGCTCGGCCCGGATGGTCGACGTCGGCGACAAGGCGACGACGAAGCGTCGTGCCGTCGCCGGCGGCACCTTCCACACCACCTCCGAGGTCATCGGACTCCTCAGCGAGGCGAAGCTGCCCAAGGGAGATGTGCTCGCGACCGCGCGCATCGCCGGGATCATGGCGGCCAAGCGCACCGACGAGCTGATCCCGCTCTGCCATCAACTGGCGTTGTCCTCGGTGGAGATCGACTTCGCCATCGGTGCCGACACCATCGACGTCACCGCGACCGTCGCCACCTCCGGCCAGACGGGCGTCGAGATGGAGGCCCTGACCGCGGTCGCGGTCACCGGGCTCACACTCCACGACATGGTCAAGGCCGTCGACCGGAACGCCCGGATGGACGGAATCCGGTTGCTGCAGAAGACCGGCGGAAAATCCGGCGACTGGTTCCGGGACGAGTCGCCGTCCGGATCATGACGTCCGCCGAACCCCGCCGCGCGCGGGTCGTCGTCGCCTCGACCCGCGCGGCCACCGGCGTCTACGAGGATCGGACCGGGCCCGTCATCGAGACCTGGCTCACCGAGCAGGGGTTCGACGTCGACGGCCGTGTCGTCGTCCCCGACGGGCCACCGGTCGGGGTCGCCCTGCGCGCCGCGATCTCCGACGGCATCGACCTCGTCCTCACGACCGGCGGGACCGGGTTGTCGCCCACCGATCGCACCCCCGAGCAGACCCGCACGGTGCTCGACTTCGAGATCCCCGGCCTCGCCGACGCCATCCGGGCCGCCGGGCTGCCCCAGGTGCCCACGGCGGTGTTGTCCCGCGGCGTCGCGGGCGTTGCGGGGGCCACGCTGGTGGTGAACCTGCCAGGGTCGACCGGCGGTGTCCGCGACGGTCTCGGCGTTCTCGCCGGGGTCGTACACCATGCTCTCGAGCAGATCCGTGGCTCGGATCACTGACGCATTCGGCTCTCTGACGCCTCCGGGCCTCTGAGGACCGGACCCCTCCTCCAGCGACGTCCCGCACTTTCCCAGACAGAACAGGATTCACCGATGACCGTAGTCGTGCACACCGCGGTGTCCGAGCAACCGATCTCGCTGGCCGAGCACGAGGCGATGGTCGCCGAGGCCGCCGGCGGGAAGGCCGGCGCGGTGGTCGGATTCGTCGGCACGGTTCGCGATCACGACGGCGGCCGTACCGTCACCGCGCTCGACTACTCCGGACACCCGACGGCGCCGAAGGTGCTCGCCGAGGTCGTCGAGGAGGTGTCCGACGTCGACGGGGTCCGGGCGGTCGCGGTGTCGCACCGGATCGGCGCGCTCCGGATCGGGGATGTGGCGTTCGTGGTGGCGGTGGCGGCCGATCATCGTCGCGCGGCCTTCGAGACCTGCTCCCGGCTCGTCGACGAGGTCAAGGATCGCCTGCCGGTGTGGAAGCACCAGTTCTACGGCGACGGCACCGAGGAGTGGATCAACTCGGCGTAGGTCGCCTACCGACCCGCAGAATTGGAAAAGGGCCCCGCACGGAGATCGATCAACGTGCGGGGCCCTTCGTCTGGGTCCCTCTGCGGGCGCGGATCGTGTCCGCGCCGCTGCAGATCAGGAAGCTGTCACAGATCAGGGATTGGGCAGCAGGTGCTTGTTGTCGTTGAACAACTTGATCTGGTCGGGGCTCAGCGACACACCGCTGTTCTTGGCGGCATTCCAGAGGTTCTTGACCTCGGGGCTCACGCCGGCCTCGGTGAGCGCGTCGGTGACCAGGTTGGCCACGTCCTCGGTGCTCTTGGCCTCGGGGGCCTTCACGAAGCTGAAGCTGCCGTTGCCGTCGAGCTGCGGGGCGATCGACTTGGGAGCCGGGACATCGGTGGGAGCGGTCCGCGGGGTGTGACCCGACAGGACGGTGCCGCAGGTCGGCCAGGCGCCCTTGCCCTGGTTGGCGAGCACGCGCTCGGCGACGACGATCTGCTCCTCGCGGGTGGCCTGGTCGGCGGTCGGGGCGAACTCGCCGCCGCCGTGTGCGGTCCAGGTGCTCGGCGAGAACTGCAGGCCGCCGTGGTAACCGTTGCCGGTGTTGATGGCCCAGTTGCCGCCGGACTCGCACTGCGCGACCTGATTCCACTCGGCGTCGGTGGCGGCGTTGGCGGTACCGGTGCCCAGGAGAGCGGCACCGCCGCCGAGGACAGCGCCGGTGAGCGCGACCTTGGTGATGGTCTTGGTGGTAGAGCTGGTCGTCTGCTTGCGATGACGTCCGGACATAGATCAGTTTCCTCTCTCCACGCGCCTACGAAGTCAGCTGTCGGGTTCGAGCGAGAGGCTGCTCGGCCCCGGTGCGTCGCCGCGGAGTGTTAACCGCGGTTCTGCGCCCGGGACTTAACCCCAAGGGCACCTGGTCGGTGCCCGGTCTCAGGGGATGAGGTGGGTCCCCCGTCCTCGCTCCTAGATTCTTGCGGTCGTCCCTACCGGCGGAGCGAGGCTCGGCGCGGCCGGCAGGACGTATGTCTTGTTTCCTTACCGTGACCTTCGAGAAGGTCGCTTCGTACAGTACGTCGTTCGATCGAGCGATTCACCTGCTTGTGCGCAACCGATTTTCGCGTCGAAACCTGGTCTCTCGACCAACTATCGGCGTCATCGCAGTTCATCGGGGTAGATGCGTTCCCGTGCCCATCTCGTTACCCGTCCGTTATGTGACGAAGGTCACAAGTGAACTGTAGTGTCAGCCACCGGCGAACGGGGGAAGAACATCCAGCGTCGTGCAGGTGCCGAGCTGTTGTGAACGGTCGGTGAGCGCGATCTCGTCGCGCAGGTACGAGCACCGATCGAGAACCTTGCGAAGTTCGTCGTTGCCGCGGGCCAGCTGCGTCTCCAGCTCGCCCAGGGTCGTCGACGTGGCGACGTCGACGACGGTCTCGTCGGTGCCGGCCGCCGCGCGCGCCGCGGCGAAGAATCGGACGGTGAGCTGCATGGGCTGCGAGCCTATCCGCCGATCGCCGACATCGGCCGGTCGGGCTGCCGATAGCCGTCGGCGTTCACCTCGTGGCCGGCGGCCTTGCGCCACATGTCGCCGCGCCAGATCGCGGCGATCGCGGCGTCGATCTCCTCGTCCGGCAACGTCCGCAGGACGGTACGCACGTCGGACTCCGACGTCGCGAACAGGCAGTTGCGCAACGAACCGTCGGCGGTGAGCCGGGTGCGGTCGCAGTCGCCGCAGAACGGACGCGTCACCGAGGCGATCACCCCGACCCTCGCCGGGCCGCGCGGCGTCCGGTGCCCGTCGACGACCCACGTGGCGGCCGGGGCGCTTCCGCGCGGGGCCGGATCGGGCAGCAGGGTGAACCGGGTGCGCAGCGTCGCGAGGATCTCGTCGGCGGTCACCATCCGGGCCCGTTGCCAGGCGTGATCGGCGTCGAGTGGCATCTGCTCGATGATGCGGAGCTCGTAGCCGTGATCCAGGCAGTAGGCGAGGAGATCGGGGAGAGCGCCGAGATCCGCGCGGTCGGGAACCACGGCGTTGACCTTCACCGGGTCGAGCCCGGCGCGCTTGGCCGCGGCCAGGCCGGCGAGGACGTCGTCGAGGCGGTCGCGGCGGGTGATCTCGGCAAAGCGTTCCCGGTCGACGGTGTCGAGGGAGATGTTGATCCGCTGCAGTCCGGCGGCGACGAGCCCGTCGATCCGCCTGGTGAGGCCGAGTCCGTTGGTGGTCATCGCGATCTCGGGACGCGACGGGAGGCCGGCGACCGCGGCGATGATCTCCTCGAGGTCGCGACGCAGCAGCGGTTCGCCGCCGGTGAAGCGGATGCGTTCGATGCCGAGGTCGCGCACGGCGACGGTCAGCACGCGGATGAACTCGCCGGTCGTCAGGACCGAATCGCCGGGCATCCAGTCCAGACCCTCGGCAGGCATGCAGTACGTGCAGCGCAGATTGCAGCGGTCGGTCACCGACACGCGCAGATCCCTCGCCACCCGGCCGAAGGTGTCGCGCAGCGGCCCGTCGGAGGGCACGCCGGCGGTCGGCGCACCGGCCGACGACGGGCGGGGCGCCGGGATTCCCAGCCCGACCGTGCTCATGACGACCTGTCGGTCACGTGGCGTTCGGCTCCTTGCGGGCCTCGAGCGCCCGGAAGGTGCTGGCGTGGAAGACGAGCGGCTCCACGCCCGGGTCGGCCCGCAGGGTGTCGATCTCGAGCAGCACGACGGTGTGGTCGCCGGCCTGGATCTCGTTGTGGATCGTGCAGGACAGGTGCGCGGCCGCGTGGGGCACGAAGACCGCGCCCTTCTCCGTCGTCAGCGGGGTGATGCCGGCGAAACGGTGCTCTGCGGGGCCGGCGAGCTGCTTGCACAGGTCGGTCTGGTGACCCGCGAACACGCTCACGCCGATGGCCGGCGCGGTACGGATCAGCGGCCACGTGCTCGACGTGTTCTGCACGCACACCGACACCAGCGGAGGGTCCAGGGAGACCGTCGTGAACGAGCTCGCCGCCATTCCGATCAGCGTGGCCGAATCTCCCTCGCCCCGCCGGGTGCACACCGCCACGACCCCCGACGGGAAGCAGCTGTAGGCCGCCCGCAGGGCCTTCGAGTCGGAGACTGGGGCGAGATCTGGGATGGTGTCGATGGTCGCGGTCACGGGGTCCTCACCTGGCTCGGCGTCCGGTACGGAGTGCGTGCACGAGGCCGAGCAGAAAACCCAGCGGCGCACACATTGTCAGCAGGTAGACGGCGGTCGGGGCGGTGTCGCCGCCGGTCACCAACGGGGTCACGAACAGTGCCACGAGAGCGACCAGTCCGATCGCGAAAACAATCACTGCGGCCTGCAGCAACCGCGGGGACGTCGTCTTCTGCATGGCCTCTACGGTAGTCCAACGCCGCGCACGGCGACGCGGCGAAGGAGTTCGGCACGGTAATGGTGTGACCGCATGGTGGCCCGTTGGCTACGATGGTCGCGCAGACGCCTTGCATCCGTCTGGGCCCCGAACGGAATCCCGCCGTGGGGCTGCTGCGATGGGTGATGGCGTCTTTTGTTGTGACAGGCTGATCTCTCGCGGATCAACGACACAGATGAGGGTGATCACAGTGCCGACCGGCAAGGTGAAGTGGTACGACGCGGACAAGGGTTTCGGCTTCCTCTCGCAGGAGGACGGCGAGGACGTCTACGTCCGTGCATCCGCACTGCCCGACGGGGTCGAGGCACTCAAGCCCGGTCAGCGCGTCGAGTTCGGCATGGCCGCGGGGCGTCGGGGTCCGCAGGCCCTCACGGTGACGATCCTGGATCCGGCGCCGAGCGTCGCCAAGAACGTCCGCGAGGCCGCGCGCAAGGACGCCAAGCGGCACTCGCCGGACGAGCTGCACGGCATGGTCGCCGACCTGATCACCCTCCTCGAGACCAAGATCCAGCCGGACCTGCGCAAGGGCCGTTTTCCGGATCGCAAGACCGCGCACCGGATCTCCGAGGTCGTGCGCGCGGTGGCACGCGAACTCGAGCGGTAGTCCGCTCCGACGAGACGAGAGCCGCGCCCGGACACATCCGGTGCGCGGCTCTTCGCTTTCTCGGTGCCTTCGCGGTCAGTCGACGATCTGCTGGAAGTCGGCCGGTGAGGTGTCGGCGGTGAGGACCCCGCGGTCGTAGGTGACGTTGTCCCCGATGAAGACGCCCGACGGCGGCAGGACGGTGATGCCGACCAGGATCTTCTCCGGGGTGGATCGGAGCGGCACCGAGTGGGTCGTGCCCGCGTCGAACTTGTCCTCGTCCTCGTCGATGCCCGCGCCGGGAACCCAGTAGACGGTCTGTAGGCGCCAGGGGGATTCGGCGATCTCGGCCGAGACGGTCAGCAGGATGGTCTCGCCGACCGGCACGGGCACGCGGGGCGTCGGGCGTTGCGGTTGGTCGGCCGCCGGGGCGCACTTCTCCAGGAACAGGTCGCACCACCGGGCCGGCTCCACGGTGTAGAGGTCGCTGCCGACAGCGATGTGCAGGTAGGGCTCGTGCTCCTTGTCGCTGTTGCGGGTCAGGAGGAACACCGACGTCGCGACGACGACCACGAACACCACGACCACCGCCGCGATGATGGAAAGGGCCTTCTTCTCACCAGTACTGATCACGGTCGGCGATGTCCTGTCTGATCGGGGGTGTGGTCACCCGGGTTCTCGAAGTGGGCGGTCGACGGCATGCGCGCGGTCGTCGGACGCTGCGTGTGGGGCCGGGTCGGTGCCGATCCGGGACCGGCGCGGCGGGTGCCCGGACCGTCGGCACGTGACCGGGAATCTGCGTGTGAGCGGGACTCGGTGCCGGCCGCGCGGAAGGAGACGGTCGGGGCCGCGTGGTCCGGGCGGCGTCCGCCGAGGCCCGGCACCAGCGACGACCCGCGGGTGGTCATCACCGTCTGCAGAAGTCCCAGGCCCAGCAGGACCGACACCACGGTGAAGCCGATCCACAGCGTCGGCGGCAGCAGCACGCCCAGCGACGCGCCGAACACCCACGACAGCTGCAGCACCGTCTCCGAACGCCCGAACGCCGAGGCGCGCGACTCGTCGGGCAGGTCGTCCTGGATCGACGAGTCCAGGCAGACCTTGCCGATCGCGCTGGTGCCCGAGGCGATCAGCGCGGCGACCGCGGCCATCATGATGCTGCCGAAGATCGCGGCGAGGACCGCGACGACGAAGCAGGCGGCCGTCGACCACACGATCACGTTCGGCGGGTTCTTCAGCTCCAGCCGGGTGCCCACGCCGTTGCCGATCGCGTTGCCCACGCCCGCTGCGGCGCCGACGAGGCCGAGGAGCAGCAGCTGCGTCCAGTCGGAGGCGTTGCCCTGCTGCGCCTTGGCGTAGAAGGCCACGAACAGGGTCAGGAAGCCGGTGAGGATGCGGATGGTGCCGTTGCCCCACAGGCCCGCGACGACGGTGCGGCCGAGGGGCTGACGCATCTTCGCCGCCAGCATCTTCGCGCCCTCGCGGGCACTGGTCGGCTCGTGTTCGGGGACCGAGGTCCGGGCCGGTTCGCCGTGGTAGGTGATGGTCGTCGGGATCTCGCCCTCGGTGACCTCTACCCACGACGGGATCCGCATGCACAGGTAGGCGCCGGCCGCCGCGACGATCGCCAGCCACAGCATCGCGCCGGGCAGGTGCAGCGGCAGGAGCTTGCCGAGCACCATCTCGACGAGTGCGGCGAGCGCGCCGCCGACGATGGTGCCGCCGATCAGGCCGAACGTGGTCAGACGGGAGTTCACCCGCGGCAGGTCGATGGTCGGTGGCACCACGCGCGGGGTGACCGCCGACTTCAGCACGCCGAACGATTTCGAGAGGACCAGCAGGCCGAGGGCACAGGGATAGAGCACCCACGGGTCGTACTCGAGCTGCTGTTTGACGTCGTTCCACTGGACGTTCGACATGATCAGCAGGGCCAGCACGACGCGCAGGCCGAAGGTCGTCGCCATCGCGATCCGACGCCCCCGCTGCAGGCGATCGAGCAGCGGGCCGATCAGCGGCGCGATGAGCGCGAACGGTGCGATCGTCAGCGCCAGGTACAGCGCGACGTTCGTCTTGGACTCGCCGGTCGCCGCGGCGAAGAACAGGGTGTTGGCCAGCGCGACGGCCATGGCGGCGTCGGCGGCGAAGTTCGCGATCACCGGGAGGGTGAGCGCGGTCAGGCCCGACTGGTCGGCCCCGTCGGCCGTGGCGGCCTTGTAGATCTTGCCGATGCCCTTGCTCGTCAGCTCGCGGCTGCGCATCGCGGCCACCCGCATCACCGTCAGCTTCTTCGGCGCGCGCGGATCGCGGTCGTTCGGCATCGCCCGGGTGGCGGACTCGTCCGACGGCGGCTGGTGGCGGTCGTCGAGCGGAGGCAGGTGGGGGTTGTGCGTCGGCGGCGGGAGATAGGCGTTACGTCCCGGCCCCGGGTTGCCCGAAGGGCCCCAGCCGGGCGCGGGACGACGCGACCGCATCTGCCGGGTCTCGTCGGCCGGATAGTTCGCCGAACCGGGGTGAGGTGCGGACCGCCGGCCGCGGTCGGCGGGTGGCGGTTGACCGTGCTGGTTCGCCGGACCCCTGGGGGCCCCGCGCCCCTCGTCGTGTCGGGAACTCCGTGGGATCACGATGTCGATTGTTCCTCATCTGCGCCCGGTGACGCTTGAAGCGGGTCGGTTGTGTGGCCCACGTCGACGATATTGCACACTGGAACCGTGACTGACGTAAGTGACGGCGGACGACTGCTCGCGGCTGTCGACATCGCTCGTGCCGCGCTGGTCGAGGAAGGCCAACAGCCCGGCGCTCACCGGCGCAGCGTCGCCGAGGGCGAATGGGCGGCCGCACATTACTTCGACGCCGAGCTCGCAGGCTACCGCGGGTGGCAGTGGTGTGTGGTGCTGGCGGGTGCGCCCGGCACCGATGAGATCACTCTCAGCGAGATCGTGCTGCTGCCCGGCGAGGGTGCGCTGCTGGCGCCGCCGTGGGTTCCGTGGGCCGACCGGGTCGCCTCCGGCGACCTCGCGCCCGGCGACCTGCTGGCCGCCGAGCCCGACGATCCCAGGCTGGTCCCCAACCACGTCGACACCGCCGACGAGTTCCGCTTCCACTCGGAGTCGCCGGACCCGGACGACGTCGGCCAGGTGGTCGGTGAGATCGGCCTCGGGCGGCGTCGTCTGCTGAGCTACGAGGGGCGCCTCGAGACCGCGCAGCGCTGGTACGACGGTGAGTACGGTCCGGGTTCGGACATGGCGCAGGCCGCACCGTACAAGTGCTGCACCTGTGGATTCTTCGTCCCGCTGTCCGGTGCCCTGCGTGCCGCGTTCGGCGCCTGCACGAACGAGTACGCGGCCGACGGCCACGTCGTCTCGGCCGAGTACGGCTGCGGTGCGCACTCCGACGTCGAGGCGCCGAAGGGCGAGGGTTCGCCCGCCTATGACGCCTACGACGACGGTGCGCTGGAGATCATCGAGTTCGCCCGCGACGCCGAACCGGCCCGTTCCTGAACGACACCGGGCGTCCGATGAGCGCCGATCCGTTCGGCACCGCATCCCTGCGGACCGCGACCCTGGACGCCTGGGCCGCATCGCCCACCAGGCTCGCCGAGGACGCGGCGGCCGAATCCGATCTGGTCACGGTCGGTTACCGTGACCGGCTGCTCACCGAACTCGCGGCCAACGCCGCCGACGCGGCGGCCGCCGCCGGTGTCGCCGGCCATCTCGAGGTGTGGGCCGACGGCGACGAACTGCATGTCGCCAACACCGGCGCGCCGCTGACCGTCGAAGGTGTGCGCTCGCTGGCGGCGCTGCGGGTGTCCGCCAAGGCGCCCGCCGAGGGGCAGATCGGCCGATTCGGGGTCGGGTTCACCGCCACCGCAACGGTTTCCGACCGCGTCGAGGTGAGATCGAGGTCGGGATCGATCGTCTTCGATCGTGAGCGGACCCTGGATGCGGTCCGCGCGGCGGGGATCCCCGTCGACGACTCCTCGGTGCCCACCCTGCGCCTCGTCTGGCCCACCGACGCCCGACCGGCCCCCGACTTCGACACCGAGGTGGTCCTGCACCTGCGTGAGCCGGCGGCCCCGCTGCTGGCGGCGATGATTGCGCAGGCGCCCGACCTCGTCGTGGAATTGTCAGCGCTGCAACGGATCACGATCTCCGGTGTGGACGTGCGGGTGGAGCGGACGCCGGGTCCCGAGCTCGACGACCCGGATGCGGTCGCCTCGGTCATCGCGGTGACCGTGGGCGAGGACGGCGACCGTTCGGCGCGGCGATGGCTCGAGGTCGCCCGGGGTGGCACACGGTGGCTCGTCGAGGCCGACGGCGTCCCGCCCGAGCATGACGTGCTGCGTGCGCCGACCCCCACCGACATCGAGTTGAGTCTGCCCTGCCGCTGTATCACCGACCTACCGCTGACCCCGGACCGGCGACACCTGCATCCCGGTGCCGAGATCGCCGATGCCGCAGTCGGATACGTGGATCTCGTCCGGATCGTCGAGCCGGCACGGCGGGTGGAGCTCGTGCCGGAGCTCCATCTAGCACGCAACCGGGATGACGCACGGCTCATCGAGGCGGTGCGAGCGCAGCTCCGGGACGCGGCGTGGCTGCCGGCCGCCGACGGCGGCGAGCTGATCCCCTCCCGCGCGGTCGTCCTCGTCGGGCTCACCGACCGCCTCGCGGATCTGCTCGGCGAGCACTTCGGCGATCTCGTTCACCCCGATCTCTCGATGGCGCAACATCTTCCGACACTCGGACGGCTCGGGGTCGAGGAGCTGGGGCTCGCCGCGCTCGCCGAGCGGCTCGTCGGGTTGCAGCACGAGCCGTCGTGGTGGCATGACCTGTACGACGCGCTCGCCCCGCTGGTCTCGACCGGGCGCGAGGTCGAGGAACTGGGCGCGTTGCCGGTCCCGAGGTCGGACGGCCGGATCTCCATCGGGGTGCGCGGGCTGTTCGTCAGCGACCGCATCGCCACGCCCATGCGCTGGATCCCCACTGTGCACCCCGACGCCCGCCACCCGCTGCTGGAACGGCTCGGGGTCGGGCAACTCACGGTGGCCGACGCACTCGCGGACCCGGCGTTGCGGACGCTGGTGGCCGATGTCGATCTCGACGGGATCGACGACGACGGCCTGGCCGCCGAGATCTGCGCCGTGCTCCGCGCCGACCCCGACGCCGCGGTGCCGCCGTGGCTCGCGGAGTTGCCGTTGCGTGACACCGAGGGCGAACTCCGCCCCGCCGACGAGCTGCTGCTCCCGGACAGCCCGCTGCTCGACGTGCTCGTCGAGGACCATCCGTTCGGGGTGGTCGCCGACGACGTCGTCGCCGGATGCGGCGCCGACGAGCTGCGTCGTCTCGGTGTCGGATGGGGATTCCTCGTCGTCGAGGACGCGTTGCCCGTCGGGCCCGATCACGACCTGCCCGACGAGGAGGACTGGTGGGACTCCCTCCCCGAGGCTCCCGAGAGCCTGCGGGCGGTACGCGATCTCGACCTCGTCGACGAGGGCCGCTGGCCGGAGGCGCTGACGATGCTCGCCACCGACGAGGAGATCGCACCCCTGCTGGCCGATCGTGACGGTTACACCGCGTGGTGGCTGCGCCGGAACGCCGAGATCGACGGGCTGCTCCTGGGGGAGTACCGTGCGCCGTCGGACGACATCCTCGCCGGGATCGTCGACCCGCTCGAGCATCCACACGCCGACGCCCTGGTCGGTGCGCTCGCCCGGCTCGAGCCCGACACCGCCGACGACGCCGCGCTGCTCCTGACCAGGCTGGGGTCGGCCGACCGGGAGATCGCGGCAGGGGCGGCGGTGCTCGTGCACGCCGCGGTGGTGGCGGCGTGCCGGTCCGGTGTCGTCGACCCCGCCGACGTCGAGGTGCCGGAACGGGTGCGGACGCTGTCCGGCGCGGTGTCCGATCGCGCTGTCGTCGTCGACGAGGCGTGGTTCCTGCAGGCGCTGCCGGACGACGAGGCGGTGCTCTCCGGTCCGACGGTGAACCCGGCGGACGCCGAGGTGCTCGCGACCCTGCTCGACCTGCCGCTGGCCTCCGAGGAGTACGGGGCGAGCGTCGCCGAACCGGGCGACGCGGTCACCTGGGCACACCCGGAAGCGGTGCGGTTCACCGCCGAACGTGGGGTGGAAATACCGCGCGGTGAGGTGCGGTTGCACGACGAGCTGTGGATCACGGTGTCCGACGGTGGATCTCCGCGCGAGGTCCGCGTGCGGTGGTGGGTCGACGCCGCCGGCGTGACGCACCTCGAGCGTCGAGGTCGCTGAACAGGACAGTCGGGCCGAGGGCTCGTTCCTGGGCGGAAAGCGTTCCGCGGGAGTGCTTTCCGGGCGGTGAGAACCGGCGAACCGCGGTCTCAGGAACTGTCGCCGGCCGCATCGATTCCCGCGGTGAGGATCGATGCCAGCTGCCGGTAGGCCGCGGCGTCGTCGAGTCCCGTCGCGGCATGGACCTCGCGGCGCTGGATTCGGCTCATCATCGACGCGGCGAGGTCGGCGGCGAATGCCGCGTTCACGTTGCGGAACTCGCCCGCCGCCACGCCTTCGGCGATCAGCTCCTGCACGCGGGTGGCGGCCGCACGGGTGTTGAGCTCGTAGAGGGCGCGGGTGGGCGCGAAGGCGTCCAGGTCGCGCATGAACGCCTCCGACGCCGGGGACAGGGCCTCGCCGACCGCCACCAGGTAGGCGATGACGGCCTCGCGGGGGCCCTCGGCCGCCACGACCCGTGCCTCGACCTGCTCGGTCGCGGTGCGGAAGAAGTGGGTCACGGTGGCCGTCACCAGCTGCTCCTTGCTCGCCGCGAGCGTGTACAGCGTCGACTTGGAACAGCGCAGCTCGGCGGCGATGTCGGCGATGGACAGGTGGGCGAAGCCGTCCCGCAGGATCAGCTCGAGCAGGGCGTCGAACAGCGCGGCACGACGACGCGTGGCGAATCCCTCGCGCGGCACGCGGCCACCTCCTCCCTCACCCGACCCACAACCACCGTGGCTGTACGGACGGCTGCCGAAATAGTACTGTGCAGAGGACTTGAGTACTAGTTCAGTTACCTGAACGCTGTGAACATGGAGGTTCCGATGCCGGTCGACCGTCTACTTCCCAACGACGAGGCCCGCGACCTGATCGCGCTGGTCCGCGACATCGCCGACAAGCGGATGGCGCCGATCGCCTCCGAGTACGAGAAGGAGCGCAAGTACCCCGAGGGCCTCTTCGCCGAGCTGGGTGAGGCGGGCCTGCTCGGCCTGCCGTACCCGACGGAATGGGATGGCGGCGGCCAGCCGTACGAGGTGTACCTGCAGGTCCTCGAAGAGCTCGGCGCGCGCTGGGCATCGGTCGCCGTCGCGGTGAGCGTGCACGGACTCGCGAGTCATCCGCTGTTCAACTTCGGCACCGAGGAGCAGAAGGAGAAGTGGCTCCCGGACCTGTTGAACGGCAAGATCATCGGCGCCTACAGCCTCAGCGAGCCGCAGGCCGGGTCCGACGCCGCCGCGCTCACCTGCCGCGCCACCCCGACCGACGGCGGTTACTCGATCACCGGTTCCAAGGCGTGGATCACCCACGGCGGGATCGCCGACGTCTACAACCTGTTCGCCCGCACCGGCGAGGGGTCGAAGGGCGTGTCCTGCTTCTTCGTCGCGCGCGACACCGAGGGGCTGACCTTCGGCAAGCCCGAGGACAAGATGGGCCTGCACGCGGTCCCGACCACCGGTGCGTCCTACGACGGCGCCTTCGTCGAGGAGGGACGCCGGCTCGGTGCCGAGGGGCAGGGTCTGCAGATCGCCTTCTCGGCACTGGATTCCGGGCGCCTGGGCATCGCTGCGGTCGCGACCGGCCTCGCGCAGGCCGCGCTCGACGCCGCCGTCGAATATGCACAGGAGCGAACCGCGTTCGGCCGCAAGATCATCGACCATCAGGGCCTGAACTTCGTGCTCGCCGACATGGCGGCCGCGGTCGACTCCGCCCGCGCCACCTACCTCGACGCCGCCCGTCGCCGCGACGCCGGCAAGGAGTACTCGCGCGCCGCGGCGACCGCCAAGCTCGTCGCCACCGATGCCGCCATGAAGGTCACCACCGACGCGGTCCAGGTCTTCGGCGGCGCCGGCTACACCCGTGACTTCCCGGTGGAGCGGTACATGCGCGAGGCCAAGATCACCCAGATCTTCGAGGGCACCAATCAGATCCAGCGCCTGGTCATCGGGCGCGCGCTGACGAAGTAGCCCGGACCGAAAGCAGATCGCCACCTCCGCGACCGATTCGCATGCGAATCCTGCGGAGGTGGCGATCTCGTTCCGGGGCGAGCGGGCCTAGGCGCCGATGTAATAGAAGGCGCGTCCGTCGAGTCGGCGGAACGACGGTCCGCCGAGCTTGACGATCAGCTTGAGGGCCGACGGGATGCGGGCGTTGACGTCGGCGAGGTGCTCGCCGTGGAGTCCCTTGAGGAACAGGGGCCCGACCTTCGTCATCTCGCGCAGGCCGTTGGACCGCTGCATCTTCGCCTCGAAGTCGGCCCAGTCCTGCGGCGTCATGCGGCGCTGCACGATGGCGAGCGCATCGGCCTCTTCATGGGCGAGGTGGGCGTCGAGGACCGTCACGGCCTCCGACAGGACAGCGGAGAGTCGTGAACGCGTCTGCTCGTCCGGATTCTCGAGGAGCGCGGCGAATCCGGCGGCGGCCTTCTCCAGCAAAGGGTCGATCATGTCGTGTTCGGCGTCCATCGCCTGCAGGACCACTCTCTCCTCCTCGTCCGCACGCTCCTCGAGGACCGGCCACAGCTCGAGGTCCTCGCCGGTGTGATGGTGGTGGAGCGCGCGGGAGAACAGGTCCCACCGGCGGGCCAGCGCCTTCCACGTCCCTGCATCGTGGAGCGGGGTGACCGGCACCGCCGCGGCGAAGTCGGTGAGATCGCGACGGAACGCGTGATGCATCACGTACATCATGAACGGGTCCACCGAGCCCTGCGGCGCGGCGGCCTGTCCGGGCAGACGCAGCTGGACGGGGTGGACGGAGGTGGCGACGGGGGTCTTCATCAGAGGGCTCTCGCTTTCGTATCGGTGCTTCTGGAAGGTGATGGGACCACCTTTGTGGCCAGGACTTGCGGCGCACTTGGAGGCGGCTTGCGGGGCGTGCCTGCGCAGGTGGCGGGCATCGCAAGTTCGTTCGGTCGGACGGATGGTTGCCGAAGCCGGGATAAGGTTGGGCACGCGACGCGATCGGTACGAGCAGGAAGGCCGGTGACGGATGTTCATATCGCCGACCCGGATCGACGAGAACATCTGGGAATGGGTCGTGACCCACCGCACCGAACCGTGGAACACCATCGCCGAGGTGATCACCACCTTCGGCGACACGGTGACCATCACCGTGATCACGGTTCTGGCGGTCCTGGCACTCGCGGCGGCGCGGCGCACCGCCGACGCGGTCTACGTCGCGGCCGGCACCATCGTCGGTTTCGCGATCTCGCAGGCGCTGAAGTTCGGGTTCGCGCGCAACCGTCCGCCGGTCGAGGACCGCCTGCTCAACATCGACACCTTCTCCTACCCGTCGGGCCACTCGATGATGACGATGATCGTGTTCGGTCTGTGCGCGGTCGTCGCCTACCGGTCCTTCGCCTGGGTCCGTGCTCACCGATGGGTGCTGCTGCTCGCCCCGCTGCTGTCGATCCTGGTGGGGCTCACCCGAATCGAACTCGGCGTGCACTGGACCACCGACGTCCTCTCGGGCTGGCTGTTCGGCGCCATCTGGGTGTGGATCTGCACGCAGATGCTGCTCCGATACGAGAACCGCGCTCGCGCAGATCTTCCCGTCGGTGAGGCCGACCGGGAGGAGACGGCGGGAAATAGTCCGCACGGGGGATAGTCGTCCGGGTCCTCCTGGGTTTGACTGTGGGGATGTCGCACACGGGTGATGGACAGTCCGGTTCGCCGGTGCCCGATCCGGACGAGTCACCCACGGTGATCGAGCCCCGGGCGGTCCGCCCCGGGCCGGAACCCCCGACGGTCGTGCCCGGCGTGTCGCTGAGCAAGGACGTCGCATCCGATCCGGCCCCGCCCGAGCCTCAGCCCGAGCCCCCGACGGCAGTGCCCGGCGTCTCGCTGAGCAAGGACGTCGCATCCGATCCGGCCCCGCCCGCGCCGTCCGGAGGCATCCCCGCCCAGCCCGATCCGTATGCCGCGACCCAGTCGGTACCCACCGCGTACGGACCCGGGCCGGCCATGCCGCAGCCGGGACAGAGTCCGTATCCGGGGATGGCTCCGACATCGGGTCCTCCCGGCCCGACTCCTCCCGGGTATCCGACGGCCGGATACCCGGCCCAGGGATACCCGCCGGGCGGATACCCGCCCCCGGGATACCCGCCAGGAGCTCCGCAGTCCGGATGGCAACCGCCGCAACCGCGACGCTCGAACACCAAGGCGTACGCGATCACCGGTATCGCATTGGCATGCGTGCTCGCCCTGGTGATCGGCGGCGTGGTCTGGTGGAAGACGTCGCGGTCCCCGGACGACCCGGAGTTGGTCGCCGGTCAGCTGACCGGCTCGTTCCCGACCACGCCGAGCGCGGCGTGGAGGATCGACTCGGCATCGGTGGGTGGGGAGGCGTTCGTGTCGGTGCTGTCGCAGGAGTCCCAGTACCGGACCAGTGGCGCCGCCCATGACGACGACACCCTGGTGACCCTCGTCAGCGGCCCGGGCACGGCAGACGGCCCGACGCGGCGCGTGCTCGGGGTCGACGTCGAGACCGGTGGCCGGTGGATCTTCGACAAGCCGGTCACGTCATGCTCACCGTCGATCGTCGACCACACCATCGCCTGTCTCGGCGACGCCACGGCGTACTTCATCGACACCCGCACGGGACAACAGACCGGCGCGGCGCCGGCACCGGCATCCGCGTTCGGCATCGCATACAACGGCAAAGCCGCATACGTGCGCACTTTCGGCGGCGGAGCCGGACGCTCGGTGACGTTCCAGAAGATCACCCCGAGCGGCACCGAGTGGGAGCGCGTGGTCGAATTGCCCGAGGCACTCCCCACCGGGGACAGTTCGCAGTTCATCGCCACCGAGCACTTCGTCGCCAGCGCCGACGGTGTCGTGGCGGTGGTCTCGGCGGACGACGGGCGAGAAGTCCTCGCCCGTCCGGGCCGAACCGGCATGGACGCGTTGTCGGACGGCTCGCTGCTCGTGACGACCGGACGCATGGTCGGCGACATGCCGGAGAACGGACCGCTCGTACGCATCCGACCCGACGGCACCACCGACGAGATCGCCGGCGCGACCGCATCGGCACCGGTGGTCGCGACCCCGGGACAGGAGGGGCGCGTCCTGATCGACACCGCGTACACCGATCTGGCCGACGGGGACCGGCTGTGGTCGATGCAGGGGCTGCAGCAGTATTCGTCGCCCGAGCTCGCGGTCGCCGAGGACCGGGAGGTCGTGGTGCGGGACAACGGGAAGATCATCTCGGTGGACACCCGGACCGGGCAGGAACGGTGGACGTCGCCGGCCGGAAGGGCCTACGGCTCCACGTCTCACTCGGTGACCGACGGTGAACGGCTCATCACCCCGACGGCAGAAGGCGGTCTCGTCGCGCTCGATCTCGAAGGCGGCGCGGCGGCGTGGACCCTCCCGGCAGCCTCGCTCGGAAACGTGCCGCCCGCTGGGGACTCGACGCCCCGGGCGGCGCTCACCTTCGCACTCGGCGACCGCCTCGTGACGCTGACCAGCACCGCGATCACCGGCTTCGCGCCGACCGGTCCGCGCGCGATTGTCCCCGGCACCGAGCGCCGGTCGGCGACCGGTGACGGCGGAACCACCTACGTGACGCCCTGCGGTTCGCCGCCGGTGTTCGAACCGCAGTCCTTCCGCACAGCCTCGGGCGGGCTCGTGGTCACGTTCAAGGTGACGGCGAAATGCCCGGGCGGAGACGTGCTCTACGGGCCGCAGACGCGGATCACCATCTCCGACGGCAGCGGGCTCATCGCCTCGGGCAACTTCGACTTCCAGCGGTCACCGGTTGCGGTGCCGTCGCTCGACGACGCGGGCTCCGGCCTGACGCTGGAGCTGACCTATCCGCCGGGCAGCTTCTTCCGGCTCCCCGACACCCTCCCGGACGGGACATCCGCCGAGCCCGGTACGGCCGGGTCCGGTTCCGGCGAATCGAATGACGGCGGCGGCCGGTACCTCGTCGACTGCGACAAGGGCCCGACATCGGGTGCGCCGCCGTCGCTGACGGTGCCGGAGTCGGGCACGTCGTCGGCGTCCGCGGTGGCGACCGGTCCGGCCCTGCCCGCGGGCGCGGATGTGACCGCGAGCAGCGCGAACGCCTTGCGTCTCCAGGCCGATTCCGATCGCGCGTTCATCCTGGCCAACCTGAACAACCGGTGGGTGGCGCAGCTGAGTTCCAAGCGCCCGGGCCTCGTCGCCGACGGTCGCACCTGGGACGACCAGGCGATCCTCGACGAGCTCCTGGCACTTCGGCTGCGGTTCAACGATGTTCGGCTGCTCTACAGCGACGAGTGGCCGATCTTCTCCTATTCCGGCTGGTGGGTGACCGTGGCCGCGGCGACGTTCCCCGGCCCGGCCGAGGCCAACAACTGGTGCCGCGCCCAGGGCTTCGACCCCGACCACTGCTTCGCCAAGCTGATCCGCACCACCGGAGGGCCGGAGGGGACGACGGTCTACTGGAAGTAGCCACCCGACGGTCGTGGGCCGCGATACGGTCGGGGCATGGACTTCTCTCCGTCACCAAGGTCCGCCGAGCTCACCGAGCGGGTGCGGGCGTTCGTCGCCGACAAGATCGAACCCGCCGAAGCCGAGATCCATCGGGACATCAAGAAACGTCGTGACGAGGGCGGCGACCCGTGGACGCCGTCGCCGCTGATCGCCGACCTGCAGCAACAGGCTCGCGCGGAAGGGCTCTGGAATCTCTTTCTGCCCGCGGCGCACGCCGGCCGGTATGCGGCGGACTTCGGCACCGATGGGGGAGAGGGCCTGTCGAACATCGACTACGCGCCGATCGCGGAGGCCATGGGGTCGTCGGCGCTGGCGCCCGTGATCTTCAACTGCAACGCGCCGGACACCGGCAACATGGAGGTGCTGCTCCGCTACGGCACCGAGGAGCAGCGGAAGGAATGGCTCGAACCGCTGCTGCGCGCGGATATTCGCAGCGCCTTCTGCATGACCGAGCCGGCAGTCGCGTCGTCGGACGCCACCAACATGGCGGCGAGCGCGGTACTCGACGGCGACGACGTGGTCATCAACGGCACCAAGTGGTTCTCCACCGGCGTCGGGCATCCCGACTGCAAGGTGCTGATCTTCATGGGCGTCACCGATCCGCAGGCCGACCGGCACTCGCGGCACACCATGGTGCTCGTCCCCATCGACACCCCCGGGGTGAAGGTCGAGCGGATGCTCACCACGATGGGCTATTTCGACGAGCCGTTCGGCCATGGTGAGGTCAGCTTCGACAACGTGCGCGTCCCGGCGTCGAACATCCTGCTGGGTCCGGGGCGGGCGTTCGAGATCGCGCAGGGACGCCTCGGCCCCGGTCGCGTCCACCACTGCATGCGCGCGATCGGCCTCGCCGAGCGGGCGCTGGAACTCGGTGTCCGGCGAGCGCTTTCACGCGAGGCGTTCGGCAAGCGGCTCGCCAAGCTGGGCGGCAACAGCGAGCGCATCGCCGACGCCCGCATCGCGATCAACCGCTCGCGGCTGCTGGTCCTGCACGCGGCGTGGCTGCTCGACCAGGGCATGAGCCGGGAGGCGTTGTCGGCGGTCAGCGAGATCAAGGTCGAGGTGCCGAACATGGCGCTGTCGGTCATCGACATGGCCATCCAGTTGCACGGCGGCGCCGGCATGACCGACGACTTCCCACTCGCCCAGGCATGGGTCGGCGCGCGGTCGCTGCGCCTGGCCGACGGTCCGGACGAGGTGCACCGCAACGTGGTCGCCCGACTGGAGCTGGGCAAGTACCGCTGACACCCCGTTGATCGAACACGACCCAATCGCACGAGAGGAAGCACCGAACACGATGGCAGACGAGGTGGCCGGGGCCAGCGCGGTCCGGGACGAGGATGCGTTCGACGTCGAGGCCGTGGCGTCCTGGCTGCGTGCCGCCGCACCGGACGTCGAGGGGCTCGACGCCGTGCCCGAGGTACGCCAGTTCTCCGGCGGCGCATCGAATCTCACGTTCCTGCTGCGCTACCCGACGCGCGACCTGATCCTGCGTCACGCGCCGCGCGGGACCAAGGCCAAGGGCGCGCACGACATGCGGCGCGAGTACCGCATCCAGTCCGAACTCGCCGACGTGATCCCGTACATCGCGCCGATGATCGCGTTCTGCGACGACCCGTCGGTGCTCGGCGCCGACTTCTACGTCATGGGGCGGATCGACGGGGTGATCCCGCGCAAGGAGTGGCCGGCCGATGTCCCGCTCAGCCCCGAGCAGGCCCGGCAACTGTGCTTCAACTTCATCGACACCCTCGTCGAGGTGCACTCGGTGGACGTCACCAAGACGGGCCTGGGCGACCTCGGGAAGGGCCCCGGCTATGTGAAGCGGCAGGTCGGCGGTTGGATCACGCGCTTTCGCAACGCGCACACCCCCGACGTCCCCGACCTCGAGACGTCGATGGGCTGGCTCGAGGCGAACCAGCCCGACGACGTCGGGAACTGCGTCATCCACAACGACTTCAAGCTCGACAACGTCGTCCTCGACAAGAACGACCCGACCAAGGTCATCGGCATCCTCGACTGGGAGATGGCCACGCTCGGCGATCCGCTGATGGACGTCGCGGGGTCGATGGCGTACTGGATCCAGGCCGACGACTCCGACGCCCAGAAGATGATGCGCCGCGTGCCGACGCACCTGCCGGGCATGATCACCCGTGCGGAGTTCGTCGAACGCTATTGCGAGCGCATGGGTTTCGAGATGACCCCGGACAAGTGGCGCTGGTACGAGGCGTTCGGCCTGTTCCGTGCCGCCGTGATCGCCCAGCAGATCTACTACCGCTACTACCACGGCCAGACCCACAACGAGGCGTTCGCGTTCCTCGGTGAGGCCGTGAAGTTGCTCGACGGGAGGTTGGGCGAGATCATCTACCGCGTGGGATGAGCCCGCTTCGACGGCTCACCCTACGCGGCGATCCGGACTGCTAGGGCGCGCAGAAACGCGAGGGGTAGTAGGTGACTACGTTCGTGTAGTTGCCGGTTCCGTTGCCGAAGACACGCACGGAAATGCAGCCGCCGGTCCGTGCCGCCTGGTTCGCGGTCTCCTGGATCGTGTTCCCGAGCCAAGGATTGTTGTACACGGTCGGCAACGGCGGCGTGGCGGCGAACATCGCCGCGACACCGGTCTGTGCAACCGCAGCGGTCTGCGATCTGGTCAGCTTGACGTAGTGGTGGAGGGGCGTGCGTCGGCGGTGCACGCTCCCAGTGCGACACCTGCGGTAGCCGACGCGATGGTTGCCGCGGCCATTCCCGCCGCGAGACGTGTCCTCATTCATGGACCTATTATTTGAGATAGTGAATCCCCGTCCGGGGGTAGCAAAGGGTTCGGGCGATTTCCCCGCAGGTGCTCGGACCCTGATCGGAAGCGTCGGGTTTGGCTCCCCGGTTATGGGCTGGTGCGCCGTCTGGTCGGGACGTGCGTCGCGATGACGGTCGCTGGGGGATTTGCGGCTCGCCGTGGCGGAATCGTGACTCTCGCAGCGGGTGCGCCCAGTCAAGTCCCAGGTAGTGGTGTAACTCGTTTCTGATCCTTCGTCGGGCTTTCAGGCAGGCAGTTCGATCAGCGGGTCGGTAGTGGCCTCCGGTGTTGTGGTGGTGTCGGTGGTCAGGGTCAGTCGACATCGGTTGAGGACCTCGAGGCCGAGGTATCGGCGGCCTTCGGCCCACTCGTCGT
>NZ_BAOQ01000042.1 GCF_000344155.1 Gordonia paraffinivorans NBRC 108238 | reverse complement strand
TCACCCCCACAGTCCGCCGATCGAATGTATGTTCGATACTACCCCACACTCCCCGACTTCGCACATGTCATCTCGCAGGACATCGGTGACACTTTCGCATCAAGACATCGGTGACAGTTTGAGGGGTCTAGGTGGTGACACTTTCATTGGTGTCCGCCACGCAACGCTATGTGCGTTGCGTGGCGCGGTTGCCGACGAGGGGGAGCCTGACGCAGGTGCTCAACTGACCGCGCCTGCGACGGTTCAGCAGCACCCTGTGGTGGCGCTGAGAACGCTGCGTAGCGCTTCCAACGACTCTGGCCGTGCGCGGTAGTAGACGTTCATCCCTCGTCGGTCAGGTGCGACCATGCCGGCCTTGCGGAGCTGCCCCAGGTGGTGGCTCGTGGTGGCCTCGGTGAGGCCGACCGCGGTCGCGAGGTCGCAGGTGCAGATTCCGTTCCCGGTGTCGGCGAGCAGGATTGAGACGAGTTTGATCCGGACCGGATCGGCCAGGGCCTTGAGTCGCAGAGCGATTTCTAGGGCGGTGTCGTCATCGAGCGGGGCCGCCGATACCGGTGCGCAGCAGATCGGGGCGCTGATGTCGACCATCGGCAAGGGCTTCGGCATGACCAGATCGTACGCCCCTACTTGACATATGTCGAAAAGGTGGCACCCTGCATGTGTCAGTAGTTCGATATATGTCTCACAGGTGAAGGTGATGGTCATGTCCCGTATGCAGCTCGCGCTCAACGTCGATGATCTCGATACCGCGATCGAGTTCTACTCCAAGCTGTTCAACACCACCCCGGCCAAACGCAAGCCGGGATACGCCAACTTCGCGATCGTCGAGCCGCCCCTGAAACTGGTGCTGCTAGAGAACCCCGGCCAGGGCGGCACGATCAACCACCTCGGCGTCGAGGTCGAATCGAGCGAGAAGGTGCACGCCGAGATCGCCAGGCTGTCCGGGGAGGGCCTGTTCACCCAGGAGGAGATCAACTCCACCTGCTGTTTCGCAACGCAGGACAAAGTCTGGGTGACTGGACCGGCGAACGAGAAGTGGGAGGTCTACACCGTGCTCGCCGACTCCGACACGTTCGGGACCAGCCCGAAACTGTTGGAGCAGAACGCCAACGATGACGTCGAGCAGGGTTCGGTGTGCTGCGGTGGCAGCGCCGCCGAACCGGCTGAGGTGCGCACTGCTTGCTGCTGAGGGGTCGTGGCTTGCACTCTCGCCTACCGCGCGATGCGATCGGCGAGGGCGCGGATCCGGTTGGTGATGTCGTCGCGGATTAGTCGCATCCGTTCGATACCGTCGATGCCCCGTTCGGAGGGTTCGTCGGTGTTCCACACTTCGAGGGCGACGCCGTCGGGTGGGGTGACGTCGGCGGTGCCGACCACCACGACGAGATCTGCAGTTTGCATCAGTTCGTCGGTGAGTTGCCGCGGCTGATGCCCGTCCACGGTGGCGCCGACTTCGGCGAGCGCCTGGGCGGACAGCTCGTTGACCTGGCCGCCGATCTTCGCGCTGGTGCCGGCCGAGGACGGGGTGATCCGGTCGGTGACTGTCGGTGTGAGGTGTTCGGCCATCACCGATTTGCCGCGGTTGGACACGCACACGAACAGCACCTGCGGTGGTGTGCTCACTGGCCGACCTGCTGGTTGGCGGGGAGCAGTTCGTCGAGGAGGTCCGCGACCAGTGCGCGGATCTGATCGCGGATCGGGCGGACCGCGTCGATGCCTTGGCCGGCGGGGTCGTCGAGGGCCCAGTCGCGGTAGCTGACGCCGGGGAATACTGGGCATGCATCGCCACAGCCCATGGTGATCACCACATCGGAGGATTCGACGGTGTCGGGGGTGAGGACCTTCGGTGACTGTGCCGAGATGTCGATACCGACTTCAGCCATCGCCTCGACCGCGGCTGGATTGATCGAGTCGGCGGGCGCAGATCCGGCGGAGCGGACCTCGACACTGCCCTGGCTGAGCGCGGTGAGGAACCCCGCAGCCATCTGTGAGCGGCCGGCATTGTGGACGCACACGAACAGCACGCTAGGTCGAGAGGAAGACATGAGACACAGTCCCTTTCAGCTGTGGAGGAATGCTCGGAAAGTCACACATGGTTGGCCATGAGCTCGGCAAGGAGCTCACGAACCCGGGCGTCAAGGTCATCGCGGATCGCGCGAACCTCGCCAAGTGAACGGCCTTCCGGATCGGAGACCGTCCAATCGAGATACCGCTTGCCGGGATAGATCGGGCACGCGTCGCCGCAGCCCATCGACACCACCACGTCAGCGGCGGCGACCACATCGTCGGTGAGTGGTTTGGGGTACTCGGTACCCAGGTCGACGCCAATTTCTGACATCGCTTCGACGACGGTCGTGTTGATCGAATGAGCCGGCACCAATCCGGCCGAGCGCACATGTACCCGACCTGTGGCGTGGTGGGTCATCAATCCGGCAGCCATCTGCGAGCGGCCGGCGTTCTGCACGCAGATGAACAGGACTTCGGGCACATCCTTGGGTACCGCCCCCTCAGCCTGCGCTAGGGCGCGTAACCGATCGGCAGCGAACCGGCCCGCCAAGGTCGTCAGATGCGCATGCACCCGGGAGGTGCGCCGTAACGCGGTGTAGGACTCGAAAACACAGCGTTCCACCGTCTGTCGAGACACCACCCCCTCGTACTTGGCGGCCAAGTCAGCTGCGGTACGGGCGAGCACGGTATGCGGCATCAGCAGCTCGGGTTGGGCGCGGTGTTCGCCGCGACTCAGCTGTTCGTCCAACACATTCTCAGACATCGCGAACAGGCTCCTTCGACACATCTGGGCTGGAGGCGGTCGTCGGACTGGTGAAGCGTTTCCGCAACGCCAGAGACACATAGACCAGCGCGACGAGGACGGGCACCTCGATGAGTGGGCCGATGACTCCGGCAAGAGCCTGACCGGAGGTCGCACCATAGGTCGCGATCGCAACGGCGATGGCGAGCTCGAAGTTGTTGCCGGCAGCGGTGAACGCCAGCGTGGTGGTCCGTGCGTAACCCAGCCCCATCACGGCGCCGAGGACGAATCCGCCACCCCACATCACCGCGAAGTAGATCAGCAGCGGCAGCGCGATCCGCACGACGTCCCACGGGTGAGAGGTGATCTGCTCCCCCTGCAAGGCGAACAGGATGACGATGGTGAACAGCAGACCGTAGAGGGCCCACGGCCCCAATCGCGGGAGGAACGAGGACTCGTACCATTCGCGGCCTCTGGCCCGTTCACCGATACGGCGGGTGAGATAGCCGGCAACCAGCGGGATTCCAAGGAAGATCAGCACCGACTTCGCGATCTGCCACGGCGAGGTGTCGATGGTCGTCTGTTCCAGGCCGAGCCATCCGGGTAGCACCGAGAGGTAGAACCAGCCCAGCACGGCGAACATGATCACCTGGAACACCGAGTTCAGTGCGACGAGGACGGCAGCGGCTTCACGGTCGCCGCACGCCAGGTCGTTCCAGATGATGACCATCGCGATACAGCGCGCCAGACCGACGATGATCAGCCCGGTCCGGTACTCCGGTAGGTCGGGGAGCAAAAGCCAGGCCAGCGCGAACATCAACGCGGGTCCGACGATCCAGTTCAGCAGCAGCGATCCCAGCAGCAGGCGACGATCGCCGGTGACCGAGTCGAGTCGGTCGTAGCGCACCTTCGCCAGCACCGGATACATCATGATCAGCAGTCCGAGAGCGATCGGCAGCGAGATGCCGTCGATCTCCACGGCCGCCAGGGCGTCTCCCAGGCCGGGAACGTTGCGGCCCAGCAGCAGGCCGGCGACCATCGCGGCGCCGATCCACACCGGCAGGAATCGGTCCAGCATCGACAGCTTGCCCGCGACCGCGGTGTCGGGGGCGGTCACTGGCCCACCTCACACGAGCGTGTTTCCCCCACGACCGTGGCGAGATCGTCCAGCAGGTCCGACAGTTGCTGCAGCGCTTCAACGTTCACCCGGTAGTACACCCACGTCGCGCGGCGCTCACTGGTCACCAAGCCCGCTTCGCGCAGCACCTTCAGGTGATGTGAGATCGTCGGCTGCGACAGCTCGAAGGGTCCGGAAATGTCGCACACGCAGGCTTCGCCTCCCGGATGCGCGGCAACCTCCGACAACAACCGCAACCGAACCGGGTCCGCAAGCGCCTTCAACAGTGGGGTGACAGCCCTGGTCTGGTCACCACTGAGGCCGCGGCCCGGTGGCAGCAGAAGATTCTTATTTGACACTCGTCAATATTGACATACGTCGATGCACGCGACAAGGCGTCGCTTCCGTTTAGCGGGCACGACACGCCCGATGGGCTCCAGCCAAGCCGGCACCCTGGCCTTCGGTTCACACTGCAAGCGCTCGACGCTCAGGCGGTGGTAGTTAACGAACCTATCGATCCTGTCGTGCGGCTGGCGATCTCGCAGTGGCCTGATGATGCACCCGCGGAGCGGTCTCGATATTCTGCGCGAACACGGGATTTCGCGGAAGTCGTTCTACGAGTTGCGTAAACGAGCACGAGCGGATGGGCCGTCGGCGGTCCTGGAACCCCGCACCCGCCGCCCGAAGTCGAGCCCGTCAGCGCTCAATGACGAGGTCAAAGCGCAGGCGGTGGCCGTGCGCGCCGCTCTGGAAGCCTCAGGTCTGGATCACGGGCCGATCAGCGTGCACGACAAGATGCAGTCGATGGGGTTGACTCAGGTGCCCTCAACGGCCTCGCTGGCCCGGATCTTCCGCGAAGCCGGTGTCGCTCGCCGTGAGCCAAAGAAGAAGCCCCGCTCGGCGTGGCGGAGGTTCGTCTACCCGGCGCCGAATGCGTGCTGGCAACTCGATGGCACCGAGTACGTCCTGACCGGTGGACGCAGGTGCGTCATCCTGCAGCTCATCGACGATCACTCTCGCTACGCCGTGGGCTCACATGTGGCCGCGGGCGAAACGGCTGAGGCTGCGATCGTCGTGTTCGACAAGGCAGTGACCGCCCACGGAGTACCTCAACGACTCCTCACCGACAATGGGCCCGCGCTCAACCCCTCGCGGCGCGGCCGTCTCGGTCAGCTCGTCGAGCACGTCCGCGTGCTCCGGGTGGAAACGATCACCGGCAAGCCCCACAAGCCGACCACGCAGGGAAAGAACGAGCGATTCCATCAGACGTTGTTCCGGTATCTGGACAAGCAGCCATTGGCTGACACCCTGGCCGAGCTGCAGGCCCAGGTTGATGCGTTCGATCACATCTACAACACCCAACGGCCTCACCAGGGCCTGCCAGGGCGCGTCACGCCACTGGCCGCGTGGCAAGCCACACCGAAAGCCCATGCGCCACACCCGATAGCCGGTGGATCACTGTTCAATCGGCCTACATCACGCCCGCCCGCGCCGCGCCCAACCGCCGATCTACCCGAGGGCGTCCTGGTCAGGACTGTCAGCACTTCCGGCACCATCAGCGTGGACTCAGTCACCTACACGGTCGATGTGGACCACGCCTTCGACCAGGTCCTCGTCGTCGCCGACGACAGCGCGATCGTCATCGCGAACACCGATGGAGAGGTCGTAGTCGAACACCCTCGACCCGCTTCCGGAGTTCGCTACGTCGGCAACCGACAACCCCGCGGCCCACGCCCCACGAGGACCAGACCGTCACCGAAGTCCTGACATACCAGCTGTCACCGAAGTCCTGACACAGAACTGTCACCGAAGACCCGATACATCACACTCCGACTTCGCACAACTTTCCCACAAGGCGCGTGAGCTCGAAAGCCATTGCGGCACCTGGAGATCCCATCCACACCGGAAAGACTTCGCTCGACAACACCATGCTCATGACGCCCGGAGCGCACCCCGCCGCCGAGCAACCACCACAGCAAGGCCGGGCGGTGACACACACCCAGACGCATACCGGTCCGACGAACCCCGCCACAGTCGGCCCAAGCCGATCGCCCCCCGCCCGGCAGGCGACCCGAGCCAGCGCATAGACCCCATCACCCACGCAACCGGGACACACGGCCCCGAGCTGCCGCAGAGTCTCGAAATTCACCGCGCGTCGCAAAACATAACGAGACCCTATTTTGAGACACCAGACGTGATTCGCCTTGCGGCCAAACACGACAAACCAACCGAGTCTCGAACTCTATCGGCGCGTCTCGGAACCATTACGAGAGTTTTGAGATAGTGTTCCGATCGTGACAGCAGACGCGACAGGTGGCGCACCGAGGATGGCCCTCGGATACGCGCGGGAGACACCGGGGGCTCATCCCCTCGGACCACAGATCGATGCCCTCACCGAGGCCGGGGTCGATCCCGGACGGATCTACACCGATGCGGCCGACCGGGCACGTACGGCGGACCGCCGTCCGGGGATGACCGCACTCCTCGACTACGCTCGTCCGGGCGACACCACGGTGGTCGTCGGGATGGACAGGCTCGGCCGGAATGTACGGGAGGTCATGGCGGTTGCACGCGAACTCGCGTCTCGCCGTATCGGCCTGCGCTCGTTGCGGGAGGGCATCGACACCGACGATCCGGCAGGCGCCATGATCGTCGGGGTCCTCGCATCGCTGGCCGAACTCGACGACGACACCACCGCCCGCCCGACGCACACACGGTCGCGGACAGGTACGCACTCGCGGCCCGCGTCGAACATCGGCCGCCCGCGAGTGCTCGACGACGACCAGGTTCTGCGGGCCGAGCAGATGCGCGCGGCCGGCGAGTCGGTCTCGCGCATCGCCGAGGCCCTGGGGGTCAGTCGCGCCACGCTCTACCGGACCCTCGCCGAAAGGCGGTCCGTGCGGTGAAGGACCACGGCGAAGACCTCCCCGATCTCGACATCGTGACGCCCTACGGCGTCGTCACCCGACTGCCCACGTCGTTCCCCATCTACGACGCGGAACTCGACGCACATCTCGACGCCGACCTGTTCCAGAAGGGTTTCGAGGACGCCGAGGCCGAACTCTGCGCGCTTCCGCTCCCCTGGCGCATGCGGCTGGCGACCAAGGTCCTCGACAGTCCTCCGGACCCGGACGACGACGAGCCCAGCTACACGCGCGGCTACCGCGCCGCGATGTACGGGTACGTGCGGCACGGCCGCAGATGAGCTGCGCCGCTCAGCACGCGCTCGCGGTGGACTCCTCCACGATCACCTGCCCGTCCCGCACGCGACAGACCATGTCACACCGGTCGAGTGTCGACTCGCGGTGGGTGATCCACAGGACCGTGCGCCCTGCCCATTCGCGGCGTAACCGAGCGACCACCCGGGCCTCGGTGGCGGCGTCGAGCTGACCGGTCCCCTCGTCGACGACGATGACGGCGCCGTCATGGAGGATCGCCCGGGCCAGGGCCAGGCGTTGCCGTTGACCGCCCGACAGGGTCCGGTCGGAGATCGCCGTGTCCAGGCCGTCCGGCATCGCGCGGACGAAGGTGTCGAGATCGACGGCGTGCAGGGCTTCCCACAGGCGCTCGTCGGTCGCCTCCGGGGCGCCGAGTCGGAGGTTGGCGGCGATCGACGTCGGCAGCAGGTAGGGGTCCTGGTCGACGACGGTGACGCGGTCACGGAGAACGTCGACCGGGATGTGTCGCAGATCGTGCCCGTCCCAGAGCACCCGGCCCACAACGGGATCCCAGATCCGGGCGGCGAGCGCGCCGAGCGTGGACTTCCCGCTGCCCGTGGGACCGACGACGCCGACGAACCCGCCCGCGGGCAGCGTCAGGTCCACGCGGTCGAGAACGCGGCGACCGGGTCGACCCGGATGCGCGAATGCCACACCGTCGAAACGGATCTCGGGGGCAGATTCCGGCGGGTGCCAGGCATCGGCCGTCGACGGGCCCGGAGTGTCCGATGTCCCATCGGCGATCTCTCGTATCCGACGCAGTGACGACGTCGTACTGCCGAGGAGCGCGGCGAACGCGTCCACTGCCTCGAGAGCGGGGAAGGTCGCGAACATGACGGCCACCATCGCCGCGATCGTCGCCGCATCGGCGCCACCGGCGTGCGCGGTCACCACCACGGCGGCGAGAGCACCCACCTGACACGCCCTGGTCAGCGCGACCCGGGCCGCCGACCACCTCGCGACCACCCGACGACGGACGGCCAGGTCGCGCTCGACGCGGTCGAGTGTCCGCATCCGTTCCGGGGCAGCGCCGAAGGCACTGATCTCGCGGAGACCCGCGATCGAATCCGCCAGGTGCGCCGACACCGTTCCGAGGTGCGCGACGATCGCCGCCTCGTTGCGTCCCACCCGCCTTCGCCCGACGAACGGAACACCGGCCCCGAGCACCACGACGGACACACCGACAGCAAGCGCGACGCCGGGGTAGCCGATCACGATGAGCCACAGCAGGACTCCCGACGGCATCACCACAGCGGCGATCGCCGGAACCACCGTGTGCGCGAAGAACACCTCGAGTCGGTCGATGTCCCGGGTTACCCGACCCAACAGATCACCGGTGCGGTGCCGGTAGGTGATCGCGGGCGCGAGCGCCGCCAGCCGGCGGTAGAAGAACACCCGCATCATCGCGAGGACCCGGAAAGCGACCCAGTGCCCGGTGTAATGCTCGAGGTAGTGGAACACTCCCCTGATCGCGGCGAGGGTGAGAACGACCAGCAGGACCGAGACCGCCGACCCCGAACCCGTGGTCACCGCCGACACCGCCGCGTGGGCGGCGTATCCCAGCAATGCCGCCCCGGCAGCCAGTTCCGCGACCCGGCACGCGATGGAGATCAGCAAGGGCCACAGCACAGGTCGGCCGAAGGACAGCAGCCAGCGGGTCTGCGATGCCCGCCCGTCCGTTAGTGTGTGCTCGGTCATCGCCGTACTCTCCTGATCGTCTCGGTTTCACGGTTCATCTCGACGTCGTCGATCACGGACTCGGTCGGGTGTCGGCTCGTACTGCCGATGTCGACGGCGCGGTGGGCAAGTGCGGCCAGGCGCGGCGAGTGCGTCGCGAGAACGACGGTCTTCCGCCCCGCCAGCGAGGCGATCGTCTCCGCGATGAGTTCCTCCGAGCGTGGGTCGACGTGGCTGGTCGCCTCGTCGAGGATCAGCACCGGCGCATCGCGCAGCAGCGCACGGGCCAGCGACAGTCGTTGGGCCTGACCGCCGGACAGGGCCGTTCCGAACTCCCCCACCTCGGTGTCGAGACGTCGGGGCAGTGCGGCGATCTCGTCGGCGAGCCGCGCCCCGCGCAACGCCGTCCACAACTCGGCCTCGGATGCGTCCGGACGGGCCAGCCGGAGGTTGTCGGCAATGGTGCCGGCGAACAGGTGTGTCTGCTGGTGAACGATCGCCACGTGTGCGCGGCCATGAGCCGGCGCACCGCCGAACTCGACGCGTCCCCGATCGGGCACGAGGTCCCCGGCGAGCATGGCGAGCACCGTCGATTTGCCCGCACCCGACGGCCCGGTCAGCGCCACGATCTCGCCGGCACCGACCTGCAGGGTGAAGTCGATCAGCGTCGGTTCGCGGTCGGGATAGGCGAAGTCGACGTCGATGACACCGCACGACACCGCGCCCGACCGCGCGGACGCACCCTCGGGCGCCGACTTCTGCGCGGGCTCGGCCGGCAACAATCCCGCGACCTCCTTCTCGGCGGCGACGCCGGTCATGCCGATGTAGAAGAACTGGCCGATGTGGTCGAGGGGCTTGGTCAGCAGGACCGCGAGCAGGACGAGTGCGACTGCCCGGGGCGCGTCGAGCTGCCCTGTGGAACCCAGGTGGACCGCCGTGGCCGTTGCGGCTCCGACCAGCCCTCCGTAGACGACGACATCGGTGACGAAGAGGATCGCCTGATTGCCCAGCAGCAGACGCATCACGCTGCGACGCTGGGACTCGCTCGCTGCGGCGAGATGTGCCGCGTGGTCGTCGACCCGCCCGTACAGCGACACCGTGCGCAGACCGCGCAAGGCGTCGAGGAACTCTGCGGCGAGCCGCCGCGATCGTTCGCGGTGACGATCCGATGACCGCTGGAACAGGCGCTGGAGGCCGCCGACGACCGGCGGTGCGAGCAGCAGGAGAACGAACAACAGTCCGGCGACCCGCCAGCCGATCGTCAATCCGATCACCACGAGAACGACGAGCGGGGTGGTGACCGCGCCGATGATCGTCGCCACGAAACCCCCACGCAGAGCGGCGATCTTGTCGGCTCCGTCGGTCGCGGCGGACACCAGGCGCCCGGCGGCCGGCAACTCCGAACGCGCGACGAGGGTGTCGGCGCCGTAGATGCGCCGCAAGAGTGCGCGGCGGACCGCGACCTCGACGAGGCGAGCGGCCCGGTCGTCGACGAGCGGGATCGATGCGACCGCGACGACGAGCGCGCTGCTCGCCGCTGCCAGGACTCCCCACCGGTTCCCCGACCCCGGGTCGACGATCAGTTCGCCGAGCGCGAAGTAGATGACGCAGGTCATGACGACGCTCCACCAGGCGAGTCCGACGCTCACCACGGTGAGACGTCGAACCCTCCGGTCGATCGGGAAACCCATCGCGACTCCCTTATTGAAAATGATTACTGTTATCGTTTGGGTGGATTCGGAGTATACGCACGAAAGGCATGACCGCTGTGGCACCCCCAGAACCCCTCGTCGAGACCCGGGTCTCGACCTCGTCGTCGGTGCGCCCCAGGCGATTTGCGTGGTGGCCGATGGCCGCGACGGGCGTGTTGCTCGTCGCCGTGATGATCGCCGGCGTCTCCATCGGCCCCGTCACGCTCGGTTGGTGGGAGGTCCTGCACGCACTCGTCGACGCGGACTCGCCGGACTCGCCGCTCGTGCGGGACGTCCGCGCCCCCAGGGTCGTGGTGGCCGGGGTCGTCGGCGCCGCACTCGCGGGTGTGGGTGCGGTGATGCAGGCCGTCTTCCGGAATCCGCTCGCCGACCCCGGCATCACCGGTGTCGCGTCGGGGGCCGCCGTCGGCGCGGTGGTCGTGCTGGTCTCGGGCACAACGGTTCTCGGCAGCGCCTCGGTGCCCCTCGGCGCTTTCGCCGGCGCCGCCGTCGCAGCACTGTCCCTGTTGCTCGTGGCCCGGATGCGCGCCGACGCGTCCCCCGTGGCCTTCGTGCTCGTCGGCATCACCGTCGGCTCGTTCTGCTCGGCGGTGACGGCGGCGCTGGTCGCCAACGCCCCGACCGACTCCGCGGTGCGGTCGGTGATGTTCTGGGTGAACGGCGATCTCACCTCGCGGACGTGGACCGACGTGTGGCTGAGCCTGCCGCCGATCCTGCTCGGCGCCGCGGTCCTCGTCTCCCGGCACCGGGTGCTCGACGCCCTCCTGCTCGGCGAGCCGACCGCGACCAGCATGGGGGTCGACGTGCGTCGCGAACAGCTGGTGCTCCTGCTCGCCGGAGCGCTGGTGACCGGCGCCGCCGTAGCCGTGACCGGCGTGATCGCGTTCGTCGGACTCGTGGTGCCCCACGCGGTGCGTCTGGTGCTCGGCACCCGACACCGCATCCTGTTGCCCGCGTCGATGCTCAGCGGGGCGATCTTCCTGATCCTCACCGACCTCGCCGCGCGGATGTTGTTCGATCCCGTGGTTCTGCAGACCGGCACGGTCGCGGCACTCGTGGGCTCCCCGGTGTTCGCATGGCTGGTGCTCCGCTCCGGCAGTCACCAGGCAGACGCCGCATGAGCGCCGTCCTGTCGGTCCGGGACGTCCGCGTCGTCCGCCGATCGCGGGGACGCACTCCGCGCCGCGTCCTCGACGCGATCTGTTTCGACGTCGAGCCCGGCAGTGTCGTCGGCATCGTCGGCCCCAACGGCTCCGGGAAGTCGACGCTGTTGTCGGCGATCGCCGCCGGGCGCACGGTCACGCGCGGTTCGATCCGGTGTCGGGACGTCGAGCTGGCGGGAGCACGCCCCCATGTGCGCGCCCGGCACGTCGCCTTCGTGCCCCAGCAGGCCCGACTCGGCTTCGGACTCACCGTCCGGGAGATCGTCGGGCTCGGAGCTCGCGTGAACGAGACGTCGGAGCGTGCCGACCGGATCGTCGACTCCGCGCTGCGCCAGGCCGGCTGCGCCCACCTGGCCGAGCGGCCCGGCACCGCCCTGTCGGGTGGCGAATGCCAACTCGTCCACATCGCACGCGCCCTGGCCCAATCCGCGCCCGTCCTGGTGATGGACGAGCCGGCGTCCGCTCTCGACCTGGCACACCAGACCGAGGTTCTCGCCCTGGCCCGATCCCACGCCGCGGCCGGCCCGGCCACGGCGACGATCCTCAGCATCCACGACCTCGGTCTGGCAGCCCGCTTCTGCGATCGGCTGATCCTCATGGAGACCGGCCGGGTCGCCGCAGTCGGAACCCCGGTGCAGGTCCTCACCCCGGAGCGCATCGAGCAGGTCTACGGCGTCCGGGTCCGGACCGACCACGACCCGGTGACGGGCAGCCTGCGTGTGACCGCCTTCCCGCACGCCGCCGCAGTCCTCGATCGCCGGGCCGGCGACAAACCCCTCCTCCCCGCAACGATTGTGACCCGGGCGACACCGGGCACCCTTCAGAAAGGTCGACGATGAAGACAGCCAATCCCGTTCGGTTCCTCGCCGCCGCGGTCGCGGTCGCCGCGACGCTCACCGCGTGCGGCGGCGAGACCTCGGGAACCCACACCGCAGGAACAGCGGGCGATCAGGCGGCGCCGCAACGGATCGCCGCACTCAGTCCCGACGTGGCCGAGACCGTCGCTGCGCTCGGCGCCGGCGAGCGCCTCGTGCTCATCCCCGACACCCAGACGCACCCCTCGCTGACCAATCACCCCGAGGTGATGCGCGCAGTCGGGTCGACCATCGCCGCGCACGGACCCGCCGACCCCGAGCGAATCCTCGCCGCGGACCCCGATATCGCCATCGTCACACCGCGACACGAGGGCGAGACCGACACGTCGGCGCTGCTCGCCGACTCCGCTGTCCGGATGGTCACCCTGCCGAACACCTGGCAGGGCGTCGAGGAGATGCTCACCGACATCACCACGATCGGCGAGGCCATCGGATCGTCGCAACAGGCCACCGAGCTCGCGTCGTCGATCCGCGACGGCATGACGGCGATCCGGCCGGTCCCCACGCCTTCCAGGTCAGTTCTCATCCTGAGCAATCAGGCCGGGCGACCGATGGTCAACGCGGGCAAGGGGTTCACCCAGGACCTCGTCGCGCGGGCCGGTGGACGCAACGCCGCCGACGACGCCGGACTGTCACGCACCGGCTTCGCCGACCCGGAGCAGGTCGTCCGCGCACGGCCCGACGCGATCCTGCTCGTGGACATGCTCGGACTCGGCCGGGAGTCGTTCGCCCCGATACTGGCCAACCCCGCCGTCCGGCAACTCCCCGCGGTGCGGGACGACCGCATCCTGGTTCTCGACGCCAAGCACAGCCAAGCGCTCGGCCTGCAGAGCACCGTCGACGGCCTGCGCCAAATCCGTGCCTGGCTCGCCGACACGGGCGATCGGCGCTGGCCTGCCGTCCCTCCCGTCGCCGTAATGTCGCAGTGAGGCGACCGGCTTCGGATCGGTCGCCTCACTGCGACGATGGAGGGCGAGATGACCGCGGGTTCGCACGGCGAGGTGCAACAGGACGACGGGCGTTTCCGGGTGACCCGGTGGACCGTCGAACCGGGCGGAACCATCCCGATGCACCGTCATGAACACGACTACGTCGTCGTGCCGCTCGTCGACGACACGATGTATGCCGTCGGACCCGACGGCACGGAGATCGCCGCGCACCTGCGTATCGGCGAGAGTTACACGCGCAACGCGGGAGTCGAACACCGCATCGAGAACCGCGGCACCGAGACCATCGTCTTCGTCGAGGTCGAGAGGCTCTGAAGTCGATCGCTCCGCCCAGACCCCTCGTTCGGGTTGCGGAGTTCACGCGTCTCGCGGCCTTCGTCGGAAATGACCGCAATCTTCTTGTCCCGCACGGGGAATGATCCGCACAGTGTCACGGTCGTTGACGAATAGTGATCTGCCGGTGACGTCAATGCCCCCGCGCACGCCGTCTCGGTGCGACCATGGACCGAGTCGGGGAACGGTCCGCATGCGCGGACCGCGGCGCAGTGCCAGTCGGGGCCGGGCGCCGAATCTCGGCGGTTCACGTTGGCGGACCGTTTTCTCGGTTGATACGAGAGGTCGTGCCGTGAACGGATCAATGCACAACCATGGGCCCGGATCAGGTGAGATCGACCTCGCCGAACGGGATCTCGACGCTCTGCGTGTTCTCGCCGTGCCGGAGGACGTCGCCCTGACCGTGGTGGAGTCACTGCCGCCACTGATGAATCCGACCGCGCTGCTCGTGGAGACGCTGTCGGTGAAGACCCGGTTCGCGGACTGCGTTGCCCATCTCGGCGACGAACTCGCTTGGGACGGCCCGATCGTCGGCATCAACCCGATGTTCGCCCCGTCCCTGCGCCCGCCGGGACGGACGGTCGCGGCGGTGGTCCACCGGAGCGGCCGGGCTGCGGATCTCCTGCTCGATGATCTCCGACGCTGGGGCGCCCGGGTGCAGATCGTGTCCGCGGATCACCACGACCGATCGTGTGCCGCGGTGCAGGCACTCACCCACGCGACGATCCTGTCGTTCGGGTGCGCTCTCGCCGACCTCGGGATCGACCCCGACGGCGCGGCGGCCCTGGCGACACCGGTGTTCACGACGATGTCGGCACTTCTTGCCCGCGTCAGCGGCGGCACGCCCGAGGTGTACCGGGACGTGCAGGTGTCGAACCCCTATGCCCGAGCGGCACGAGAAGCGCTGTCGCGGGCGATCTCCCGCGTGTCGGCGGCATCACGCGGGGAGCCCGGTGTCGCGGGGTTCGCCGATCTGCTCGACCATGCGGGCCTGTCGCTGGGCGACCATGCCGAGGACCAGGCGCGCCTCTGCGCGCACTTGTTCGAGGGGTTGGCGTCGTGACCGCGCACCTGCCGCAGCACGACCCGTCGAACCCGGTCGAGACCGCGGTGATTCGCGGGCTGGTCCGCAGCTGGCCGAGGCGAGCCACCGTTCGCCGGCGCGAACCCGAACTCGACGCGCCCACCATGAACGAGCTGTACGACGAGGGCCTCACGGACTTCCCCGAGGCGATGCTCCCGTTCGCCGGACACCCGCTATGGGAGCGGCTCGACGACGAGCGCCGCACCCGTGTGCGGGCCTGGGCGTGGATCGCCTACAACAAGAACGTCATCGACATCGAACAGGACGTGGTGACAACGGCTTTCGGGCTGCTGTTCCGGGACGCGTTCGGCACCGGCTTGTCCGACGCGGACCGGGAGGCGGTGGTGCAGTCGATGGTCGACGAGGAGTACTACACCCTGATGCACCTCAACGCGTCCACGCTGACCCGCCGGCGTCGGGGCTGGGAACTACCCGACGCGACATTGCCGAAGTCGTTCACCGCGCGCAGGCATCGAGAGGCGCTCGCCCGGGCGGCCTCACCTCGGAGCGCGGCACTGACGAGCCTGGCGTACGCGACGGTCGCGGAGACCTCCATCGCCGACTACCTGACGCTGGTCGCAGAAGACCCGACGATCCAACCGGTCCACAGGGCGACCATCGCGCTGCATCGCCGCGACGAGCGCGCCCACGCCTCGGTCTCGGCCGAGATGATCGTCCTGGTGTACGACCGGTTGGACTCGCGCGATCGGGAGATCCTCGTGCACGCCCTGCGAGACGCAGTGGAGGCCTTCACCGCCACCGACACGGCGGTCTGGTCGACGATCCTCGCCGCGGAGCGGACTCCGGACGGCGAGAGCATGCTGCGGGAGGCCGCCGAGGGCGCCGGGCGCCGGCGACTCCTCCAGGACTGCAGCGCGATCGACCGCCTGCTGGCCCGACTCGGCGTCGCCGACGACACCGGAAGCCCCGGCCACTCGGCTGCACCGGCACCGTCCCGGTTCCCGATTCCGCGACACCGTCCGCGAATCTGAGCCGGGGCGGCCGGAGAACGGGTGGCTCGGGGAGAGTCCCCGTAGAGTACAGCGCGTGGTCCAGCTCAAAGTGGGAAGCCAGCGCGACGACGCGACGACCGACGTCCTCCTCGCCGCCGAGAAGTTCAACCGCCACACCTTCTGGTGTGGCCAGAGCGGGTCGGGCAAGACCTACGCTCTCGGCGTCGTGCTCGAGCAGCTCCTGCTCAACACCCGCCTGCCGCTGCTGATCCTCGACCCCAACGCCGACTTCACCCGGCTACCGGAGGCCAGGGACACCGCCGACGCCGAGACCACCGAGGCGATCCGTTCCGCGGACATCCGCGTGCTGCACTCCACGCGTCCCGAGCAACCACAGCTGCGCACGCGCTTCATCGATCTGCCGCTCACCGCGAAAGCCGCTGTGTTGCAACTCGACCCGATCAGCGACGCCGAGGAATACAACGTCCTTCTTCATGCCTCGGCAGCTCAGGATCTCGCCGCCCGGGGCGACACCGCCCAGGACGACGTCATGGACGAGAGCAACTTCGTCGCGCTCCTCCGCGCGTCGGGTGACCCGGGCCGCCGGCAGCTGGCAACCCGCGTCGAGAACCTGCAGGTCCTCGAATGGGATCTGTGGGCGCGCGGCGACGTCGCAGCCACCGACATCGTCGACGAGCGACCCGCGGCGACCGTGATGGACCTCGGCGGATTCGCCCATCCGGACGAGCCGAAGGTGGCCGCACTCAGCGTCCTCGAGCATCTGTGGGCCCGCCGCGACGAGCGCCGTCCCATCCTCATCGTGATCGACGAGGCGCACAACATCTGCCCGCCCGTCGCCGCCAACGCCGTCGAGCAGGCGCTGATCGACCGCGTCATCCAGATCGCCGCGGAGGGACGCAAGTTCGGTCTCTGGCTGCTGTTGTCGACGCAGCGCCCGACCAAGATCCACCCGAACGTGCTGTCGCAGTGCGACAACCTGTGCCTGATGCGGATGAACGCCCCACGTGACCTCGCCGAACTCGCCGACACCTTCGGGTTCGTCAACGAGCACATGCTCGCCCAGTCCCCCGAGTTCCGTCAGGGCGAGGCCCTCCTGGCCGGCGGATTCATCCCGACGCCGACGTTCACCCGGATGGGCGCCCGGCTCACCGAGGAGGGCGGTGCCGACGTCCCGGTGCCGTTGGTCGACTGAGCGCCGGTACCGCTACCGCCAGACCGGTTCGTCGCTGCCCCACGGATGCAGCGACGACGGATATGCCATCGGCGCCCCGGGAAAGTCGAGGATCGGCGGAGCGCAGGTGACCGTCGCCGCGGAGACGCCGGCACCCGGGCGGACCGGTACCGACGTGGTGGGCAGGGACGCCGGACCGTTGTGCGCGCCATGGTTATCGGCGGGCCCGGCCGCGAGCAGTTCGTGTGCGGTCCGCGCCAGACTCATGGCGATGTCGAACGAACCCCCGACAGTCCGCTGGGCGCGGATGGCCGTGCTGATCGCCGCGGCGAGGAAATGCCCCGTCGCGTGGTCCAGCGCCTGCGCGGGGAGCGCACCCGGCGTCGCGCCGTCCCCGGACTCGAGGACGGCGATGCCGCTCGCGGCCTGGACGAGGCTGTCGAAGCCGCGGCGATCGCCCCACGGCCCGTCCGTGCCCCACGCCGACAACTCCGCGACGACGATCCCGGGAAAGCGCTCCTGCAACGACTGCGGGTCGAGTCCATACCTCGCCAGGGCCGTCGGACGATATCCGTGCACGACGACGTCGGCGGTGGACATCAGCTCCTCGAACCGCATCCGGTCAGAGGGATCATCGAGATCGATCAACGCGCTGCGCTTCTCGTGACCGGTGTCGAGGTGCTGCCACGGCGCCTCGGGGAGCCGCGGCGAGTCGATGCGCAACACGTCGGCACCGGCGACGGCGAGATCCCGGGTGGCCACCGGGCCGGCGATCACCCGCGTCAGGTCGAGCACCCGAATGCCGGCCAGGGGCGCCGCCCCGCCGTCCCGCCACGGGCGCGGGGCCGCGTCACCGGAGGACCCGAAGCGCACGATCGGGGCGTCGCCGATTTGCGCCTGGGGATGCTGCCGCCACTCGTCGGGGTCGCGGACCGCGAAGACCAGCGCCCCGGCCGCCGCGGCGAGGTCTTCGAGGTCGAACCGCGTCCACTCGGACATCGCCGCTTCCACCGTCGGCCGCCCGGCCTGCGGTGAGATCCCGAGGAGCCGCGCGAGTCGCTCCGCGTGGTGCGGATAGTTGGCGTGCGTGCGGACCCAACCGTCACGGACCCGCCAGAACCCGGACAGGGACCCCCAGACCGCGGGCGGCTCACCGTCGAGGCGGAAGACCTTCTCGCTGCCGAACGACGCCTGCACCCTGGGCGCCTCCGGCGAGACCGTCAGGTCTCCCCTCTCGATGACCCCCCGCTGCACACCGATCAGCGCCACCCCGAGCGAGGCGAGCGCCGCGCTGTCGTAGGCCAGTTCCGCGACACGCAGATTCGAAGTCCACGTGGGCATTTCCCGCGCCCGCCGCAGCGCGACGAGGTCCTCGGCGGAGAGCCCGAGCGCCTCGGCGACCGCACGGCCGGCACGGTGGAGCGCATCACCGGCGTCCCCGTGGTCGCGCACCGGGTTCGACAGGTCCCTGCCACCGGTTCGGTCATGGTCGCACCTCCGATCGGCCTCGTGATCGTGTCATTCGTTGCCGCCTGCGTCAGACCCGGCCCCACGTGCGATGCCGGAGGGAGTGGATCACCGCGGCCATGTCCTGCTCTGCTCGGCCGAGAGCCGTCGCCTCCGCATACAACTCGGTGCACACGTCGATAAGTGGACTCACGATCCCGTTGCGGTGCGCGTGTTCTTGTACGAGCGTGCTGTTCTTGAGGACGTCGAAGATCGCGGCGTGCGGAGTCCAGTCGGCGTCGACGAGTTTGGCCGTCTTGGCACGAGACACCACCGAGGACATGGGCCCGGCGTCGAGCACCTGCCGGAGGACGCCGGGGTCGACGCCGTTCTCCTCGGCGAAGTGGAAGGCCTCGGCGAGTGCGGTCACGAGCGGGATGAGAACGGCGTTGACCGCGAGCTTGGTCGTGAGCGCCGACGGGACGGGTCCGCAACGGACCACGGCCGAACTCATCGAGCGGATCAGCGGCTCGACCCGATCCAGGGTCTCCTCGTCACCGGCGGTCATGGACAGCAACGTGCCGTCGAGCGCGGGCTGCCGCGAACCGGACACCGGTGCCTCGACATACGCGCCGCCGCATTCGACGATCCGGCTCGCGAGCCGTTCGGAGAACGCCGGTGAGACGGTGCTCATCAGCACGACGATGCGGTCCCGGAACCGGTCTGCGCCCACCGATCCGAGCACCGACTCGACCGCGTCCTCGTCGGACAGCATGACGAAGACGACCTCGGCGTCGGCGAAGGCATCGGCGGCCGCCGGCGCGACCGCGGCCCCGGCAGCGCCGAGGAGGTCGCAGGCCGAGCGCGTTCGGTTCCACACGACCAGCGGCGTCCGCCGCAGCAGGTTCGCGGCCATCGCCGAGCCCATGCGGCCGAGGCCCAGGAATCCGACCCGGTCACCCACGTCGGGCACCAGCCGTCTCGCGGTCACCACCGATCAGGTCGCGATCGACCGGGTCACCGTCGGACGTCGTCCGTGGGCCCGGCCGGCGGTGTTCCCTGCGATACACGACGACCGCGAGAACCAGGATCACGAGAGCGGCGACGACGAACGCCGTCACGGTTCCGGCGTCGAGCAGACCCTCCGACCCGACTGTGCCGACACAGGTCCCCTCCCCGCGGAGTTCGCGGACGCACACGCACGCGACGCACGCGTGATGCATCGCGTCGGCCGACACCGTGTGAGCAGATCCGATATCCGTCATGTGATCACCGACCTCCACCATCTGGACCAACGCCACCGATCCAATCGCAGAATCCACAAGCCCGAATAGAGCCACTTGGGGTTAACTGGACTCATGACGAACCCGACCATCGGCGCACGGATGTCGGCTCGGACCCTGATGAACCTCGTCGGCGAGCTCGACCCCGCTCGCCCGGTCTACGAGGCCCTCGCCGAACGGATCCGACTGCTGATCCTCGACGGCCGCATCCCGGTGGGCACCCGGCTTCCATCCGAACGCGAACTCGCCGCCGCATCCGGGCGCAGCCGCACGACGATCGTCGCGAGCTACCAACTCGTCCGCGACGCCGGTTACCTGGTGAGCCGGCAGGGGTCCGGGAGCCGTGCGGTCCTCCCCGGCCCCGGACAGGATGAATCGGATTCCCGGGCAATCGACTTCGCGCGCGCGGTGCCCCCGCCGGTCGATGGTCTCCGTGACATCTTCGCCCGGATGGGCGAGCGCATGGTCGACGCGCTCGACGGGCCGGGATTCGATCTGGTCGGCAACCTCTCGCTCCGCGAGGCCATCGCCGAGCGCTACACCGATCGCGGCCTGCCCACGACCGCAGACCAGATCATGGTGACGATCGGCGGGCAACATGCGATCTCGCTGGTCGCGCACACGCTGCTCGGTCGCGGCGACATCGCACTCGTCGAGGCGCCGACCTACCCACATGCCTACGACGCGCTCAAACGCGCCGGGGCCAGGTTGATCACGACGCCGGTGACGTCGGCGGGATGGGACGTCGACCGACTGGTGGACGCCCTGACCGGCGCTCGGCCGGCACTGGCCTACCTGGTCCCCGACTTCCAGAACCCCACCGGCGCGTCGATGCCCACCGAGGCGCGGGCACGCGTCGCCGAGGCCGCCCGGTCGTCGGGCACCGCCCTGGTCATCGACGAGACGACGGCCGACCTGAACATCGACCGCCCCTGGGACGACGGCCCGTTCGCGCGTCACGCGAAACGGGTCGACGCGACGCTCGGGACGGGTGCGATCACCGTCGGGTCGTTGAGCAAGTCGATCTGGGGCGGTCTCCGGATGGGCTGGATCCGCGCCGACACCACGGTGATCCGGCGCCTCGCGCAGGCCCGGCCCGCCGGCGACCTCGGCACCCCGCAGATGGAGCAGTTGCTCGGCGAGCAGATCGTGCGCGCCATGCCCGAGCTGCTCGCCCGGCGACGCGCTCTGCTGGCCGAACACCGTGCTGCGCTGGTCCGCCTGCTGGGCGAGCGGCTCCCGCAGTGGACCGTGCCCTTCCCCGACGGCGGGCTGTCGCTCTGGGTGCAGCTCGACTGGCCCGGCAGCTCCGCGCTGACCAGCCTGTGCGACGTTCGCGGGCTGTCCCTGGTCGCCGGGCCCAAGTTCTCACTCGACGGCGCGTTCGAGCGGCACCTGCGCATCCCGTTCACGTCCCCGATCGCCGATCTCGAGCGCGGCGTCGACCTGCTCGCCGACTCGTGGGAGCAGCTCACGGTCCGACGCACCCGCCGGACGGCCATGTCGCGGATGCCGGGAGTGGTCTGACACCGACCAGTCCACTTCCTCCAACTGGATCATGAGCCCGACCTCCGTTCCGTGCTGCAATCGGCGACAGCAGAGAGAGGATCGGGGATGCACCAGTTCCAGAGCGCGCCAACGGCACAGCAGGAGGCCGTCTACACCGAGTTGCTGCGAACGCCCTCGATGAGCGTCGGCACCTACGTCATCCCCGCCGGCGCCGACGATCCACAGTGCCCGCACACCGAGGACGAGGTCTACGTCATCCTCGGTGGCCGCGGAGTCCTGCGCACCGAGCACGGCGACGGCGTTGCCGAACCGGGGGTCGCCCTGTTCGTCCCGGCCGGGGAGCGCCACCGCTTCGTCGAGGTCACCGAGACGCTGTCGATGTACGTCGTCTTCGCGCCCGCCGAGGGGACCCGAGCGGTCCCTGCGACCAGAGGAGAGAGGTGAGCATGTCCGAGACCGGATTCGAGGTCGTCTTCGAGGACGTCGAGGTGCGGTGCGCCGACGGGCTGGTGCTCCAGGCGCGGTACTTCCACCCCGCCGAGCTCCCCGACGCCGCGGATCGCGCCGTGATCGTCGCACCGGCCACCGGCGTGCAGGCGCGCTACTACCGGCGGTTCGCGACCCATCTCGCCCGCAACGGATTCGCCGCGCTCGTCCCCGACTACCGAGGCATCGGCCGGTCGGCACCGGACACTGCGCGCGAGTACCGCGCGCTGAAGGCCCGCTGGCACGAGTGGGGAACTCTCGATGTCGAGGCCTGCATCCTCTGGCTCCGGGATCGGCTGGGTCCGCGGGCCCGGCTGAGCGCGGTCGGCCACAGCTTCGGCGGCTTCGCGGTCGTGCTCGCCGAGCACGCCGGCGAACTGGACCGCGTGATGATGGTCGGCGCCCAACACGCCCATTGGCCCGACTACGCGAAGACCGAGCGGTACCGGCTCTTCCTCAAGTGGCACGTCTTCATGCCGGTCGTCGCCGGAGTGCTCGGCTACTTCCCCGGCAAGCGGCTCGGGTGGCTGGAGAACCTCCCGAAGGGCGTTGCGCTGGATTGGGCACGCGGCGCCGCCGACTATTCGACGACGATCGGCGACCGGGGCACCGAGATCCTCGGCCGCAGCGCGCAGCTCGAACTTCGCGTGCTGGCGGTGAACTCCACCGACGACCCCTACGCCACCCCGGCGGCCGTGCGTCGCACACTGGCCTATCTGCCGCGCTGCACGTGCGAGGAGATCTACTACACGCCGGACATGCTCGGCGTCGCAGAGATCGGGCACTTCGGCCTCTTCCACGACCGGTTCGAGAACACCTTCTGGCGGTGGGCAGTGGACTGGCTGGTCGATTCGTCGGCCCCGGAGGCGTCGTCCGTGTAGCAGCGAGGTCGCCGCTCCCGGGGATCAGCCGTCAGACCTGCGGCGGCACGGCCGGTGAGGCCGCTGCGGCCGTCCTCTGGGCGTCGGCGGTGAAGCGGTCTGCCTCCGGGCGGGGCAGAATGGTCTCGTTGCCGCAGTAGGAGCAACTCATCCGGTAGGTGCCGTGCCCGAACGGGAAGATCGGCAGGAAGAACAGGGTGAACCAGGTCGTCGACCGGAACAGGCGCTGCGCGGCCTCCACGCGGCAGTACATGCACATGAAGATCTGTGCCGCCACGAGTTTCACCATGGTGCGTGAGCCGAAGATGATCATCCGGTCTGTCCTCCTACGTGTCCGGTTCGTGCGGCACGGAACCGGCCGACGAGGTCGCACCGAATCGTAAGACGCGTACCCGCGGCACAGCCCCTCTCTCTCCACAGCCATCACCAGTGCAGCGTCGTCGACACGACGGGAGCCACCAGAACACGACGAGGGCGCATCCGCATCGGATGCGCCCTCGTCGTTCTGTCGGGCTGACAGGATTTGAACCTGCGACCACTTGACCCCCAGTCAAGTGCGCTACCAAACTGCGCCACAGCCCGTTGCCTTCAGGTCTCGCGACCTTCGGACGTGCCCACCGGAGCGGGCGGAGTAAAGATTAGCCGACGAGTGCTGTCCTGTACCAATCGGCAGGTCAGAAGGGGTGTCGTGGCCTCCGCCCGCGCCGCAGACCCACCCCGGATGGACAGATCCACCACCACGCGAGGGGGAGAATCTGTCCAAGAAGGGTGGGTTTGCGGCGACGGTCAGCGCTTGCGGCGCTGCTCGCGCTTGTCGCGGACGCGGACGTTGATCCGCACCGGCGAGCCGTCGAAGTCGAACTCCTCGCGCAGTCGACGCTCCAGGAAGCGGCGATAGCCGGCCTCCAGGAAGCCCGTGGTGAACAACACGAAGGTCGGCGGCCGCACCGACGCCTGCGTCGCGAACATCACGCGCGGCTGGCGGCCACCGCGCAGCGGCGGCGGGTTGGCCGCGATGACGTCCTTGAGCCAGCTGTTGAGCGGACCGGTGGAGATGCGCTTGTCCCACGACTCGAGCGCCGCCTCCATGGCGGGCACAAGCTTCTGGACCGCGCGGCCGGTCATCGCCGAGATGTTCACGCGACGCGCCCACGGCACGCGGGCGAGCTCGCGGTCGATCTCCTTGTCGAGCTGGTACCGGCGATCCTCGTCGACCAGATCCCACTTGTTGAACGCGATGACCAATGCCCGGCCGCTCTCGATGATCATCGACAGCACGCGCAGGTCCTGTTCGGTGATCGGCTGCGAGGCGTCGATCAGCAGGATCGCAACCTCCGCGGCGTCGAGCGCCGACCGTGTCCGCAGCGACGCGTAGTACTCGTGGCCGGTGGCGTTGCGCACCTTGCGGCGCAGGCCGGCGGTGTCGACGAAATGCCATGACCTGCCGCCGAGTTCGACGAGCTCGTCGACCGGGTCGACGGTGGTGCCGGCGACGTTGTCGACCACCGAGCGTTCGGTACCGGCCAGCTTGTTCAGCAGGGAACTCTTCCCGACGTTCGGCTTGCCGACGAGCGCCACGCGTCGCGGGCCGCCCAGCGTCGGGACCTCGCGCGGGGTCGACGGCAGCTTCTCCAGGATGACGTCGAGCAGGTCACCGGCGCCGCGGCCGTGGGCCGCCGACACCGGGTACGGCTCACCGAGGCCCAGCGACCACAGGGTGGCCACCTCGGGCTCGAGGCGCTCGCTGTCGACCTTGTTGGCGCACAGGATCACCGGGGTCTTGGACCGGCGCAGCACACGCGCGACGGCCTCGTCGGTGGCGGTGGCGCCGACCGTCGCGTCGACCACGACGACGATCGCGTCGGCGGTCCGCATCGCGAGCTCGGCCTGTGCCGCCACCGCCTGCTGCAGCCCCTTGGCGTCGGGCTCCCAGCCGCCGGTGTCGACGACGGTGAAGCGGCGTCCGGACCAGCTCGCGGAGTACGAAACCCGGTCGCGGGTGACGCCCGGGATGTCCTCGACGACGGCCTCGCGGCGGCCCAGGATGCGGTTGACGAGCGTGGACTTGCCGACGTTCGGCCGTCCGACGATCGCCACCACCGGCATGTGCTCGACCTCGGCGACGCCGTCGGCGCCCTCCACGTCGGCCAGCTGCCAGTCGGATTCGTCCGACCACGTCCCGTCGCCGGGCAACGCGGCCAGATCGGTCTCGAAGTTGTCGCTCACCGTTCTGCTGCTCCGATCCGGGCCTCGACGAGCGCACTCAGCTCGTCGAGCACCTCCATCAGGGTCTTGTCACTGGTGTCCACCACCACGGCGTCCTCGGCCGCGCGCAGCGGCGAGACCGCGCGGGTCGAGTCGAGATGGTCGCGCCGGTTCACGCTCGCCAGCACCGCGTCGTAGTCGCTCTCGCGGCCGGCGTCCAGGTTCTGCTTGTGGCGTCGTTCGGCACGTGCCTCGGGCGTCGCGGTCAGGAAGATCTTGAGGTCCGCGGACGGGAACACCACGGTGCCGATGTCCCGGCCCTCCACCACGACGAACCGACCCTCGGCGTTCTCCCGCTGCAGCGCAACCAGTTTGGTTCGCACCTCGGGAACCGCCGACACCGCCGACACCGCACTGGTGACGTGCTCGGTGCGGATCGGCCCGGACACGTCGCGTCCGTCGAGCAGCACCGTCGACGAGCCGTCCGCATTCGGGATGAGCTTGATGTCGGCCGCCTGCGCGACCTTGGCGATGCCGGCCGGATCATCGAGCGCCACACCGGCATCGAGAACGGCCAGGGTGACCGCCCGGTACATGGCCCCGGTGTCGAGGTAGCTCGCGCCGACCTTCTCGGCGAGCAGCTTGGACACCGACGACTTGCCCGTGCCGGCCGGTCCGTCGATCGCGACAACCCGTGTCGCAGAGGAGGTCACAGCCCGACTGCCTTGTACAGGGCACCGACCTCGTCGTTGCCGAGCACGCGGAGGCTGCCGGGACGCTGCTCCCCCAGCGCGACCGTGCCCACATGGGTGCGGACGAGCTTCGTCACCGGGAACCCGACGGCGTCCATCATGCGGCGCACGATGCGGTTGCGGCCCTCGTGGAGGACGATCCGCACCAGCGACTGTCCTTCGTGGACCTCGAGGACGGAGAACCTGTCGACCTTGACCGGGCCGTCGTCGAGCTCGATGCCCTCGCGCAGCTGACGCCCGAGTCCACGCGGGACCTCGCCCTTCAGCGTGGCCAGGTAGGTCTTGGGCACCTCGTAGGACGGGTGCATCAGTCGGTGCGCCAGCTCGCCGTCGTTGGTGAGCAGCAGCAGGCCCTCGGTGTCGGCGTCGAGGCGACCGACGTGGAACAGACGCTGACCGGCCATCACGCGTTCGGCGACCACGTCGCCGACGCACGGACGCCCCTGGTCGTCGGCCATCGTCGACTGCCAGCCCTTGGGCTTGTTGAAGGCGAGGTACTGCTTGTCCTCGTCGACGATGACGCGGGCGTCGTCGACGTGGATGATCGCGGTGTTCGGGTCGATGCGCAGGCCCTGCTCGGTGACCACGACGCCGTCGACCTTCACCCGCCCGGCGGCGATCATCTCCTCGGCGCCGCGGCGCGAGGCCACACCGGCCTGCGCGAGCACCTTCTGGAGCCGCACGCCGTCCTCGACGAACGTCGGGCCCTTGCCGCTCACCTTCTCCGGCGGCACCTGGTGCCGGGCGGGGCGGGCGTTGTTGAGGCGGATCCTGCCCGCCTCGACATTGGGCTTGGACGTTCCCTTACGATGCGTCTTCTTCGTTCGCGGTTGCTGTGCGGGCGCGCCCTTGCGGCGTTTCCCCGGTGAGCCATCTCGGCCAGCGGATGCCATCTTCCTCAGTCCTGTTGTCGATCGATCTGTGCGGTTCTAGTCATCTTTCAGGTCACCGTCGGTGACCAGCTCCTTCGAGTCTGACGCCTGAGACGACAGTTTGGCGAATCGGGGATCCGACAGCAGCTCGTCGTCGAGGTCGTCGATGACGTCGACGTCGGGTAGCAGCGGAGCCAGATCCGGCAGCTCCGACAGCGACGCCAGGCCGAGTCGTTCCAGGAACAACTCGGTGGTGCCGTACGTGGTCGCGTTGGTCTGCGGGTCGTTGCCGACCTCGGAGATCAGGCCGCGAGCGACCAGGGTGCGGATCACACCGTCGACGTTGACGCCGCGGATCGCGCTGACCCGTGCACGGGTGACCGGTTGCCGATAGGCGATCACCGCGAGGGTCTCCAGCGCCGCGCGCGTCAGCTTCGACCGGGCACCGTCGAGCAACAACCGCTCGACGTACGGTGCGTATTCCGCGCGGGTGTAGAACCGCCAGCCGTCGCCGGCGTAGCGCAGGTCGATGCCGCTGCCGGACTCGGTGAGTTCGGCAGACATCGCGTTCAGCATCTCGCGGACCCGCGTGCGGTCCTGGTCGACGGCGTTGGCCAACTCGTCGGTGCCCACCGGGGTGTCGACGACGAGCAGGATCGCCTCGAGTGCCGAACGCAAGGTCGCGTCGTCGAGGATCTGTCCCTCGTCCTCTCCCGCCAGCGCGGTCTGCTCGGGATCGGCCGGACCGGGGTCGACGGCGTCTGGAGTCGGATCGTCCGACTCTGCGGCTTCTTCCCCAACGGCGGCTTCTTCCCCAGAGGCGGCCTCTCCAGCCGGGGCGGCGACTTCGCCGGCGGCGTTCGCGTCGGGCGCGGCCTGTGCCGGCGTGGGGTCGGACGCGTCCGGAGAACCCCCGGCGTCGACGCCCTCGTCCAGTGCCTCGTCGTTCACGTCGTCAACGTCCTCGATCGGTCCGTCGGTCATCCGTAGTCCTCTGCCTTGTCGATGCGCAGATCGTCGATGTCGCGTTCCCCGGTCCACATGACCGAGAGGTCTCCGAGCGCCTCGGGCTGCTCGAAGGCGATGGCCTGCTCGCGGTAGAGCTCGAGAAGCCCCAGGAAGCTGCCGACGATCTCGAGTCCGTTCTCGCAGTCGGCGATGAGGTCGCGGAACGTCAACCACTGCCCTGTCGCCTCGCTGAGCAGCTTCGCCATGCGGCGCGCCTGCCCTGGGACCGAGACCTTCTGCACGTCGTGCAAGTGGTCGAGCGTGACGGTGGGAACCGGTCGCGGTGTCAGCGCCGTGGCGGCGACCTGGGCGAATCCCTCGGCGTCGACCCCCAACGTCACCTCCGGCAGCAGGTCCTCGAACCTCTGCTCCAGCGAGACCGCGCGCGGATACCGTCGCAGCGCCGCGGCTTCGAGCTCGCCGAACAGCTGCGCCACCTGCTTGTACGCGCGGTACTGCAACAGTCGCGCGAACAAGAGGTCGCGGGCCTCGAGCAGCGCGAGGTCCTCCGGGTCCTCGACCTCGCCGGACGGCAGCAGCCGCGCCGCCTTCAGGTCGAGCAGCGTCGCCGCGACGACGAGGAACTCGGTGGTCTGATCCAGCCCGACCTCGGGACCCAGCTCGCGGGTGTAGGCGATGAACTCGTCGGTCACCACGTGCAGCGCCACCTCGGTGACGTCGAGACGATGCTGCGAGATGAGGTTCAGCAGGAGGTCGAACGGTCCCTCGAAGTTGCGGAGCTTGACCCGGAAGCCGGACTCCTCGTCCTCCCCGGATGCTTCTCCGTCGGCGGTCCGGGATGCCTCATCACCGGCCGACGGTCCCGACATGTCCGCTCCCGGGGCCTCGGACACCTCGGCGCCGGCCCCTGATCCGGTCGCCGGCGCGCCCGCCACGACGGCGCCGGATTCCCCGGTGCCCGATTCTCCAGTGCCCGATTCTCCAGTGCCCGATTCTCCAGTGCCTGATTCTCGAGTGCCGGGTTCTTCGGTGCCGGCCTCCTCCGCGCCGGTCGCGGCCCGATCGGCGCCGACCGTCATGTCTGCTTGACGTTGCGGGCGATCACCTCGCGCGCCAGCGCACGGTATGCCTTCGCTCCGGCCGACTTCGGCGCCCAGGAGGTGATCGGCTCCCCGGCGACGCTCGTCTCCGGGAAGCGGACGGTACGGGTGATCACCGTGTCGTACACCGCGTCGCCGAACACCTCGACCACCCGCGACATGACCTCGCGCGAGTGCAGGGTGCGGGCGTCGAACATGGTCACCAGGATGCCGCCGAGTTCCAGCCGCGGGTTGAGGCGATCGCGCACCTTGTCGATGGTGTCGGTGAGCAGCGCCAGGCCGCGCAGCGAGAAGTACTCGCATTCCATCGGGATGAGCACGGTGTCGGCGCAGGCCAGCGCGTTGACGGTGAGCAGTCCGAGCGACGGCTGGCAGTCGATGAGGACGACGTCGTAGCGGTCGAGCACCGGGTGCAGCGCCCGTGCGAGCGCCTGCTCGCGGCCGACCTCGCTGACGAGCTGGATCTCGGCGGCCGACAGGTCGATGTTGCTGGGCAGCAGATCCAGGCCGTCGACGCGCGTGCGCATCAACACCTCGTCGGTCGCGACCTGCGGCGGCACGAGGAGGTTGTAGACGGTCTGTTCGAGTTCGTGGTGCGGCACGCCGAGACCCGCCGACAGCGCGCCCTGCGGGTCGAGGTCGACGAGGAGCACGCGACGCCCGTACTCGGCGAGCGCGGCGCCGAGGTTGATCGTCGACGTGGTCTTGCCGACGCCGCCCTTCTGGTTGCACACCGCGATGACGGTCGCGGGACCGTGCCGGTCGAGCGGCTTCGGTTCGGGGACCTCGCGATAGGGACGACCGGTCGGACCGATCTCGCCGGACTCGTGGTGTTCGACCTCGTCGGGGTCGGGTCCGGCGGACACCTGCAGGCTGTACTGGTCACCTGCGGACATCACGACAGCGTCTCCACACACTCGAGTCGGGTGCCAGACCGCGGTGCGCTCGGAGTGGTCACGAGTCCGCAGCTCCCTTCACTCTTCGCCTGCCCTGTCCTCCTCGTCCCGACGGCTTGTGGCCGGGCGGGACGACAACTCGTATCAGCCTAGGACATCCACGCCTGCCGACGGCGGTCGGCGCGCGGTCAACGGGCCCGCGGATGTGCGACGGCATAGACCTCGCGCATCGTGTTGACGGTCACGAGCGTGTAGACCTGCGTGGTCGTCACCGACGCGTGGCCGAGCAGCTCCTGCACGACGCGCACGTCGGCCCCTCCGTCGAGCAGGTGCGTGGCGAAACTGTGGCGCAGGGTGTGCGGCGACACCGCCTTGTCCAGACCGGCCCTCTCGGCCGCGGTGACCAGCACCTGCCACGCCGACTGCCGGGACAGACGGCCGCCGCGCGCATTGAGGAAGAGTGCGGGCGTCGCCCGCGACACCAGCGCCGGACGCCCGCGCACGAGATAGGCCTCGATCGCCTCCACGGCCGGCCCGCCGAGCGGGACGAGTCGTTCCTTGCCGCCCTTGCCGCGCAGCAGCACCGCGCGGGCGTCGAGATCGAGGTCGTCGAGGTCGAGCGAGGTGGCCTCGGAGATGCGCGCCCCGCAGCTGTAGAGGAACTCCAGCAACGCCCGGTCGCGGAGCGCGCGCGGATGGTCCTCGGTACCGGCGGCCTCGAGGATGGCGAGGACCTCGTCCACCGGCAGCGACTTCGGCAGCCGACGCGCCGGGCGAGGCGGCTTCACCGCGTGCGCGACGTCGGTCGCGACGATCCCCTCCTCGACCGCGAACTTGTGAAACCTCCTGGTGGCCACCAGGGTTCGCGCGATCGAACTGTCGGCGAGCGGCGCCTGGCCCGTCTCGGGGTCACCGCGCCGGAGTTCGACGAGGAACTCCCGCACGTCCTCCTCGGTCACCTCGTCGAGCGACGAGATGTCACGCGACTCGAGATGGCGCCGGTACCGTTCGAGATCACGTCGATACGACGAGACGGTGTTCGCCGCCGCACCCCGCTCCACCGTCAGGTGGTCGAGGTAGCGCGAGATGTCGGCGGCGATGCTCACGATCGGAAACCAGCGATCCCTCTGTCGGTCCGCGGGGTCACGACCGGTTCTCCCGCGCACGCCGACGATCCCGCAACGCGGTCGGTTCGTCCGGCCACGGCGCATCGACGCCCCGCAGCTCGACACCGGCCCGTTCGGCCGCCGCGGCCGCGAGGATTCCGGCGACGCTCGTGGCATTCACGATCTCTCCGCCCAGGACCATGCGGACCGCGTCGTCCAACGCGATCCACTCGACCTCGAGCTCGGCCTCCTCGTCGACCCGCTCGGCCGCCTCGAGGTGGTGAAGGTCCTCGGCGAGGTACAGCCGCAAGGCCTCGTCGGTGAACCCCGGCGACAGCGCCAGGTCGACGAGGACGTGCCAGGTGTCGGCGGCGAGATCGGCCTCCTCGGCGAGTTCACGTCGCGCGGCCTCCAGCGGCTCCTCGCCGTCCTGGTCCAGCAGCCCGGCGGGCAGTTCGAGCAGCCGCCGGCCGACCGGGTGCCGGTACTGGCGCACCATCGCGATCCGGCCGTCCTCGTCACGCGCGAGGATCGCCACGGCACCGAAGTGCTCCACGACCTCCCGCTCGGCGACCCGTCCACCGGGCATGACGACATCGTCGACGCGCAGCGTCAGGATCGCCCCGTCGTAGACGGTGCGGGAGCCCGTGACCTCGAAGTCGTGACCCAACCGGTCAGCCCCTGTCGGCGCCGGACGCGGCCTCGTCGATGCCGGCAACCGGCTCGACCTTGACCTCGTTGATCGCGGCGACGGCCTCGGCCGGGGCGTCGTTGGACTCGTAGTCCTCACCGAGATCGACCGGAAGACGTTCTGCCGCCTTGTATTTCAGCGCCGCCTCGATGAACGCGCGGAACAGCGGATGCGGACGCGTCGGCCGGCTCTTGAGCTCCGGGTGCGCCTGGGTGGCGACGAAGAACGGATGCACCGACTTCGGGTACTCGACGAACTCGACGAGGTGCCCGTCCGGCGAGGTGCCGGAGAAGACGAGCCCGGACTCGGAGATCTTGTCGCGATAGGCGTTGTTCACCTCGAAGCGGTGACGGTGACGCTCGGACACCTCGCGGGTGCCGTAGGCCTCCGCCACCACCGAACCGGGCTGGAGGACCGCGTCGTAGGCGCCCAGGCGCATGGTGCCGCCCAGGTCGGCCTCGCCGGCGACCACATCCTCCTGATCGGCCATCGTCGAGATGACCGGGTACGGGGTGTCGGGATCGAACTCGGTCGAGCTCGCACCCTCGAGACCCACCGACCGGGCCGCCTCGATGACCACGCACTGCAGGCCCAGGCACAGTCCGAGCAGCGGGATGCCGCGGCGTCGTGCGTAGGAGATGGCGCCGAGCTTGCCCTCGATGCCGCGGATGCCGAAGCCGCCCGGGACGAGGATCGCGTCGACGTCGCCCAGCGCCGCCTGCGCGCCCGCCTCGGTGGCGCAGTCGTCGGACGGCACCCACTTGATCTCGGTGCGCGCCTTCCAGGCGAAACCGCCGGCGCGGATCGCCTCGGTGACCGACAGGTAGGCGTCGGGCAGGTCGACGTACTTGCCGACGAGCGCGACGCGCACGGTCTCGCGGGGCTCGTGGACGCGGCGCAGGAGCTCGCCCCACACCGTCCAGTCGACGTCGCGGAACGGCAGGCCGAGCTTGCGGACCACGTAGGCGTCGAGATGCTCGTTGTGCAGCACCTTCGGGATGTCGTAGATCGACGGGGCGTCGGGGGTGGAGATGACGCCGTCGAGCTCGACGTCGCACATGAGCGCGATCTTCTTCTTGAGTCCCTCGGGGACGTCGCGGTCGCAGCGCAGGATGAGTGCGTCGGGCTGGATGCCCACGTTGCGCAGCGCGGCCACCGAGTGCTGGGTCGGCTTGGTCTTCAGCTCGCCCGACGGCGCCAGGTAGGGAACCAGCGAGACGTGGAGGAAGAAGACGTTGTCGCGGCCCACGTCGTGGCGGACCTGGCGGGCCGCCTCGATGAAGGGCAGCGACTCGATGTCGCCGACGGTGCCGCCGATCTCGGTGATCACCACGTCGGGCACCTCGCCGTCGGCGTCCGGCTCGGCCATCGCCAGCACGCGCGCCTTGAGCTCGTCGGTGATGTGCGGGATCACCTGCACGGTCTCACCGAGGTACTCGCCGCGCCGCTCCTTGGCGATGACGGTCGAATACACCTGTCCCGTGGTCACATTCGCGGTCTTCGACAGGTTGCGGTCGAGGAATCGCTCATAGTGCCCGACGTCGAGGTCGGTTTCCGCGCCGTCCTCGGTGACGAAGACCTCTCCATGCTGGAAGGGGTTCATCGTGCCCGGATCGACGTTCAGATACGGATCGAGCTTCTGCATCGTGACCCGGAGGCCTCGAGAGGTGAGAAGTTGACCCAGGCTCGAGGCCGTGAGGCCCTTGCCCAGAGAAGAAGCCACGCCACCAGTGACGAAGATGTGCTTGGTGTCGTGAACGTGTCGCAAAGGTCGCAAAAGCGTGTCTCCCGTCGGCCGAATCGGGGCCGATGCCCTGATTACCTACGGGACTCCAGGGTAACACCACCCGGCCCCTGCACCGTACCGCCACACCGCGGCGCGGCGTGGCGGTACTCACGAATCGTCAGGCGGTGGGCTTCCCGTCGACCCCGACGGTGACCGAGCTGGCCCCCGGTCCGGTGCCATATGCCCCGGTGGAGCCCTTCTTCTCGGCGGCGAGCGCCAGGATCGTGGTGATCAGTCCGGTCGGCTGGTCGACGTTGTCGACGGTCGAGACCGCATTGGAGAGCGAGGGGTCCGAGCGCACGATGGCGATCGGCGAACTCCCGCTCGCCGAACCGGTGCGTCCGACGAGCACGCCGCCGGAACCGCGCGCGGAGGCGGTGGCCGCCAGCTTGGCGACCAGGGCGCCCTGCGCACCGGAGTCCGGACCGAACTCGTCGCCGGTCACCACGACCACCAGGTCCGCAGGCGTGACGGCGTTGTCGACATAGTCGATGAACCCGCCGTCGCGCAGCGTCGACAGTGCAGTCTTCCGGTCGTTCGCCGACGCGGGGCGACTGCCCTTGTTGTAGAGCAGCACGGTGCCCAGGAGATCGCCCAGTCGGCCGCCCGAGTCGGTCAACTCGGCACGCAGCATCGCCCCCGGCGGGATGGTCTGGTCGACGATCGTCCGCAGTTGCTCGGCGTTCTCGTCGCTCAGCAACTCGTCGGTGAGCGCGATCTGGCCGGCGAACCGCGCCCCCGCGTCGTTGAGGTTCTCCTTCACCGCGGTGACGTCGGCCTCGGCCGCGTTCGGCGCGGTGACCACCAGGACCGATTTGTCGCGCAGCGTGTTGGCGACCAGGCGGGGTGCGATGGCGCGGTCGAAGCTGTTGGCCGCGTTGAGTTTCGCGTTCAGATCGTCGCGCTGGTCCTCGAGGTCGCCGATCCGGTCACGGCTCGTGCCGGTCAGCGAGTTGACCCGGTCGCCGACGAAGCCGGAACCGAGAAACAATCCGAGCGCCAGCGCGAGGAAGACGGCGACCAGTGAGACCGCGTGTTGTCGTAGCGAGATCATCGCCTATCGATTCCAGACCTCTCGTGCCCAGTCGAGCAGGGCGTTCCACTGGGTGACGATCCAATCGGTGATGTCGGTGCCAGCGCTCGAGAGCAACAGCGCCGCGATCACCGCGATCAGTGCCGCCAGGACGACACAGGCGATCGCCGCCCCCGACACGCGACTGCGGTACAGCGTCGCGATGGCCTTGGCGTCGACGAGCTTCTGCCCGACCTTGAGTCGCGTGAGCAGCATCGACGGATTGCTCTCCCGACGCGAGCGGTCGAAGAAGTCGTCGAGGGTGCCCGGGTATCCGACGGTGACGATCAGGTCGGCTCCGTGGTAGTCGGTCAGCAGCAGCGCCAGGTCGCCGGCCGAACCGGCGGCCGGGAAGGTGGTGGCGCCGATCCCGAGGTCCTGGATGCGCTCCAACCCCGGGGCATGACCGTCCGTGTCGGCCGGAAGCACAAGCTGCGCACCGGATTTGAGAGTCGGGGTCTTGATGTGGTCGGGATCGCCGACGATGATCGCCGGCTTGTACCCGGCCTTCATCAGGGTGTCGGCACCGGTACCTACGCCGATCATCACCGGCTGGTACTCCTTGATGAACGGCTTGAGCGCGCGCAGATCGGCCGCCCGATCGGGTCCCTCGCCCACGATCACCACGTGCCGGCCGGTGAGGTCGACATCGATGTCGGGCACGCCGACGCCGTCGATCAGCAACGGCGACTCGCTCCGGATGAACTCGATGGTGTTGCCGGAGAAGGCTTCGAGGTGATCGACGAGGCCTGCTTTCGCGCCGATCATGATGTCTGCGATGTCGCGCTCGTCGAGTTCGGTGCCGAGCGCGATGCGACGCTCGCCGATGAAGAGCCGGTCGTCGTGGACGCGCACCTTGGCGCCGTCCTTGACGCGCTTGAAGACCTCGGGGCCCACGTCGTCGAGCAGGATGATGCCCGAGGCGACGAGGACCTCCGGACCCAGGTTCGGGTACCGCCCGGTGATCGAGCGTGATGCGTTGACGACGGCGACGACGTTGGCCTCGACGAGGGCGTCGGCGGTGACACGGTCGAGGTCGACCTCGTCGATGATGGCGATGTCGCCGGGACCGACGCGGCTGAGCAGCCGCTTCGTGTTCTTGTCGACCCTGGCGATACCGATCACGCCGGGCAGTTCTTCGGTGTTACGCGCGAGCAGGGCAGGCATCTTCATGCCCGCAATGATTGACCGAACTCACCTCCGAGCCACGGAGGCGCGCCGTAACACGAGAAACTTTTGTCACACAGGCAACACGAGTCTCAACCGTTCGACGGCCGATTCGCCGCCCGTTCCTCCTCCGCGAGAGCCAGCAGTTCCTCGGCGTGCGCACGCCCGGTGTCGGACTCGCCGAGACCGGCGAGCATGCGTGCGAGCTCGGCGACACGCTCGTCGCGATCGAGTGTGCGCACGCTGCTGGTGACCAGCGCGCCCTTCTTCGACTTGCCGATGACCAGGTGGTTGTCGGCGAAGGCGGCCACCTGCGGGAGGTGCGTGACGACGATGACCTGATGCGCCCGGGCAAGTCGCGACAACCGCTTGCCGATCTCCACCGCGGCGCGACCGCCGACGCCCGCGTCGACCTCGTCGAAGACCATCACCGAACCCGAGGTCGGGGCGGCCAGCACGACCTCGAGCGCCAGCATCACACGCGAGAGTTCGCCGCCCGACGCCGATTTCGCGATCGGCAGCGGTGTCGCCCCGGGATGGGCCACGAGTGCGAACTCGACCTTGTCGGCACCGTCGGCCCCGGCGTGCACCCGGGTGCCGTCGACGGTGACGGCGAGCCGATCGTCCTCCGACGCGGGTTCGGGCGTGACCGACACGGCAAGTGCCGAATCCCCCATGGCCAGGCCCTTGAGCTCCTTGGAGACCTTGTCGGCCATCGACGACGCGGCCTTGGCGCGCAGGGCGTGCAGCTTCGCGGCCGCGGCCTCCACCTTCTCCCGGGCGGCCTCCGCGGCGGCCTCGAGTTCCTCGATCGACGCCCGCGGGTCCTCGATCTCGGCCAGCCGCGCCTCGGCCTGCCGACGCCACTCGATCACGCCGTCGACGTCTGGGGCGTACTTGCGGACGAGGGTCTTCAGTTCCGCCTGACGGGCGAGCAGTTTGTCGAGTTCCTCCGCGTCGGCCGGCAGGCCCGAGGTGAACGCGGTCAGCTCCGCGCCGACGTCGGTGATCACGGTCAGCGCCTCGGAGACCCGCGGCACGAGTCCGCGCAGGGTGTCGTCGGCAGCGCCCTCGAGCAGTGTGCGCACCGTCCCCAGACCCTCGACGACCGACGACCCCGAGTCTCCGGCGACGATGTGGTGGGCCTGATCGGCGGCGGCACGGATCGACTCGAGATCCGACAGCCGCCGGATCGTCGCGGTCAGTTCCTCGTCCTCCCCCGGCATCGGGTCCACGGCCGCGATCTCGTCGATGCCGAACCGCAGCCGGTCGGCCTCCTGCGCGAGCTCGCGCGAGTTGGCCCGGCGCGTCTCGAGTTCGTCCAGCAACTCGACCCACGCCGCGCGGGCCTTGCGGTACGCCTCGAGCGCGGACGCCGTCTTCGGGCCGCCGTAGGTGTCGAGCGCGGCCCGCTGGTGCTCGGGGCGCAGCAGCCGCAACTGGTCGTTCTGACCGTGGATCGCCAGCACCGAGGTCGTGAGCTGCCCCATGACGCCCACCGGGACCGAGCGGCCGCCGAGATGGGCGCGCGACCGGCCGTCGGCGCTCACCGACCGGACCGCGATCACGGTGTCGTCGTCGTCGAGCTCGGCACCGGTGGAGTCGAGGATCTCGGTGATCGCCGGGTCCCGCCGCTCCGGATCGAGCCGGAAGCGTCCCTCGACGATCGCCTTGTTCGCGCCGGTCCGCACCCGGGTGGCATCGGCACGTGCCCCCGACAGCAGGTGCAGGCTCGTCACGATCATCGTCTTGCCCGCACCGGTCTCGCCGGTGAGCACCGTGAACCCGGGATGGAACCGAGCCTGCGCCTCCTCGATGACGCCGAGTCCGGTGATGGACAGTTCTTCGAGCACGCCTAAGCCTGCCTCCCTCGCCATCCCGTGACCGGGAGGGCGAACTTGGTGACCAGTCGGTCGGCGAACGGGTCCGAGTCGATCCGGATCCAGCGCACCGACCGTTCGCTACGTCTGACCTCGACGCGGGAACCCGCCGGCACGTCGAGGGCACGGCGGCCGTCACACAGTGCGACCGCCGGTCGTCCGTTCTTGTCGACCTCCACCGCGACGCTGGACCGCGGACTCGTCACCATCGGCCGGGTGAAGAGCGCGTGGGCGTTGTTCGGGACCACGAGGATCGCCTCGAGGTCGGGCCACATGACCGGGCCGCCCGCGGAGAACGCGTAGGCCGTCGACCCGGTGGGGGTGGCGATCAGCACGCCGTCCGCGCCGAACGCCGACACCGGGCGTCCGTCGACCTCGGTGACCAGCTCGAGCACGCCGTGCTTGGTGGTGTTGAGGACCGCGATCTCGTTGAGTGCCCAACTGCGGGCCGCGGGCGGCTCCGGATGGGCCGGGTCGACGATCGCCACGTCCAGCGTCATCCGCTCCTCGACGCGGTAGTCGCCGGCGATGAGCTGGGCCATCACCTCGTCGACTCGGTTGGCCTCGGCCTCCGCCAGGAACCCGATGTGGCCGAGGTTGATGCCCAGGACCGGCACCTCGGCGGGATACGCCAGTTCGGCGGCACGCAGGAAGGTACCGTCGCCGCCGAGGACGATGACGAGTTCGCAGCCGTCGGCCGATGCGGTCTCCACCGGCGGGACCTCGACGACCGCGCCGAACGAGCGCAGGTGGTCGGGGTCGACGGGGATGTTCTCCGGCGGCAACGACGCGGGCCGGTCGACGTGCGCGGGCGAGTAGAGGATGTCGTGGTCCTGCGCCCCGCGGTCCAGGGAGTCATGGTCGACGATCCGCAGCGCGACGCCGGCGGCGGCACAGTGCCGCGCGATCGCCTCGATGGTGCCCAGGACGTTCTCGCGTCCGGTGTGGGCGACCACGAGGAACTCACGGGCACCGGCGACGTCGGCCACCGAATCGTCGGTCACGGGTGTTCCTCCCAGAAGGTGCGGTCGTTCAGGTGCGGTCGGCAGCGACGAGCCGATCGCCGGTCACGTGCGGACTCAGCGGGGTCCTTCTGCCACGGCTCGCTCGATCATCGAGCGCAGCTCGTCGGTGTCGGCCGACTGCTCGACCCTATCGCCCTCTCCCGACGCCGTGCCTGTCTGGTCGCTCACCTGCTCTTTGCGCAACCACAGGAAGTACTCGACGTTCCCCGACGGACCGGGCAGCGGGCTGGCGACCACGCCGAGGGTCGTGAGGCCCAGTGCCGCGGCCTGCGTCGCCACGTCGAGGACGGCTTCGGCGCGCAGCGCCGGATCCCGCACCACCCCACCGGAACCGACGCGGTCCTTACCGACCTCGAACTGGGGTTTCACCATCGGCAGCAGGTCGGCACCGGGGTTGCAGCATCGTGCGAGAGCGGGCAACACCAGGCCCAGGGATATGAACGACAGATCGGCCACGACCACGTCGACCGGACCGCCGATGGACTCGGCTTCGAGGTGGCGGACGTTCGTGCGGTCGTGCACGTGCACCCGGTCGTCGTTCTGCAGCCGCCAGATCAGCTGTCCGTAGCCGACGTCGACGGCGACGACCTCACGGACGTCCCGCCGCAGCAGCACGTCGGTGAAACCGCCGGTCGACGCGCCGGCGTCGATGCAACGACGCCCGGCCACGGACAGTCCTTGCGGCTCGAACGCCTCGAGCGCCCCGAGGAGTTTGTGCGCGCCGCGTGACGCCCAGTCGTCCTTGGGACCCTCCACCACGACGATCGGGGTGTCTCGCGTGACACCGGTCGCGGCCTTGCTCGCGACCGTGCCGTTCACCTTGACGACGCCGGCTTCGATCAGTTCGCGTGCCTGCTCCCGGGACCGCGCGAGCCCGCGGCGGACGAGCTCGGCGTCGAGTCGTGCTCTCGTCGCCATCGTCAGCGCCGGCCCGGTCGCGTGCGGATCGGGGACATCATCGGCGATCCACCGCATCGAGGGCCGCGGTCAGCACGTCGTGCGCCTGCTCGAGCAACACCGCCTGACGTTCGAGTGCGGCGAGCGAGAACTCGTCCCCTGTCGACTCGCGGATCCGGTCGACCTGGGCGAGGAGTTCGGACACGGTGGCCTCCACGTCGGGAACGTCGAGGTCGGCATCCGTCGAGTCGTTCAGGGCCGACATCGGGTCGTACTGACGCCGAGGCATCGCACCCGGGTTCGGTCGGGGCGCGCTCTGATCACCTGGGTAACTCATCGCTCACAACGCTAGTCGACGACTGCGACACCCAGCGAGGCGAGCTTGGCGCGCGCCTCGCCCTCGGCACGGATCCGGAGCTCCTCGGGATCGGCGGTTCCGTTGTCGATCGCCTTCCACGTGGCCGACGCCAGCGCCGGGACCAGCCCGATCTCGTCGCCGTCGCCTGCCACCGTGATGGTGGACCCGTCGACGGTGACGCTCCATCCCGGCTGGGGCGCAACACGCACCGCGTCGACGTCCTCGAACAGACCGGCCAGGTCGTCGACGACGTAGGTGGGTCGCTGTTCGGGCGGCGCCGCCAGCAGATCGGTCACCGTGCTCACGCCGGTGAGGACCAGCACGCTCTCGATGCCCACCGAGTGGCCGCCCTCGATGTCGGTGTCGAGGCGGTCGCCGACGACGAGCGGCGCCGATCCCCCGGCCCGGGCGATCGCGTCCGCCATCAGCGGTGCGGCGGGTTTGCCGGCGACGAGCGGCTCCTTGCCGGTGGCGTTCCGCAGCGCGGCCACCATCGACCCGTTGCCGACGAGCAGTCCGCGCTCCGAGGGCAGCGTCGCGTCGACGTTGGTGGCCACCCACAGGGCTCCGGCGCGGATGGCGAGTGCCGCCTCCGACAGCTGGGCCCAGCCTGTGTCGGGCGAATGGCCCTGGATCACGGCCGCCGGACCGTCGCCGGCGGACCGGGTGACGGCGATACCCGCCTCGCGGACCTCCTGCGCGAGTCCGTCGGTCCCGACGACGAGCGCGCGCGAACCGGCCGGCAGGTGTTCGGCCAGCAGCCGTGCTCCCGTCTGCGCACTCGTGACCACCATCTCCCCGCTCGCCTCGAAGCCGAGATCGCGAAGGTGGGCGGCGACCTCCGACGGTCGACGGCTCGCGTTGTTCGTCACGAAGAACCGCGCGGTGTCGAGACCCTCGAGCGTCTCCTTGGCGTTCGGGATGGCCTGATGGCCCGCGAAGACGGTCCCGTCGAGGTCGAGCAGCAAGGCGTCATAACGGTCGGCGAAGGTGTTCCGCCGCGCCGGTGCCGCAGGTACGGTCGCCGACTTCTCGGGCTCGGCATCCGCCGGCGGTGCGACGAGGTCGTCGGCCGACTCGATGAGGTCGGTGGCGTCCTGCTCCACGTAACTCGACGTCGCCGACAGGTCTGCGGTGCCCTCGAGCGGGGCGATCGATTCGTCGGCGGCCTCGGGTTCAGCGGTCCCGGGTTCAGCGGTCCCGGGTTCAGCGGCATCCGGTTCGGCGGGCTCGGGATCGCCTGCCTGCGACCGCTCATCGTCCTGTTCCGGCGCAACGCTTCTCGTCTCGGGGGTGTCCGCTGCGCCGGCATCTGCAGCCTTCGTCTCAGGCGCGCTCGACTCGGGAACGCTGGACTCAGGGGCGCTCGGCTCGGGGGCGCCGGCGTCCGGAACCGCCGCCGCAGGTGCCGGGACGTCACTCGTCTTCGACTGCACCGGAACGGTTTCCGACTCAGCACGGGGAGAGGTGGTCGTCGCCGGGTCCTCGGGACCCGGGATGCCGGTCGCGGCGGCCTCGTCGACGCCGCCCCGGCGGGTGTCGGCGCTCGATTCCGCCTCAGATTGTTCGTCGTCGTGCGCCAGCTCCGTCAACCGGAACTCGGCGTCGGTCACGTCGTCCACGTCCGCCGCGGCGGCGTTCATGTACCAGGTGATCGCGTCTTCACGACGACCCGCGGCCTGGAGTGCAGATGCATAGGCGTAGAAGAGACGAGCGGGTCCGGTGCCGACCTGTCCCGGCTTGAGGTTCTCCATCTGCAGGGTGACGATGGCCTTCTCCGGCTCGCCGAGATCGATGCGGGCACCCGCCTCGACGATGCGCATCTCGGTGGCGTCTTCGCCCTTCAGGGCACGTCCCTCGTCGCCGCGGGCGATCTCGACGGCCCGTTCGGGTCGTCCCAGGCCGCGCTCGCAGTCGGCGATCAGCGGCAGCAGCGAGGGATTGCCGGTGATGCGACGGGCAGCACGGAGCTCGGTGGCGGCCTCCTGCCACTCGCCGGCGTTGTAGGCGGCGATGCCCGCGGTCTCGCGGACGACGCCAACCCGGGACGCCCGAGCCCGGGCGGCACGAGCGTGTTCGAGGGCCAGGGCAGGATCGTCGAGCAGCACCTGCGAGACCATCACCAGGTGACGGGCGACGATCTCTGCGTTGGCCTTGTCGAGCGTCAGGAGATCGCGACGAACCTCGGGATCGAGGTCCGAGGCCGAGATTTCGTCGGGGATCGGCGGACCGGGCTGCCGGCTACCGCGGTCGGTACGCTCACGACCGGGACGATCGGGCCGGCGGCCCCTGCTGCCACCACCCTGACGGTCCCCCTGACCGCCGCGGCGTTGGCCCCGCGGGCCTCCCTGGCCCCGAGAATCCCGTTGATCCCGCGTATCCCGCTCACCGCGCCCGTCGCGACGCGGTCGATCACGATCATTCATAGCTGCCAATCTATGCCCTCGAACCTTGTTGGGAAGCACCGACCACCGACGATCAGATA
>NZ_BAOQ01000043.1 GCF_000344155.1 Gordonia paraffinivorans NBRC 108238 | reverse complement strand
GCTTCTGCGTGGGCGCATGGGTCCCGACCGGACGGGGCTCCGGTCTCGCTGCGGGACGCTGCGGCGTGCGGCCGGGGACCGGTCCGTGCGCGGGTATGCGGGGGATCGCCTGCGGATGCGGCGCCGGTGCGCCGACCTGAGGCGGCGGGGGAGCGTTCCGACCTCCGGGAGGCGGCGGGGGACCGGGCCATCCGGCGGGCTGCTGGGGCGGCAGATGACGCGGCGGGGTGCCACCGCCCGGCCGACCGGGAGGAGGCACCTGCGGACCCGGCCGACCACGCCGCATGATCGGGGGGGCCTGCTCGTTCATCCTCACCAATGTACGCATCGTTCGTGCTCGGACGGGGTATGCAGGCCCTCATGACCGACGACGTCGCCACCCGGCCGGAGACCGGGAACGCCGAGACCTCCACCCCGCTCAAGCGGGCGATCACCGGCAGACTGCTGTTCCTGTTCATCCTCGGAGACGTCCTGGGTGCGGGGATCTACGCCCTGGTGGGCGAGATGGCGGGCAAGGTCGGCGGGGCCATCTGGGTGCCGCTGCTCGCCGCGCTCGTGATGGCGCTGCTGACGGCCGGCTCCTACTCCGAGCTGGTCACGAAGTACCCGCAGGCCGGGGGCGCGGCGGTGTTCGCCGCGCGCGCCTACCGCTCGTCGCCGGTGTCCTTCCTCGTCGGCTTCTGCATGCTCGCCGCGGGCGTCACGAGCGCGGCGGGGGTTGTCGCTCGCCTTCGCCGACGACCCCTGCGGCCCTGGTGTTCCTGGTCGCCGTGGCGCTGCTGAACGCGCGCGGCATCCGCGAGTCGCTGGGCGCCAACGTCGTGATGACGGTCATCGAGGTGTCCGGTCTCGTCCTCGTCGTGGTCCTCGCCGGTCTCGTCCTCGGTCGCGGGGACGGAGAGCCGCATCGCGTCATCGAGTTCGACGAATCCGCCACCCCCGCCTTCGCGGTGCTCGCCGCGGCGGTGCTCGCCTACTACTCGTTCATGGGCTTCGAGACCTCGGCGAACATGGCCGAGGAGATGCGCGACGCGCGTCGCGTCTACCCGAAGGCGCTGTTCGGCGCGCTGCTGACCGCCGGTGTCGTGTACATGCTGGTCGGGCTCGGGGTGTCGATCGTCGCGCCGCCGGAGCAGCTCGCCTCCTCGAGCGGCCCGCTCCTGGAGGTGGTCTCGATCGCCGACGTCGGCGTGCCCGAGCGGCTCTTCTCGCTCATCGCGCTGATCGCCGTCGCCAACGGGGCCCTGCTCACGATGATCATGGCCTCGCGGCTGACGTTCGGGATGGCGCGTGACGGACTGCTCCCGTCGATGCTCGCCCGCGTGCTGCCGGGCCGGCGCACGCCGTGGGCCGCGATCGTCGCCACCACCGCGATCGCGATGATCCTCGCGGCGACCGGCTCGGTGGCCGAGCTCGCCGAGACCGTCGTGTTGTTGCTGCTGTTCGTCTTCCTGAGCACCAATGTCGCCGTCCTGGTGCTGCGTCGCGACGTCGTCGACGCCGATCACTTCCGGGTGTGGACCATCGTGCCGGTCCTCGCCGTCGGCACGTGCATCCTGCTCATGACCCAGCAGAGCGCCGCGACCTGGTTGCGTGCCGGCGTCCTCATCGCCGTGGGCCTGGTGCTGTTCGTCCTGGCCCGGGTCACGGGTTCCGGCGGACGTGGACGGGCTCCCGGGCCGGGCGGTACGGATGCCGATGGGACATCCGACAGCGCTTCGGCGACGGCGTCTCAGCCCACCCAGGACAGGTGATCGCGGAGCAACGCGTATCCGACGAAGGCCACCACGTCGATCACCCCGTGCCCGATGACGAGCGGCCAGGTCCGGCCCGTGACCTGGAAGAACCGGCCGTAGACGAGGCCCATCACCACATTGCCGAGGCCGGCGCCGAAGCCCTGGTACAGGTGGTAGCCCCCGCGGAGCACCGCGCTGGCGAGCAGTGACCCGGTCTCGGAGGCGCCGAGCTGGCGCAGGCGCGTGATGAAGTACGCGACGACGACGATCTCCTCGGCGGCCGCGTTGCCGATGGCGACGAGGACGAGGACCGGCCACTCCCACCAGGTGTCGGCCTGGCTCGGGACGAGGCTCGCGTTGAGGCCGAGTGCGCGGGCGACCGCGACGAGGGCGAGCCCGGGCAGACCGATGACCGCGGCGAGCACGAGCCCGGCCGGGACGTCGCGGCGCGGGGACCAGCGGCCGAGGCCGACGCGCTTGAGCCCGATCCCGCTGCGCCACAACAGGTAGGCGCCGAGTCCGGCGATCGCGAACAGGCGCGCGACGCTCATCACCTGGCGCACCGCGTCGATCAGCGCGAGGTCGGAGCGACTGGGATTGAGTGCGACCGTCGTCTGGCCGATGCCGGCGGTCAGCTGCGTCTCGGCGAGCGCGAGGGCCGCCGACAATGCGGAGAACGCGAAGGTCAGCACACCGACGATCACGAGTTCGACGATGAGGCCGCGTCGTTCGGTCCGATCGGTGACGACCGGGATGCCGTGCGGTGACGGCCGCAGGTATTCGCGCAATGGCATGCCGGACAGCCTAGGGAATCCGGCGCCCGGCGAGGTGTGTGCTCAGTCCGGCATCGAGTTCAGGAACGGGCAACCCGCGAGGTTGCGCAGCGCCCGGGACAGTTCGACGACGTCCGACACCGGCCGCGGGAAGGGGAGCCGGACGTCGGAGTCGCCGGCGGGACCCTCGATGCGGAAGCGGATGCCGAACCGGTCCAGCCCGAGCGGGCGCACGCGGCCCCTGCGCAGGTCGTCGGGGAGCCGGCGGGCGAGCTGCCCGACGAGGTCGGCGTGATCGGCGTCGAGGTGGGCCAGCCATCCGGCCTCACACTCCCAGAACGGGTCCGGGGTCGCGTCGGCGAGTTCCGCGGCCGGCACCGACGCGGCGCCCGCACCCGACGCGATCACCGCGGTCTCGACCTGCAGGCGCAGCATCGACGCGCCGTGGCCGATGTCGAGCAGGCCGTCGTCGGGATGCTCGCCGGCGATCTCGATCGCCAGATCCCGTTCGAGGTCGCGCGGGACGGGGAACAGGGTGCCGTTGAGCCAGATCACCGAGCGCACGCGTTCGCGCAGGTCGATCGGCGCCCAGTCGGTGACCTCGAGCATCGCCGGGGTGCCCTCGGCATCGTCGACGGCGGCCATCGCCTCGCCGTGGGTCGGCACGAGCAGGAAGGCCTGGGACTCGAAGAGGTGGACGACGTCGATCGGAGTGGTCTCGGCGCCCTCGACGGCGAGCAACGCCGGTCCCAGTCGCCGACAGGCCGTCTGGATCATCTCGGCGTCCGTGGGTCGGGCGGTCGTCGTTCGCGTCATGTCTGTCTCCGATGGGCGCGTCGTGGGGCACCGTGGCGTGTGCTTTGGAAGGTAACCCTAACCTAAATAGCCGTGCCTCGCGCGTCAATGGGTCCTCGTACCCCATGTGTCGGCCGAACGCGGCCTCACCAGAGCATCCGCCGGCGTCCACTACTCTCGTGTGGTGCCTGTCATCGCCTACTTCGGCCCGCGCGGAACCTTCGCCGAGATGGCACTCGATGAGGTTCTCGCCTCTCACGACCCCTCGCTCGGCGGCCTCGACCTGACCGGCGGCGTCACCAAGGTGGCGACGTCGAGCCCCGCGGCGACCATCGCGATGGTCCGCAGCGGTGAGGCCGACTACGGCTGCGTCCCGGTGGAGAGCTCCCTCGAGGGCTCGGTCCCGGCGACCATGGACGCGCTCGTGCCGCCGGCGAGCTCCGGCGCGGCCGGACGCGTCCAGGTGTTCGCCGAGACGGTCCTCGACATCGCCTTCACGATCGCCGCCGCCGCACCGATGGCCAATGAGGAGGTCCGCACCATCGCGGCCTATCCGGTGGCCTCGGCGCAGGTCCGGCGCTCGGTCGCCGAGCTCTTCCCGAACGCGGAGTTCCTCACCTCGGGTTCGAACGCCGCTGCGGCCCAGGACGTCGCCGCGGGCCGGGCCGACGCCGCGGTCACCACCGGCCTCGCCGCGCGGCTGTCGGACCTCACGGTGCTCGCCGACGGCGTCTGCGACGCCAAGGAGGCCACCACGCGATTCCTCGTCCTCGGACGCCCCGCGGCTCCGACGCGGCGGACCGGCACCGACCGCACGTCGGTCATCCTCGACCTGGCCAACGAGCCCGGCAGCCTGATGGCGGCCATGAACGAGTTCGCCTCCCGGGGGATCGATCTCACGCGCATCGAGTCGCGACCGCAGCGCGACGAGGCGGAGGGCCGGGCGATCGCCGGGCGCTACCGCTTCTTCCTCGACGCCGTCGGTCACATCGACGACGCCGCAGTCGCCGAGGCCCTTGCGGCGCTTCACCGACGGTGTGAGCGCGTGGTGTACCTGGGGTCGTGGCCGGCGGCCCGCACCACCGGCACCCCGCCACCGGATCAGGACGAGTCGCTGGCCTGGGTCGCGGCGATGCGCCGAGGTGAGTACTGATGGCGCGCCTGCACCTGGTCCGTCACGGCGAGACCACGGCGAACGTCATGCGTCGCCTCGACACCGCCCTGCCCGGCGCCTCCCTCACCGATTTCGGTGCGCGGCAAGGGGTTCGGTTCGGCCTGGAGAACGAGCCGCGCGAGGACGTGCTCCTGGTCAGCTCGCACGCCATCCGGGCCCGGCAGACCGCAGAGCTCATCGGCTCGGTGTGGGACGTCGAGACCGAGGCGATCGACGGAGTGCACGAGGTCCAGGCCGGCGACCTCGAGGACCGTTCCGACCGCGAGGCCCACGACACCTTCCACCAGGTGATGGAGCGGTGGCACGCCGGCGACCTCGACGTCCGCATCCCCGGCGGCGAATCGCTGGAGATGGTCTACGAGCGCTACATCCCGACGATCGAGGACCTGGCCGCGCAGTACCTGACCGGTACCCGCCGGCGGGAGGTGTTCCTGGTCAGCCACGGTGCGGCCATCCGCCTCATCGCCGCACGACTGGCCGGTATCGACTCGCGCTTCGCCGCGGCGACGCACCTGGGCAACACCGGCTCCATCGAGCTCGAGTACGTCGACGGGGTGTGGGCCTGCCATCGGTGGGGTGCGACGACCGCGCCGTTCGGGCGCGTCGACGAACCGCTCGTCGACGACCCCATGGGCTGACCTGTCGCCCACGGCCCGAGGCCTGGCCGGGCGATTTCCCCGGGCCGGCTACTTGATGATCGCGTCCACCGTCTTCTTGAGCGCCGACGGCTGGGAGGGGCGCCGCGGGGCCTTCTCGCGGCGCGCGAGCATCTCCTCGTCGATCTCCCGGAGCTCCTTGCGGCCGAGCGCTTCCCGCACCTTGGGGAACCACTCGTCCTCTTCCTCTTCGATGTGGTGCTCGACGTTCTCGATGAGGACCGTGGTCTTGGCGTCGAATCGCTCGGCGTCCGGGCTCATCCCGGCCAGTTCGACGACGAGCACATCCGCGACGTGGTGTTCCTCGTAGGACTCGAGGATGTCGTCCTCGAGTTCGGGGACCCGCCTGCGGATCTCGGGGTACATCACCTCGTTCTCGATGTAGGTGTGCACCGTCAGGGCCTCGATGATCTTGTCGACGATCTTGCCCTTGGTCTTGACGGCGTTGTCTCCCGCGGACCGGAAGTCGCGGAACAGCTTGCGGATCTCCTTGTGTTCGTCCTTGAGGATGACGATGGCGTCGGTCGACATGGGTGTGCTCCTACGGTGGGCTGAACCGGTGCCCCCCGTATTCCTCGTACGCCCCGGGGCCAAACCTGCCGCGGGCGGATCGACGCGCCGGTCAGCCCCAGCCGTTGGCGTGCAGCCACTCGTCGTCGATGCCGAAGTGGTGGGCGATCTCGTGCATGACGGTCACCGCCACCTCGTGCACCACCTCCTCGCGCGAATCGCACATGGCGAGGATCGGTTCGCGATAGATGGTGATCGTGTCGGGCAGGTACCCGCCGTAGTCGTGGTCGCGCAGGGTGAGCGCGATGCCCTGGTACAGCCCGAGGATGTCGGGCTCCTCCGGGTTGCGCGGCTCCACGAGGATCACCACGTTGTTCATCTCGTCGGTGAGTTCCGACGGGATGGTGTCGAGCGCATCCGAGACCAGCCCGTCGAACTCGTCGTCGGACATCCTGACCGGCATGGGTCAGCCCGCCGGCGCGGGGACTTCGGCCGGGTTCGGCGCGATACCCGGCGGCAGCGGCACCGGCGTGGGCAGCGCGCGACCGGGCGGGGCGGCCGGCGGCGGGACCGGGGCCTTGCCGTTGATGAGCAGCGTGCCCTCCTTGGCGTCGCCGACGAGGGTGGCGAAACCGCCGCGCTTGTCGGGCAGGCCCAGGTAGCAGACCACCTTGCGGCTGCCGGCCAGCCAGCTCGGCTCCGAGAGCACCGACCACTGCACGTTGAGGGTGGTCTGGTCGAGCTTGTCCGCGCCGCCCGCGAAGCGTTCGGCCTGCTTGGGGCAGATCGACTCCAGGTAGCTGTTCTGCGCGCCGGTCGGCGGCCACGGCTTGTCCGACATCCGGTCGCCGAAGCGGACCGCGAGGTCGACGATGCCGGTGGTCTGGAATGCGTGGGGCTCGGCGCAGTTCACCGGGAAGCCGGTCGGTGAGCGGTCCTCGGGATCGATGCCGATGCAGGTGCCCTCCGGCCACACGAACGACTGGTTCTGGTCGGCGACGCGGCCGGAGAACTGCGCGGGCAGGCCGTCGGGCCCGTTCTCCTGGATGCCGCAGCGCAGCTCGCGGGCGCCCTTGCCCCACTGGTCCTGCGAGGGGTACATCATGCCGACCGCGAACCGCCCCTGCGGGTCGAGCCGGCCGTCGAGGTACTGGTCGACGACGATCGGGCACTGCTCGTCGCGGATCGCCGCGAAGCGCTCCGGGCCCGGCCACGGCGCGTCCTCGCCGAACTCCGAACTCGGGATCAGCGAGGTGTCGATGCCGCCGGCCACCTCGAAGCGGTGCTTGTGCTCGCATCCCACCTTCGACGGATTGCCGGGATCGCCCTCGGGCCAGTCCAGGCAGTCGCCGGCCACCGACTGGGTGAAGGCGTTCTGCACGAGCTTGCGCTCGCCGATGTCGCTGCCGCCGACACTGCCGGAATCGTCGAAGACGCCTGCCGCGTATGCGACGCCGCCCGCGGCGATGGCGCCGACGACGATCGCGACGAGGACGACGAGGACCGGGTTGCGGCCGATCCTGCGGCCGGACGACCGGGCCGGCGTGCCGGCGGCGACGGTGGCGCCGTGTGCATCGCCGTCGGTGTCCGGGTGCGGCTCGTGGGTGCCGGACGGGTCGACCGGAGCGAAGTCGTCGGTCGGCACCGACTCGGCGATGGGTGCGGTCTCGGCTGCGTGCCCGGGATCGGACTCGTCCGGGGCGCGCCTGGCGCGATCGGGGTCGGGCGTGTTCATCGGGATCCATCATGCCTGGCCCGTTTCGGATCCTGCGCTCAAGTAGGGTTTGAAAGCGTGATCGACCTGAAGATTGTTCGAGACGACCCGGATCTGGTCCGCGCCTCGCAGCGCGCCCGCGGCGAGGACCCCGGTCTGGTGGATGCCCTTCTCGAGGCCGATGCGGAGCGTCGCTCGGCGATCGTGGAGGCCGACACGCTTCGATCCGAGCAGAAGGCGCTCGGCAAACAGGTCGGCAAGGCGCAGGGCGAGGAGAAGCAGGCGCTGCTCGCCAAGGGCAAGGAACTCGCCGAGAAGGTGAAGGCCGCCGTCGCCCGGCAGGCCGAGGCCGAGGCGGCCACCGCGCGGGCGCACCGCGCGATCTCCAACATCGTCGCGCCGCAGGCGCCCGCCGGGGGCGAGGACGACTACGTGGTCCTCGAGCACGTCGGTGAGGTCCGCGAGATCGAGAACCCCAAGGACCACCTGGAGCTCGGCGAGTCGCTGGGCCTGCTCGACATGGAGCGCGGCGCCAAGGTCTCGGGCTCGCGGTTCTACTTCCTCACCGGCCAGGGCGCGTTCTTGCAGCTCGGCCTGCTGAACATGGCCGCGCAGAAGGCCGCGGCCAACGGCTTCCAGCTGATGATCCCGCCGGTTCTGGTGCGCCCGGAGGTCATGGAGGGCACGGGCTTCCTCGGCGCCCACGCCGACGAGGTCTACCACCTCGACAAGGACGACGACCTGTACCTGGTCGGCACGTCGGAGGTGCCGCTGGCCGGCTACCACATGGACGAGATCCTCGACCTGTCCGACGGGCCGAAGCGCTACGCCGGCTGGTCGACGTGCTTCCGCCGCGAGGCGGGAAGCTACGGCAAGGACACCCGCGGCATCATCCGCGTGCACCAGTTCGACAAGGTCGAGGGCTTCGTCTACTGCAAACCCGAGGATGCCGAGGCCGAGCACCAGCGCCTGCTGAACTGGGAGAAGGAGATGCTCGCCGCGATCGACGTGCCCTACCGCGTCATCGACGTGGCCGGCGGCGACCTCGGTTCGTCGGCGGCCCGGAAGTTCGACTGCGAGGCCTGGATCCCGACGCAGAACACGTACCGGGAGCTCACCTCGACGTCGAACTGCACCACCTTCCAGGCCCGGCGCCTGTCGATCCGCTACCGCGACTCCAACGGCAAGCCGCAGGTCGCGGCGACGCTGAACGGCACCCTGGCCACGACCCGCTGGCTCGTGGCGATCCTGGAGAACCACCAGCAGCCCGACGGCTCGGTGAAGCTGCCGCCCGAGCTGGCGAAGTTCGTCGGCACCGACGTCCTCACCCCGCAGTGAACTGAGTCGTCATGGTCCTCGGGATCGTCATCGCGGTCATCGGGGCTCTCGCCTTCGCCGCGGCGGCTGTCCTGCAGGCGCTCGGCGCCGAACAGGTCTCACAGCGTGCGGCCATCCGCGAGGAGCGCCGGCGATCCGCGGGTGCGCATCCGTCGCTGAAGTCGACCGCGCTGACGATGCTGACGGTCCCGTTCCTGATCGGGTTCGCCTTCGACCTCGTCGGCTTCGTCGCGACGATCGCCTCGGCCCGGCTGATCCCGCTGTTCCTGTCGCAGACGATCATCTCCGCGCGACTCGTCGCCACCGCGCTGCTGGCCATGGTCGTGCTGAAAGTGCATCTGGCGCTGCGTGATTGGATCGCCGGTGCGGTGGTCGTCGTGTCCCTGGCGCTGCTGGCCGCGTCGGCCGGACGCGAGGGCGTCGATCACCCGACGTGGATGAGGTGGGCGGTCCTGGTGGCAGGTCCGGCGCTGATCGTGCTCGGGCTGTTGCTGATGCGCCGCCTGAAGAAGCACATCGCCTCGGTCACCGGACTCATCGCCGGCGCGGTGTTCGGCGTGATGGCCGTGGCCTCGCGCATCCTGGTCGGCGTCGAGCCGTTCGATCTCGTCGTGCTGTTCACCGACCCGGCGCTGTATGCGTTGCTGATCAGCGGCATCGGCGGCTTCTACCTGTTCACCGTCGCGCTGCAGACGGGATCGGTCAACGGTGCCGCCGCCGCGCTCGTCGTCGGTCAGACGGTGCTGCCCGGCGCGGTCGGCATCGCCTTCCTCGGCGACGTGACCCGGGCGGGTTGGGGACCCGTCGCGATCGTGGCCTTCATCGCCGCGGTCGGCGGCGGCGTCGCCCTCGCCTCCTCGGGCGCGGTCACCGCGGTCGAGAGCGCCGAGGCGACGAATCTCCCCGCGGGGTATGGGCACACCCCGCGGGGAGATCGGAACACCTGATCCGGCGCGCGTCAGCTGCTCGAGCCGGCCACCGGCGCGGCGTCGGGGTCGCGCCGCCGCGACTGCAGCAGGAACGAGGAGAGGAAGCCGAGGAACAGGAAGCCGGCGGCGACGAACAGCGACCAGCGGGTCGCGTCGGCGAAGCCGTCCTCCAGGGCCTTGGCGACAGCCGGGCCCTCCGCACCGAAGCTACCGTGGTCGCCCTCGTGGCGGATCGCCGGGATCGTGCTGCCCGCCGAGTCGCGGGTGGCGTCGACGATCGGGGTCTCGACCTGCGAGGGCAGGGCGATCGGCTCGAGACGGTCGGGGAGGCTGTGCGCGAGGAACAGCGACAGGACCGTACCGAGGATGGCCGTGCCGAGTGCTGCGCCGAGCTGACGCGCCGTGCTCTCCGTCGCCGATCCCTGGCCGGATTCATCGGTGGGGATGTCGACCAGGACGGTGCCGGTCAGCTGCGCGGACGCGAGGCCCAGGCCGGCGCCGTAGACGGCGAGCAGGATGGCGAGCACCCAGGCCTCCGACGTCGGGCGCAGGTAGAGCGCGAACACCAGCACGCCGAACGCCTCGAGGGCCAGGCCGATCATCACGGTGCGCGGGGCCCCGAAGCGGCCCGCCACCTGGCGGGCCATACCGCCGGACAGGAAGGCGCCGACCGCCATCACGGCGAGCACGTACCCGGCGCCGAGCGTGGACAGGCCGTAGGCGTTGACCAGGAACAGGGGCAGGATGAGCAGGAGGCCGAACTCGCCGATCGCCACCAGGGTGGCGGTGACGTTGCCCGCACTGAACGTGCGGAACCGGAACAGCGAGAGGTCGAGGATCGCCGACTCCCCGGCGCGTGCCCGATGCCGCTCCCAGACGACGAATGCGGCGAGCGCGACGATGCCGACCAGCGCGGCGACCGGGGTCGCGGAGACCGGCGCGTCGGTCGACCAGGTGACCCCCGGCATCTTCAAATCCGCGATCGGCTTCCACCAGCCGATGCTCTGGCCCTCGATGAGCGCGAAGATCAGCGCGCCGAAGCCGAGCATGCTGAGCAGCAGGCCGACCACGTCGAGTCCGGGAACCGCGATCTCGGCCTTGGTCTCGTCCACGACGAGCAGGGCGCCGAGGACGACCAGGATGCCGATCGGCACGTTCACCAGGAAGATCCATCGCCACGAGAAGTCCGTGGTCAGCCAGCCGCCGAGAAGCGGACCGACTGCGGCCATGCCCGCGATGACCGAACCCCAGACCGCGAACGCGATCACCCGGTCCTTGCCGCGGAAGGTCGCGTTCACCGTCGATAGCGTGCACGGCAGCACGGCCGCGCCGCCGATGCCCTGGATGAGGCGCGCCCAGATCAGCGACGTCGAGTCGTCGGCGGCCGCGGCCAGGAGGCTGCCGGCGAGGAACACCGCCACGCCGACGATGAACAGCAGTCGCCGGCCGATCCGGTCGCTGAGCCTGCCCGCGGACAGCAGCAGCGCGGCGAAGACCACCGAGTAGAGGCTGTTGACCCACTGCGCGTCGGTCAGGTCGAGTTTCAGGTCGTCGATGATCACCGGGAGCGAGACGTTCACGATGGTGCCGTCGACGACGATCATCGACAGGCCGGTCGCCAGAACGGCCAGACCCAGCCATTGGCGGCTGGTCGCGCGCGGTTCGTCCGATACGTCGTCGGATGCTTCAGTGGTCATGGGGGGGCTGATCCTTCCTGTCGGGCTTGCCCGAATCGGAGACAGTAACCGATTGGATCAGCTGATCGAGATCGCGCATGTCGGGTTTCCCCGGATGTCTTAGTTTCGATGGTCGGACGGCACCGAAGTGGTGCTCCGAACCACCGGCGGGCGGTCTTCTCCGGGCCGCCGCGGGGAGGGGTCCGGGCCGATCCGTGACGGGCCGGGAACAGTTGCGTGCCGAAAGCCGGGGTGGGTGAGCGGTTCTCGTCGCCGTGCGGCGATACTGGGCGGATGCTCCTCGGAATCCTCGCGGCGATCTTCGCGGCGCTCGCGTACGGAACGGCGTCGGTGCTCCAGGCCCGCGGGGCGCAAAGCGTCACCGACACCGGTGCCGGCCCCGGCGAGGCGCCGTCGCTGCGTTCGACGATCGCGGCGATGCTGACGTTCGCGTTCGTCGCCGGGATGGCGCTCGACGCCATCGGTTTCCTCGGCAACATGGTGGCCGCGCGCATGATCCCGCTGTTCCTCGCGCAGCCGATCGTCAGCGCCAACCTCGTCGTGACCGTGGTGCTGGCGACCATCGTGCTCAAATCGCGGTTGTCGCAACGAGACTGGATTGCGGTCGGGGTGGTCGTCCTCTCGCTCGTCCTGCTCGGTTTCGCGGCCGGCGACGAGGGTCGCAAGCACGAGGAGTGGTTGCACTGGGCGGTGCTCGGTGTCGGCGTGGTCATCCTCGGGATCGGCGTGGCGGTCCTGCCGCGGATGCAGAGCCGCGTCGCGGTCCTGGCCGGCCTGTCCGGCGGCGTGCTGTTCGGCGTGCTGGCCGTGGCGGTGCGCATCCTCGACGGGCTCGATCCCTTCGACCTCGCCGAGCTGTTCACCGATCCCGCGCTCTACGCGATCATCCTGTGCGGCCCGGGCGGCTTCTACATGTTCACCGTCGCCCTGCAGAAGGGCTCGGTGAGCGCCGCGTCGGCCTCCCTGGTCGTCGGCGAGACCGTGGTGCCCGGCGTCGTCGGCATCGTCATCCTCGGCGACACCGTGCGCGCCGGCTGGGGGCCGGTGGCGGTGGTCGCCTTCATCGCCGCGGTGATCGGGGCGGTCGTGGTGGCCATGTCGCCGGTGGTCGAGCAGGTCGAGCGGGCGGGCGAGGACGCCGGCTGACCGACGCCGCGCGTCCGGGCGGGGAGAAATCCGCGACGACCTGCCCCGATCCGGTCGCGGAGTGCGACGGCGCCGGCGCACTTGCCGAGCCAGGACCCGTTCTACACGCCGCCGTCGGGTTACGAACGCCGCGCGCCGGGGGACATCCTGCGCACCAGGCAGGTCGCACTCGGATGGCGCGGCACCAGCGTGCCGGTCACCGCGACGCAGCTCCTCTACCGCACCACCGACAACTTCGACGGGCCCTCGGCGACGGTCACCACCGTGCTCTCTCCGCCCGGAGTCGGGCCCGGCGCGCCTCGGCGGGTCGTGTCCTACCACTCCTTCTACGACGCCCTCGGCGCGCAGTGCGATCCCTCGCACACGCTGCGGGGAGGCAACATGACGACCGAGCCCATCGACCTGCCGTCCATCACCGCGCTGATGACCGCCGGGTTCACGGTGTCGGTGCCCGACTACGAGGGTCCGGGGCTGCGCTGGACCATGGCCCGAGAATCCGCGTACACCGCGCTCGACGGTGTGCGGGCCACCCTGCGGTATCTGAAGGCGCCGCGCCGGACGCCGATCGCCCTCTTCGGCTACTCCGGCGGATCGGTGCCCACCGGTTTCGGCGCGGAGCTCGCGCCCACCTATGCGCCGGAACTGAACGTGATCGGGGCGGCCGCCGGCGGGATACCGGTGAACCCCGCCCACAACCTGGGCTACGTCAACGGGAAGCGGCAGTGGACCGGGGTCATCCCCGCCCTGACCGCGGTCTACAACGACACCTACGACCTGGACATCCAGCCCTACCTGTCGCCGAAGGGCTCGCGCATCCTGAGGCAGATCTCGGGTGAGTGCATCGCGCAGTTCGCCGACGCGTACCCCGGTCTCACCGACCAGGACCTGCTCCGGCCGGGAGTGGGCGGGCTTCTCGACGTGCCCGGGGTGCGGCAGGCCATCGCGAAGAACGTCATGGGCACCCTCGGGACGCCGCGGACGCCGATGCTGCTCGGCGTCGGCAACTCCGACGGCATCGGTGACGGGCTGATGATCAGCGGCGACGTCGCCGCCCTGGCGTCGGGCTACTGCCGGAGGGGCGTCGCCACGACGTTCACCGCGTACCGCGGCATGTCACACACCGAGGCGCTGCTCCCGTTCACCGCGGAAGCGGTCGGGTACCTCGGGCAGCGGTTCGCCGGGCAACCGGCGCGGGGGTGCTGACCGCGCCCGGTTGACCCCGGCGACCGGAGTGACTCAGGCGTCGGCGGAGGGATTCGGGTTCGTACCGCCGTCGGACACCTCGAAGTTCTTCCATCCGCCCTCGTCGTGGACCTGCATGACGGTGCCGAGGCTGTCATCGGGAGCGGCGACGGTCTTGAACCAGTCGTATGCGCCGGTGGCGTCGTCGAATTCCTTCTCCTCGACGACGTTCTCGTTCGAGTCCAGGACGCGGTAGCGGGCCGTTGCGGTTCTCCTCTGTTCGGGGGTGGGGGTGGTTCGCCGGCGGTCAGCCGAGGATCTCGAGCAGACGGTTGCAAGCCGCCTCGCAGCGCCGACACGCGTCGGCGCAGGTGCGGCAGGGCTGATGCATCTCGGCGTGCTGCGCGCATTCGTCGGCACACGTCTTGCAGGCGACCGCGCAGGCCTCGAGGGTCTCGCGCACGACGGCGACGTTCGCATGGGTCATGCGCAACAGCACGTGCTCGGTGACCGTGCACAGGTCGGCGCAGTCCAGATCGGTGCGGATGCACTCGATAAGAGCGTCGACGTCGCGTTCTCCCAGGCATGCGTCGACGCACGCGATACACGCCTGCGTGCACGCGCTGCACGCCTCGATGCACTCGGAGAGAACGTCGATGTCGATGTTGTCGCGCTGCGGATGGGACTGGAGCAACTCGCTGACGGTGGTCATAGGGCGCCGACTACCCGTGGGCAGCGCGGTCCAAACGACCTGCCGGTGTGGCCCGGAGACAAACTGCGGCCGACGCCGGGTGGATGCGCCCGGACCGTCGATGATGCGGGGTGCACATCAACGACGGCCCGGACCCCGGCAGCAAGCCCGTCGAAGCCTCCGTGTCTACGGGAGCCGCGGCGGGTTGCCGAGTTCTTGGTTGATCAACAGGGCCAGGTTGTTGCCCACCAGGTTGACGAAGGCGCGCCAGGTCTTCGGGTCGAGGGACATCGAGCCCTGGTCGGCGGTGGTGCAACCGACTCCGGTGGGCTTGCCGTCGAGGCGGTCACGCATCCACACGATCGCCGGCGCGAATCCCTCGATGGCCAGCGAGACGTGCTCGCTGAAGTGGTCGCGGACGTAGCGCACGCTCGCGTCGGGGTCCGCGCAGTAGGTGCGCACCAACTCGTTCACCGGGCCCACCGGCGAGACCCAGTCCGGGTTGGACTGGTAGACGAACATCGGGAAGTCCGGAACGTTCGCTCCCATCTTCAACTGCCCCAACACCTTTCGAGGAGTCGGGTAGTCGAGCGGATCGCCGGGGAGGTTCACCAGTCCCTTGATGTTCAGGAACGGCGCCAGGGCGGACTGGTAGGTCAGGCACAGCGGATTCTTGCTCGCCAGCAACGCCTTTCCGAGCGGGTTCAGGTGGCGCCGCAGGAAACGCTCGAGTTCCGGGTACTCGCGGCTGACCCCGATGATGCCCGCCAGGATGAGGCCCGACGCGGCGTTGTTGTTCGCCAGGTCGACCATCGCCCGGATGTCGGCGGGCACACCGCCTTCCGCGGCACCGACGATCGGGAGCTCCGGGGCGTACGACTCGTGGAGTTCGGCGGCCCAGCCCGTCGCGATCGCGCCGCCGGAGTAGCCCATCAGGCCGACGCGGAGATCCCTCTTCAGTCCGAGGGGGGAGAAGTCGCGTGCGCCGCGGATGGCGTCGAGGGTGATGCGTCCGGCGAGCGGCCCTGCGGCGAAGGCGGATTCGGGGCCCTGGTGGTCGGGGATGACCACCGACCAGCCCGCGCCGACGAGCGAGGTGATCTGCAGGACCTCGTACGCCGAGTCCGCCGATCCGGTGAGCGCGCCCGGGATCGACGCCTGCTGCAACGCATACGACGGCGCACAGTAGAGCGCAGTCGAATCCTCCGCCGACTGCCACGACACCAGCTTCGACGGGCCCGGCTTCGCCGGCCCCTTCGGCTTGAGGACGGTGGCCACGGCCGGGATCGGCTCGCCGCGGGTGTTGGTGGACCGGAACGAGATCTGCCACGCGTCGACGTTGATCGGGATCACCGACAACGCCGCGAGATGGACCCGCCGCGCCGCGATCAACTCGCCGGGCACCTTGTCGACGTACGTCGCCGGTGACGGCAGGTAGAAGTCCTGGTCGAACTCCGGGATCGCCGGCGGCACGGGGAACGGGAGAGCGGGTGCCACCGGTACCGCCGCTGCGGTCCCCGAGCCGAGCGCGGCACCGATCACCGTTGTCAGCGCGATCGCCGCGGCCGTCAGCCGCGCCCTCATCGTCGTCCTCCCCATGCCGCCCCCTCGAGAAATAGTGAGACGCCTGTGTCTCACACTCCGGGCGAAGATACACGGGTGTGGGGCAGCACACAATGGAGCGCGGCGGATTCGCCGGTCGCTACAGGTCGGCGAAGGACACCAGGATGTCGGAGAGCAGCGCCACGACCTCGGCGATGGGCGCCGGGTCCGTCGACACGCTCCAGCGATGGACGAGGCTGGTCAGGGCCCCCACGAAGGCGATCGCGAGGTGTCGTCGGCGATCGTCGCGGGGGAGGCCGGCGAAGTCCGCCATGGCCGCGACGAAGAACTCGACCCACTCCTCGCGACCGTCGAGCCGATGCTGCTCGACACGCGGGCTCACGCCCACGATCTGGACGAAGGACACCTCGGCGCGTCGCGGGTCGGTGCCCACCGACTCCATGTACGCCCTCATCGCCGCCGTCGCGAGTTCGCGACGGTCGCGGGTCTCGGCCGTGGCCAGGGCGTCGACGACGGCGTCGCGGGCGGCGTGCTGGATCTCGTCGTACAGCGCGACGAGCAGGTCCTCGCGGTCGCTGAACAGTTCGTAGAACTGTCGGCGGGAGAGTCCCGCGGTGCGGCAGATCGACGTCACCGACGACTTCGCATAGCCCGTGCCGCTGAACTCGGCCAGCGCGGCGTCGAGGAAGCGGCGCCGGCGCTCGGCTGCGCGGTCGCTCACCGGACGTCCCGCGTAGGTCCGTTCGGCCGTCATCGGTGCACCGGGGTCGTCGTGGGCCCGGTCAGTCGAGCCTGGTCGCGCGCAGCTCGTGGCCCTTCGACGTCAGGCAGCGTCCCGAGGCGAGATCCCACTGCCAGCCGTGGAGGTTGCAGGTCAGCTTCTCGCCCTCGATGACGCCGAACTTGTCGAGGTCGGCCTTGAGGTGCGGGCAGCGGCGCTGGATCTCCCAGCCGTCCTTGACGATCGAGGCCGAGTCGTCGTGGGCCTCGGCGAACCAGCCGTCGGCGTAGGCGATGCGCTCGTCGGTCAGGCACTTGAAGAAGGTGTACAGGAATTCGTTGTAGCCGCCGATGCGCCACGTCGTGAAGCGCGTGGACAGGAAGATCGTGTTGACCCAGTCCGGCTCGTTGTCGCGCAGCACGGTGCGGACGAGTTCGGTCGCGATGCGGAAACCGTAGCGGTACTTGCCCTCTCCCTCCTTGGGTTTCCGCACGATGCGGTTGGGGAAGTCGAGGACCACGGTCTCGGTCTGCTCGTTGGCCGGGCCGCCGCCGGGTGTCATCACCAGGCCGACCGGGTAGCCGATGCCGTCGCAGATCAGATCCGACTGCGCCATGATCGGCTCGAACAGCTCCTTGAGCTGCGGCAGCAGCGGTTCGCCCTCGGCCGGCGCCCAGGTGGCCTTCTCGGCGGCGATGACCGGGGCGAACTTCTCCTTCATGCGCTCGAGGTATGCCCGCTTGTTCTCCCCGAACACCTCTTCCGGAGGGAACGGGTGGCTGACCCCGTCGAGCGTGGAGCCGGTGAACTCGGCGACCGAGCCGGAGATCATCATCAACCCGCGATGCTTCTCGCCGTCGTCGGTGCCGTGGATGCGCATCTGCTCCAGGAACGTCGCCTGGTCGGGGAAGATCGACGTCTCGTCGGCGTTGTCGCACGATCCGAAGTCGTTGAGCGCGAACAGATCCTCGTCGAGGAACATCGGCGGGCCGGCCGACGGTACGACCCAGGTGGCGCCGACCTGCTCGATGTAGGAGCGGGCCCGGTCCATGCCGCGCTGTCGTTTCTGGGCGGCGAAGTTCGCCTTCGACTTGCGTGGGATGTCGTAGACCATCGGGTACCAGATGGCGCCCGAGTACTGCAGCATGTGCACGTCGACGTGCCCGAAGTTCTCCTTCACGACGTCGAGGTCGATGGGGCGGGCGTCGTTCATGTTGAACGCGACCGTCTCGCCGTCGTCGACGACGAGCGCGCTGTCGCCGAGCGGACCGTCGGCCGGCGCGCGCAGCGCGATGATCATGATGTCGAGCGAGCCCTTGTCGTTGGACACCGTGGTCTTCACCGAGTCGGTGGTCTCGACGAACTTGGTGAAGCCGAGCTTCTCGAGTTCGCGGCGCAGGTCCGGGACGGGGTAGTCCGGCAGCAGCACCGTCGCGTCCTTGTTGACGTTGTCGCGCAGGTTGCGCTCGTCGAAGTGGTCGAGGTGCAGGTGCGACACGTAGAGGTAGTCGCAGTCACCCAGCTTCTTCCAGTCGAGCTCGGAGTTGTCCGGGAACGGGATCCACGAGGCGAAGTAGGCCGGGTTGACCCACGGGTCGCAGAGGATCGATCCGGCGGTCGTCTGGATGTGGAAACCGGCATGACCGATGCTGGTGATCTGCACGAAGAGGGCCTTTCATCGTTGCGCGGGGCTACGCGGCACAGCACTACAGTCCTCCAATGTATCGACCCGCCCGCACCGCCCGCGTGGGCCTTGAGTCCTGCGCCGCGCGCGGGTGACCGGTCTCACCATCGGCCGGATCACCTCGGAGCTCCGCAGTGGCCGCGAACATCGCCTGATTCACGTGAAACATCCGATCCGGGCGGACGGCGCGCACGGGATGCGACGATGAGCACATGAGTTCGGCCAGGCTGTGGCGCGGGCAGACCCTCGCCGATCGCTCGACGGACCGGCGCGAGCAACTGCTCGCCGCCGCCGAGCGCCTGCTGGGGGCCGGCGGGACGAGCGCGGTCACCATGCGCGCGGTGGTGCGGGAGGCAGGCCTCAGCCCGCGGTACTTCTACGAGAGCTTCTCCTCGACCGAAGAAGTCGTCACGGCGGTCTACGACCGGGTGACCGCACAGCTGCTCGACCGGATCGCGGCGGTCGACCGGCCGGCCGACCCGCGGCGCAGTGCCCGTGCACTGCTCGACGCCATCCGGGGGTTCTTCGCCGACGACCCCGGTCGGGCCCGAATCCTGCTGCGCGAGCCCCTGGCCGACGACGTGCTGCGCGCGCACCGCGCCGCCACCGTCCCCGCCTTCGTCGAGGCCGTCCTCGCGATGGTGGCCGAGGGGAGCTCCTACACCCCCGAGCGGCTGGCCGTGATGTCCTCGGCGCTGACCGGCGCGCTGGTGGCGCTCTACGTCGACCACATCGACGGCCGGCTGGCCCTCCCGCCGGACGAGCTCGCCGACGCCGCCGTCGACCTCGTGTTCGCCGTCACCGGGATGGGCGGGCCCGACACCGGTCGTCGCGGCGCCCGGCATGACTAAGCTTTCCCGCATGGAACCCGTCTACGACACCGTGATCGCCGCCGCCCGCCTGATGTGGCTGGCCGAGGGACTGGATTTCAAGGTGTCCGGCGTCGAGCACGTCCCCGCGGAGGGCCCCGGCGTCGTCGCCATCAACCACACCGGCTACCTGGACTTCACCTACGCCGGCATCCCGGCCTTCCTCAAGGGGAACCGCAAGGTGCGCTTCATGGCCAAGAAGGAGGTCTTCGACAACAAGATCTCCGGCCCGATCATGCGCGCGCTCAAGCACATCCCCGTCGACCGCACCGCCGGCGCGGAGAGCTACCGGGCCGCCGTCGAGTACCTGAGGCGCGGCGAACTCGTCGGCGTCTACCCGGAGGCCACGATCAGCCGCAGCTTCGAGCTCAAGGACTTCAAGACCGGCGCGGCGCGCATGGCGCTGGAGTCGGGAGCGCCGATCATCCCGCACGTCATCTGGGGCGCCCAGCGGGTCTGGACCAAGGGGCACCCGAAGCAGCTCGGCCGCCACCACTTCAAGATCATGATCGGCGTCTGCGAACCCCTCGAGCCGACCGGCGACCCCGAGACCCTCACCGCACGCCTCCACGAGGTGATGGAGGCCAAGCTCCACGAGCTGCAGGACGCCTATGGCGAGCACCCGAAGGGCGAGTACTGGGTGCCCGCCCGCCTCGGCGGGTCGGCCCCGACGCTGGAGGAGGCCAACCGCATGGACGCCGAGGAGCAGGCCGCGCGCGCCGCCAAGCGGGCCCGGCGGGAGGCGGGGGAGACCGAGGCCTGATCGTCCGGCGCATCCAGAAGGCTTGCAGTCGACGAGCGGCAGCACGCCCGCCGTCGGGACGGTCGTTAACCTTGTGCCCATGAGTACTGGGGTGCGACGACGCAGGGAGCCGGTGTACCGAGCCCTGGAGATCATCGCCGGCGGACTCGTCCGTGCCCAGGGCGTCGATCTGCGCTACACCGGGATCCAGAACATCCCGGAGTCCGGCGGCGCCGTGCTGGCGATCAACCACACCGGCTACGTCGACTTCATCCCGGTCGGACTCGGCGCGCGGCGGGCGGGGCGCCGGGCCCGCTTCCTGATCAAGTCCGAGGTCATGGACCTCGCGATCATGCGGTTCCTGGTCCGCAACACCGGAACCGTGCCGGTGGATCGATCCCGCGGCGCCGACGCCTACCGGGTCGCGGTCGCGCGGCTGCGGCAGGGACAGCTCGTCGCGGTGTATCCGGAGGCCACGATCAGCCGCAGCTTCGAGCTCAAGGAGTTCAAGAGCGGCGCGGTCCGGATGGCGTCGGAGGCGGGCGTCCCGGTCATCCCGGTGATCGTCTGGGGCTCACAGCGGCAGTGGACCAAGGGCGGCCGGCGGAACATGGGTCGCAGCCGCATCCCGGTTCACGTCCGGTTCGGCCTGCCGATGACGGTCGACACCGACCGGAGCCCGGAGCAGGAGACGCAGCGCCTGCGCGAGACGATGAACGCGATGCTCCTCGAGGTGCAGGACGCCTATGGCCCCCACCCGGCGGGGGAGTTCTGGGTGCCCGCGCGGCTCGGCGGCTCCGCGCCGACCCCGCAGGAGGCGGCCGTGATCGAGACCGAGGAAGCGCTCCGCAAGGCCGAGGCCCGGACCCGCAGGGCCGAGGCGCGCGCCCGCAAGGCCGAGGTCGCCGCCAGTAAGGCAAAGGCCGCCGGTGAGGCCGAGGCGACCGCCAGAGACAGAGGTAGAAGATGACTTTCGGCCCACCCACGCTCATCGCCAGCGACGTGGACGGCACGCTGATCGACGACGACAACCGGGTGTCGGCGCGCACGGTGGCGACGCTGGCGGCGGCCCGGGAGGCCGGTGTCGAGTTCGTGCTCGCGACCGGGCGCCCGCCGCGGTGGATCGCCGAGATCACCGACCAGTTCGCCGACACCGGCGCCCACGTCCGCTATGCGGTGTGCGCCAACGGCGCGATCCTCTACGACGCCGAGCACGACCGCGTGCTCTGGTCGGCGAACCTCGAACCGGACGCGTTGGTGAGCCTCGGCGAGATCGCCCACCGGGTGCTCCCGGGCTGCGGCATCGCGGCCGAACGCGCCGGACGCTCCGCACACGACGCGGCCACGCCGCCGTTCGTGGCGAGCGCCGGCTACGAACACGCCTGGCTCAACCCCGACCACATCGAGGTGGGCGACGACGAGGTGTTCGGCGCGCCGGCGGTGAAGTTGCTCGTGCGCAAGCCGGGGATGCCCAGCGGCGAGATGGCCGCTCGGCTGCGGCCCCACGTCGGCGACCTCGCCCAGGTGACGTTCTCGACCGACAACGGTCTCGTCGAGCTGTCCGTGCCGGGTACCCACAAGGCGTCCGGGCTGGCCCGCCTGTGTGCCGAGACCGGCCTGCCCGACGACGGACTGATCGCCTTCGGGGACATGCCGAACGACGTCGAGATGCTGAGCTGGGCCGCCCACGGCGTGGCGATGGGCCACAGCCATCAGGCCGCGCTCGACGCCGCCGACGAGGTCACCGTCGGCAACAACGACGACGGCGTCGCGCGGGTCCTCGAACGCTGGTTCTCCTGACCGGCGCGACGCCGAGCCGTCTGCCTGCCGTTTCCGTCTGCCGGATCTCCTGATGGTCCCCGCTCCGATGGGCTACTGCGCCGGCGGCGCGACCTCCGGTGCCGGGGCGCCGTCGGGCGCCGGCGCGGGGGACCCGTCCGGTCCTGCCGGAGGACCGTCGGGTGCGGGACCCGTGGGCTCCTGCGGCGGCGTCGACTCCTCCCGCGGCACGGCGCCTCCGGCGAGCCCGCGGATCTGGTCGAGCGCCGCGTAGCCGTGGACACCCGGGCACGAGGTGCTGTTGTAGTCGCGGTGGCCGGAGATCATCGGCAGGTTCGACTGCGTCCCGGCCGCGAACTTGGTGCCGTCGAAGCCCTCCGAGGTCAGTGTCGCGGTGCCCGCCGGGTCGAGGCCGGCCTTGGACAGGCGCCACCGCAGGAACTTTCCGGCCGACGCCAGGGCCGCCGCGGTCGGCGGGACCTCCTCGAGGTTGCCGATGAACGCCAGGCCCACGGTCTCCTTGTTGAATCCGCCGGTGTGGGTGCCCTCGACGTTGCGGTCGAGCCCGCCGAACGCGCCCTCGAAGATCTGGCCGTACTTGTCGACGAGGACGTTGTAGCCGATGTCGCACCAGTTCAGGCTCTGGGCGTGGTAGGCGTAGATGCCGCGCACGATCTCGACCGACTGCTCCGGGGTGTAGTCGTTGCTGCCCGCGGTGTGGTGCACGATCGCGCCCTTGAGCGCGGGGGAGTAGACCGGCTGCGAACACCGGATCGCCTCGTCGGCGCCCCACTGCTGTCGCGCGATCACCTGCGGTCCGCCCGTGAGGCCGGTCAGTAGCGACGAGCCGAGCGACAGCAGGCCCTCCGGGCTGATCAGCGTCGCCTTCAGCGAGTTGAGGACGGTCTCGGCGAGCTTGGTCACGACCTCGCTGCCGGTGCCGATCGCGAGTTGGGCGAGATCGCCGCCCTGGGTCTCGGCCGCGGGGATCGCCAGGCCGTCCTTGCTGGCCGCGACCTGGACCTCCTTCGCGTCGCCCACCCACACCGGCTCGGTGCCCGACGGCTTGTCCGCGCTCGGCGCCGCGACGTCGACCTTCTCCAGCGGCGTCCACGGGCCCCACGACCCGTCGGGCTCGCGGGCGCGCAGCCTCAGGTCGACGTCGACCGGGCGGTCCCAGGTGAAGGCCACCATCTTCAGCGGCTTGTCGCGGGCGATGTGCGTGACCGCCGCCCCCACCTCGCGACCGTCGCGCATGGCGGTCACCGGCGGCGTCGTCGACGGGGAGGTGGCCGGCGCGCGGTCGGCGTCCGGGGCCGGCGCGGCCGGTTTCGGCGAGGTCGCGGTGGTCGTGGTCGCCTCGCCGGTGCCCGGCGATGCGGGAGCCGACGACCCGTCGGTGGGGGAGCCGGTGGTCGGACCGGGCGTCGAGGGCTCCGGGAGCAGGCCCTTCGGCAGCGGCACCGTCAGGTCCGGAAGCGGGAAGGCGTCCGGCTCGATCGGGGGAAGCGTCACGCCCGCGTCGGCGAGGCCGGACGAGGCCAGGTCGATGATCGCGGCCGGCAATTCGCGCAGCGGCACCTGTTCGATCTCGGTGCGGGCGACGTCGTCCTTGTTGTCCACCAGTCGTGGGGCGGCGTCGTCGGCGCCGATGGCGACGACCGCGAACGGGCTCGCCACGACCGCAGCGGCGATGGCCGCGAGCGCGATCGAGAGCTTGGGTCTGGGGTAACGCACGGATCTCCTTGCGGGGTCGATGACGTCGCCATGGTGGAGGCCGGGTTGTGTCCGGTGCCGCGACACACGCCGGGTGCCTGCCAGTCGTGACGCTCTTGTTACCGATGTGCTTGGAGTTGCTGGTGTTTCTGGTGAGGTCACAAATCGTCGCTCAACTCGTGATCCGGTTGTGACCGGCTCGGCTTGGTGACCGCAACGACTCTTCACTAATGTCACTCAAGTCCCAATCGTCACATCAGTCACAACGGAGGCCCGGCCTGGCCGCGGTCCCCGGACTGGTGTCGTCGCGACCGAAGGATGTGTGCAGTGGTGACCAGAGTCCGACCCAAGCGGCTCCTGCCGAGAAGGCCGGCGACCGGTCAGCGTCCCGGGAGAACGCGCAACCGCGCGTTGACCTGGGCCGCTGCGGGGCTGGCTCCCGCACTGCTGGCAGGTGGGCTCGTCGCCGCGGGCGCCACCGACTCGGCCACCGAGGTCGAGCTCTCGGTCGGGTCGACGGTGACGCTCATTGGGCACGGTCATGGCCACGGCCGCGGAATGGGGCAGTGGGGTGCGTACGGCTACGCCCGCAAGGGCTGGACGGCGCAGCAGATCCTCCGCCACTTCTACGGCGGTACCACCGCGGGGAAGGTGGACAGGCCCGAGATCGATGTGACCCTCACGGGTCAGAACTCGGTGAATGTGCACGCGGACGCCGGCATGCGAGTCGGTGGTCAGACGGTGGCTCCCGGGCAGGCGGTCAGCCTGTCCGGGGGCACGGCCACCATCCGCAACGGATGCGGCGGGGCCGCGGTGCGATCGGTGCCGGCGACCTTCGTCGAGCCGCTGAGCATGGCGCCCAGTCGGCCCGCAGCCGAGTTCCTCAAGTTCTGCGGTTCGGAGAAGGCCTACCGGGGCGCGCTCGGAGTCGAGGGCGGCCGGGTGGTCAACCGCGTCCACATCGACGACTACGTCAAGGGTGTGATCCCCCGCGAGAGCCTGCCCGCCTGGGGCGACTCCGGCGGCGCGGCCGCCCTGCAGGCCCAGGCCGTCGCGGCCCGGACCTACGCCCTTGCCGCCATCGCGGGCGGCAAGAAGATCGACGACACCCAGAACTCACAGGTCTACGGCGGCGTCGAGGGTGAGGACCGGCGCACCAACGCGGCCGCCGACGCCACGGCCGGACAGATCCTGCTGAAGAACGGCAAGCCCGCCTTCACCGAGTTCTCCGCCTCCACCGGCGGATACACGGCCGGCGGCGAGTTCCCGGCGGTCGTCGACGAGGGCGACTCCGTCTCGCCCAACCACGACTGGACGGCCACCGTCTCGGCGTCGAGCATCGGCTCGGCGTTCGGCGTGGGCGCTCTGCAGAGCTTCGAGGTGATCGAGGCCAACGGCCTCGGACCCGAGCACGGGCGCGCGCTGAAGGTGCGCGCGGTCGGTTCCGGCGGCACGGCCGAGGTCACCGGCGAGGAGGCCCGGAACAAGCTGCAGCTGAAGTCGTCGTGGTTCTCCGTCCAGGGACAGCAGACCCCGCCCCGGATCGTCAAGCCGCCGACCGGTCCGGCCGGCCCGGGCTTCGGGCTCGACCTCGGCAGCCTCAACCAGCTCGCCGACCAGCTGGTGCCCGGCGCGTCCAAGCTCCTCGACCTCGCCATCTCGGTGATGAACGGCCGGTTCCAGCAGCTCGGCGGAGCGGCCGGACCGCTCGGCGCCGCGCTCGGCTCCCCGACGCTCACCCCCGACGGCGCCGGCGTCACGCAGCTGTTCGAGAAGGGGATGATGTTCTTCACCCCGGCGACCGGCCCGAAGGTCCTCGTCGGCAAGGGTCTCGAACGCTTCCAGCAGCGCGGCGGCATCCCGGTGCTCGGGTTCCCCAAGCGCGACGCCCTCCGCTGACGGGGCCTCCGGCTCCGGGGCCGCCTCAGGCCTCGGGGCCTGCCTCCACGATCTGGGCGGCGACCTCGGCGAGTTTGATGTTGGCGTCCTGGGACAGCCGTGCCAGCAAGGCGAACGCCGCGGTCGCGTCGAGCTTGTAGCGCTCCATGATCATGCCCTTGGCCTGGCCGATGACGTCGCGCGTGTGCAGCGCGGCGTGGAGCTGCTGCTTCTCCTTGACGGCCGCGAACGCGGTGGCCGCATGGGCGGCGAACAGCTCGCCGATCGTCCGTGACTCCTCGGTGAACGCGTACGGGCGGGTGCTGTGCAGGTTGAGCGCGCCGAATCCGTCCCCGTCGATGTAGAGGCAGAAACACGCCATCGACCGCATCCCCAGCGCTGCGGCACGCTCGGTGAACCTCGGCCACCGGGTCTCGGCGGTCATGTCGTCGATCCAGATGGTCACGTCGTCGACGGCGGCCCGGACGCACGGCCCCTCGCCGAGTTCCTGCTGCAGCCGGTCGGCCTCGCCGCCGAGATCGCCGACGATGACCGGGGTCTCGATCTGCCCGTTCGCGACGAGGGTCACCGTCGCGAACTCGGCCTGGTCGACGGCGTCGACCGCGTACTTGGTCATCGACCGGAGGAAGGCCTCCGTGCCGTCGCTCTGCGCGCGCATCTCCCCGGCGATCCGCGTCATCTGCGCACCGAAATCCGCCAACCCGGTCAACTGGAGCCTCCCGATGAGTACACGTCCCGCATGATCCGGCCGGTCGACGCGCCGAGTCGCGGAAGAGAACCGTCGCGAGTGAAGTATGCCGGATGGCCGGGACCCTCAGGCGTCGACGAGGCCTTCGCGCTGGGCCACCGACCGCCCCGGCCGACGACGGAGGACGTCGAGACGGAAGTCGGTGTCGGAGTAGGACGCCAAGACGGCCAGCGACGACGCCCGCAGCGCCTCGTGGACCGCGTCGCCGGTCTGCGGGTAGTCCGCGACCGGCCATCGCCAGTGCACCGCGACGACCTCTCCGTCGGGGGTCAGCGACCCCGGCAGACGACCGACGAGGTCGTCCAGCGCATCGGCGTCGAGGTAGTAGAGGACCTCGCTGAGCACGATCAGGTCGAACCGCTCGCCGACCGGCCAGTCCTCGACGATGTCGCCCGAGCGCACCTGCGCGTGCGGGGCGGCGGCGAGACGCCGGCGCGCCAGATCGACGGCGCGGGGGCTGACGTCGATGCACAGCAGGCGGTCACAGCGGGTGGCCAGCTCGGCGCTGAGGACGCCGATCGAGCAGCCGGGTTCGAAGGCCGAGCCGTAGCGGGGAGAGGAGAGCGCCGCGAGGGTCAGCGCGTACTTGCGTCGCTCGTACCAGCGGGACGAGAAGCCCCACGGGTCGTCGGCGGCATACATGGCGTGGAAATAGCTGTCCGGCAATCGGTGTGGGGTCATGTGAGGATGAACTCCCGGTCGCGGAGAAGGCGCGCGAGAATGTGGGGTCCGAGGACCGCCGCGTCCTCGGGGGCGTCGGACAGGGGGCGGATCTGGGTGGCGAACTCCTCCACCGCCGCGCGCTTGCGTGCGAGATCGGCGTCGTCGAGCGAGAACGTGCGCACGCGGTCCCACGGGACCGCCGGATCGCCGGGCGCGGCCCAGTGCCACATCCAGATGGGGAACATCCACACCGGCAGGCCGTGCGCGTCGCCGACGCGCTGCGCGCACCGCCCGGCCGCCTCGTGGTCCGGGTGGCCGTCGTGCGACCACACCGACAGCAATCCCGTTCGCGCGACGGGCTTCTCGGCGAGGACCCCGGCGAGGATCGCCTCGATCTCCGGCTCCCGTTCGGCGAGGCGGCCGTCGGGGAGGCCACACCAGCGTGACGGTTCGAGGCCGAGGACGGTCGTGGCGGCATCCAGTTCACGGTGCCGGTGCTCGGCCAGCTCGCGGGGCGTGAGGGTCGGGGACCCGGGGTGCGAGGCCGAACCGTCGGAGAGGCAGACGGCCACCACCTCGGTCCCGGATCGGGCGGCCGAGGAGATCAGCGCTCCCGCTCCGAGCACCTCGTCATCGGGGTGGGCGGACATGACGACGAGGCGATCGACGGGCACCTCCGCCGGCGGCCACCCGCCCCGGGCGGCGAACCATTCCCGCCACCGCGCCTCCGGGGTCCCGGTGTCGGCGGTCGGTGTCGCGGCGAACCGGGCCGACATGCTCTCCGAGCGCCCGTCGGTCGTCATCGGTCCCCCTCGGGTCCGGGAATCCGGCCGTCGACGAGACCGCCGAGGGTCACGAGATCGGCGTCGGCGTGTGACTGGCGGATGTACACCGTCAGGTCGGCCACGGCGTGCGCGTGATCGGGGTCGGCCACCAGCGGCCGCGGGCCCAACGCCCGCCCCACCCGGTCGATGATGCCGGTCGCGACCTGCTCGATCGACCAGCGGACGGCGAAGGCAAGCCGGGCGGCCGGGGCGTGCGGCGCGGCGTCGAGCTGCCGCGCCGCGGCCTCGAGCTGCGCCCAGCCGGCCGTCACGGTAGAGGGGGCGAGCGACACGCCGTGCGCCGCCGAACCAGCAGGCCGCGACGCCGATCCCGCCGTGCCAGAAACCGGGCCGATCGAGGTAGGCGCCGACCCCGCCGACGGGTTCGGCGGGCACCGCGTCGAACGCCACGTCCCCGGTGTCGGTCGTCAGCATGCCCGGACTGTGCCAGCCGGAGGTGTCGGCGCTGACGCCGGGCGCGCGCAGGTCCACGGCGAAGAGGCGGATTCCGGCGTCGGTGTGCGCGGTCACCAGGGCATGGGTGCAGACGGTGGCGCCCGAGCACCAGGGCTTCACGCCAGACAGCTGCCAGCGGGCGTCGACGAGGCGGGCGTCGACCCTCGGGCGGGGCGGCTCGGCGGCCCACACGCCCCAGAACTCGCCGGGCGCCACGCCGCCGCCGACGATCTCGCCCAGGATGGCGTCGGCGTCGGCGTGGGCCTCCACGAGACGCCCGGTGCCGATGTCCTCGGTGCAGAGCCGGGTCAGCGCGGCGAAGCGCTCGAGTGTCCGCCCCGAGCCGGGGCGCGGCAGCGCGAAGTCCGCCGACCCGACGATCTCGCGGGCGCGCTCGCCGCTCATCCGGTCTCCTCGGGGGTGCGCTCGGCGAGCCCGCGCAGATAGGCGGCGAACCCCTCGGCGGCCCGGCCGGCACGACGCGTGGACGTGCGCACCGGCGCATGCGCGCCCCACACGATCGGCCGCGCGGCGTTCTCGAGGCGGGCGACCAGGTCGACGTCCTCGTGCGCTGAGAGGGTGCGGAACCCGCCGACCGCGGCGTAGGCGTCGGCGCGCACCCCCAGGTTGGCGCCGTGGATGTGGCGGTGTCCGGTGCGGGGTTCGTAGTTGCGGGCGAACCGGGCCCCGGTCCCCGGGGGCCAGCCGTCGAAACCGTCGGGGGTGATGGTGCCCACGTAGGCGTCGGCGCCGTCATGCGCGGCCGCCACATGGGTCACCAGCCATTCGGGTGGGACGGTCGAGTCCGCGCCGGTGGTCGCGAACCACGTCGTCGGCGACGCACCTGCGGAGGCGGCGGCGAAACCCGCTCGACGTGCCGCGCCCACGCAGCGCTCCTCGACCCGGAGGGTCCGGAACCGCGGCGGGACCACCGAGGCCGACGAATCCCGGCAGGAGTCGAGCACCACGATCACCTCCACCGGCAGCGCGACCGCGGCGGCGGCGACCGTCAGGGCCTCGAGGCACGCGGGCAGGAGATCGCCCTCGTCGTGGGCGGGCACCACCACGGTCACGTCGGTGATGACGGGCATCACATCACCGGGCCTCGCAGGCATCGCACGCTCCCCGACCCGACTGGACAACACAGATCGACCGGGTCCGACGGCGTCAGACCGGATGGATCGAACACTACCCGGCGGCGGGCGCGGGAGACCGTGGCTCGGGGAATCCTCAGGTTGGGTCCGTTACCCTGAGGACCCGTGGCAACCAGTAGCAGATATGACCTGATCGTCGTCGGCTCCGGATTCTTCGGTCTCACCGTCGCCGAGCGGGCCGCGACGCAGCTGGGCAAACGGGTTCTCGTCGTCGAACGGCGCGACCACATCGGGGGCAACGCCTACTCCGAGCCCGAGCCGACGACCGGGATCGAGATCCACAAGTACGGCGCCCACCTCTTCCACACCTCCAACGACCGCGTGTGGGAGTACGTGAACCAGTTCACCGAGTTCACGAACTACCAGCACCGCGTCTTCGCGCTGCACAACGGGCAGGCCTACCAGTTCCCGATGGGGCTCGGCCTCATCAGCCAGTTCTTCGGGCGCTACTACACGCCCGACGAGGCGCGCAAGCTCATCGCCGAGCAGGCCGGGGAGATCGACACCGCGAAGGCGCGCAACCTCGAGGAGAAGGCGATCAGCCTCATCGGCCGACCGCTCTACGAGGCCTTCATCAAGCACTACACCGCCAAGCAGTGGCAGACCGACCCGAAGGACCTGCCGGCGAGCAACATCACCCGCCTGCCGGTGCGCTACACCTTCGACAACCGGTACTTCAACGACAAGTACGAGGGCCTGCCGGTCGAGGGTTACACCAAGTGGCTGGAGAACATGGCCGCCGACGAGCGCATCGAGGTGCGCCTGTCCACCGACTGGTTCGCGGTGCGCCACGAGCTGCGTGCGGAGAACCCGGACGCCCCGGTGGTCTACACCGGTCCGCTGGACCGCTACTTCGACTACTCGGAGGGCCGTCTCGGCTGGCGCACACTGGATTTCGAGACCGAGGTGCTGGACACCGGCGACTTCCAGGGCACCCCGGTGATGAACTACAACGACGCCGACGTGCCGTTCACCCGCATCCACGAGTTCCGGCACTTCCATCCCGAACGTGACTCGTACCCGACCGACAAGACGGTCATCATGCGCGAGTACAGCCGGTTCGCCGATGAGAACGACGAGCCGTACTACCCGATCAACACCCCGGAGGACCGCGCGAAGCTGCAGCGCTACCGCGACCTCGCCAAGGCCGAGACCGCAAGCGCGAAGGTGCTTTTCGGTGGCCGCCTGGGTACCTACCAGTACCTGGACATGCACATGGCGATCGCGAGCGCGCTCACCATGTTCGACAACACCCTGGCGCCGCATCTGCGTGACGGTGCGCCGTTGGTGGCCGACCCCGCAGGAGCCGAATAGATGACGGTGACCCCCGTGAACCAGTCCGACATCCCCGAGGCGGGTACCGGGCCGTCGAAGGCGAAATCGCTTCTGCAGCGGGTGATCTTCCCGCGGGCGGGCGAGCCGCTCGACGTCCGGTCGCTGTACCTGCTCGAGTCCGCGTCCAACCACCGGCGCGCGCACGCACCGAGCCGGACCTCGGTTCTGCTGGGCGCCGAGTCGGAGGTCAGCTTCGAGACCTACTTCAACGCCTTCGCGGCCGCGTACTGGCGGCGCTGGAGCATCCTGAAGTCGGTCGTGCTGCGCATCGAGGTCGTCGGCACCTGCCGCGTCGACCTGTACCGCTCCAAGATCGACGGATCGCGCATCGGCATCGGCGGCGACCTCGTCGCCACCGACGAGAACGGCCGCGGCGTGGCCGAATTCGAGCTCGACCTCGGCCCGTTCGAGGACGGCGGCTGGATCTGGTTCGACGTCACCACCGACACCGACACCGAGATCGTCGCCGCGGGCTGGTACGCCCCGATCGAGGCGCCCACCCCCGATGCCGAGACCAAGCGCGTGACGGTCGGCATCCCGACCTTCAACCGGCCGACCGACGCGGTGAACGCGTTGGCGGCGTTGACCTCCGATCCGATGGTCGACGAGGTCATCGACGCGGTGATGATGCCCGACCAGGGCACCAGGAAGGTCGTCGACGAGCCCGGCTACGCCGAGGCCGCCGCGGCGCTCGGCGATCGCCTGCACATCTTCGACCAGGGCAACCTCGGCGGTTCGGGCGGCTACGCGCGCATCATGTACGAGGCCCTGCGCCTGACCGATTCGCCGTACATCCTCTACATGGACGACGACATCGCCATCGAGCCGGACTCGATCCTGCGCGCCCTCGCGATGTCGCGATTCGCCAAGGCCCCCATGCTCGTCGGCGGGCAGATGCTCAACCTGCAGGACCGCAGCCACCTGCACTGCATGGGCGAGGTCATCCGCCGCGACACCTTCATGTGGACCGCGGCGCCGTTCGTCGAGTACGACCACAACTTCGCCGAGTACCCGCTCCGCGACCGCGAGAACTCCAAGAACCTGCACCGGCGCATCGACGTCGAGGGCAACGGCTGGTGGATGTGCATGATCCCCCGCGAGTGCGCGGAGACGATCGGCCTCCCGATGCCGCTGTTCATCAAGTGGGACGACTGGGAGTTCGCGCTGCGCGCGGCGAAGGCCGGCTATCCCACCGCCACCATCCCGGGTATCGCGATCTGGCACATGGCGTGGAGCGACAAGGACGACGCCATCGACTGGCAGGCGTACTTCCACCTCCGCAACCGCCTGGTGGTCGCCGCCATCCACCACGACGGCCCGATCAAGGGCATCCTCCGGTCGATGTCCAAGGCCACCGCCAAGCACCTGCTGTGCCTGGAGTACTCGACCGTGGCGATCCAGAACGAGGCGATCCGCGACTTCCTGCGCGGTCCCGACCACATCCGGAGCCTGCTGCCGGCCGCGCTGCCCAAGATCGCCGAGATGCGCAAGCAGTACCCGGACGCGGTCGTGCTGCCGTCGGCGACGGTCCTGCCCAAGGCCACCGGCGAGGCGACGCACCTGGGCACCCACGTCCCGACGAACCCGATCAGCAAGGTCAAGGCGCTCGCCGCGGCCGTGGTCAACAACGCCCGCCCGGCCGACCCGCGTCACCACGAGGTCCCGCAGGCCAACTACCCGCCGATCGAGGCGCGCTGGTTCTCGCTCGGCCGCGTCGACGGGGTCACCGTCACCACCGCCGACGGCCGGGGCGTCGTCTACCGCCAGCGCGACCGCGAGAAGATGATCGCCCTGGCCCGCGAGCACTTCGCGCTGGTCAAGGAGCTGCAGGAGAAGTTCGACGAGATGAAGCGGGTCTATCGGGCCAAGCATCGCGAGTTGACCAGTAAGGAGAGCTGGGCCGATGTCTTCGGAATCGACTAGTCCCGCGGCATCGGCCGACGAGACCTCCCGGCCCCCGCAGGGCGAGGAGAAGGTCCTCGTCGCGATCCAGCAGGGCATCGGCGCGCAGCCGGGCGTCCGCTCGGCCGCCCGCGGCCTGTCGCACTTCGGGGAGCACGCCCTGGGCTGGCTCGGCATCGCCGGCGCCGGCTGGGCGCTCGCGCGGGCCCGCGGCGACGAACGCTCTCAGCAGCTGTGGATCGAGGCCGGCGTCGGCGCCTTCGGGGCGCACGCCGCCTCGGTGATCATCAAGCGCATCGTCCGCCGGCCGCGCCCGGACCATCCGGCGATCGAGATCGGCGTGTCCACCCCCAGCAAGCTGAGCTTCCCGTCCTCGCATGCGACGTCGACGACCGCCGCCGCGATCCTCATCGGCCGCGCCGCCGGCTGGGATCTCAAGACCCTGCCCGCCGTGCTGGTCCCGCCGATGCTGCTGTCGCGGCTCGTCCTCGGCGTCCACTACCCGACCGACGTCACCGCCGGTGCCGCGATCGGTGCCGCGAGCGCAGCCGCGGTCATCGCGGGCGATAAGGTGCTGCTCGAACCCACCCGCGATCAACCGGCACCCGGACGCGCCCGCCGTGCGGCGCGCGCCCTGACCCGGCTCGGCCTGACGGCCGCGGTGCCCGGCGGTCCGCTGCGACTCGCCGCGGCCCCGGTCATCGCGCGGGCGACACGACACAGGGAGAGTGCATGAGCGAGGAGCCGATCGAGCACGGGAAGGTCGCCGGGCCGCCGAAGAACCTGGCCACCGGGCTGATCAAGGCGATCCGCCCACGGCAGTGGGTGAAGAACGTCCTGGTGCTCGCCGCGCCGCTGGCGGCCGGCAACATCACCGAGGTCTCGGTGCTGGTCCATGCCGGGATCGCCTTCATCGCGTTCTGCCTCGCGGCGTCGAGCATCTACCTCGTCAACGACGCGATGGACGTCGAGTCCGACCGCAACCACCCCACCAAGCGGTTCCGCCCCATCGCGGCGGGTGTCGTGCCGGTGCCGTTGGCGTACACGCTGGCCGCGGTCCTGCTCGCGGGCTCGATCGCGGTCGCCTTCCTGGCGAACTGGCAGACCGCGGTGGTCATCGCGATCTACCTGGTCATCCAGCTGGGCTACTGCTTCGGGCTCAAGAACCAGGCGGTCATCGACATCTGCATCGTGTCGTCGGGCTTCCTGCTGCGCGCCATCGCCGGCGGCGTCGCCGCCGAGATCGACCTGTCGCAGTGGTTCCTGCTCGTCATGGCCTTCGGCTCGCTGTTCATGGCGGCCGGCAAGCGCTACGCCGAGCTGATCCTCGCCGAGCGCACCGGCGCCCAGATCCGCAAGGCGCTGCGCTACTACACGACCACCTACCTGCGGTTCGTGTGGACGTTGTCGGCCACCGGCGTGGTCGTGTTCTACGGCCTGTGGGCGTTCGACAAGGGTGCCGACAACAACCACGACACCAACGTCGCCTACGCCATCTCGATGGTGCCGTTCACGATCGCCATCCTGCGCTATGCGGTGGACGTCGACGGCGGTGCGGCGGGCGAGCCGGAAGAGATCGCCCTCGGCGACCGTGTACTGCAACTGCTTGCCGTGGCGTGGATAGTATGCGTGGGTGTCGCGGTCTATGCGGTCAATTGACGGTCTGCAGTCCGCCGACGGTGTCGGTACCGATTCCGTCGTCGACGAGGTAGAGACCACTCCGACGTCCGTGGCGGGGGCCGTGACGTCCCGGCGTCGGCTGGCCGCGGCCAGCTGGTTCGTCGGAGCGGTCCTGGTGACCACCTTCTTCGCCATCGGCGCATGGCAGCGCCGCTGGATCGCCGACGACGGCCTGATCGTCCTGCGCACCCTGCGCAACCTCTTCGCCGGCAACGGTCCGGTGTTCAACGCCGGCGAGCGCGTCGAGGCCAACACCTCGACGGCGTGGACGTACCTGCTGTGGTTCTGGGCGTGGGTCACCGACGCCCAGCTCGAGTACGTCGCGCTGTGGGTCGCGCTCGTGTGCTCGGTCGCCGCGATCCCGATCGCGATGTACGGCGCGGCGCGCCTCTACGGCAACCGCATCGGCGGCCTCACCGGCGACGGCTGGACGCTGCTCCTTCCGTTCACCGCCATCGTCTACATCGCGCTGCCGCCGGCACGCGACTTCGCGACCAGCGGCCTGGAGAGCGGTCTCTGCATCTTCTGGGTGGCCGTGCTGTGGGTGCAGCTGGTGGCCTGGGCGCGCCGTGGGCCGAGAAGCGGGGGCCGGGCGGCCACTGCCACCCTGCTGCTGGCATTCACCGCGGGCCTCGCGCCGCTGATCCGTCCCGAACTCGCAGTCCTGGGCGGCCTCGTCCTGCTGCTCGTCTTCTTCGCGCCCCTGGGCTGGAAGATGCGCCTGGGCGTCCTCGTCGTCGCGGGCGCCCTGCCGGTCGGCTACCAGATCTTCCGGATGGGCTACTACGGCCTGCTGGTCCCGAACCCGGCCGTCGCCAAGGACGCGAGCGGGTCCAAGTGGGAGCAGGGCTTCGCCTACCTCACCAACCTCTTCGGCCCGTACGTCCTGCTGCTGCCGGTGATCCTGGCGGTGATCGCCGGTGTGCTGCTGATCGTCGCCGATCGCCTGCGCGCCGCGCCGGCCGACGCCGCCGACACCGCCGCCGATCCGCAGGCCTCCGCGGGGTCCCGCTTCGCGAGGTTCTCCGCGCGGCTGCAGACCACGCCCGTCGCCGTGGCGGTCGTCGTCGCGGCCGGGCTGATCCTCGTCGTGTACTGGGTCCGCCAGGGCGGCGACTTCATGCACGGCCGCGTCCTGTTGACCCCGCTGTTCATCACCTTCCTGCCGCTGATGGTGGTCCCGGTGACCATCCCGGCACACGTCAAGGCGGCATTCGCCCGACGCGACACCGACCCCGCGGCCCGTCGTCGCGCGGGTCTGGGCCTGGCCGGGTCGGTCGCGATGGCCGGCATGTGGATCACGGTCCTCGTCTGGGCGATCACCACCCACTCGACCGTGCTGCCCAACGCCGGCATCGACATCGGTCGCAGCGGGATCGTCGACGAACGTCGCTTCTACGTCACCAACATGGGCAACGAGAACCCCGTGACCGCCGAGGACTACCTCGACTACCCGCGCATGAAGGCGATGGTCGAGAAGATCGAGCAGTACCGCGACCAGGGCGGCGTCATCCTGCCGTCGTTCAACTACGACGAGTGGTACGTCGCGAAGCTCCCGGGGGAGATGCCGCCCGGTGCCAAGCGCCAGGTGACCGTCTACTTCCTCAACCTCGGTATGACGAGCATGAACGCGCCCCTCGACGTGCGCGTCATCGACCAGATGGGTCTGGCGTATCCGCTCGCCGCGCACACCGAGCGCCTCGAGGACGGCCGCATCGGCCACGACAAGATCCTGCCGAGCGAGTGGGTGATCGCCGAGTCCGGCGCCTTCCCGCGTCGCCCGGTGCTCCCCGGCTACCTCGACGAGGATCTCGTCCGGCAGGCACAGGTGGCGCTCCAGTGCCCGGAGACCAAGGACCGGTTCGCCTCCTTCGAGGGGCCGTGGTCGTTCAGCCGCTTCAAGCACAACCTGCGGCAGGCGTTCACGTTCAACAGCTACCGGATCCAGCGCGAGCCGGAGTACGAGATCCTGCGCTGCGGCCTCGAGATGCCGCCGCCGGTGAACCCCGGGAACTGAGGCGGGCGACCTGTCCGGCCTGCCGGAATCCGCCCGGGCCATCCGCGAGAAATTTGGCGGATACATCTCGGATCGGTAACGTCGCGGCTCGATGGGTCGATTGACCGTGTGTGACCGGGGTGTTCTGGAGTGGCCAGGGCGTCCCGGTGCGAGAGTTGTGATCGCAGTCACAAGGTTTGTCACGTCAGAGAGCATCGAATAGGCTCCCCGACGGCGAATCGCATGCGAGATCGGCTCGCTGAACCATTGCCGCGCCGCCATCCGTATGCGCCGGCGAGGTGTGAGACGCACAAGGTCCGACCGGGTTGCGTGATGTGAGAGCGTCACCGGCTCCGGGCGGCGGAAAAGGGAGATTCTGTACATGCGTGAAGCTGCCACACAGGCGAGCAGGCCTGCGCGCAGTCGGACGAGCAACCGGCTGATCGCCGCTCTCGTCGCCGTGCTGACAGTTGTCGGGCTTACCGGAGTCGTCGCCGGACAGGCGAACGCCCGGATCGGGGGCACGCAGGTCGGAAAGCAGGAGTTCTGGGTCAACGGGTGCGGCATGCCGAATGTCAAGGTCCGCGCCTGGAAGAAGCCCGGCAACTACAAGACCGTCATCCTGCTCGACGGTATGCGCGCCCAGTACGACTACAGCGGCTGGGAGATCAACACCAACGTCCAGGAGATGGTCAAGTCCGGCGTCAACGTCGTCGAGCCCATCGGTGGACCCGCGAGCTTCTACACCGACTGGGATGCGCCCAGCAACTTCAACGGCCAGAAGTACCGGTACCGCTGGAACTGCGTCATCACCAAGACCCTGATCGCCGAGCTCGACCGCCGCGGCTTCCGCGTCGGCCCGTCGAAGCGCTACGCGATCATGGGCCTGTCGATGGGCGGTAACGCGGCTCTCGTCATCGGTGCGCAGAACCGCCAGCACTTCGACCGTGCCGGCTCGCTGTCGGGCTACAACTTCCTCAGCGCGCCCGGTATGCGTACCGCGCTGCGCCTGGCGATGTTCGACGTCGACCCGAAGCCGTGGAACATCGACGCCATGTGGGGCCCGCCGTGGAGCATCCGCTGGTTCCAGAACGACCCCTTCTGGAACATCGGCCTGATGCGCGGCATGAAGATCTTCGTCGGTTCGGGCAACGGCCTGTTCGGCAAGTACAACGCCCTGCCGAACGTCTTCGACGACCTGTTCAAGGGATCGACGCTGGAGCTCCTGGCGTTCTCCCAGTCGAAGGCCTTCGAGGCGGCCGCCTTCGTCCAGGGCGTCCCGCTGATGACCTACTACGCGAACGGCACCCACGCGTGGGGTTACTGGCAGGACATGATGTGGAACGCCAAGAACCGCGGATTCTTCCGCTGACGGCCTGACACGAGCTGTTTCGACGCCCCGTCCGGGACTCCCGGGCGGGGCGTCGTCGTATGTCGGCGATGCGACCGTCCTGATAACACCTGTCACATGAATCTCACGTGTCACAGCGTGGCGTCGGGACACGCGCGCATATTCCGTGTAAGAAACTCCTGAGGCTTTTGGTAGTGATGATGCAGATGTGACTACTGGGGAAACGGTCGCTCTGCGCGAACCCCGGTCTGATGGGGCGAAGGAGTTCTACAGGTGATGCGGCGAAACAGTGGTGCACGACCGTTCGGTTCCCGGACGGCTCGTGGACGTGCCCGGCATTCGATGGCGGCCGCCGGTGTGGCGCTGGTGGCGGTGACGGGGCTCGTCGTCGGACAGGGTCTCGCAGGCGCGGAGCCCGAACCGCCGGCGCC